>CAVYIZ010000020.1:0-27784 GCA_963768555.1 uncultured Alphaproteobacteria bacterium
CTTCCTCTTGCAACCGCACCCATAGGCGTCGGTTCTGCACGTAAACGTCTTCGACCTTCATCGCGAGCGCCGCGCCGATGCGCGCGAACGAGTAGACCATGAGCCCGATGAGGGCGCGGTCGCGAAGGCCAACAGGCGTCGTCACGTCGATGGCGTCGAGCAACTGCCACGCTTCCTCGGGCGCGAGCACAGGCGTCTTGCCGCGCTTCATGCTGTGCGACGGCCTGCGCACGGATGCCGCCGGATTTACCGGCATGACCTGGCCCGTGACAAGCCAATCGAACAGATGCCGGATCGCTGCGAGGCGCTGCTTGACGGCCGGCGCGGATCGCTCCCTACCGAGTTGCTCGATGTACGCTGCGACATGCAAGGGCTGCACCTCGACGATCGACGCGACGCCGGCGCTCTCGCACCACGCCAGAAACTCCCACACCGCCTGCGCGTAGGCGCGGCGCGTGCGCTTGTTGCGGATATTCGCGGCGAAGAATTCCCAAAAACGGGTTTGCGCGCGGTCGTCGGCCCTCAAGACGAGCGTCGAGACTTCGAAGCGAGAAAGAACGGCATCCGGTTCATGTCTGCCTCGCGGCGGACCTTGCATCGACAATTCGCAACAGGTGATTTGCCAACAAGATCGTCTCGATCGCCTCAGCCGGATCGTCAAGATTTACGTCGCGATGCGAATGAGGGTTCTCGTATGAGCCGAGCGGCCCGGCGAATAGCTCCATCGGCGCGACCTGTTCGCCTCGGTCGGCCGCGGTGTCGGTTAATTCTTACCTGAAAGATGATAGACAAAACGAGTTGAACATTGTCATTGAGGCGCCGGCGGATGATCTCTGGGCTCAGCCGGTCGGCCGACGCCTGCAGCGCCGCTACGTCGTCGACGGCGAGGAAAGCGTTGTCATCCTTGCGGAAGCCGATCCCCGCCCGCTTCAGCTCCTGCTCGATGAAGCAGTGGCCGTTGAGATAGTAGGTGGTCTGGAGGGGGAAGAAGGAAGCCACCCGCACAACCATCGGTCCGAGCGCCTCGTCGCGGACATAGAAGTAGTCATGCGTGAAGCGGCTGCGCTGGTGCGCGACGATGCGGTAGTGCGGGTCCTTGGCCGGGTGCTTCGGCAGGCTGATGCGGAAGGTCGGCCCTTGCTCCATGCTCTTGAAGATGAAGTAGGCGCCGTAGGCATTGCGCTTCTCCATGCGGCGCAGCCACGGCCGCACGTGGTCCTCCTTGCGTACCCCCTTCTCTGCCCATTCGATCGGGATCGCGTGATTGCGCGCGTAGGCTTCCACCCAATTCTGGTAATCGGCCGTCCGCTGGCTCAGCGCCTCCTTGCTGACCTCCGCCACCCCGACGATCTCACGGAAGAAGTGGACGACCAGCTCGGGCCGCGACAGCGCCGTCAGATAGCCGTGAATGACAATCCGGTCGAAGCAGTGATAGACGAAGACCAAGAAGTCGCCGAACAGCTTGGTGAACAAATCCATGGCAGCCCCCTCGATGCCCGGCAGGGATCGAAAGGCGATCCGGCGTCGACCGGGCAAACAGATGGTGGAGGGGAAGAGCTTTCGCCTCGCCGACGAGGCCCGCTACATCCAGCGCCGGGCTGCCGACCGCCATGGGCGCGTCGTCACGGTTGGTCAGCTTGTCCTGTTCTCTACCGAAACCGGCGACGCCTGGCTGCGCGACCCGTCCGATCAACGCGCCGCAAGGCTGGCCCGCGACCGCGACCCCGAACCCGTCCACCTCGAAGAAGACGATACCTCCTTCGTCATCGATTGGAAGGGCAACGATCGCATCGAGGGACCCGCCTTCATCTATTCCGATCGCCAGACCCGGCGCGTCTCGACCATCCTCGGATACCCCACCCACCTGCTCGCGCCACCGTCCTGAAATTTCAAATATCTTTGGCTAGCTTTCCGGCGGGCTTAGCGTCGGGTTTGGGTGCGGGACGGAAGGCATCATGCATGAGATCGACGCCTAACAGGGTCGTAGGTGCGACGGCCGCGTTCACGGCGACGTCAACAGCTTTCATCGCCTGCATGACCGCGATGTCTTACTGACCTCGAATAAATTCCTGCCGGACGATGTTTGATATTTTTGGGTGAAGCATCTTTTTCGGAAGCAGGTGAGCCGTCGCAAAACTGCGGAACTCAGATTCACTCTCGAATCTCCGCGCGCGGCGGCTCAGCTGTCGAAATCCACCTTGGCCGCTGTTAGGGTCTGGAATGACCAGGCCCTGGGCTTTGAGCCAAGACCACGCCTCGCGTACGGCGAGACGAACCTCGAACCGAAACTGGCTTGGATATTGTGGATGATCCTTGATTCGCTCGTTGAAGAGTTCGTCCAAAAGATTGCCTGGATGGAACATCGCACGTTCCTCGCTGCCACCGGCCGTGCGCCTTCTGACGAGAAATAGAAGTTTCGCTCCGAGCTCCTCGGGCTCTAGGGCGAGCAGGGCATTCGCGTCGGGTATCTCCTTGGGCAATTCGATCATGGGCAATACTCCGAGCTATGTATGATAAAGGACATTATCACACACTTGAGTGATGGGCGGGATTCGAAGTCACCAACCTGCATCGAATCTCTGTGAATACCCCACGCCCTCGACCCCGTTCGATATTTGACCCTCCGCGCAAATCGTGGTTTGTCGCGCCGCACACCAAAGCCCGAAAAGAGACTATCCGGCCATGCGTCCCGAACGCTACAACGCGCGTGAATCCGAGCCCAAGTGGCGCAAGGCCTGGGAGGACGCAGAAGTCTTCAAGACGCGCAACGACGATCCGCGGCCGAAATATTACGTGCTCGAGATGTTCCCCTATCCGTCGGGGCGCATTCATATGGGCCACGTGCGCAACTATGCGATGGGCGACGTGGTCGCCCGGTACAGGCGCGCGCGCGGCTACAACGTCCTGCATCCGATGGGATGGGACGCGTTCGGCATGCCGGCGGAGAACGCCGCGATGCAGACTGGGCACCACCCCGCGTTCTGGACTCGTTCCAATATCGAGACGATGCGGACGCAACTGCAATCGATGGGACTGTCACTCGACTGGTCGCGCGAGATCGCGACGTGCGACCCGAGCTACTACAAGCACCAGCAGAAGCTGTTTCTCGATTTTTTCGCGGCCGGCCTCGTGGCGCGCCGGAAGTCGAAGGTCAACTGGGACCCGGTCGACCAGACCGTGCTCGCCAACGAGCAGGTGATCGACGGCCGCGGCTGGCGCTCGGGCGCAGTCGTCGAGCAGCGCGAGCTCACCCAATGGTTCCTCAAGATCACGGACTATTCCGACGATCTGCTCGCGAGCCTCGACCGTCTCGACCGTTGGCCCGAAAAAGTGCGCCTGATGCAGCGCAACTGGATCGGGCGCTCGGAAGGCTTGATGATCCGCTTCGTCGTCGACCCTGCGACGGTGGGGGCGCTCGCCGGCGAACCGGGGGTCAGCGAGCTCGAAATCTATACGACGCGTCCGGACACGCTGTTCGGCGCGAAATTCATGGCGATCGC
Source organism: uncultured Alphaproteobacteria bacterium (assembly GCA_963768555.1). GTDB lineage: Bacteria > Pseudomonadota > Alphaproteobacteria > Rhizobiales > Beijerinckiaceae > Roseiarcus. The sequence continues at coordinate 3,501 of CAVYIZ010000020.1, forward strand.
GCGCGACCATCCGCTCGCCGCCGCGGCGGCCCGGCATGATCCGAAGCTCGCCGCCTTCATCGAGGAAAGCCGGAAGGTCGGCACCTCGGTCGCCGCGATCGAGACTGCCGAGAAGAAGGGTTATGACACCGGCCTAAGAGTCTTTCATCCGTTCGACCCGGACTGGCGCCTGCCGGTCTATGTGGCGAACTTCATCCTGATGGAATACGGCACGGGCGCGATATTCGGCTGCCCGGCGCACGATCAGCGCGACCTCGATTTCGTCAATGTCTACGGACTCGGCGCGACGCCGGTCGTCTGCCCGCCCGACGTCGATCCCGCGACCTTCACCGTCGACAAGGTCGCGTATGACGGCGACGGCGTTATGATCAATTCCCGCTTCCTCGACGGGATGACGATCGACGAGGCCAAGGAGGAGGTGGCGCGGCGTCTGGAGGCGGTGACGATCGGCAACCGCCCGCAGGCCAAGCGGCAGGTCAACTACAAGCTGCGCGACTGGGGCATTTCCCGTCAGCGGTACTGGGGCTGCCCGATACCGATGATCCATTGCGAGAATTGCGGCGTCGTCCCCGTCCCCGAAAAGGATCTGCCGGTCAAGCTGCCCGATGACGTGACCTTCGACCAGCCCGGCAATCCGCTCGATCGCCATCCGACCTGGAAGCATGTCGCTTGCCCGCAATGCGGCGGGCCGGCGCGGCGCGAGACCGACACGATGGACACGTTCGTCGACTCGTCGTGGTACTTCGTCCGCTTCACCGATCCGGCCAACGAATCGGCCCCCGACCGATCCGGCGGTCGCCGATCACTGGCTGGCGGTCGACCAGTACATCGGCGGCATCGAGCATGCGATCCTGCATCTGCTCTATTCGCGCTTCTTCACCAGAGCGATGCGCAAGTGCGGTCATCTCGATCTCGACGAGCCGTTCGCCGGCCTCTTCACTCAGGGCATGGTTGTCCACGAGACGTATCAAGACGCGTCGGGGCAATGGGTCGCGCCGTCCGAGGTTCGTCTCGAGACGGACACTGGCGGGCGGCGCGCGGTCAGGATCGATAGCGGCGAAGCGGTCGAGATCGGCCCGGTCGAGAAGATGTCGAAGTCGAAGCGCAACACGGTCGACCCCGACGAGATCATCGCGACCTACGGCGCCGACACCGCCCGCTGGTTCATGCTCTCGGACTCGCCTCCCGAGCGCGACGTGATCTGGACCGAGGCCGGCGTCCAGGGCGCCTACAAGCAGACGCAGCGCCTATGGCGGCTTATCTGCGAAATCGAGCGCGTCGTCGGCGCCGAGCGTCCGGAGCGCCCAGCCGTCTTCGGCGACGAAGCCAAAAGGATCCGCCAGATCGCGCACGCGCGCTCTCGCCAAGGTCGAGGACGAGATCGAGCGCCTGCGCTTCAACGTCTGCATCGCCACGATCTACGAATTCGCCAACGCCTTGAGCGCCGCCATCGGCGCGATCGAAGCGACGCCGGTCGCCGACGATCTTCGCTGCGGCGTTCGCCGAGGCGGGCGACATCCTCGTCCATTGCTTCGCGCCGATGATGCCGCATCTCGCCGAGGAATGCTGGGAGGTGCTGGGCCACAAGGCCTTCGTCGCCCAGAGCCCGTGGCCGGCCGTCGACCGCAGCCTCATCGTCTCGACCCACGTGACCTATGTCGCGCAGGTGAACGGCAAGAAGCGCGGCGAGCTCTCGATCGAACGGGACGCCGACGCGAAACAGATCGAGGACGCCGCGCTCGCCCTCGACGGCGTCGATCCGGGCGATGGATAATAGGCCGCGCTCGCAAGGTGATCATCGTTCCCAACAGGATCGTCAATGTCGTGGTCTAGAGTGTCTCGGCGGCGCCGCGGCGCTCTCTCGCTCGCGGGCTCTCTCGCCGGCTGCTTCCAGCCCCTTTACGGCGAGGCGGCGCATCCCGGCCTGGTCGAGGACCTGCGCGCGATCGAAGTCGCGCCCATCCCGAACCGCGTCGGACACTATCTCGCGGAGGACCTGATCACCGACCTCAACGGCACCGGCCAGACGGCTTCGCCGCCGAAATATCGTCTCGTCGTGACGATCACGCTCGGGACGCAGACGCCGACCGTCAATTCCGAGACCAACGTCGCGACCTCGGCGACGCTGACCGGCGACGCCACCTACACGCTGATCAAAGTCGACGGGGGCGAGGAGGTCCTGAAGGGCAACCGCGAGCGAGGCGGCGGCCTACGACCGCACGACGCAGCGCTACGCCGATTTGCGCGCGGCGCGAGACGCTGAGATTCGCATCGCGCGCGCGCTTTCGTCGCAGATCTCGCTGCGCCTCGCCTCGCGCTCGCCGCGAAGACCATCCTGAAGGGCTTGTCTCGGCTTCGCTGGACGCCTTAGCTGGCGCACGATGCTCCTTTACCTCCTGCAGCGGCTGGCGGTTCTCGCGGCGACGCTTGTCGCCGCGTCCTTGATCGTGTTCGCCGTCATGAATGTCCTGCCCGGCAACGCGGCCGAGACCATGCTGGGGCCGACCGCGACGCCCGAGGCGGTGGCGGCCCTGGCGCACAAGCTCGGCCTCGATCAGCCCGCCTATCTGCGCTACGCGCACTGGATCGGCGGGGCGCTGCACGGCGATTTCGGCCTCTCCTACGCCTACGGCTCGCCGATCGCTCCGCTGATCGCCTCGAGTCTGTCGGTCAGCGCGCCGCTCGCGATCCTGGCCATGGCGCTTGCGGCCTTCATCGCTCTTACGGCCGGCGTACTACGCGGCCGACCGGCGCAGCCGGCCGGGCGACGCGATCGTGATGGCGGCGAGCCAGATCGGCCTCGCCGTGCCGAACTTCTGGCTGGCGATTCTGCTGGTGATCGTGTTCGCGGTCACGCTTCGCGTGGTGCCGGCGGGCGGTTTCCCGGGCTGGGAACAGCCGATGCGGGCCTTGCGCGCGCTCATCCTTCCCGCCGTCGCCCTCGGCGTCGTTCAGGCGGCGATCCTGACCCGGGTCACGCGCTCGGCGTTGCTCGAGGCGCTGAACGAGGATTTCATGCGCACCGCCCGCGCCAAGGGCGTATCGCGGCGCGCGGCGCTGTGGCGGCACGCCCTGCCCAATGCGCTTGTTCCGATCCTGACCATCATGGGCCTGCAGTTCGCCAATCTCATCGCGGGCGCGATCGTGGTGGAGAACGTCTTCGTCCTTCCCGGAATCGGTCGTCTGATTCTGCAGTCGATCTCCAATCGCGACACGCTCGTGGTCGAGGACTGCGTGATGCTCATCGCGATCATCGTGATCGGCTTGAACTTCGTGGTCGACGTCGCCTGCGCCGCCATTGACCCGCGGCTCAGGAATCCCGTCGCATGAGGCCTGGCTCGCGCTGTCGACGTCAGCTTCTGGCTCGGCGCCGTCCTCGTCGGCCGCTTCTGCTCGCCGCCGCGGCGATCTCTTTCGTCTGGACGCCCTATCCGCCCGCCGCGATCGACATCCCGCACAAGCTCGCTCCGCCGTCGCCGGCGCATTGGTTCGGCACGGACAGCCTCGGGCGCGACGTCGCCTCGCGAGTTGCTCGCCGGCTCGCGGATCTCGATCCTGGTCGGCGTCGTCGCGGTCGGCATCGGCCTCGTGTTCGGCGTCGCGCTCGGCCTGGCGGCGGCGCTCTCGAAAGGATTCGTCGAGGACGCGATCATGAAGGCCTGCGACTTCGTCTTCGCCTTCCCCGCGCTTCTGTCGGCGATCATGCTGACCTCGACCTACGGGCCCGGCGTCGTCAACGCGATCGTCGCGATCGGCGTGTACAACGTGCCGATCATCGCCAAGCTGACCCGCGCGACCGCCAACGGCGTGCTCGGGCGCGAATATGCGCTCGCCGCGCGCGCCGCCGGGCGCGGCCCCTTGTCGATCGCCTTCGATCACGTACTGCCGAACATCGCGCCGGCGCTGATCGTCCAGGCGACGATCCAGTTCGCCATCGCGATCCTCGCCGAGGCGGCGCTGTCCTATCTCGGCCTCGGCGCGCAGCCGCCGCAGACGTCCTGGGGCCGGATGCTCTCCGAGGCTCAGAATGTCCTGTTCAACGCGCCGATGCTGGCGGTCTATCCCGGCGTCGCGATCGCGCTCAGCGTCCTCGGACTCAACCTTCTCGGCGACGGACTGCGCGACGCCCTCGACCCGAAACTGAAGGCGCGAGGCTGAGATGCTGCTCGAGGTCGCGAACCTCGTCATCGACATCGCGAGGCCGCGCGGCGTCGAGCGCGTCGTCAACGGCGCGACGTTTTCGCTCGACGACGGCGAGAGCCTCGGCGTCGTCGGGGAATCGGGCTCCGGCAAGACGATGACCGCCCTGGCGCTGATGGGCCTTACTCCGGAATCGGCCGCGCGTCTCCGGCTCGATCCGCTTCGAGGGACGCGAACTCGTCGGGCTCGACGAGGACGCCATGCGCGTCCTGCGCGGGGACCGGATCGCGATGATCTTCCAGGAGCCGATGACGGCGCTCAACCCGCTGCACCGCGTCGGGCGCGCAGGTCGCCGAGCCGTTGATCCTGCATCGGGGGATGACGAGATCGGCCGCATTCGCGCGCGCGGTGAAGCTGCTCGAACACGTGCGGCTCGCCGATCCGGAGCGCGCCGCCCACGCCTATCCGTTCGCGCTGTCGGGCGGCGAGCGGCAGCGGGCGATGATCGCCATGGCGATCGGCTGCTCGCCGCGCCTCGTCATCGCGGACGAGCCGACGACCGCGCTCGACGTCACCGTGCAGGCGCGAATCCTCGAGCTGATCGACGGCCTGCGCGCGGAATCGGGAATGGCGCTCCTGCTCGTCAGCCACGATCTCGCGGTGATCGCCGGCCATTGCGACCGCGTCATCGTCATGTACGCCGGTCTGATCATGGAGAGCGGCCCGGTCGACGCGATCCTGCGCGATCCGAAGAACCCCTATACGCGGGCGCTGCTCGAGGCCCGGCCGCAGCCCGGAGCGCGGCCCGGCGCAAGGCTGAAGGCCATTCCCGGTTCGCCTCCCGTCCACCACGAAGTCGGCGCCGGCTGCCCGTTCGCCGGCCGCTGCGAGCTGACGGTCGACGTCTGCCGCACGACGCCGCCGCCCGAGATCGCCTTCGGCTCGGAGCGCCTCTCGCGCTGCCATCGCGCGCGCGAACTGGGGCGCAGCGCATGAGCGAGCGGCCGCTGCTCGAGGTCGTCGACCTCTTCAAGAGCTACCGGCTGCCGCGGCCGAGCCCGTTCTCGCCCCATCCGCTCCGTCCGGCGCTGTCGGGCGTCAGCTTTCTCGGTCTTCGCGGGGCGCTCGTTCGGCGTCGTCGGCGAGTTGGGGTCCGGCAAATCGACCCTGGGCAGGATCGCCCTTGCGCTCGACAAGCCCGATTCCGGCGATGTGCGGCTCGAGGGGCGTTCGCTGTTCGATATTTCGCATCGCGAATTGCGCGCCCTTCGCGAGCACATGCAGATGATTTTCCAGGATCCGTACGGTTCGCTCGACCCGCGGCAGCGGGTCGAAAGGATCGTCGCCGAGCCGCTCGCCGCGCTCGGACGCGCGCCGCGCGGCGAACGCGGCGCCCGGGTCGCCGCCTCGCTCGAGGCGGTCGGCCTGCACGCCGCCGACGCGAGGAAATATCCGCACGAATTCTCCGGCGGGCAGCGCCAGCGCATCGCCATCGCCCGCGCGCTGATCACCCGGCCGAAGCTCGTCGTCGCCGACGAGCCGGTCTCCGCCCTCGACGTCTCGGTGCAGGCGCAGGCACTGAACCTCGATGAGCGATCTGCAGCGCGACGCGGGCGTGACTTTCCTCCTGATCAGCCACGACCTCGGCGTCGTCGCGCATATTTGCGAGACGACGGCGGTGATGTTTCGCGGACGCATCGTCGAGATGGGCCCGACCGACGCGTTGTTCGCCGCGCCGGCGCACCCCTACACGCGCGAACTCGTCGACGCGACGCCGAGGCTGGACCGGCCCGCGCGCGTCCCGCCGGCGACCGAAAGGCGAAGCGGCGCCGAGACGGGCGGCTGCGCCTATGCGGCGCGCTGCGCCTTCGTGCGGCCGCGCTGCCTCGAGGAGGCGCCTCCGCTCATGACTTGGAGGGCAGGCCCGGAGCGCCGCGTGCTGGTTTCCGCTGAACTAGCTAGAGCTGGTATGATCGGCCTCTTTATCGGAATCGGTCTGATTTTCTACTGGTTGGGCCTGGATCGCAGTCGCGCTTTGCTTGCGCGCGACGTGAGGTTCGCGCCTCGACCCGGGGACGTCATCAGAGCGAGTTTTTCAGCGCTGGGCGAGGCAAGAGCGCCTGGCGCAGACCCGATTTAAAGATCTGGCGATTGGTCAGCGCTGCTGACCGGCATGCGCGATTTTTGCTCGGGCCGCTCTTGTGCGGCGCCTCGCGCGTCCCAATCTGAATCCGGCGCTCGAGCGACCGCAGCCGATGGCGGCGGCCTCGACGGCAAGGAGGTCCGTAATGGGCACGGCGGATAATGCGATGGGCGGCTCGTACGGCGCGCGGGAGTTCAGCCCGGGCGAATGGGCGGGCGCGCGCTGGCGGCGCGGCGGTTCGCGCTGGACGGCGTTCGAAATCATCGCCATGATTCTCGGTTTCATCGTCTTTTGGCCGATCGGTCTGGCGATCCTGGGCTACAAGTTCTGGCAGAGCCGGTACGGCGGCCCCGATCTGCAGACGCTGGCGACCAACAAGTGGCAGGATGCGCGCACCATGATGTCTTCAAATTCGGCCTGGGGTTCCTCGTGGCGGTGCGGCGGGGCGATGAGAAGCGCGAGCCGCTTCTATACGCCCTCGACCGGCAACGCGGCTTTCGACGAGTGGCGGACTGCCGAGCTCGCCCGCCTCGACGAAGAGCGCCGCAAGCTCGACGACGCGCAGCGCGAGTTCGCGGAATATGTCGACGCGATCCGCCGCGCCAAGGACCGCGAGGAATTCGAGCGGTTCATGGCCGAGCGCCGCGCCCGGCCGGCCAACGGCGGTTCCGAGGCGCGCTAGAGCCAGACTTCGCTCCGGACGCTGGTACAGCTGACGCATTAAATCCCTTCTCCCCGATGGGGAGAAGGGATTTTGCATGCTTGACGATCTCGTCTTGCGCAATGGTATGCTCGGCCGCGCCTTCCTTCGAGCCCCGGAGCATTCCATGCGCCGCGCATTCCGTCTTCTTGTTTCCGCCGGCGTCGCCCTCGTCGCGTCCGCGGGCCTCGCCTCCGCCAAGGACACCGTCACGATCGGCATGGTTCTCGAGCCGCCGGGCCTCGACCCGACGACGGCGCCGGCCGCCGCGATCGGCGAAGTGACGCACTACAACATCTTCGAGGGCCTGACCAAGATCAACGAGGACTTCTCGGTCACGCCGCTGCTCGCGGAAAAATGGGACTTCTCGCCCGATCTCAAGACCCTGACCTTCACCCTCAAGCCGAACGTCAAGTTTCAGGACGGCGAGCCCTTCTCGTCCAAGGACGTCAAGTTCTCGTTCGAGCGCTTCGCCGCTAAGGACTCGACCAACAAGGACAAGGGCTTCTTCGCCTCGATCGCCTCGATCGACACGCCCGATCCGATGACGGTCGTGCTCAAGTTCAAGGCGCCGAGCTTCGAGGCGCTGTTTCATCTCGGCATGAACACCGCCGTCATCCTCGACGAAAAGAGCGCCGCCAACGAGGCGACCAATCCCGTCGGCACCGGTCCATACAAGCTCGCCTCCTGGACGAAGGGGGCCTCGATCACGCTCGACAAGTGGGACGGCTATCGCGATCCCGGCGAAGATCCCGATCGCGCACGCGACCTTCCGCTTCATCTCCGATCCGTCGGCGGCGGTCGCGGCGATGCTCGCCGGCGACGTCGACGCTTTCCCGCGTTTCGCCAATGTCCAGTCGATCGACCAGTTCAAGTCCGACCCGCGCTTCCAGGTGCTGATCGGCGGCACCGAGGGCAAGACGATCCTCGCGATGAACAACAAGAAGAAGCCGCTCGACGAGCTGAAAGTCCGGCAGGCGATCGCCTACGCGATCGACCGCAAGGCGATCATCGACGGCGCGATGAACGGACTCGGCGCGCCGATCGGCAGCCATCTGACGCCGAACGATCCCGGCTATGTCGACCTGACCGGCATGTACCCGCATGACCCGGCCAAGTCGAAGGCGCTGCTGAAAGAGGCGGGCGTGACGACGCCGCTCGACCTCAGCCTCATCCTGCCGCCGCCGCCCTATGCGCGCCAGGGCGGCCAGATCATCGCGGCCGAACTCGCCGAGGTCGGCATCAACGCCAAGATCCAGGAGGTCGAGTGGGCGCAGTGGCTGTCAGCGGCGTCTACAAGGACCACAACTACGACCTGACCATCATCAGCCATGTCGAGCCGCTCGACATCGGCATCTACGCCAATCCGAACTACTACTTCCAGTACGACAGCCCGGCGTTCCAGGCGATCTACGCAAAGGTGACGTCCGCGCCCAATCTCGAGGCGTACAAGGCGGCGCTGGGCGAAGCGCAAAAGAAGATCGCCGAGGATTGCGTCAACGCCTTCCTGTTCCAGCTGCCGAACGTGACTGTGGCGACCGCGAAGCTGCAGGGTCTGTGGAAGAACGCGCCGATCTTCGTCAACGACCTGTCGGAGATGTCGTGGAAATGAAGGCGGGCGAGGGGAGGGCTTAAGGTGAAGCCCTTCCGCCTCACGGCGCTCGAGCTTCTCCGGGCCTATCGCGCGCGAAAACTGTCGCCGGTCGAGGCGATGGCCTCGGTCATCGAACGGGTGGAGGCGTTCGAGCCGCATATCGCGGCGACCTGGCTTTACGCGCCGGAGCGGGCGCTGAAAGAAGCGCGCGCCTCGGAAGCGCGCTGGATGAAGGACGAGCCAATCGGCCCGCTCGACGGCGTGCCGGCGACCGTCAAGGACAATATCGCGACCCACGGCGACCCCACGCCGCTCGGCACCGCGGCGAGCGACATGGCGCCGGCCGAGGCCGACGCGCCGCCCGCCGCGCGGCTCAGGCAAGCCGGCGCGATCATTTTCACCAAGACGACGATGCCCGATTACGGCATGCTGTCGTCGGGACTTTCGAGCTTTCACCGGCTCGCCCGCAATCCCTGGAGGCTCGACAGAAACCCAGGCGGATCGTCGGCGGGGGCGGGCGCGGCGGCGGCGGCGCTGTACGGGCCTATGCATGCCGGCACCGACATCGGCGGCTCGATCCGCCTGCCGGCCGGCTGGTGCGGCATCGTCGGGCTCAAGCCCACCGCCGGCCGGGTGCCGATCGATCCGCCCTATATCGGCCGCGTCGCCGGGTCGATGACCCGGAACGCCGCCGACGCGGGCCTGATGATGGCGACGCTTTCGCTGCCGGACGTCCGCGACTATGCGAGCCTCAAGTTCGAGGCGCTCGACTGGGCAATCCGACCCGCCGACCTCAAGGGCCTCAGGATCGGCCTGATGCTGGAGGCCGGCTGCGGCGTTCGCCCCGCGCGCCAGGTCGGCGCAGCGGTCGAACAGGCCGCGAGCGACTTTGAGGCGGCGGGGGCGCGGGTCGAGCGGCTCGCGCCGTTCCTGACCCAGGAGATGCTCGACGGCCTCGACCATTTCTGGAGGAGCCGCGCGCTGATCGACCTCGAGGCGCTTAGCTCCGAGAAGCGCGCGGCGGTGCTGCCCTTCATCCGCGACTGGGCCGAGTCGGCCGACGGCTTCTCCGGCCAGCACGTGCTCCGCGGCTTCAGCCAGATCTTCGCCATGCGCAAGGCCGCGATCGCGGCCACGCACCGGTTCGACTACGTGCTCTCGCCGACCGCGCCGATGACCGCCTTTCCGGCCGAATGGGCCTCGCCGAGCCGCGACCCGCTAGAACCCGTTCCCGCACATCGGCTTCACCGTCGCCTTCAACATGTCCGAGCAGCCGGCGGCCTCGGTCAATTGCGGCTTCGACGCCGAGGGTTTGCCGATCGGGCTGCAGATCGTCGGACGGCGATTCGACGACGTCGGCGTGCTGTCGGCCGCCCGCGCCTACGAGAACATCCGCTCGGCCGAGACGCGGCCCTGGCCGGAGCCGCCGGCGCGGTAGGGGCGGCGGGTCGCTCGGCGCTATATCTTGTCGGTCCAACGCCTGCGGGACATATCACCTCGGGTGCGGATTTAATCTTTTCAGTCCTTTGCGGCGCCATTTCCGGGCGACTTGCCGACGCTTGCCCGATCGCGAGCTTCGGGCCTGAAGTCGGCGGACTGGCGGCTTGCGTGCAATGTCTGGCGCCGCGCTTGTCGTTTCAATGCGTTAGGCGCCAAAAACTGTCGCTTTGTCGCTTCCGGCATTCGCCGGTATTATGCGCCAACATATAGTAGTATTTTGCTCCCTATTGTCATTCGCATCGACCGTTGTCAAACATCGTCAACATTATGAGGCGGCTTCGCACTTCTGTAAAGAAAAATTTCGCCTTCGTCCGAGTGATTCGTTCTCATCGCATTGATATCATGAAGATTATTTGAGCGCTGGGTGAGGTTCGGCCGGTCGCATCACGAAACTCGAAGCGGCGGTGACGCGGCTCTTCAATCGCTCCGCTGGCGGGGAAGCGCGTGCGACGCAGCTCCTCTTCGCTCTCGTCGCGAACAACGTAGCCCGCGCCAGCGCCGACCGCCTGTTCGGCATGACAATGGCGCGCCATGCGATACACTTTCTCTTCAACTCTTAAAGACCCACAGGCTCAAGCGGGTTCTGCTGATACAGCCTCTGAACCCGTGCTACTGCAGTCGCTGAGGAACGTTCAGCCGATTTGCGTAGGTGCCCCTGTATTAGGAGGGCCGGGGATGAGGGCGCAGCCGGACGTGGTTGGCCGCAGGCGGCGCCGTCCGGCGGATCATCACCCCGGCCCCACGCCCTCATACCGCGCTGCGCGCCACCTTCTCCCGAACGGGAGAAGGGGAGGGCCCGTGTCCGGCCGACGTGGCTCGAACGGCACATACAGAACAAAGGCCTCGCGCGCCCCTCAGCCAAGAAGCACGCTCAGAACGCTTTGGGCAAGCCCGCGTCTTTCAGAATGCCGTTTGCGGTGTGTCGGGATTTGATCCGGACGGGGACGACAATCGGCTCCCCTTCCGGGCTTGCCCAAATGTCATGATCGCCCTTGCCCCGAGAAAAGCGCATCCACTCAACTTGAGACGGACAGCTTTCCCGAAGTCCTTCACGCGGCCACGCGCGCGCGGACCGAGGCGTGCGCGATGATTTCGATCTGGATTTCCCTGTCGCCGTCGCTTCCGCCTTCCATGAGGTCGGATGCGGCGCCTGCGACGTTTGTGCAGAAAGCTTCGAAAGTATCGCCTTCGACGTGCAGACCTTCTACGTCGGAGTGCTGCACGTACCAAACGCCAGCCTCATCATAGTGAGCGGCTTTTACGACTGCGAGATGCATCTGTGAACTCCTTGGCCGGGACGCAAGATAGCACGTGTGGCTCGCGCGCGTCCTCTCTGTTCGGGAGAAGGGCGCGGGAGAGGCGGAGGCGGGGGCCATTGGCGGCGGCATGGCGCCGTCGACCGCGGCGACCATTCGCGCCTGCAAATAGGTGAAGTCGGCGATGAAATCGGTAATGATCGCTTCGCGTCGGAGCCGGAAGCCCGCAACCGGCTTGCGCACGAGGTTCGCCAGAGGAGACGTTCACCCCCGGTCACACTGGATTATTCGCGCAAGCGCCGTCAAAAAATGGCGTGGAGGACCGAATATTTTCGCACGGACAGGCTGCGCATGGCTTGGCGGGCCATGAGCCAGATGCGCTGAGCCAGATCTTGCCGACGGAGCTGGCGGAGGCGGAGCAGCTGCTGGAGGTAATCATCACGGACTCTCAGTGATAATCAACGATCTCGACCTCATGCGCCTCGCCATCGGACCAACGAAATCAGATGCGATACTGGTCGTTAATCCGAAGACTCCACTGGCCCGCACGGCGCTCGTCAAGTCGCCGTCCACCCCCATCACCGGAACCCCGATGCTGCGTTGGAAGCCCCTGACGCCATGCGGTCGTGGCTGAACATTGCGTTGGGCTCTGCAGCATGGCTCGCCATGAGGCCTGCGCCGTTCCTGTTTGGTTCTCGACCCTGATGCGCTTCACAATCCCGATCGCAAGGGAATGCTACGATCGAGATCGATCCCCATTTTCGGAAACTTTGCTTGAATTGTCCGTCGAGGTCTTTGGTCAACGCGTCGACGATCTTGAGCCCGCGTCCCGGCTGAATGGACGGCGGAGCAGATCCGTTGTCCAGCACCTTGCATGCGACGTGCGCGCCGATGCGATCCGATATGTCCGTTCACGTAGCCCCTCCATTCTCTCGCGTGCGCGCCGTCGTCTTCGCGAATTCGTTCATTCCGGCCGGGAGGCGTCCGAGGGCATCGTCTCGACTGGGACAGCCGCCGCCGGACACCGCCGCCCCGGATAGGCAGCGTAGGCGCAAGTTCCGGCTCGACCTATTGTGCGCGCGGGTCGCGGCCGCACCCTGACGGGTGAGAAACTATGAACTTTGGTTCAGAAGCGAGCGCAGAAGCAGTTCGTTTAAACGGGCGTCGCCAGCTCCAGATAGCGGCAGAAGGCGTTGGCGAGTTGCATCTGGCGCGGCGTGCGGCACTGCGCCTCGAATACCGAGGGCGAGGCGACAAGAATGCACAGGCATTTGGCCCGCGAGGTCGCGACGTTCAGCCGGTTCAGCGAGTAGAGGAACTCCATTCCGCGCGGCGCGTCGGCGTAGCTCGACGTCGTCATCGAATAGATCAGGATCGGCGCCTCCTGACCCTGAAACTTGTCGACGGTGCCGATCCGCGCGCCCGGAGGAAGGCGCTCCTGCAGCTCGAACACCTGCGCGTTGTAGGGCGCGGTGATCAGAATGTCTGACAGTTTTACCGGGCGCTCGCAATTGTCTGTGTCGAACCACGTCGTGTCGTAAAGCAGAATTTCTTCGACGATGCGCCGCACGCAATCGGCTTCCTCGGGCGAGCTGCTTTGATTGCCTTCGGTCGGGGCGGGCACATAGCGGAGGCCGCAGCCGGAAAAGCGGGATTCTGACCGAATCCTCTGGGCCTCGAGCTCCGGGCGCGGCTGCAAGCGCCCCTCGTAGAAGAGTTCGGACGTGAAGGCGCAGATCTCGGGATGCAGCCGGAAAGTCTCGTCGAGAAACAGGCCGCGGTCAGGCCTGATCGTCTTCTCGCCATGCAGAAGGTGATGGAGGGCGGAGACGTCGGTTCCTTCAGGATGGCTGCCCTGCATGGGCTGTTCGAGCTGCTGCGGATCGCCGAGCAGCACGATGCTCCGCGCGGCCTGCGACGCCGCCAGCACATTGGCGAGAGACATTTGCGCCGCCTCGTCGATGAAGAGAACGTCGACCGCGTTCGCCGCGTTGGGCGAAGCCCACAGCCACGCCGTTCCGCCGGCCACGTTGCAGCCGTCGCCGACTGCGGCGAACAGCTCGTCGTTGGCTCTCACGAAGCGCAAGCGCGGCTGATCGGCTTCCATTTCCGAAGGCTTGTCCGAGAGCTTCTGGACGCAGCGCAGGTCGACGCCCATTTCCCCGCCCGCGGCCAGGACTTCGTCGATGAGATTGCGGATGACCTTGTGGCTGTTTGCGGTGACGCCGACCGTTTTGCCGGCGGCGACAAGGGCGCAGATCATTCGCGCGCCGATATAGGTCTTGCCCGAACCCGGCGGCCCCTGAATGGGAAATACGCCGCCATCGATCGTTTCCGCGACGCGTCGCGCGGCGGCGAGGGCCGTTTCTTCCGGTTTCTGGATCGGCTGCCCTCCGATCCGGGGAGGCAGCCGCATGAGCAGGTCGCGCGCTGCGAGATACAGCCCGTCGGCCTGCATTCCTTGCTCCGCGACATGCTCGCCGAGTCGCATCAGCGAAGCGGCCAAAACACCGGCGCCAACGACGTCGTGCGCAAACACCGCCTCGGGATGAAGGTCAGCGGCGTCAGCGCGCTTCCTGATGTCGACGCACCGAGTCTCGAGCGAGATGTCCTCGACGGTTCCAAATTTGGCGCCGCCGATGGTGCGCAGCTGTTCGCCTCCGCGGAGTTCCGTTTCCTGCGGCGGGAAGCTGTAGCGGTCGATCGGCGCCCCTTGCGGTCCTGCCGATCGTTTCAACGAAGGTCAGGCCGGACAGAGCCGCCCGCTCGTCGAGCAGCTCGTCCGCCGTCAGATCGCATAGCCGGAAATACTCCCACCAGAGCGCCTTGTCCTCGCGTCGGTGAAAGTCGAGCAAATAGGCGAGCAGCCAGCGCGCATGTTGTTCGTCAGTCCGTTCCGCGACGTCCGCCGGAATGCCCTCCGTCAGCAGGGCTCTTAGCGCATTCACTTTCCGCTGCCGATCGCCGAGTTTTTCACTCGGGGCGCCCTCCGGAATTTGGGGCCGGGGGACTTCAACGAGAGTCGCACGGCGTTCTTCCAGCCAGTCGCGCAGTCGGAGTGTCGACAGGCAGTCGTCGCAATTGTAGCCGGCGACGACGCTGCGGTCGTTTTGGTCGATCAATCCGAAATCCGCGAGCTCCAGGCAGGCCTGGAGTTCCGCCAGCGCTCGGTTCGCTTCCGCAAGGGGGGTTCCGCGCGCAAAGCCGTAAAGCGGCTCGAGCCTCTTGATCGAGTAGCTCTCGACGCTCGCTCGCAGTCCGTTGCGCACGACGCTGTACAAATCGACGAAGCGCTTAGTTTGACAAAATCACATTACCACCGTGGGCCTGTGGCACGTCGGAGCGATAACTTTTGTCGTTGACACGAATCGTTAGTGTTGATTCGCTGGCGCCACAATTGATCATTGATTTGGAGGGCGACGTGAAGCTGGCCGTTCGTCAGGTAACCGTATGTGCGGATGATGGCTGACCGAATCGCTGGTCGAGGAAATGGCTGCGGCGTTCGCGGGGTTCCTCGACCGCTATGGCGGTTTTTTCCGCACCCGCACGCGCGACAACGCGGTGGTGGCGCGCCGCTATCTGCGCGGACTGGCGCAAGCGGAAGACTGCACGTTCGAGGCGATGGCCGCCGTGGTTGAGGATGGCTGCGCCCAGCAGTTTCAGCATTTCATCAGCAACTCGCCGTGGGACCACGAGCCGGTGGTGGCGCAGATCGGAGAGGATGCGGATCGTCTTCTGGGCGGCAAGCCGACGAGCGCCCTGATCATCGACGAGAGCAGCTTCCCCAAGCAGGGGGATCGTTCGGTTGGCGTGGCCCGGCAATGGACGGGGCGGCTGGGCAAGGTCGACAATTGCCAGGTGGCGGTGTTCGCGGTGCTGACGGACGGCGAGCGGCACACGCCGGTCGACATGCGGCTCTACCTGCCGACCGCTGGATCGAGGACCCGGCGCGTTGCGAGCGGGCGGGGATCCCCGAGGAGGCGCGGAAGATGAACTCGAAGAGCGAACATGCGCTCGATATCGTGCGGCGGGCGCGGGCGCGGGGGATGCGGTTCGCGTTCGTGGGCGTCGACGCCGGCTACGGCAAGGAGCCGGCTTTCTGCGGGCGCTGGACGACGCGAAGGAAGTTTTCGTCGCCGACGTGCATCGCACGCAGCGGGTTTGGACCGAAGAGCCGGGGCTTCATGTTCCCGCGTCCAACCCGGGCCGTGGGCGCCCGCGAAGAAGCGGCAGGCCGCCACGCACCCGGTCACGGTGGAGAAACTGGCCAAGGGCGTTCTTCCGCAGGACTGGACGCGCTACACCTTGCGCGACAGCACGCGCGGCCCGTTGCGGGTCGATATCGCGTCCCGGCGGGTCTGGGTGTGGGACGGCGAGGAAGAGCGGCCGCGGTGCTGGCATCTGATCGTCCGCCGCGAAGTCGGATCGGTCAAGACGATCAAGTACACCTTGTCCAACGCCCCGGCCGATACGCCGCAGCTCCAGTTGGCCCAGATGCAGGGGCAACGCTACTGGGTCGAGCGCGCTTTCGAAGACGCCAAGGGCGAGTGCGGCCTGGCCGATTATCAGGCGCTGGGCTGGCGGGCCTGGCACCACCACGTCACTATGGTGATGCTGGCGATGCTGTTCATCCTCGAGCAACGCGTCGCCCATCAGCCGGCCTCGAATTGCTGACGCCGCGCGACATCGTCGAGATGCTGAAAGAGACTTTGCCGCGCAAGCCGGAGGGCAAAGAGGCGCTGGTCGCCCGGATCAACGAGCGCCACGAGCGCCGACGCGGCGCCATCCAATCCCGCTACCGCACCCAACACAGAAGGGACTCGGGTTAAACCGCGCCTCGGCAGGGAAATGTGACTCTGTCAAATTAGACCGCAGGAGAGAATCGAACTCTTCCTCGCGGCTCGCGTAGCGTCCCATGAGACGCTTCAGCGCGGCGGGTTCGTAAGGCGCGTAGTGGTAGATGTGCAGGTCGGGGTGCGCCTCGAGGCGGGCGATCACGAAATCGATGAAGCGCTCGAAGGCGGACTTTTCCGCTTCGCGCGAAAGCGCCCAGTCGGCGTTATAGGCCAGAGAGCCGTCGGGTTCACGATAGGCGTAACCGAACAGGTACTCCAACCCGCCTTCGCCGACGAACGGATCGCCCTCGAGGTCGAAGAACACGTCTCCGGGAGAGGGTTCGGGGAGACAGGCGAGCCCGAAGCCCGGGTTCACCGGCAAGAGTTCGTGCACGAGCTTGCCGGCCTTGCGGCCTTCAACCTGTATTCGCGCCTGCTCGCGCATGCGCTCATACGAAGGCGCGGCGCCGCGCGAAGGTTTCCAGGCGAGCGGCAAAGGCATCGCCGCGAACGCCGCGACCGTCTCGATTCCTCGACGCCGCAACTCCTCGATCTGGAGCTTGCTGGCGCCTGCAACGAGCGAGAGGTGATCGTCTTCCCGCCGGCGTCGCTCACATCGTTCATTCCAGCGGCATATGTCGCAATGCGCTTTCGGGTCAGGGTAGGTTTCTTCTTCGCTCTTATATCGAATTCTGTTGATATGGACCCAATCCGGCGGCGCCCATGATCCAGGCGTCCGGGACCGAGTTTGTTGAGAGGGCCTCGATCGTTCGCCGCCAGCTCAGATAGCTCGGGAGGTTCTTGGTGGCGACGCCATGGAAGCGCCGCATCCACTCCTTCAGCCGGCCGTGGTAAGCGTTCACGTTGTTGATGTGGAGATTGGCGCTCCGGCTTGGGCGTGCCGGGTGCGGGCAAGACATGGAACTTGACCCGGGCGCGCCGAGCGAATGCGGTGATCGCCGCACCTCCATCGCAGCACAGTTCCGCTGGCCGGGTAATGACCTGCCCGAGCGCGGCTGTGATGCTGGCGGCGTCGAGCCGCGGCAGGACGGCATCGATGGTCGCGCCGGTGCGGTCGCGGGCGACGATGACTGGGATTTGCTCCGCCGACAGACCCCGCTTGGCGGCCTTGCCGCCCCGCTTGCGCGATGCTCTCGGCAGATCGCGGCGTTTGCCCTTGAAGGATTTGAGGATGAAGGTCTCGTCCGCCTCGACGATCCCGGACAGGCGCCGCGGCTTGTCGAGATTGAGCGCGGACAGGAACCGATGTCTCCACCGGAATGCGGTGGTGTAGGCCACCTTGCAACGTTCCGCAGCTTTCGCGATCGTCTCGCCGGCGATCAGCGCCTGCGCCTGGTCAGGCCAGCGATCCTGGTGATGCAAGCCGGCCAACGGCGTCCCGGTCAGCGGGTTGAATGTCTTCCGGCAACTGGTGCAGCGGTACCGAGGCTTGCCGCCAGCCTTGCCCCAGGGACGAACGTCATCCCGACCGCAGTGCGGACAGCCAAAGCGCGCAATCCGATCCCGCCCGACCTTCGACAACAGGTCTTCCTCAGTCGCGGCATCGTCCGTCTCCGCGACCGGGAGCGAGGGCGCAACAGCAGCCTCAGAAGGCCGCACGGCGGCATCGACAGGGTGAGCCGAAAGGTCGATCGGATCGTCCGCTTCGGCCAGCGCCAACTCCCGGAACGCCTCGGCGCGTTGCGCCGGGTCCAAAAGCCCAATCCCGCCAAGCCAAGTCGCAAACGCCGCGGTATCCATCCTCATGCAGCCCTCGAAGCCCGACCCAACTCTCTCATCTCTCAACAGACTTTGATATAAGAGCGTTCTTCTTTGCCGCGGTTGTTGATGGCTTCAACGAGGCCAAGGCGAATGCGGCGAAAGTAGGCGCCGAAGTCGTCCATCCGGTACGCCTGCGGCTCGTAGCCTGAGTTCGGCGCAACAACGTAACCGCTCGTGGGGCGCAGACCCTGCACGTCGGCGACGAACTCGGCGTAGAGGCAGAGCTGGAGCACGGTTCCGCTCTTGGTTTCCTGCGCGAGCTTGGTGTCGGTCGCCTCATAGGACCAGGGGCCAAGACCAGACGGCGTATCGATGCGCGTTAAGACGTCGGTTCGCCCGATCCAGTCGCCCGAGCGAAAGGCGCCCTGAACGATGATCTCTGCGCCGCCCGCCATCGCGGCGCGAGTGCGGGCTGTCGCCTCGTCTTCGACGCCCGCGCCTTCAATGACGGTGACCGTAGACCCGTTGGACTTCAGGCTCTCGACATACCCCCGTTCATGACGCAAGCCTCGCTCCCATAGGAGCTGCAGCTGCGGGTCCCATCTGTCGGGCTTTGCGAGGGCGCCAAATGCGACCCGGAGATCGAGCTCGGTCAAATGACGGCAATTCAGATGCCCGATCAAATCCGAAGCGCTGAGAAGCAGAGTATCGCCGAGCTTATGCATAAGGCGATTTACGCGCCGCGGCTGATGCGTTCAAGTTGCGCTGGCGAGCCGACACTTACGTAGCTGCGGTATGGCAAGGCTCGGTGTCACGCCCGTGCAAGCGGAGCGCTTTTGCGGGGGTGACACAAGGAGTCGTTGGTCGCCAGCTGCGAGTTACTTGCTTCACCCTACCCGCCCGAAAAGGCGGCCAAGACTTCGGCGATGAGGCGCGCCTCCTCGCCGGCGTAGCGCGGGGAGAAATGGAACGGCTCGACGCGCCGCACGCCGGCTTCGCGCGCGATCGATCCGGCGGCGGTCGTCGTCAGATGGGCGCGGTCGGCCGCCAGCGCCGCGTCGGCCGTGGCGAACGGAGCCTCGATGAACAGAAGATCGGCGTTGCGAACGAGTTTTACGATCGCCTCGCGGTTGGCGGCCGTGTCGGCGACGTCGGTCACATAGCCGATCTTCTGGCCGGGCGTGACCGTCGCCGTCGCGCGCAGCGCGCCGAGCGGGGCGACCCTCGGGTTCGACGCTGTCGAGCTTGAACCGACTTCGATCGGGTACTCGTCGGGCTTCCCTTCGAGGAGAGCGCGTTTGAGGCCCCGGAGCCACGGGCCGACCGGAAGCCCGAACTCGCTGAGCTTGTTCTTCCAGACGTTCACGTGCGCCGTCTCCTGCGCTGCGAAGGCGAGGCAGGGCGTGCCGTGCTCCAGCACGGCGGTCGAGACCTGGAAATTCGCCTCGGCGTGGAGGACGCCGTCGACAGCCAAGCCGGCGCCGAGCGGCTCGACGGCGAAGCCGGTCTTGAGCCTCAGCTGCGCGGTGCGGACCGTGAGGTCGGGGTCGACTTCGGCGACGACGAAAATCAGATCGGCGGCGAAACGATCGACGAGATTCCAGCGATAGGCGGCGAGCTTGTGATGGACCTGCGCAATGAAGCCTTGGGGTCCGTAGAGGCGGACGACTTTGTCCCGCCCGACCAGAAATCGCAAAAGGCGGTCGAAGCCGAAGAAGTGGTCGATATGCGCGTGCGAGACGAACACGTGCACGACGCGCAGGACCTTGCGCGGCGGCAAATTCGCAATGTCGCCGAGGTCGAACATGATCGCGCCCTTCTCGAACAGCGTCTCGACATAGAGCGCCGGGTCGCCTGTTCGCCCGTTGACCAGGAAGGGATGCAGGACCGGCCGCACGGGACCCAAGTTATAGCGCCGGATCCCGACGGATAGGGACGATCATCCGACGACCGAACTCTCGTCGCGCCTCTTCGGCGCAGCCCGTCTCCCCTCTCTCCTTACAAGAGAAGGTGCCCGAAGTCCCAGATGAGGGGCGAATTCGCCCTTTGCGTTCACCCCAGCGGCGGGATGCGCAGCACCTGGCCGGGATAGATGTTGTCCGGATGGGTCAGCATCGGGCGATTGGCCTGGAAGATGACGTCGGATTTCGCACCGTTTCCCTTGCCGTACTCGGTTTCGGCGATATGCCAAAGCGTGTCGCCGCTTTTCACAGTGTAGAACTTCGACTCGGGCGCGGCCGTCGTGGGTTTGATGTCGTTCTGCACCGTCCCCACGCCGACGGTGTTGCCAAGCGCGACGGCGATCTTTTCCGCCTGCTCAGTTGTGGAAGTGGCGCCCGTCACCTTCACCTTGTCGCCCTCGACCTCGATCTTGACGTTCGAGGCGTCGAGGTCGTGCTTGTCGAGCTCCTTCTTCAGCTCCTCCGCCGGCGCCGCCTTGTCTTGGCTGCCGCCGAAGATCGAAGCGCCGGCGTTCTTGACGAAACTGATCAATCCCATGGCTTGCTCCCGTCACACAGCCGGCGGCCCGCCGGCGTTTCGCCCCAAAGAGGTTTGCGCCTCGAGGCGCGGCGAACTCTCCCCGAACGCTGTGGCGTGGGCAAGGCGCCCGCAAACGGAAGAAAGCAACCCTAGGCGCTCTTCATTCTGTTCAAGATCAGACCGACGATCGCCGACACGATCGCGCCGGACACGCCGCCGCCGACCAGCTGGCCAAGATAGGCGCCGATGTCCATGCCGCCCGCCGCGCCCGAAAGCATCGGAATGAGCGAGGTCAGCAGCGACCCGCCCGCAATGCCGCCGACAGCGCCCGCGATGGTGTTGCCGGCGGTCCCCATGCTCACGTCTTTCGCTGCCGCGCCAACCGCATTGCCACCGATCGCGCCGGCGATGAGCTGGATGATGAGGTTGACGATTGTCGCTGACATGTCTTCCCTCCCGTTGAAGCCGGCTACGGCCGGTTACGAGTACACCTTACTTCCTTTTCTTGACCAGAGGCAAAACGGCCACCGTTCGCTCTGCGTGATCTGCGCTCGGCGTCAGACCTCGGCGACATATCGAATTTGTCTCGAGCACGTCTCCGTCTCGCACGTCGCGCCTGTCGCGACCGGTTGACAACGCAGGCTGCGCTTCTAACATGCCAGCGCTTATCGCGAACCAACGCGGGCGGCCCATGCCTCTGGGCCGTTAACGAAAAACCATCAGCATGCAAGCGGGCGTCGCTCCCAATGCATGAAGCAGGAAACGCCTTGGCCGGATTGAACGCCCCGTGGTCTCCGGACGTGGGCAACAGCCCCCGCGAAGGCGGCGGCGGCGTCCTCGAAGCCTCGGGCGTCTCCAAATCGTTCGGCGGGATCGCGGCGCTGGTCGACGTCGACTTCGACCTCAGGGCGGGCGAAGTGCATGCGCTGGTCGGCGAGAACGGCGCCGGCAAGTCGACGCTGATGAAGATCCTCGCCGGCGTGCACGTCGAGTATGACGGCGTCATCCGGCTGATGGGCGCGCCGGTGAAGTTCGCAGGCGTGCAGGACGCCGAGCGGGCGGGCGTCGCGATCATTCATCAGGAGCTCGACCTCGTCCCCGAACTGACGGCGGCCGACAACATTTTCCTCGGCCGCGAGCCGCTGATCGCCGGGACGATCGTCGACCGGCGACGGATCGCGAAGGCGGCCGACGGCCTCCTCAGACGCCTCGGGATCGATATCGACCCGCAAAGCCGTGTGGCGGAACTCAGGGTCGGCGAACAGCAGCTGGTCGAGATCGCCAAGGCGCTGTCGCTCGACGCGCGGATCCTGATGATGGACGAACCAACCTCCGCGCTGTCGACGTCGGAGTGCGAGACGCTGTTCAAGGTCGTGCGCCAGCTCGCCGCCGCGGGGGTCGCGATCATCTTCACCTCGCACCGCATCGACGAAGTCGTCGAGCTCGCCGACAGGGTCACGGTGCTGCGCGACGGCCGGCGCGTCCTGACGGCGCCGATCGAGGGGCTTTCGTCGGACGCGATCATCTCGGCGATGGTGGGGCGGAACCTAGTCCTGACCCATCGCGAGCTCATGGCCGCGGAGGGCGCCCCGGTGCTTTCGGTGCGCAACCTGACGCTCGACACGGTGAGCGCACGCGGCTGGCGGCGCGTGCTGCACGGCGTCAGCTTCGATCTCAGGCGCGGCGAGATCCTCGGGATCGGCGGCCTTCTCGGATCCGGCCGCACCGAGATCCTCGAATCGATCTTCGGCGCCGCCCACGGCTGGCGGACCGGCGAAATCGCGATCGACGGCAAACCCGCCGAGATCAATTCGCCGACGGACGCCTGCCGGTTGGGCCTGGCGCTCGTGACCGAGGATCGAAAGGCTCGCGGATTGCTCCTCGCTTCGACGGTTCGCGACAATGTGGCGCTTCCCTCGGTCGGCGCGCTGTCGCGCTTCGGCATTCGCGACTTCGCGCGCGAGGCCGCCATCGCGGAAGACACGGTCGAACGGCTTTCCGTGCGCTGCAACGACGTCGATCAGACCGTCTCGACTCTGTCGGGCGGCAACCAGCAGAAGGTCGTCATCGGCAAGTGGCTCGCGACGGAGCCTCGGGTTCTCCTGCTCGACGAGCCGACCCGAGGAATCGACGTGGGAGCAAAGCAGGAGATCTATCAGCTCGTTTTCCAGCTCGCGGCGCGTGGGCTGGGCATCGTGACCGTGAGCTCGGAAATGCCGGAGTTATTGCTGTTGTCCGACAGAGTCCTCGTGATGTGCGAAGGACGCCAGACTGGGATCCTCGCTCGCGCGGAGGCGACCCAGGAAGCGATCATGCGCCTCGCGGCGCCGGGTCTCACGGCGCGCGCGGCGGGAGCGGCCGAGTGAACCCGATTCGCATCCCGCTTCGCATTCTCTCCCGCACCAAGCTCTACTGGGGGTTGGCGCTCATCTGCCTGATCGGCGCGCTGCTCTCGCCGCATACGTCCGCGGGCGGGAACATCTTCCTCTCGTTCCAAAACCTGACCGACGTATTGCGGCAGGTGTCGATCACCGGCCTCGTCGCGACCGGAATGACCATCGTCATCCTTCTTGGCGGCATCGATCTGTCGGTCGGGTCGGTCATGGGATGTTCGTCGGTCATCTGCGCGATGCTCCTCACCACGCCGGGATGGACGCCCGCCGCCATCATGGGCGTGCCGGCCGCGACGATTTCGATTGCGCTCGCGGTCGGCTTTCTGGCGCGGTTCGTGTTCAACGGGCTCGAGCGGGGCCGGGACGTCGACGCCGGACGGCGGCGGGTGATCGTGTGGGGCCCTGGCGCGGCTATCGCATACCCGCGCTGCTCGGCCTTGCGGCCGGCGCCGCGGCCGCCGCCTTCGCCGTTTCGCAGGTCCCGGCAAAGTTCGGCGTTGTCGCTGTGCTGCTGGCGACGCCTTGCTTCGCGCTCACGCTCGGGGCGATCAACGGCGCCCTCATCGTCCAGGGAGGCCTGCAGCCCTTTATCGCGACGCTGGCGATGATGGTCAGCGCCTTAGGCATCGGCCGCCTGACCGGCGGCCAGGATTTCGCGGTCATACCTGTCTACACAGGAACGAATGCGACGGAAGCGTTCGACGTCCTGCGCTCGATGGTGTGGGGCCTCGTCCCGGTGCCGAGCATCTTCTTTCTCGTCGCCATCATCGCATTCGGCGCAATTCTGCGTTTCACCACCTTCGGTCGCTACGTCTACGCGATCGGCGGCAACGTGGAGGCGGCCAAGCTTTCCGGCGTCAAGGTCAAGCAAGTGCAGTTCGCCGCCTATGTCATTTCATGCATGCTGGCCGGACTGCAGGTGTTCTGTTCGTCGCCCAGTATCGGCAGGGCAAGCCGGACGCCGGCTCGGGTCTCGAACTCGACGCGATCGCCGCCGTCGTCATCGGCGGAACGAGCCTCATGGGAGGGCGAGGCGGGCTCGCCGGCACGTTCGTCGGCGTTCTCATCTTCGGGCTACTGTCCGACATCCTTCAACTTCAGAACATCGATTTCAACGTCCAACTCCTGATGAAGGGGCTGATCATCGTCGGCACGGTGCTCGTGCAGGAGCAGAATCTGGGTCAGGTGTTGGCGCGGTTGGCGGGGCGGCCCTCGCCCCCGCGCCGTCGCGACGGATCGGTCGAGGCCTCTCGGCCGCCAGGTGCCGAAAAGGCGCCGCCCATAAGGGAGGACATCCATGAAACGTCGTGAATTTCTCAAGCTCTCCGGGACGATCGCGGGCGCCGCGATGACGGTCTACCGGCCGGCCGGCTGGACGCCGGCCAAGGCGGCGGCCAAATGGAAGGTCGGCTTCAGCCAATGCACAACGTCGAGCCCTGGCGCGTGCAGTTCAACAAGGACATCGAAGCGGAGGCCAAGAACGATCCGGAGGCGCAGCTCATCATCACCGACGGACAGGA
>CAVYIZ010000021.1:0-68291 GCA_963768555.1 uncultured Alphaproteobacteria bacterium
CGCGCCGCTTCCGGCCGACCGGAATCCGTAACAGAACCGTCCGGTCGGTCCCGGGCGTTTGCGGGCTAGCGCATCCGAATGGTTTATAGGGCGAAGAGGCTGCGCGCGGCACGCGTGCGCCGCCAGTGACAAGCGAGGTCGCCATGACCCGCGGCGTTCTTCGAGTCCTCGGCCATCGCGCTCTGGCGTGGCCGCTTTTGTTTCGCTATCTCCTCATTCCACTGCCCACGCGGACACGTCCACGCCTAACGGGCGGCGTCGGCGCCAAGTGGGGCGGCATCTACACCTGACGGGGCGCCCACTCCGAGCGGGGCGGCGTCCAGACCCGACCGGGGCGGCGTCCACACCTAACTAGCGGGGCGGCGCGCGCAACGAGCGGAGCGACGTCAGCGCCAGGCGGGGCGACAGCAGTTCGACACCCCCCCCGCACCTATGTGCGCCACTACGCCCACCGCTACGCGCGCCACTATGTATGGCGGAACGGGCATCGCTACGTCTATATCGCCACAACCCCGTCGCGGCCGCCGCCACCGGAGTGGCCGGAGGCGTCGCCGATCTGGGCTCGCTCGCCGCCTATCCGTTCTATTGCTTCCCGAACTACGGCTCCTGCCACCCCTACTTGCCGTATTGAGGCGGCTACATCCGAAATGGGCCGGAGCCCGCGGCTATGGCCATGGCGTCAACGGCGGAGGGACTAGATTCGCCGGCGGAAACTTCGCCCACACGGGCGGCTTGGACAGCGGGGCGTTGCACCCGCTGAGCTTGCGACGGGCGCGACGTTACGGCTTCGAGCGGCTCATTGGGCCGCCCGACGGCGTTTAGCGAAACCGCTCTTTCAACGAAACCGCTTGGCTAAAGTACTGCGCCAACGAGGGTTTCGGCCCAATTTTTTCAAGTCGTCTGGGGCCTGGGATAATGGTGAAACAGCGGCTCATGGCGACGGCATGAAAGCTGAGCGAAGCTCCCCCCTCGAGGTCCTGCGCGTCTTCCTAAAACTCGGGCTGACCAGCTTCGGCGGGCCGGTGGCGCATCTCGGCTACTTCCGCAACGCGTTCGTCGTCCAGCGCCGCTGGCTCGACGAGCGCGCCTTCGCCGATCTTCTCGCGCTCTGCCAGTTCCTGCCGGGGCCGGCGAGCAGCCAGACGGGCTTCGCGATCGGCCTCATGCGGGCCGGCTACCTCGGCGGCCTCGCGGCCTGGGCGGGTTCACCCTGCCCTCGGCGATCGCTCTGACGCTGTTCGCCTATGGCGCGGGGGCGCTGAAAGGTCCGGCGGGCGACGGGCTGCTGCATGGCCTGAAGCTGGTCGCGGTGGCCATCGTCGCGCAGGCCGTGCTCGGCATGGCGCAGAACTCGCGCCCGACAGGCCACGCGCCGCGATCGCGGTCCTCGCCCTCGCGCTGACGGCCTTCGCGCCGAGCGGGGCGAGCCAGATTTTTGCGATCGCGCGGGGGGCCTGCTCGGGCTCGCCCTCTGCCGGCAGGGCGCCTCGGCCGCGGTCGACGGCGCGGAGAAGGCGCCGGTGTCGCGCCGCATGGGGCTCGTCTTCCTCGCCGCCTTCTTCGCGCTGCTCGCGCTCTCTTTCCTGCCGGGACGCGAGGGCGCGTTGGCGTTCCTGGCCGCGATCTACCGGTCCGGCGCGCTCGTGTTCGGCGGCGGCCATGTCGTTTTGCCTCTGCTGCAGGGCGCGGTGGTCGCGCCGGGCTTCGTCTCGCAAGGCGCCTTTCTCGCCGGCTACGGCGCGGCGCAGGCCGTGCCCGGGCCGCTCTTCACCTTCGCCGCCTTCCTCGGCGCGGTCGCGAACGCCCCGCCGGGCGGCGCGGCCGGCGGCGGCTCTGGCGCTGATCGCGATCTTTGCGCCCGGGATCCTGATCCTGATGGGCGCGCTGCCGTACTGGCACGGGCTCAAAGCCCGGCCCGCGGCGCGGGCGGCGATGGCCGGCGTCAACGCCGCGGTCGTCGGCCTGCTCGCCTCGGCGCTCTACGATCCCGTCTGGACGAGCGCGGTGCGCACGCCCCCCGATTTCGCCGTCGCCGCCGCCGGCTTCGCCGCGCTCGTCGTCTGGCGGACGCCGCCGCTGGTCGTGGTCGCGCTCAGCGCCGTCGCGGGCGTCGTCCTGGGAATCTATTCCGCTGGATAGATCGATGATTTGGTCGTTCCGCGAGTTGGCTCTCCAAACCATTCCTCGGTCCACGGCTGCCGCTTGACGGGTTGGAACTCGGTGAAGGTGAATGTCGCCAACCTCTCCCGATTGAGGGGCTCCTCTTCAAACATCGTCCTGAGGGCCTCAGCCGAACTCGGCGCGGGCGACCAGATAGCCGCCGGTCGGCGGGTCCTTCGGTCCAGAACAGAGGAAGAGGCCTAGATCGTACCCCATCTGCAACCAGGCGCGATGCCATGCATAGGCCTCCCGGACGTTTTCGATCGGCGCACAGTAGGTCGCCTCGACCACGAAATGCTTCATCCGGCAGCTCCCCTTAATTCGGATCCCGGGAGACGAACTCGGACTTCATGTGACTGACCGGTTCGTACCGCCTAGACGAATACGAACCGGTCGGTTACATGTTAAGCGGAAATGTTGGAGGCGGATGCGCGATGGGGAGTGACCCGGTGATGCCGCTCGACCGCAAGGCCGGGAGGCAAGCTGGCGCGCGACAAGGTCTTCGCCGTAGCGGCTGACCTTTTCTATCGCAAAGGCATCCACGCCGTCGGCGTGGAGGAAATCGCTAGGGAGGCCGGGGTCGCGAAGATCAGCCTCTATCGGAATTTCGCCTCCAAGGACGACCTTATTGTCGCCTACCTCGAAGACCGCAGCCGCGCGTTCCTGCGCCAATGGGACGAGGCGTTCGATCGATATCGCGATGATCCGCGCGCCCAGCTTCGCGCCATCATGGCCTACATCGCCGAGCGGACGACCGAGGACGGATACCGCGGCTGTCCTTTCATCAATTTCTGCGCCGAGTTTCCGGACCCTTCGCATCCCGGGCGGCGCGTTGCGCAAGCGATCAAGCAGGCGCTGAGGGAGCGCTTCGTGCGGCTTGCCGAAGCCTTGCAAGCCCCTCAACCACAACACCTGGCGGATAGTTTCCTGCTCCTCGTCGAGGGAGCGTACGGCATAAGCCAGACGCTCGGCGGAGGCCCCGAGGGCGTCGGCCGCTCAGTCGTATGGGCCGGCGAGATGCTTGTCACGGCTCAACGGACGGCGGCGAAGCCCAAGCCGCCCAAGCATGTCTCATGACGCCCTGCGGAGCACGCACCGGCGGGCGTCAACGCCGCGGCCATCGGCCTGCTCGCCTCGCCCCTCTACGATCCCGTGGACGAGCGCGATTTACCGGCCCGGCCGATTTCGCCGTCGCCGCCGGCTTCGCCGCGCTCGTCGTCTGGCGGGCGCCGCCGCTGGTCGTGGTCGTGCTGACCGCCGTCGCGGGCGTGGCCCTTGGAGTTTTGTCCGCCGGATAGGCGCTGCGGCCTCTTCAACTATCACATTTGTTTTTTGTTCAAACGGCATTGAACAAACGAATTAAATAGGAATTGTTCAACCGACTTGGAAAGATAATTCTTGCCAAGGTCGCAACCATGTTCTATGTCTGTTCCAAAGCCTTCCTGAAGGAGATCTCTCCGGTTGCCAGGTCACGTTGAAACCGTCCAGCCCATCGCACCTGCAACCGACCAATCGGCACGCTTTGCGCTGCCCGCGGGGGCGCGGGGGGCTCCGGCTCACAAGCCCGCGGGGGCGACAAAAAATTTCTATTTGGATTCGTCGTAACCTATTGAAAAGCCCCGGATCGGACGAAGAAATCCAAGAAAATCCAAGCCCGTTTTCTTGGTCTCGCTTGGTCTGGCTTGGTTTCGGCTTGGAGAAATTTTGGCCTTCGTTCCGCCAGCTGGCATCACAACGTTGGGAGTTCCGTTGCAGCTTTTGCGCCTAACACCCAGGAATCGCTTGCCGAACTGCCCCCGACCGGCCGCGGAGGCCGCCCGCTCCGGCGGCGTCACCGGTCGACGAACGCCTTCTCGATCACGTAGTCGTCCGGCTCCCCTTGATTGCCCTCCTCGAAGCCCTTGGCGTCCAGGATAACGCGGAGGTCGGCGAGCATGGCGGGGCTGCCGCACAGCATGAAGCGGTCGCGCTCGGCGTCGATCGGCGGCAGGCCGAGGGCGTCGGTCATCCTGTTGCGATCCGGGTCGCTATCGCCTTGACGAATTCCCGTACGGGACGGACGTCGAGGCGCGCCAGTCCCGACGGGCTGCGATCGAAACAATGGGCGTCGTCGACAAGCCCAAGCCGTTCCGGCAAGGAATGGAGGCGCTCCGGGCGGCCTCGACGTTTTCGAGGAACTGGCGCGCGCTCTCTTTCCACGTGAAGCGCAGCGAGTATTCGCGCGCCGCCTCGCGCGGGATCGTCAGCGCCTCGAGGCAGGCCGCGCGCAGGTCTTCGCCGAGGACCCCCGCGCCGGGCCCGACCACATCGATCGGGCCCGGGACCGGAAAGGCCGCAACCGGCAGGCCGCTCGCCATCGCCTCGATGAGGACGATGCCGAACGTGTCGGTCCGGGAGGGAAAGACGAAGACGTCGGCGCTGGCGTAGATGTCCGCCAGCGCTTCGCCGTGTCTCGCGCCGAGGAAATGCGCTTGCGGGTAGCGGCGCTCGAGGGACGCGCGCGCGGGCCCGTCGCCGACGATGACGGTCGAGCCGGGCAGATCGAGCTCGAGCAGCGCTTCAAGATTTTTTCGACTGCGACCCGCCCGACCGAGAGAAAGATTGGCCGCGGCAGATCGAGAACCGTGTCGGGGCGCGGGCGGAACAGCGCGTGGTTCACGCCGCGCGTCCACAGGCGGACCTTCTCGAAGCCCCGCTTCGTGAGTTCGGCGCCGATGGTCGGCGTCGGCGCCATGACTGCCGCCGAAGGGGCATGAAAGCGGCGAAGCCAGGCGTAGGTCAGCGTTTCGGGGACGCCAGTGCGGGCGCGAATGTATTCCGGGAAGCGAGTGTGGTAGCTCGTGGTGAAGATGCGCTTCGTCTTCAGGCAGTAGCGCCGCGTCAGCCAGCCGATCGGACCCTCGGTCGCGATATGAATGTGGTCGGGCGCCGCCTCCTCGATCCGCCGGGCGATCCGGCGCGGCGTCGTGATCGCCACGCGAATGTCCGGGTAGGTGGGCATCGGCGCGGTCCACATGCCCTGGGGCGTGACGAAATCGAACGTCGCGCCAAACTCGGCGGCCGCCTGGGTCATCCGCTCCAAGGTCGAGACGACGCCGTTGACTTGCGGCCGCCAGGCGTCGGTCGCAATCAGAATGCGCATCAGGCCGCTTCCGCTTCGACCTCGTCGCGCTCGTCCTCGAAGGGCGTGTTGTCCTCGGGAACGACGACCTTCAGCGCCGCGGGCCAGCGTAGGACTTCCAATCGGCCGTCGAAATGCTCGACCACCAGCGAACAGGACTCGACGAAATCGCCGGTATTGACATAGGTGACGCCGTCGATCTCGCGGATGACTGGGTGGTGGATGTGTCCGCAGACGACGCCGTCGACCCTGCGCCGCTTCGCCTCGCCGGCAAGCTCCTTCTCGAAGGAGCCGATGAAATTGACCGCGTTCTTGACCTTGAGCTTCGCCCAGGCGGAGAACGACCAATAGGGCAGGCCGAGCGCACGCCGCGCGGCGTTGAAATGCGTGTTGACGAACAGGGCAGTCGTGTAGGCCCAGTCGCCGAAATAGGCGAGCCACTTCGAGTGACGCACGACGACGTCGAACTCGTCGCCGTGCGTGATGAGATAGCGCTTGCCGTCGGCGGCGGTGTGGACGATCTGGCGCTTGATCTCGATGCCGCCGAACGTCAGGCCGAAGAACTGGCGGGCGAATTCGTCATGGTTTCCGGGAACGAACACCATGCGCGCTCCCCGGCGCACCTTGCGCAGAAGCTTCTGCATGACGTCGTTGTGCGCTTGCGGCCAATACCATCCCGAGCGCAGCCGCCAGCCGTCGATGATGTCGCCGACCAAGTAAATCGTGTCAGCCTCGACGTGCCGCAGCATGTCGAGAATGAGGTGCGCTTGGCAACCGCGCGTTCCTAGATGCAGATCCGAGAGGAACAACGTGCGGTAGCGATGGATCCCGTGATGCTTTGCCACGTCGCCCTCTCGCATTAAAGAGTAAATAATCCGCACTTTCCTGCGCAGATTCTCGTGTCGCTTCGATGACGCAAAACTTGCTTTGCGGTTATAAATCGCCGATTTAACCGTGTCGAGCATCGGGAGCGGGCGTTGGACCTCGGAATTTCCGGCCGCAAGGCGATCGTGTGCGCATCGAGCAAGGGTCTGGGACGGGCCTGCGCCGAGGCGCTGGCCGAAGCCTGCTGCGAGCTCGTCGTCAACGGCCGCAGCGGGGAGGAGCTCGCGTCGGCGGCCAACGAGATTCGCGGCCGGACAGGCGTGGTAATTCGTGAAGTCGTCGGCGATCTCAACGATCCGGCGACGCGCGCGGCGCTGATCGCCGCCGCTGGACGGCACGAAGATCCACGCCAACGCCAGCCGGCACAGCGCGCGCTGTCGCATGAGCACACCGGCAAGATCGAAGCGCAATTGAAAGCCGAGGTCGCCGATCTGATGGCCAAAGCCGAGGCGGCCGACGCGGCGGACATTCCCGACGGCATGTCGATCCCGGACGAACTGGCGCGGCGCGAGGAGCGGTTGCGCAAGCTTGCCGAGGCGCGCGAGAAGATCGAGGCGCAGGCCAAGGAACGCCATGCGCGCGAGCAGGCGGAGCACGAAGCCAGGCTCGCGGCGCGGCAGGCGAAGGCCGAGGCGAGCGGGAAAAAGCCCGGGGGCAGGCCTCCCGAACCGCCAGTCGAGGGGCCGCGCCCGAACGACCAGATCAACCTGACCGACGAGGAGTCGCGCATCATGCCGGTGGCCGGCGGCGGCTTCGACCAATGCTACAACGCCCAAGCCGCCGTGGCGGCGGGAAGCCTGCTGGTGGTGGCGAGCGCGGTGAGCCAGGCGCCCAACGACAAGCAGCAACTCGAACCGATGCTGGACAAGATCGAGGCTCTTGCCGAAGAGCTAGGCAAGCCCGAGCGCCTGCTGGCGGATACGGGCTATTTCAGCGCGGCGAATGTCGCGGCTTGCGAGAAGGCGGGGATCGAACCGATGATCGCCATGGGCCGTCAGCCGCATCATCTGCCGTTGGCCGAGCGCTTCGAAGCGACGCCGGAAGCGCCGCAACATCCAACGCCGGTCGAGGCCATGGCGCATCGGCTGAAGACGCCGGCAGGTCGGGCGCTTTACGCGCTGCGCAAGCAGATGCCGGAGCCGGTGTTCGGGATCATCAAATCGGCGCTGGGATTCCGTCAATTTTCGCTGCGCGGCCTCGCGGGCGCGCGCGGCGAATGGAGCCTCGTCACCGTGGCCTGGAACATCAAGCGCCTGTCCACCCTCGTCCCGGCCTGACAGGGCCGAGGCGCGCCGGCCCTCGGCGGACAGGCCCCAGGAAACGCCAATATCCGGCCCTTTCGACCCCTCCTGCATCCAATCTCACGCTCACGCGCGCAACCCGCCAAAACCATTCACGGCCATCAACCGCAACCCCCAGTCCGACAGGCTGCTAAATTTCCGCGTGATCCGTCGCGCCGATTTTCGGGTTATCGCTTAGCCGGCGCTAGCAGTGAGATCCTCCCTCTGTCCGGGGCTACGCGGTGCGCGAATTATTTCGCTCTTATATCGAATTCTGTTGATATGGACCCAATCCGGCGGCGCCCATGATCCAGGCGTCCGGGACCGAGTCTGTTGAGAGGGCCTCGATCGTTCGCCGCCAGCTCAGATAGCTCGGGAGGTTCTTGGTGGCGACGCCATGGAAGCGCCGCATCCACTCCTTCAGCCGGCCGTGGTAGGCGTTCACGTTATTGATGTGGAGATTCGGCCCTCCGGCTTGGGCGTGCCGGGTGCGGGCAAGACATGGAACTTGACCCGGGCGCGCCGAGCGAATGCGGTGATCGCCGCACCTCCATCGCAGCTCAGTTCCGCTGGCCGGGTAATGACCTGCCCGAGCGCGGCTGTGATGCTGGCGGCGTCGAGCCGCGGCAGGACGGCATCGATGGTCGCGCCGGTGCGGTCGCGGGCGACGATGACTGGGATCTGCTCCGCCGACAGACCCCGCTTGGCGGCCTTGCCGCCCCGCTTGCGCGATGCTCTCGGCAGATCGCGGCGTTTGCCCTTGAAGGATTCGAGGATGAAGGTCTCGTCCGCCTCGACGATCCCGGACAGGCGCCGCGGCTTGTCGAGATTGAGCGCGGACAGGAACCGATGTCTCCACCGGAATGCGGTGGTGTAGGCCACCTTGCAACGTTCCGCAGCTTTCGCGATCGTCTCGCCGGCGATCAGCGCCTGCGCCTGGTCAGGCCAGCGATCCTGGTGATGCAAGCCGGCCAACGGCGTCCCGGTCAGCGGGTTGAATGTCTTCCGGCAACTCGTGCAGCGGTACCGAGGCTTGCCGCCAGCCTTGCCCCAGGGACGAACGTCATCCCGACCGCAGTGCGGACAGCCAAAGCGCGCAATCCGATCCCGCCCGACCTTCGACAACAGGTCTTCCTCAGTCGCGGCATCGTCCGTCTCCGCGACCGGGAGCGAGGGCGCAACAGCAGCCTCAGAAGGCCGCACGGCGGCATCGACAGGGTGAGCCGAAAGGTCGATCGGATCGTCCGCTTCGGCCAGCGCCAACTCCCGGAACGCCTCGGCGCGTTGCGCCGGGTCCAAAAGCCCAATCCCGCCAAGCCAAGTCGCAAACGCCGCGGTATCCATCCTCATGCAGCCCTCGAAGCCCGACCCAACTCTCTCATCTCTCAACAGACTTTGATATAAGAGCGAATATTCCATCGCACGAAAACGAATTAGGTGAATTTTTCCCGCTAGGAACACGTAAATTAGGAACGCGCGCCTTCTGGATGGCGGCGCCACACTTGGACGCTCGGAACCTCCCGGTTGTACGGCCGTCGGCTCCGGCTTCTTCTCCCAGCGGATAGAACCGATGGAACTCAAACTGACAAGGATCGCGTCCAGGGCTCGAACGATGGCTCGAGGGCTACAGACGACGTCGCCAATTTTCCTGGTGGCGCGATTCGGGCACAGTGAAAGATATAACCGCCTGAGTTTGATGCGGACATATCGGTTGTAAAGTTCCCGGCGCGACCTCTTCGCCCTGGGATGGCAGGTGGAAACAAGTGTCTAATTCTCCTGCCACCCAAAAGGAGAAAATTTATTGACGCGGACACCGGTATGTTCTATGTTTGTTCTGGAGCGGAACTCCTAAGGGAGAAGGCCGAGTGTCCGGTTCCGTCGAAGCCGTTCCGCTTGGCGCCGCTTGCAACAGATTGGTATATAGCGGCTTGGCGCGCGGCGCGCCTGACGAAGGCCGGGCGTGAAGAGCCGGGTCTCTTGAACCGCGGCGTTTCGGTCGCCGGCGTCCGGTCGCGGAAGGGCCTAACGGCAAAGCGGGCTCGCCCGGAAACCCGGAAATGGCGCCGCAACGACTTGAAAAGATTTAATCTGCGCCGGGAAAATGGTATGGCCTTAGCATCCAATATGTGGGGCGCGGGCCGCAACGCCGTCCCGAAGAATTGCCGTCGCCTCTCGCCGGATGGTCGAGGCCACGAGCGACGCGTGCGGCGCATGTCTCGATCGCGCAACCGCATGTCGCCCGCGAATGGCGCCGTGGGGCGAGCGTCAAGCGGGGCGGAACCAGATCGCCCCGGCAGCTCGCAATGCCTGAACGAGCGTCGGACCTTCGATGTTCCCGACGCGTTCGGGTATGCTTACGCTCGGATTTCGGGCGAGGCTCCCTGATGGGCGTGGAAGGCAAGGACAGGGCCAAGGTGCTCGAAGCGGGGGCGGCATCGCTGTCGAACCAGCTTGGCCGGGCCGTCCAGCGGCTGCGCAAGAGTTTCGGGCTTTCGCTCGCCGATCTTTCGGCGCAGTCCGGGGTCGCCAAGTCGATCATCTCGCAAATCGAGCGCAACGAGACCAACCCGACCCTGACCACGATCTGGCGGCTCGCCCATGCGCTCGACGTATCGATCGAGTCGATCCTGCAGGGGGGCGAGGACGGACCTTTTATCGAACACCTCGGGCGCGGCACGACGCCGATCTTCGTCTCGGACGACGGACTGTGCCGCCTCGCCGTGACCGGCTGGCTGAAGACGGTCGACTGGCTGCAATGGTACGATTTCCAGGCGGATCCCGGCGGAGTGCTCGAATCGACCGCCCACGCGCGCGGCTCGGTCGAGTGCCTGTCGGTGCTCGACGGTGAGCTCGAGGTGGACGTCGGGGGATGGGTCGAGACGGTCGGGGCCGGCGAGACTTTGCGCTATCGCTGCGACCGGCCCCATCGCATCCGCAACCTCGGCGACAAGGCGGCGCATGCGACGATGGTCTGCATTCTCAAGCCGGGATGACGGAAGGCTGCCGCAAGCGCCGTCAGGGTCAGGGCCTATAAGGCCGGCTGCGGCTCCCGCGCCGCCCCGCTGTTCGAGGACGCCATGAAGATTTCAATCCTGTCCGGCATCGCCTGCGCGTTGGCCGCCGCCGGCGCTCAGCCCGCCTTCGCCGACGAGACGGCGGCCGCAGCGGCCGGCCGCAAGCTGGCGCTCGAGCTCTGCGTGAGCTGCCATGTCGTCGCGCCGGGCCAGGTCCGCGCCCCGACGCTCGATCCGCCGGCTCAAAACTTCGCCGAAATCGCAGCGCGGCCCGACGTCACGGCGGCTTCCCTCAGGGCGTTTCTGGCCGAGCCGCATGGGGAGTCCCGCCGCGGCAGCCGCATGCCGCCTTTCCTGCTGGCCCGATCGGAGGTCGAATCAGTGGTCGCCTATCTTCTCAGCCTGAAGGCGCGCTAGGCGGAGCCAAAGAACAGGCATTGTTCGACTTTGGTCTGAAGGCCGGCCCTGCCTCGTATTGCCGCGTTTGAGATCCTGCTCGCTTATGATAAAGGCGCGCCCGCCACGCCGGAGCAAGGATTTCATGAGCGCATTCCATCATGAGCGCGTCCTCAGGGTCCATCATTGGACCGATCGCCTGTTCAGCTTCCGCACGACCCGCACGCCGTCCTTCCGCTTCCGCAGCGGGCAGTTCGTGATGATGGGCCTCGAGGGCGACGGGAAGCCGCTGTTGCGCGCCTATTCGCTGGCGAGCGCGCATTACGACGACGAGCTCGAGTTCTTCAGCATCAAGGTCCCCGACGGCCCGCTGACCTCGCGCCTCCAGCACCTCAAGGAAGGCGACGAGATTTTGATCGGCCGCAAGCCGACCGGCACCCTCGTCGTCGACAACCTGAAGCCCGGCCGGACCCTGTTCCTGCTCGGCACCGGCACCGGGCTCGCGCCGTTCCTCAGCATCGTCCGCGACCCGGAGGCTTACGACAAGTTCGACCGGATCGTCGTGGCGCACGGGGTGCGCTGGGTGAAGGACCTCGCCTATAGCGACTATCTCGCCAACGATCTGCCGGACGACGAGCTGATCGGCGGGCTCGTTCGCGAAAAACTCCTCTACTATCCGACCGTGACGCGCGAGCCGTTCCGCCATCAGGGCCGGCTGTCGCTCGCCCTCACGACGAACAGGATGACCGACGCCCTCGGCCTGCCGCCGATCAACGCCGAGCGCGACCGCTTCATGCTGTGCGGCAGCCCCGCCATGCTCGCCGACCTCCGCGCCGTCCTGGACGCCAAGGGCTTCGAGGAGGGCAATCACGGGGAGCCGGGCGACTACGTGATCGAGAAGGCGTTCGTCGACCGGTGACGGCGGGAGAGTTTAGGCCGCGCCGAGCCCGTGCAGTTTTGGACGGCGAGAAGCGATTCCAAGGCTTTGGGTGTGAAAAGCTGTCCTCTCGCGGCTCGGCGCTTTCTAGCCGCGCGCATTGAGCGCGGCGGACACGGCCAACGGCCGCGGCGCTTGCTCACACCAGATCTTGGGGTTCGAGCCTTGCGAGGCCATACCATTCTCAGGCGCGGATTCCATGTTTTCAAAGCCTTGCGGCGCCGTTTCCAGGCCGATCGACCCACATCCTCAGATTTAAATGAATTTGGATGCCTAATACCGAATCTGATGGGCGCGACTCTCGCGCTCATCAGATTCCACGCATCGGCGCGAGCGCGGGGGTCGTGTTGCCGAAGCTGGGTGATCGGTTCCGAACACCGAGCTTTGGTATAACTTTGGCGACGCGCCCGGGTGGCGCGACGTCTTCGTCCTGGCGAGCGCCGAACGTGCGTTTCCGACGCCTCTTCCCCGGGCCTCGCCGCCGGCCGCGGCGGAGAAGGGCGCACGGTTTGAAACCGATCGAATGCTTTCAATGCGTTAGGCACCATTTTACTGCAACTTTCGCCGGGTTTCGTTCGCCTCGTCCGCTCGGCCGCGCTCCCGATGAGGGAGCGATGAACCGACTGTTCTCCAAGGATGCCACGGCTTTCAACTGTTGTCAAGGAATTGTTCTTGTTTTGTCCACAGCGCGGCCGCCCCGCCGGGCGGCGAGGGATTCGGCCCGCGGCCGCTTTGATCGGGGCGCGACCCCATGTCGCCTTGGCGGCGGCCGGCCCGAATGACTACGATCGCGGACATTCCGGCGACTGCGCAAAACGAAGAGACCCTATGCGACACATGGCCGCGAAAAGTGAGATCGCGTCGGCGGCGCCTCTGATCGTCGAGGCGTGGCGATGCATCGGCTGCGGCCGGATCGAAGCGCCGCAGCCCTGCATCGGCGTCTGCGAGGACCGCAAGGTTCGCCTGGTTGACGCGGCCGATCACGAGGCCGCGCTCGCATTGCTGCATGAAGCGGAAGAAAGGGCCGCCGCGCTGGAAGGCCTCGTCCGCCGCCTCGCGCGAACCCGGCCGCGCGCGGGAGCTTGGGAGCAGAGCTACAGGGCTTTGCAGGAAGAGGCGCAGCGCGCGCTGACCGCGCTCTCGCTCGCGCGGTCGGGCCGCGCCGCGCAGCCTGCCGCGCCGCGCGAAATCGAGGCGGAGCCGTAGCCTCAGCCCGGGGGCACGGGGTCGGCGACGTCTCGAGAGCAAACGAGCCGGGAAGAGATGACCTCGATCGGTTAACGCGATGGTAAAGGAAGCTGGAATTGTCATGGCGACCGAAGCGACGCCGCCCGGGAATGAGGGGAGGAGGCGTCGGCGTCGGCCTGCGGCCTCCTCGCGACAGACGTGGCGGGGTCGTCGACGGTCTGCCGAATTGAACTGTGCGCCAGCTCACGGCGAGCGCGCGGGCTTCGGGGTATCGCATCAGTAGAAACCGCTCTTCGCGGCGATCCTGTGAGCTGATATCCTGTCGGCAGCGGCAAGGCCTGTTGGGGCGTGGCTATGGACCTCTCGTCGCTCGCTGAACTTGGGAAAGTCGCCGGCGTCGCAGGCATCGCGATCGGAATGATCGTGCTTCTCGCGCGCCCCATCATCGATCGCGCATCGTCGCTGCCTCGCGCCGAGCGGGGGCCCATGCTTCGCTTCATCGCGACTGGAGCATTCGCGATCGGCGCCTTCGGCATATTTGCTTGGCTCTTGGCAGGCATAACCAGCGGTCCAAGTGGCGGACCTGCGGGCAATTGCAGCATTGCCGCCGGAGGGATCGCCTCTGGCGGCAATAGGGTCGATTGCGGATCTGCGCCATCCGCTCCGGCAAAGCCATGAGACGCGCACCGACAACTCGTGTCGCTGCGCTGGCCGTCGCCCTAACTGCGCTCGCGCCGCGCGCAGCCATCGCAACGGCCGCCGACCCCGGTTCGTGCAACATCACGAGCGGCGGTATCGGGTCCGGCAACAATACGGTCACCTGCAATTTCGGGCTCACGCCCGAGCAGCTGAAGCAGGCCACCGAGGCGGCGGTCAAGGGCGCAACGGGGCCGCTTATCGACCGGATTGCGGACATCAGCAAGACCCTCGGCGTGACCGAGGACGCGGCCAAGACGCTGCTCAAGATCGTCGGCGAGGACCCGAACATTCCCGAAGACAAGCTGGCCGAGGCGCTGACCAAGGTCGCCGGCGACTTCAAGAGGCTGCAGGCGCAGGCCGCCGCGCTCAATCCGGAGAACCCGACGGCGAAAAGCGCTGGTCGATGAGGCCAAGCCCGAGATCGACGCCGGACATTTCGACCGCGCTCGCGAACTGTTGCGCCAGGCGACCCAAGCCCAGATCGCCGCGGCGCAGGAGGCGCGCAAGCTGAAGGAACAGGCGCAGGCGGCCGAGGACGCGCAGATGCTCGGCGCGGCGAGTTCGACCGCCGCCGAAGGCGGCGTCGCGCTGACCGAGCGCCGCTATATCCGAGGCTGCCGAACTGTTCGGCCAGGCGGCCGGCTACGTTCCGAGCGGACATGCGAGCGAGCACGGCGGGTATTTGCGGCGCCAGGCCGACGCCTTGTATCGGCAGGGCGACGAACGCGGCGACAACGCCGCGCTGCGCAGCTCCATAGAAGTCTACGGGCGCGCCTTGGCGGAATATCCGCGCTCGCAGGCTCCGCTCGACTGGGCGGCGACGCAGAACGAATCTCGGCAATGCGCTCTCGACGCTCGGGGAGCGGGAGAGCGGGACGGGCAAGCTCGAGGAGGCGGTCGCGGCCTATCGCGAGGCGCTGGAGGAAAGGACGCGCGAGCGCGTGCCGCTCGATTGGGCGATGACGCAGAATGAATCTCGGCAATGCGCTCTAAACGCTCGGGGAGCGCGAGAGCGGGACGGCGCAAGCTCGAGGAGGCGGTCGCGGCCTATCGCGAGGCGCTGAAGGAAAGGACGCGCGAGCGGGTTCCGCTCGATTGGGCGATGACGCAGAAAATCTCGGCACTGCGCTCGAAACGCTCGGGGAGCGCGAGAGCGGGACGGGCAAGCTCGAGGAGGCGGTCGCGGCCTATCGCGAGGCGCTGAAGGAAGGACGCGCGAGCGCGTTCCGCTCGACTGGGCGACGACGCAGAACAATCTCGGCAATGCGCTCTTGAGCGCTCGGGGAGCGCGAGAGCGGGACGGGCAGGCTCGAGGAGGCGGTCGCGGCCTATCGCGCGGCGCTGAAGGAATGGACGCGCGAGCGCGTTCCGCTCGATTGGGCGACGACGCAGAACAATCTCGGCAATGCGCTCTGGCGCTCGGGGAGCGCGAGAGCGGGACGGCGCGGCTCGAGGAGGCGGTCGCGGCCTATCGCGCGGCGCTGGAGGAAAGGACGCGCGAGCGCGTTCCGCTCGATTGGGCGGCGACGCAGAACAATCTCGGCAATGCGCTCTGGACGCTCGGGGAGCGCGAGAGCGGGACGGGCAGGCTCGAGGAGGCGGTCGCGGCCTATCGCGAGGCGCTGAAGGAAAGGACGCGCGAGCGCGTGCCGCTCGATTGGGCGGCGACGCAGAACAATCTCGGCAATGCGCTCTCGGGCGCTCGGCGAGCGGGAGAGCGGGACGGCGCGGCTCGAGGAGGCGGTCGCGGCCTATCGCGCGGCGCTGGAGGAGAGGACGCGCGAGCGGGTTCCGCTCGACTGGGCGGCGAGCTTCGGCGACCAGGGCGTTGCCAAGATGCTGATCGCGGACCGCACCAAGGACGCCGCCGTCGCGGAGGCGCCGTGCGGCAAATCGAGGCGGCCTATAAGGTGGCGAGCTCGGGCGGCGACGAGCAATGGTCGGCGTATTTTCGGGCGCAGCTGGCCAAGGCGCAAGCGATCCGCGACCGGCTCAAGGGGCAATGAGCGGCCGCGGGCCATGTGACGTCGCAGGAGCGCTGCGGCGATCCGAGGCCGATTCGACCGCTTTCGATCCCTTCGTCCTGATCGCCGCGTCGCCACGTTCGCTCGCGAGGACGCGGCTGGAAGCCCTCATCCGGCGCTTCGCGCCACCTTCTCCCGTCAAGCGGGCGAAGGGAATCTCACTCCTCCGGCAGCACGCCCTTCTTGAAGATGAAGCAGCCGTAGTGGCGGCGCTCGCCGGTCGGCGACGATGGCGAAGGCTTCGGCCGCGCGCTCGTAGAAGGCGAAGCGTTCGATGCCGACGAGCGGCTGGCGGCGGCCGACGGCGCGGTCGATCGCCTGCTGCACTTCCTGCTGGACGGCGGGCACGGCGACGGGATCGCCGGTCACCTCCATGCGCAGCGCCGGGTCGGGCACGAAACTGTCGAGCGGCATCACCGACAGCACCGCCTCGACCGCGCGCGCGGCCGAAACGCCGGCCATCAGGATCGGCTGCCCGGTGACCGTCGAGACTCGCGGTCGAGGACGCCGGGAAATTCGCGTCGACAATGGCGATCTCGTCGCCGTGGCCCATGCGGCGCAAAGCGTAAAGCAGGTCCGCATCCAAGAAGCGGATCGATTCCCCAAAGCATGATGGCCTCCCCGGCTCGTTCCGGAGCGGAGGATAGCCGGATCGGGGCCGCTTGGCGAATGGCGAATGGCGAGTTGCGAACGGCGAATGTCGGGCTCTTTGAAGATCGACAATCCGGCGAGCTTCCGGCGACGACTGCCGCCGCCGCCGCTCGCGGCCTGTCAAAACAACCGCGCCTTCGGTTTCCTCATGCGTTGGCTCCGATTGTAGCGGCGCGCAATGAGTGACGGCTCACGCTGGTCAAGGCCAGGCCATGGAACAAAAGAGGGATTGCACGCGTTAACTCTCGACAGCGAGGTTGGAACACCAGGAGGCAGGCTGCAAATGGGCGCGCGTCTCATTGTCGTATCGAACCGCGTCGCCGTGCCCGAAGCGCCGCGCGCTCCGGCAGTCGCGGGCGCGGCGGTCGCGGTCAAGGCCGCGCTGAAGAACCGGAATGCGCTTTGGTTCGGCTGGAGCGGAGAGGCGGCCGACGCGCCAAAGGCCGAAACCCGGACCGTGCGCGTCAACAAGCTCGATTATGTCGTCTTCGATCTGACCAGCGTCGACATCCAGGAATATTGCCACGGCTTCGCCAAGAAGGTTCTCTGGCCGATCCTGCACTATCGAGTTCGACCTGCAGCAATATTCGCGCCTCGACGCGACCGGCTATCTGCGCGTCAACCGCCTGTTCGCGGATCGCCTGAATCCGCTCCTCAGGGACGACGACATCGTCTGGGTGCACGATTATCACTTGATGCCGCTCGCGCGCGAACTTCGGTTGCGCGGGCGACGCAACGCCATCGGGTTCTTCCTTCACGCGCCATGCGCCCCGCCGGACGTCTTGCACGCCATGCCGAGCCACAACGAGATCCTCGGCACTCTGGCGCACTACAATCTCGTCGGGTTCCAGACGGAGAACGACCGCGACAATTTCGAGCGATACCTCGTTTCTGAGGGCGCGGAGCCGATGCGCGACGGTTTGCTCAAAATGGACGAGCGGCGCGTACGCCTCGGCGCCTTTCCGGTCAGCATCGAAACCGCCGCCCTTGCGCGGCTCGCGCGCGTTGCGGAACATTCGGCGCTCGCGTGCGCGGCGCGGAGCAGCCTCGGCGAGAGCCGGCTCGTCCTCGGCGTCGACCGGATCGACTGTTCCAAAGGCATTCTCCACCGGATGAAGGCGTTCGAGCATTTTCTCGAAGTCAACCCAGCGTGGCGGGGCAAGGCGACGCTGCTGCAGGTGACGCCGAGCCGCGGCGCGGAGGACAACCGCAGCGAGATCGAGGCCGAGCTGGCGGGGCTCATCACCAGGATTAACGGACGTTTCGGCGACGCGGCCTGGACGCCGATCCGCTATGTCAACCGCTCGTATTCACGCGGCGCGCTCGCCGGCATCCTGCGCCTCGCCGACGCCGCCTTGGTGACGCCGCTGCGCGCCGGGATGGGTGTCGTCGCCAAGGAGTTTGTCGCGGCCCAGGATCCCGAAGATCCCTGCGTGTTGGTGCTGTCGCAGTTCGCCGGCGCCGCAAACGAGCTCGACCGCTCGCTGATCGTCAATCCCCACGAAACCGATGGGGTGGCCGCCGCGCTGAAGCGCGCGTTGGAGATGCCGCAGGAAGAACGGCGCGAGCGTCACGCGGCGATGCTCAGGAGCCTGCTGGACTGGGACATCGAGGACTGGGCTGAAACCTATTTGTCGGCCGTGGTCGAGAGCCACTCCGGATGGGGAATTCTCAAGGACATTCGTTCGTTCTTCGGCATGTTCGGCGAGCAAAGACCGGTCGCGGCTCAGTGAGACCGCTCTTACCGCATGCCCCCCTGGCTCCGTTGTACCGCGAACCGGCGTCGACGGTCGCCACCGCATGCTGGCGAGTTCGAGTTGAGAGACACGCGAACCTCAAATAGCCGCCATTGGACGCGCGAGCGCGTCGCAGGCGGGCCAGCGGACCTTCTTGTAGACGCGCGCGGCAAGCGCGCCGGACGCGGCCAGCGGCCGCGTCACCAGCTGCGGCATTCTCACGCCGCCGCGGCGAGCCGCTGCTCGACCATGGTCCGCAGCGCCTGGAGGTCGCGATTGAAGATGCGGATGCCGTCGGAGAGTTTCTCCGTCGCCATCTGGTCCTCGTTCAGCATCCAGCGGAAGCGCTTCTCGTCCATCGCGATGCGCGGAGGCGCGAGGCCCGGGTGCTCGGGGTCGAGCCTGGCGCGGAAGCTCGCCCTCTTCCTTCGACAGCGCCTCGAGAAATTGCGGCGAGATGGTCAGCCGATCGCATCCCGCCAGCGCCTCGATCTCGCCGGCGTTGCGGAACGACGCGCCCATCACGACGGTCTTGATCCCGTAGGACTTGTAGTAGGCGTAGATCGCGCGCACCGACTTCACGCCGGGGTCGGAATTCGGCGTCGTAGGGCCCTCCGCCCGCCTTCACGTGCCAGTCGAGGATGCGCCCAACGAAGGGCGAGACGAGGAACGCTCTCGCGTCCGCCGCGGCGATCGCCTGGGCGAGCGAGAAGATCAGCGTCATGTTGCAGTCGATCCCCTCCGCCTGCAATTGCCGGACCGCCTCCATTCCTTCCCAAGTCGAGGCGACCTTGATCAGGATGCGGTCGCGGCCGATTTCTGCGCTCCCCGTAGAGCCCGATCAGC
This sequence comes from uncultured Alphaproteobacteria bacterium, assembly GCA_963768555.1. Classification (GTDB taxonomy): domain Bacteria; phylum Pseudomonadota; class Alphaproteobacteria; order Rhizobiales; family Beijerinckiaceae; genus Roseiarcus. The sequence continues at coordinate 18,938 of CAVYIZ010000021.1, forward strand.
TTCTTCGCCTTGGCGATGGTGCCCTCGGTGTCGAACGACAGGTCGGCGTCGACCTCGGTCGACACGCGGCCCGGGACGATCTTCGTAATCTCGGCGCCGAAATTGACCGCGACCCTATCGGTGACGTCGCCGGCGACGGCGCCCTGACGGCGCCCCGATCGATCGCTTCCTCCACCAGTCTCGCGTAGGCGGGCATTTCGGACGCCTTGAGAATGAGGGAAGGATTGGTGGTCGCGTCGGTCGGCCGGAAAGCACGGATCGACTCCATGTCGCCGGTGTCGGCGACGACGGTGCTCATGGCGCGCAACTGTTCGAGCTTGTTCGGCATGGGGGCCTCGTGGGTGAGCGTGGCGAAACCGGCAAGCTCGAATGTCGCCCCGCCGCGGCCCGTTTTCAAGCGCCTTAGTGGGGCGGCTTGGGGTCCGGCGCGGCGGGAGACGCGTCCGGGTCCTGGTATTTGCTCGCGTCGATGACCGAAAGCTTGTTGGCGTCCTCCGCCCGCGGCGCCGTGATCTGCGAGCCGATCTCGCTCAAAACCTGGGGCGAATCCGCATAGACCGCGCGGCTGATGAAGAGGTCGGCGTCGGCATAGGCGGTGATGTCGACCACTTTGCCCCCAGGCTTTCGATCTCGGCCGGGTCCTCGGGCTTCGAGGCGTCGATTGCGCCGACCCTCTGCCGCGAACTCGCGATCATGCTCGACAGCGACAGCGCGCGGTCGTTCGGCGTGGCGAACACGGTGACCTTCGCCGGGCGGATGCGCGCCATCTGAGAAGCGAACACCGTCATGTCGATGTCGGGCGAGGCCAGGATCACGTTGTCGAGGTGACCGCCGAGGTCGCGGTCGCCGAGAACGAGGAGCTGCGCGATCACGCGCTGAACCGTCTGGACGACGGGAAGGTGTGAGCGCGGATCTCCCTTCCTTATGGCGGCTGCGCCGGAGACGGCGGCTTTTGACGGGAGACGAGCCGCTCGGGTGGGTGTACTGTCCGGCTTCCGGCCGCCGAAAACGAAGCCTGGAGGAAGCCGCCATGATCAAGGGACTGCACCACGCCGCCTATCGTTGCCGCGATTCCGAGGAGACGAGGAAGTTCTACGAGGATTTTCTCGGCCTGCCGCTCGTCGATGCGATCGACATCAACGAGACGATGACCGGACGCGCCACCCATACGCTTCACACTTTCTATCGGATGGACGACGGCTCGTGCATCGCTTTCTTCGAGGCGCCGGACATGGCGTTCGACTTCAAGCGGCAGCACGACTACGACCTCCACATCGCCCTCGAAGTCAGCCAGGCCGACCTCGAGGCGATGTTCGCCAAAGGCAGGGCGGCCGGCGTCGAGACCCGCGGCATCTCGGACCATCACATCATCCACTCGATCTATTTTCGCGACCCGAACGGTTATGTCGTCGAACTGACCGCGAAGACCCCGGGCCATGACGAAATCATGGGCGGCGCGGGCGACGCCGCCAAGCGAACGCTTGCGGCCTGGAATGCGCGCAAGTCGGAGCATGCCGCGACGGCGTGAGGTCAGTGTGGCGGGAGCGGCCTTCGGCCGCGCCCCGTCGCCAGGCGAAAGACGAACCGGGCGAGCGCGATCAGCGGCAGCGCAAGGCCGATGCGGCTCGCGAGCGTCCAGCCGCCCTCTGCATAGGCCCAGGCGCCGATGGCCGAGCCGAGCGCTCCGGCGGCGAAGAAGGTCGCGATATAGATGCCGTTGGGCGGCCGCGCGCTTCCGGCGCGAGCGCCGAAGATGGCGCGAAGGCCGAGGACGACATTCGCCTGGACGCCGAAGTCGACTGCGACCGCGGCGCCGACCAGGACGCCGAGCGCGAGGGTCGACCCCTGCTTGGTCACCATCGTGGCGATGAAGGCAAGGGCGACGAGGGTGATTGCGGCCCCAGTCGCCGGCCTGCTGAAGCCGCGATCGGCGAGCCGACCCGCGATCGGCGCGGCGACCGCGCCGGAGACGCCGGCGAGACCGAACAGCGCGATGCCGCGCTGGGCCAGGCGATAGTCGGGGCCGGCGAGCAGGAGCGGCGTCGTCGTCCAGAACAGGCTGAAGGCGGCGAACAGGCACGATTGATAGAACGCGCGCAGACGCAGGATCGGCGTCGCCGCGCGCCGCCCCATCGAGGCGATCAGCGCGCCGTAGCTCATGCGCGCCTGGGGCTTGCGAACCGGCAGCGTGCGCGACAGCACGAGACCGAGTGCAACCATGAGATGGGCCGAAGCGGCGAACACCACGCGCCAGGAGGTCTCAGAGGCGATGAAGCTCGCGACCGGCCGCGACGCCATGATGCCGATCATCAGGCCGCTCATCACCGCGCCGACGACGCGCCCGCGAACGGCGTCCGGCGCAAGATGGGCGGCAAGCGGAACGATGATCTGGACGGCGGCCGATCCGAGGCCGATCGCGAAGGCCGAGGCGAGAAAGGCGGCGGACGAGCTCGCGAGGGCGAGCCCACCGCGATTGCGCTCAGCGCTACGCAAGCAATGACGATTTTCCGGTTTTCGACGAGATCGCCGAGCGCACGAGAATACGAGCCCGGCGGCATAGCCGATCTGCGTCATCGTCACGATGAGCCCGGCCGCATGGGGCGCGAGGCCGAGCGACGCCGCGATCGGGCCGATGAGAGGCTGTGCGTAATAAATGTTGGCGACGATGAGGCCGCACGAGGCGGCTAGCAGGAGGATCGTCGCGGTCGAGACGCGCGCGGCGGGAGGCGACGGGTTCATTCGATCCACGAGCGGCGGCCTCTTTTCCAAGGTGCGACGGCGCGCCTCCGAAGGCGTCTTCCACCCAACGCGACCAAACGACGCCGATCAATGTCTTTCCGTTCGGGCGAGATGCGTCGCGCCGACAAAGAAACCAGGCGCCGGCGCCAAGCGGACGGGGCGCCAACCCCAAATTCATGCCAACTCGTTACAATGCCTGGCCATTGTCGTTTTCAGCGTTTTCAACGAGTTATACTTGCCATCTACTTGTAAAATTCGCGCGACAGGCGATCCTCCGCCGCGACGCCCTGATCGTTCGCGCCCTTCCGCAGGCGGGCGAAGATGCCCGTGAGGCCACGCGGGGGGCGGCGAGCGAGCGCGCCGAGCGGACGGAACGGAGCTGGGCCAAGGCGATCAATCTTCCTCGGGAAGAACAAATGTAGTACGCAATGCAATTTTCATCAAGGATTTTTACGCAGGCCACATGATGAAGGACCATCTGTGCGGGCGGAACGCAGAGGGCGGCGTCCAGACGCAACAGACGCAGCGCCGACCGGCAGCCGGCGCGCTGCCGATGCAATGCGGACGGCGACTGAGAGCCGCCGCGCAGCGTCGACGCTGTTCAGAAAGCAGGGAATTGGCTCGTGGGGAACAGGGAGATTTTGCGCGGGTAACAGGCGGGTAACAGGCCAAGCGAATAACAGGAAGCGCGTCCCGGTCCCCCTCTCGCGCGGGCCAAAGCTTCCCGCCCTCCCGCTTCCACGGCGCACGCCTGTGCTTGGAGCGTGGGGCCGGCCGCGGAGCCTCCAAGCCGGGGCAAGGCGTTGTCAGCGAGCCCGTGATACGCGCCCAAGGCCCGCCGTCACTCGATCCACCAGTAGCGGCCCTTGTCGAAGGCGAGCGCCCGGCCCTGATCGATCGGCGTCCCGGCGGCGACCTGCCCGGGCACGCCGGCGAGCAGCGTCATGAGGGCGCGGGCCACGCCCCCGTGCGCGACGACGAACGTGTCCCCGGGGAGCACGGCGAGCCAGGCGGCCACGCGCTCGGCCAGCATCGCATAGCTTTCGCCGCCGCCGGGCGGAGCAAATCCCCATTTGTCGGCGCGGCGCGCCTTCACGCCGTCCGCGTCGCGCGCCCGCGCCTCGGCCCAGGTGAGGCCCTCCCAGTCGCCGAAGGTGAGCTCCATCAGCGCGGCGTCGACACGATAAAGCTTCGGCGGCAGGTCCATCGCCGCACGCGCGATCTCCATCGTCTCGCGGGCGCGCAACAGCGGCGACGCGACGAAGGCGCCGGCCGCCTCGATCCTGTCGATCTCGGACCCGATGCGGGCGCGCAATGTCCGGCCGACCGCGCGCGCCTGATCGCGTCCGCGCGCGTTGAGCGGGACGTCACGTTGGCCCTGCAGCCGGTTCTCGGCGTTGTAGGCCGTCTCGCCGTGGCGCACGAACATGATCCGGTACGGAAAGGTCACGTCGAAAGTCTCTGGCGGATGACCGACGCGGCTTCCACGCCGCGCCGCGTCGAGTCAAGCTTCGAGCGGCCTAAAGCCCCATTTTTCCGCGAGCGCCAGGCATTCCGCGACCGGAGCGACGCCCTCGGTGGTCGAGACTTCGCGCATCGAGGCGGCGGCGGAGGCGTGGGCGAGCCGCAGGCAGTCCGCGATCGGCCAGTCTTCGTGCAGCCCGTAGATCATGCCCGCGGCGAAGGCGTCGCCCGCGCCGTTCGCTCCCGCGAAGGCGTCTGCCGGGATCGCGACCGACCCGAGCGCGATCCGCGCCCCGTCCCGGCCTCCCCCGACCGCGCCTTCGGGGAAATGCGCGACGACCCAGCGCATCGCGCCGAGCTCGAGCGCCTCGTCGATCGCGCGCTTAACCGCGCCGACGTCGGTCGCGCCGTCGGACCCGCGCGTCTCGCGCCCCGCAAGCGCGCCGATCTCGAAGTCGTTGACGATCAGCGTGTCGAGGTGCGGCAGGCATGGACGCCCGAGCTCGGCGAGCCGGGCGGCCGAGGTCGTCATCATCTCGAGATTGGTCTTAAGGCTGCATTCACGCGCCTTGCGCAGCACCCCGACCCAGCCGTTCGCCTCGTCCCGCCACCGCCGGTCCATCGCCGCGTGCGCTCCGGGGAGGCCGAGATGCAGGAAGCGCGCCTTGGTCGACGAAAAGTCGAAGTGATCGGGGTTCATCGTGACCGCGACGCCCGGATGGAAGAAGTGCGTGCGCCGCCCGTTGTCGCGAACGTTGAACGCGTCGACGCTCATCGTCGCCCCGCCCGGCAGCGCCTGCAGCCTCGACCGCTCGACGCCGTGCGCGTCGCATTCGCCGAACAGAAACCGGCCGAGATCGTCGTCGCCGACGACGCCCATCGCCTCGACCGGAAAATCCGGATCGAGGCGCTTCAGGTCCATCGCCATGTTGAAACCCGAGCCGCCGCCCTGCCGGACGACCTCGAGGACCTCGTTGGCCGTGTCCTCGCTCGGCCAGCGCGCGATCGACTTGTTGAAGTCGACGCAAAAGGTTCCGGCCGACAGCACTCCCCGCCGCGCGCTCATTAAGCCGTCAGCCCTGCTTCAGCGTCAACTCGGTGATTTCGCTGTCGTCGACAAGATTCCGCATGGGCTTCACGCCCTTCTTGCGCAGCGCCTCGTGGTAGTCCTCGACCGCCTCGAGCGAGGTCAGCGCGCCGTCGGACACTGCGCGCATCAGCCGCACGATGTCGAGCGGCAACTCCGCGAGATTGATCTTGCGCCCGAACAGGGCGACGCGCGCGCCGTGCTTCTGCGCCTGATGGATGAGCTCGAAGCAGTCGCGCGTCGTGCCGGCCCCGCCGCCGAGCACGCCTACCACCAGCCTCGGATCGAAGGAGGCGAGCTCCTCGAGCGCCCTCGGCCCGTTATAGGCGATTTTCAGAAATCTCGGCCGCTCGGCCTCTGTGAGGCCCGCGAGGCACCGGATGATCGCGTCGTTGACGAAGTGAGGGACGAATTCGGCGTCGAGGCCCTTCTCGACGTTCGGGTTGAACACTTCGAGAAAGTAGGAGAAGCCGTGCGCCTCCGCATCGGCGCGGAACTGCCGGAACGCCTCGAGCGAGGCGACGTCGGCGTCGACGTCATTGGTGAAGGTGATCGAATAGAGCCCGAGGTCGGTCAGCGGCTTCACATGCTTGAGCGACGCGGTGCGGAACGGCCGCGACGGCGCAAGATGGTGACTGGCGCCGCGATGGCGCCAGATGTCGGTGGTGTCGTTGGCGCGGATCACGGGCTTCACGCTTGAGCGCGCGAAGGCGTTGCGTTTGACGAGCTGCTCCAGATTGCTGACCGAGGTCAGCATGACGTCGATCACGTCCTGGCGGATGATCGCCTCGATCGACTGGAGAAACTCCTCGCGGGTGCGCAGACGCGTCGCCGATCCGTCCTTCTGCCGGGCAGGGCCCACGGCGTGCAGGCCCGGCCCCATATCGGGGTCCTTGGCGTCTGCGATGATGAAGTCCGTCCGCCCGTAGCCTCCCGAGCGGATGCGCGCGAGCTTGTCGTCGAGCCGAACCATCCGTTCCCTCCGCCGCCTGGGGTGATCAGACTATAGCCCCCCGGCGCGGCGAGGCAACGGGCAGAGATGGGACGATCGTTCGCGACTTGGCGGGTGCTTTCGGAAACGCAATGGTCAAGCCTTGCGCGGGCGAAATGGCCGCGGGGCGCGCCAAGGCCGGCGTCGGCCGCGTCGGCAGGCCTCGACAGAAAGCCGGCTTGCCAAAAGCCGGAATGGATGCTGATTGAGCAAAACCGCCATCCGGCCCCGGCGAATGAAGCGTGGGCCGATCCGCGGAAGGTAGCCCAGATCAACTCTGGCTCCGTCCAAGTTCAAGGCTTGCGCTATGCGCGGGGTTGCGAAACAAATCGCCAAAGTCGTCTTTGTCGTGCTTCCTTTGGCGTACTTTTTCCCAAAGATCGTTTTGTTCTACCTCCTCTGTGGGTTGTACGACATTTCGCGCAACGGCGAGCGAACGCTCGAGCTGTTTGAGAGATATTTTCTGGGCAACGGATTGCTGGTTTGGCTATTGTCTCCAATCAACGTTCTCTTGGACTTGCTCTCGTTGCCCTACGTCAACAAGGGCGTCTATCAGCTGGAGGACCTGCCGGCCGGGCATCAAAGCGAGATCGTCGGGCTGATCGAGGCGGCGCGCCGCCAAGATCTCGTCCGTCAGTTGCAGCAGGCCGCGTCGACCCAGACGCGAAGCATGTTCTTTTTCAAGTGGTACGGCGCGAATGTCGAAACGGTCGTGCTCGTGCCTGAGTTTCATAACGAGTACAAATGGATAACCACCATTGGCGTCTCGGTGTTCAACAAGAGACAGTCGACTTCAAAGCATTTTGGACCGTTGCGGGCGACCTTGCGCGTTCTTTACAACCTTGACGATGTGGTCGACGATTCCGCCTACATTGTCGTCGGCAAGACGACACAACACTGGCGCGAAAAAAAGTTATTCATCTTCGATGATACTCTCTTGCATCAATCGTTCAATGAATCTGACAGGCCGCGCTATTGCCTGTTTGTCGATATTGTCCGGCCCACGACGATGCCGATGGTGTTCAAATATTTCATCAGGGCGATCGCCAAATTGATGTCGCAGGGGATGAACAACGTCTTCTACGGCCGTTGGAAGGTTTTCAAGAGTCCGCGGCCGATGTGACGAGGCCGGATCGCCCGCGAAAGCGAGTCGCGTTGCGCTGCTCTTAACTGGCGGACTAGATTGCGGGCGTTGTCCGGCATCAGGCCGGATCGCCGTCAAGGGCCCCGCCTCCTTATGTCGCAACGCCTCCGCATTCTTGTCATCGGCGCGACCGGCGTGCTCGGCCGGACGATCGTGGCGGAGCTTGCGCCACGGCACGACATCGTGACCTCCGGATCGAAGTCGGGCGAAATCCGCATCGACATCGCCGATCCGGACAGCATCGAGGCGGGCCTTAAGGCCGCTGCGCCGCTGGACGCGGTTGTCTGCGCCGCGGGCGCGGTCAATTTCGCGCCGCTAGCGGCGATCAGACCCGCCCGCATCGAACAGTCGTCCTATGGCCTCGGGCTCGCCAACAAGCTGATGGGCCAGGTCAATCTCGCCCTCGCCGCCCGCGACTGCCTCAACGACGGCGGCTCGGTCACGCTGATCTCCGGCGTGACGGCGCGGGCGGCGATCTCCGGCGGCTCCTCCGCCAGCATGGTCAACGGGGCGCTGGAGGCCTTCGCCCTGGCGGCGGCGATCGAAATGCCGCGCGGCATTCGCATCAACGTCGTCAGCCCAACCGTGTTCGAGGAATCGATGGCGAGTTACGGGCCGTTCTTCCGTGGCTTCGATCCCGTTCCGGCGGCCCGCGCGGCGCGCGCCTTCAGCCGCAGCGTCGAGGGCCTGGAGACCGGCAAGACCTACCGGGTGGACTGACCAACGGCATGAAGGCGCTTGCTCTCTATGTCGCGCTCACGGCGCTTACGCTGATCGTCTTCACCGTCTGGCCCGGCCTCGACCTCGCCGTCTCGCATCTCTTCTACGACGGCGGCGGCTTCATCGGGCGCGGCGCGCCGGAGCGCTTCGGCCGCGATTTCTTCCGCGTGACGCCCTTCTTGGTTCTGGCCCTCTACGCCGCGCTGTGGGTCGCCAAGCGCTATGGCGCGCGCCTGCGCTGGGCGCCGACCGGGCGCGCGGTGATCTTCCTGATTGCGACAATCGCGATCGGACCAGGCCTCGTCGTCAATCTTGGCTTGAAGGATCATTGGCACCGACCGCGGCCAATCAACACCCAGGAGTTCAAAGGCCCGAACTCTTTCAAGCCCTGGTACGAGGACAACGGCGCCTGCAAGAAGAACTGCTCGTTCGTGTCGGGCGAGGCGGCGACCGGCTTCTGGATGGTCGCACCGGCGAGCGTCCTGCCGCCGCCCTGGCGGGCGCCGGCGATCACCGCCGCCTTCGCCTTCGGCATCGGGGCGAGCCTCCTTCGCATGGCCTTCGGCGGCCATTACCTGTCCGACGTGCTGCTCGGCGGCCTGGTCACGCTGATCGTCATCGAGATCATGCGCAAGATCATCTGGCCGACCCGGCTTAGTCGAGTAAGAGAAGCCGCGTTGACACGGGCTTCGGAGAGCGGGCGGGATCGCTGGAAGGGCAAGACGGCGGCGGACCTCGTCTACGAGGCGCTCAATCGACCCGAGCCGGACGAGCCGAAACGGGCGCGCCGCTGGCCGCCCTGGTGAAGCCCGCGCCTCCCGGGTTGCGCGCAGCGCGGGCGGGTCAGTCCTGCCCGACAACGTATGGCCGGTTCCGGCCATCCACGCGGTTCCGCTGCGCCGCCGCCCTCGTTTGCGTCGGCAAGGGCGAGAGCGCGATCGCCGGGCTCTTGCGCCCTTCGCCGGATCACGGCGTGGATGGCCGGGACGCTTATCTGCGTCTCTCGCGTTCCTGTTCCGCTATATCGAGCCCGTCCATGTCCAGCCAAAAGTCCAAGATCAAGCGCGTCGTTCTCGCCTATTCGGGCGGGCTGGACACGTCGATCATTCTCAAATGGCTGCAGACCGAATACGGCGCCGAGGTCGTGACCTTCACCGCCGACCTCGGCCAGGGCGAAGAGCTGGAGCCGGCGCGCAAGAAGGCGGAGATGCTCGGCGTCAAGCCGGAGCACATCTTCATCGAGGACCTGCGCGAGGAATTCGTGCGCGACTACGTGTTCCCGATGTTCCGCGCCAATGCGCAGTACGAGGGCCAGTACCTGCTCGGCACCTCGATCGCGCGGCCGCTCATCGCCAAGCGGCTGGTCGAGATCGCCCGCGAGGTCGGCGCCGACGCGATCGCCCACGGCGCGACCGGCAAGGGCAACGATCAGGTGCGGTTCGAGCTTTCCGCCTATGCGCTCGAGCCCGACATCAAGATCATCGCGCCCTGGCGGGAATGGAGCTTTCCCTCGCGCACGGCCCTCATCGCCTTCGCCGAGCAGCACCAGATCCCGATCGCCAAGGACAAGCGCGGCGAAGCGCCGTTCTCGACCGACGCCAATCTCCTGCACGTCTCCTCCGAGGGCAAGGTGCTCGAGGACCCGGCCGAGGAGACGCCGCATTACGTCTATTCGCGCACCGTCGATCCGGAATCGGCGCCCGACAAGCCGACCGTCATCGAAATCACGTTCGACAAGGGCGACCCGGTCGCGATCGACGGCAAGCCGATGAGCCCGGCGACGCTGCTCGCCGCGCTCAACAGATACGGCCACGACAACGGCATCGGCCGGCTCGACCTGGTCGAGAACCGCTTCGTCGGCATGAAGTCGCGCGGCATGTACGAGACGCCCGGCGGCACGATCCTGCTGCCTGCGCATCGCGCCATCGAGTCGATCACGCTCGACCGCGGGGCGGCGCATCTCAAGGACGAGCTGATGCCGAAATACGCCGAGCTCATCTACAACGGCTTCTGGTTCGCCCCCGAGCGCGAGCTCCTGCAGACCCTGATCGACAAGAGCCAGGAGCTCGTCTCCGGCCGGGTGCGGCTGAAGCTCTACAAGGGCGGCGTCCATGTCGTCGGCCGCGACAGCCCGCATTCGCTCTACGACCAGGACCTCGTCACCTTCGAGGAAGGCGCGGTCGCCTACGACCAGCACGACGCGGCCGGCTTCATCAAGCTCAATGCGCTGCGGCTGAGGACGCTGGCGAAGCGGAAGAAGAAGGCGGCGGCGAAATCGCCCCCCGTCTAATCTCGTTGCCTTCTGAGGCGCGATCCTTTCGGATTGCGACCGCAAGGGCGAACTCCAACCGTTTCCGTTCGGCAACAGGGAAAAATGCAGGGAAACCAGCTCTTTTCCGGCCAATTTCGGAGAAACCGGTCCAAAAAGCCCAGCGATTCCAGGCGATTCCACCAAAATTCCCTACGCGAGCGAACAGGGAATTTTTCGGCCGAACAGGGAAATAAAGTTCCCTGTTCGGCCGAAAACAGGGATATGGCGCGCCTGACGCGCTTTTCGCGGAAGCGCGGCCGGCCGAAAGGATCCAGTCGACGCCTGCTGCACTTGAAGCCGGACGGAAACGGCTTCAAGTCGGGCGTAGATTTTACCCGGCGGGCAGATCGACAGTTCCATTCGGCAGGGCGCGCCAACGTGCGAGCCGCCTTGCGTTCCGGCAATTCGCCGCTGTATGATGCGGCAGATTGCCGCTGAAGCCGATCATGTCGCTCATCGAAGAAGTCGCCCACAAGCTCGGCGGGGCCGCCGAACTCGGGCGACTTGGGCGGACAGAGGCAACTCAATGGGGCACCTTCGTCCACGAGACGTAGGCCCCCACTCCCCACGCCAAGCACGCGAAGAGTGCCGCTGCTGCGCTTAGCGACGCAGCCATCTTGTTTCGGCGGCCGCTTTCCTGCGCGTACCTGACAAGCGGTATTGCGTCCACCAATGCATTCGGGGCGCCGGGTTAGCCTTGCTTGCCCAACCCGAGGAACCCTGTAGCACAGCTGGCGGTGCGTGGACCTTGGCCGCTTGATACCAATGGTAAGCCGCAAGGGCGCTGAAGAGAGCGGCAATTAGGTTTGATGCGCTGGCGAGCCTTTGGATCATCGTCCAGTTCCGCTGTTTTGGTGGTTGAGTAACACCGTAACCATCAGCGGGCTTTTTGTGAGCAATCGTTGAAATCACCATCAAGAAAGTGCTTCGCCATAGCCAAGCTGATGCATCCCGCGAGCCCTTGATTTGATTGTTGTTGGAACCCCAGGAGAGTTCGACAGGACTTTCGGTCTTCAAGGGGTACGCGCGACCACACACGAGCGAGTTTGGCGCCGTACTCGTGCTCACTTTTTTGACAGTTTTCGCGCGCGGTTGCGGCGAAATCTGCATTTGCCGCGAACATTGCTGAGACTGCCTCACAATATTTGGTTGCGTCGATCCGAGGCGGCTCATCCTGGGCCATCGACGTCGCCGAAACCACCACTACTCCGAGTACGACTGCGCACCCGAAGCAACATCGTTGAGCGTAACTCATGCTTTCCCATTTGTGTTTTGGACTATTAGCGTCTTGCGACCTCGCGTTAACAGCGCCAATAACCCAAGAATTACGGTACCCGAGACCCAAACCAGAAGGATGAATGCGCCACCAATAGCGCCGCCGATTGCGGTGCCGGCGTGTTCGAACTCAATGTTTGGACCGGCAGCGCCCGCATACTGATGTCCGATGGCCGTTAATGCCGACCATCCCCATAAGGCCATTAAAGCATTGAATATCCAGAACAGCACAAGGAACAACCACCCAAACACTCCGCGCTTTGTAATGTGGGTTTCGACGATCTGTGTCACCGGCCACCTCCGTCTAATATCCCTCGCGAATTGCAGACTGCGAAGGCAACGCCACTCAGGCTCATAAATTGCTACTGCTTAAAAACGGATTGACGCTGATCGCGGCGCCGCGCAACTGCTAGTCCCTTAGGAAGGGGGCAATGCGCTCCTCAAACGAGCGAGCGCTTGGGAAGCACTTCTCTGGGTCGTCGGGGCCGTCCAGATCGTCGGGGTTCCAATCTGCGTCAGGATGCCCCGCAGACGCCATCCTCGCATGGTCCAATAGCTGCTTGGCCAACCTCAAAGTGAAGCGAGCCTTAATCGGTCGGCAATCGTAAACTTCGCCGATAGCAATGAAAGCGAAATTGTCGAACTGGTTAAGCCGGATGAGGCCCTCAGAGACATCGTCCGGGATCACTTGTTGGTCCTTCGACATCTGTACTAAAGACGCCTGAAACGCATTCTCGTCCTTTAGCCATTGCTTACCAATTGTAAGAGATAACCTGTCTGCTTCGTCCTCGGTTGTTGGAATGGCGTCTAGGATTGTTGTCTCCCGCCGGTATAAATTATCAGCTATTGAGAGTAAATTGGTAAAGTTTGCGCGTGGGTCGTCGAGCGCTTTGTGCTCCCGCTCAGGTGAGGCATCATTTTCTGCGATGACCCTAGAGTTACCGACAGCAAATAACGCCGCGATAAGGAGTATCGCTTTAACTGCTGGGAGAACGCGTTTTCTATTCGTGCGCAAGGATAACCCCAAACCTCGGCAAGCCTTCGGGCTCCCGTCGCTAGTGGCATTCCAACTTGCCGATTTTCACATCCAACCCATCTGCCGTCCGTGCGAACATCGCTACAGCGAATCCGAATTTCTCGGCCCAGTTACCGACATCGGAATGTGTACCCGCGTCATCAACAAGCTTGTTGAGAATGATATTTTCGAGCTGGCCCGAGTAGCGGGACAAGACGAACGCCGCAAAGATCATCTGTCGTTCCAGGTCTGTCCCATTCGCGGGCGTGCTCACCACGGCTCCCACCTCTCGAACTTGATCGCCATCCTTCGCCGCGAACATTGTCATGTGCGAAGGGGGCAAGACGTATGGAGTGAAGCCCTCTGGTGTTGTTCGGCCAAGAGGAATGATATCCGTCACGCCGGTCCGAGACATTCGGTCCAAAAGAGCGTTGATGAAGTCGTCAGCTTTGTCACCGCTCGGCAGTGCTTTGCAGTCTGCAAGGGCGACGACGCTTATCCCGTTGTCCCAGGTTCGTCTATATGTAGTAAGTTCTCGCTCTCGGCTGGCGGATTTTGCGCTTTGGCTGAGCCGTCGCGCCCCATTCCCGTCGCCGTTTTTCTGTGACGCGGCGCTCGCCTGACGGTCTCTTTGGAACAAGAAACGCGGCGCAGTGAGCCTCGTCGGGAAACAACTGCTGGAATTCGGCAAGCGACCGCGCCTTGGCCATGGTGAGATCCGTCGCCGCCCCTCGCGGCGGCTCGCGCAGCCGCAATACCACATTTAGATCAACCTGGGACAGCGGGATAAGCCACAGGGCGACAGCCGGAAAAACGCTGCCGTCGTCGCCACTACTAACCCAAAGGCACGCATTGTTCCTTGCCCCCAAAGCTTAGAGCCTGCGAATTATCTCTTCGTCTATTGCCCTTCTGTACCAAAATGGAAGTCCGTTCGGAAGCCGCTCCATGTCCCGGATCGCTCGCGCAGTCGCCCCGGCCTGTCGCATCACATGAACCGGCGGCGCGGCCTGGGCGGAGCCGCCTCCATCCGCCTCACCCCAGCTTCACGCCCTTCGCCTTCGCCGCCGCGGCGACGAACTTCATCGTCTGCCCGAAGGCGTCCTTCAGCGGCTCCGCCGTCGCGGGATCAGAAATCTTGGCGAAGCGGGCGACGATGGCCTCGGGCGCCCGCTCGCTCTTGTCGAGATGGATTCCAGGCGTCTCGCTGTTCGGTTTAGAGTCAAAAGGACTATCGAGGCGACAGGCAAGATCACATTCCGACATTGCCCGACATTGCGACAGCGCCCAATCTCTTGCAATCAATACGCTACAAGCGTATAGCTGGAACCGGCGATGGAATTCGAATGGGACGACGCCAAAAGCGCCAGGAACCAAAACATGCGCGGCCTGTCATTCGCCGACGCCGCCATGGTCTTCGAGGGACCAACCATCGAAATTGTCGACAACCGCCATGCCTACGATGAGATCCGCGTCAAGGCGATCGGACAGATCGACGATGAAATTTACGTCGTGATCTACACGGACCGACGAGACCTCCGCCGAATTATCTCCGCACGCCGCGCAAACAGGAAGGAACGGAAGCAATGGCAATCGTCCGCAAATCCTAGACGAATTGCGGTCGGAACAACACGCTATCGACCGCGCCAAAATCGCCGCAACGACAGACGAAGAAATCCGTCGACAGGCTATCGAAGACGGCGAAGACCCCGACATTCCGCTCGACCATTTCGAGTTGGTTGTTCCGGTTCACGCCGTCCGCCGCAAACTTGGCATGTCGCAAGCGGAATTCGCACAAGCGTTCCATATCCCCATCGGCACGATCCGCAACTGGGAACAAAATCGGGTTAAACCCGACCCCGCAGCGCGCGCGCTGCTTACCATCCTTTATCGCCAACCAGAAGCAGCGCTCAAAGCGATCCGGGCGGCATGACAAGCCGCCCGCAGCCTCGCCGAGGCAACCACCGCCTTTCGTTGCGCCGGGGCCAGGCGGCGCATCATCGTTATCAGGAACAGGGACGCCGCCGGCCCGCTGGCCCCCGCCTCACTCCAGCTTGACCCCCTTCGCCTTAGCCGCCGCGGTGACGAACTTCATCGTCTGCCCGAATGCGTCCTTCAGCGGCTCGGCTGTCGCGGGGTCGGCGATCTCGGCGAAGCGCGCGGCGATGGTCTCGGGCGTCCGCTCGCTCTCGTCGAGATAGACGCCGGGCGTCTCGGCGATATGGGTGACGGCGAAGACGCCCGCGCCCGCGCCGAGGATGACGCGCGCCGGCGCGTCGGCGCTCACGAGGAAGAGGACGCCCGGCGTCACCGATTCCGGCGTCATCAGCTCCGCCGCGACCGGCGGCAGCAGGCCTTCCGTCATTGCCGTCCGCGCCGTCGGCGCGAGCACGTTGACGCGGATGTCGTTCTTCGCGCCTTCGAGATGCAGCACGTTCATGAGGCCGATCATCGCCGCCTTCGCGGCGCCGTAGTTCGCCTGCCCGAAATTGCCGTAGATGCCCGACGCCGACGAGGTCAGCACGATGCGCCCGTAGTTGCGCTCGCGCATGCCCGCCCAGACCGCCTTGGCGCAGTTCGCCGAGCCGATCAGATGCACGCGGACCACGAATTCGAAATCCGCCATCTCCATTTTTGCGAAGCTCTTGTCGCGCAGGACGCCGGCGTTGTTGACGAGGATGTCGACGCCGCCCCAGTCCTTCTCCGCCCGCGCCGCCATAGCGGACACTTGCTCGAAATCGGCGACGTCGGCCGGGTCCGCCATCGCGGTCCCGCCGGCGGCGCGAATCTCCTCGACGACTTTCAGCGCGTTCTCCGAGGGCGCGCCGTTCTTGCCGAGGTCGTTGACCACGACCTTCGCGCCGCGCGCCGCCAGGCCCAGCGCGTGGCAGCGCCCGAGCCCCGAGCCCGCGCCGGTGACGATGGCGACCCTGCCGTCGAAGCGAATCATGATAGCCCTTCCCTCGGATATCCTTTGGCCTGTCTCTTACACCGGCGCGACGCCCGCCAAAATGTTCGGCGACAAACTCGGCCCTGAACGCATTGGAAGGCGGCGAAGGACTGAGCGGGGAACCCTCATCCGGCGCTTCGCGCCACCTTCTCCCGCAAGCGGGAGAAGGGTTACGCGTCCCCCTCTCCCGCTTGCGGGAGAGGGCTGGGGTGAGGGTTCAGGCCAACTTCTTGTACTCCGGCTTATAGACATGGCTGCGGATGAACGCCTCCATTTCCTTGGGACGGTCGATCTCGCGCAAGATCGCTGTCGAAGACGAGCTTGGCGACCCGCGCGGCGGTCTTGATCTCGGTTTCGAGGATGTTCGACTGCAACGGGTAGAGCAGCCCCTGTTTGAGCAAATCGGCCGGCACCTGATCCGCCACCGCCGCCGCGGCTTCGATGAACATCTCGTCGGTCACGCGTTTGGCCTCGGTCGCGTAGATCGCCATTCCGACCGCCGGGAAGATGTAGAAGTTGTTCGCCTGGCCCGGCAGAAACGTCTGGCCGTTGAGATGGACCGGCGGGAACTGGACTCCGGCGGCGTAAATCGCCTTGCCCTTCGACCAGGTATAGGCCTGCTCGGGCGTGCATTCCGCCTTCTCGGTCGGATTCGACAGAGCGAGGATCACCGGGCGCTGGTTGATCTGGCTCATCGCCTCGACGACCTCTTTCGTGAACGCCCCGCCGATGGTGCTGACCCCGATGATCGTCGTCGGCTTGATGCTCTTGATCGCGGCGACGAAATCATGGGTCGGCGCGTGCGGATGCGCGTAGGGTTTCTGGAAGTCGACGAGGTCGGTGCGGGTCAATTCCAGCAGCCCGTTGACGTCGAACATGTGCACGCGCGCCTGCGCGTCCTTGAGGGACATGCCCTGGCCGACCAGAGCCGAGCAGAGCAGGTTGGCAAGACCGATGCCCGCCGAGCCCGCGCCAAGGAACAGATACCTCTCGTCCTTGAGCTGCGTGCCCTTGAGCTTGACGGCGTTGATCATGCCGGCGAGCGTGATGCCCGCCGTGCCCTGCACGTCGTCATTGTAGACGCAATATTTGTTGCGGTAGCGCTCGAGCAGATGGACCGCGTCGACGCCGGTCCAGTCCTCGAAGTGGATGCAGCACTTCGGGAACACCTCTTGCACCGCCTCGACGAACTCGTCGACGAACGAATAGAGCTCTTCGGTCGGCGGCCGCGTCTGTCGCATGCCGAGGTAGAGCGGATCGTGCAAATATTGCTCGTTGTTCGTCCCCGCGTCGAGATACATGGGCAAGAGGCCTCCCGGGGGGACGCCCGCCGCCGCCGTGTACAGCTGCAGCTTGCCGATCGGGATTCCCATGCCGTTGGCGCCGATGTCGCCGAGGCCGAGGATGCGGCCCCCGTCAGTCACGCAGATGACGCGCACGTCCTTGACCGGCCAGTTGCGCAATACCTCCTTCACATGCCCGCGTCTCGTCATCGAGAGATACATGCCCCTCGGACCGCGGAAGATATGGCCGAACTTGAGGCAGGCTTCGGCGATGGTCGGATCATAGACGATCGGCAGGAATCGCGCCGGATCGGACATGATCGTGCGGTAGAAAAGCGTCTCGTCATGGTCGAGCAGATTGATGAGATAGATGTAGCGGTCGAGGTCGGTCGCCTTGTGCCCGAGTTGTTGCATGACGCGGCGAAGTTGGAGGTCCTCCGGCTCCGTAGTATCCGGAACGAGCCCGACCAGCCCAAGCGCCTGACGCTCAGCCTCGGTGAAGGCGGTAGACTTGTTGAGCGACGGATCGTGCAGGACATCGACGCCGTGCTTTCCGCTAATTTTCGAAGCAGTCATAATCCACTCCCTTCCTTGCTGATTGAGACCTAGTGAGTTGCCTATCTCCCAACCGAGGCGTCGCGGGGATGCGGCTCAAAGGTGATGCCTCCACGCGCCCAGCCCCCGCAGCAGGTCGAAAGTGTTTCGCGTTACGTTCGCACGATCCTTCGACCACACTTTCCGCAGACGAGCGATGCCGTGCTCCTCATCGGTGCTCTCCGCCATCGGCGCTCTTTGCAAAACTCATCGCAATCGCCACCAGAGCGAGACCAGTCGGCAGCGCGAGCGACCAAAGGCCGACCCGTGATTCGCATACGGCGCCGGGGCCGCAGCCAATTGTGAACCCGATGATGGCCGGCCAAGTGTGCTTTGCTCGACGACGGGACTTGGCTGCTTCGTCCGGATCGTTTCCCAGCAGAATCTCACCGACATCCATCGTGAAGCGGGTAATGTTGGTCGTCATCACTGCGGTGGATGGAGCCCCTGTCAGCGAGACCTGGACCATTGCGTTCTGCACTGCCATCGCCGAGACGCCGAGCATGCCCGCAAAAATCATGTTTGCCGCATCTGGGTCGGCGCGCGAGCCGGCAGCGACGCAGACGACAAAAAAGCCGGCGAGCAACAGGAACTGGAGCAGAAGCAGCGGCCGCAGCGAGGCGAGTCCGATCAATTCCAGGCCGCCGACCAGCAGTCTCGTCAGCGCAAGCGCCACTATAAAGACTGGAACTGACAATATCAGCGCGACCTGCGCCGGTTGGCCGCTGAGGACCTGCGCGGCTAAAATGACCAGTTCCCGGTGATATGTGCGGTGAACAGTCCGCCTAGGCCGACGAAGCTGATGACGTCGCTGCATCCGGCAATCACACTGAGCACGAAAGGGAGGAGCCGCAGCCCGGGTGAACTCTCAACCGACCTCGGCGCAATACGGGCGGCTAGACCTTCAGCGTCCGACGACACACGGCCTCGCGGTGGACACGATCGAAAATCCCCGCCGGCGCCGTTGTGATCTTTGGCGGCGTGACGAAGGCCGAAGGCGCCGATCGCCTCGGAAACCATCCGGCGCGCCCGGCGCTCGTTGCCGGCGGCGAAACGCTGGCCGACCTGCGCGGCGAGCCCGTTCCGGCCGAACCGTTCGATGGCTCCGTCATCGCTCATCGCGGACGCCGCTCGCTCATTGTCACGCCACGTAGGGCCGCACCATCTTTGCAGGATCGACCACGCGGTCGAACTCGGCCTCCGTGACGAATCCGAGCTTCAACGCGGCGGCCTTCAGCGTAAGATCGTTGTCCATCGCGTAATGCGCGATCTTGGAAGCCTTGTCATAGCCGATGACGGGCGAGAGCGCGGTGACCAGCATCAGCGAACGTTCGACGTACTCGGCGATCTTCTTGAGGTTCGGCTCCGTGCCCTCGACCAGGAACTTGCGGAAGTTCGCGCAGCCGTCGGTCATGATCGTGATGGAATGGGTGATGTTGAAAATCATCAGCGGCTTGTAGACGTTCATCTCGAGATAGCCGCCGGCGCCGCCGAAGCCCACAGCCACATCGTTCGCCATCACCTGCACCGCGATCATCGTCAGCGCTTCGGCTTGTGTCGGGTTCACCTTGCCGGGCATGATCGAGGAGCCGGGCTCGTTTTCCGGGATGATCAGTTCGTGGAAACCGGCCCGCGGCCCGCACGACATCAGCCGAATATCGTTGGCGATCTTGTAAAGCGATACCGCCAGCGTGCGCATCGTGCCGGAGAGCTGCACCAGGGCGTCGTGTGCGCCCTGGACGGTGAACTTGTTCGGCGCGGTGACGAATGGCAGGCCGGTGAGCTTGGCGATCTCGGCCGCAGCCGCCTCGGCAAAGCCGGGGGCTGAATTGATGCCGGTCCCGACCGCAGTGCCGCCCAGCGCCAGGCGGTAAACGCCGTTCAGCGACGCTTCAAGCCGTTCCAGATCATCCGCGAGCATCCCCGCGTAGCCCGACCATTCCTGACCGAGGGTCAGCGGCGTCGCGTCCTGCATATGGGTGCGGCCAATCTTGATGATGTCCTTCCATTCCTCGGCCTTGGCCGCTATCGCGTCGTGCAGCGCCTGCACCGCGGGGATCAGCCGTTGCTTCACGTTGACGGCCGCGGCGATGCACATGGCGGACGGAAACGTATCGTTCGACGACTGCGCCATGTTGACATGGTCATTGGGGTGGACTGGCGCGTGGCTTCCGAGCGGAGTTCCCGCGAGCTGGCAGCAGCGATTGGAGATCACCTCGTTCACGTTCATGTTGAACTGAGTGCCGCTGCCGGTCATCCACACGTGCAAGGGAAACATGTCGTGATGCTGACCGGCCAGGATCTCGTCGCAGACTTGAACGATGAGCTTGTATTGTTGCTCTCCGAGCCGCTTCCTATCGTGGTTGGCGATGGCGGCGGCCTTCTTGAGGATCGCGTAGGAATGGATCATCTCCCGAGGGATCAGATCCTTGCCGATGCTGAAATGTTCAAGCGAGCGTTGAGTCTGCGCGCCCCAGAGCTTGTCCGCCGGGACCCGGACCTCTCCCAAACTGTCCGTTTCGACGCGAAACTCCGGCATGGCACACCCCGTCAGCGTTCAGAGCCCGCCCGACTTATGCACGATAGCCTCTCGGCCAATTGCCAATAGGTTGGTTTGCATGACACCGATGGATAGGAAGCTCTTCCTCTTCCGCTCCCACGCCGCGGGCCCGCACCAAGGTTCCATACCGCCAAATTGCGTCCGTTTCGGGAGCGCTCTTCCGGGAAAGCGGAAGTCGAATCGCATACTTGAATAGGCCTTCTGTTGCACAGGCGTCACAATTCCGCGTCAAACACCGGCCAGGCGTGGCGAAAACCGATTCTCATCGGGCGTTAGCCACGCGAAAAGGCACGCCATGCCTACGAAGACCGCCTTGCCGCCGAAAACCGGTAAAGACCTCGAAGAGCTCAGCGCCCTCCTCGCCGAAGTGCAGGCGCTGCGGCAAGACGTCGAGCAGAAGGGCGCCGAGCTCCGCGCCGAATGGGGCGTCGCAGCCGAGAAGGCCGGCTCGCGGGCGGTGAACCTCTCCCATTATATCGCGCTGCGCGGCCACGACCTGACCGATCTGCAGCTCCGGCTCGCGGCGCGCGGCCTCTCCTCGCTCGGACGCAGCGAGGCCAAGGTGATGCAGACGCTCGACGCGCTGATCGTGACGCTGCGCCGCCTGACAGGCGAGACCAACGTCCCCTACCCTGCTCCGGCGCTTGCGCGCGCCGGCGCTTCCGAGCTCGAGGCCGAAGTCGAGCGGGTCTTCGGCAAGCGGCCGAAGGGCGCGCCCCGCGTGCGGGTGATGGCGACGCTGCCGCCCGAGGCCGCGACCCAGCCCAAGCTCGTCGACAATCTCATCGCCGCGGGCATGGACTGCGCGCGGATCAACTGCGCCCATGACGACGCCGAGGCCTGGGACCGGATGGTCGCGAACGTCCGCGAAGTCCGCCTCGCGGCTCGAGCGCCCGTGCAAGATTCTGATGGACCTCGCCGGCCCGAAATGCCGCATCCAGAGGGTGAAGGCGCCGCCGAAGACCCGTCTCATGCGCGGCGATCGCGTGACGCTGATCGACGAGGTGAAAGAGAAGACCAAGGATCCGATCGCCTTCTCGCTTAACTTCCCCGAACTCGTCGACCAGCTCGCGGTCGGCTCGGAAGTGTTCATCGACGACGGGAAGGCGGCGGCGCGCGTCGTCGCCAAGAACGCTGGCCGGGCGGAGATCGAGGTCTACGCCGCGCGCGAGAAGGGCGTGCGGCTGAAGCCGGGCAAGGGGATCAACTTCCCCACCACCGAACTCGACCTGCCGCCGCTGACCTCGAAGGATTTTCGCGATCTCGACTTCATCGCCGGGCATGCCGACCTGGTCGGCTTCTCGTTCGTGCAGCGGGTCGACGACATCGAACTTTTGCAGGATCATCTCGTCGCACGCGCGCCTAAGCGCGAGCCGCACGCGATCGTCTTGAAGATCGAGACGCCGCTCGCCGTGCGCAACCTGCCGCGGCTCATCCTGCAATCGGCCGCGCACAATCCGACCGCCGTAATGATCGCGCGCGGGGACCTTGCGGTCGAACTCGGATTCGGCCGCTTGACCGAGATGCAGGAGGAAATCCTGTGGCTCTGCGAGGCGGCGCACGCCCCGGTCGTCTGGGCGACCGAGGTGCTCGACAATTACGTGCGCGACGGCATGGCGAGCCGGGCCGAGATGACCGACGCGGCGACGGCGCAGGGCGCGGAATGCGTGATGCTCAACAAGGGGCCGTATCTGGCGGAAGGCGTCGCCTTCCTGCGCGACGTCCTCTCGCGCATGGACCGCCATTTCTCAAAGAAATTCGTTCGCTTCGGCTCGCTGAAGGAGTGGAGCTGAGACGCCAGAAGCGCGCCAGGGCTCGCGACCGAATTCCCTGTTTGCAGGGAAAGAGCAGGGAATTCCGCGCTCGAAAGGCGACAAGCCCGTCGTTCGGCTTGTTCCGATCCCCCAAGGCGAGTTCAAGTTCGGCGTCCTCGAGCCCGGCGCCCTCGGCGACGGCCCCGACTTCTTCGCCCCGTTGGAAGCGGACGAACTTGGCGCGTGGTAGGCAGGCTCCTGACCACGCTTTTGACCACGCTTTTGCTCGATACGCACGTCTGGGCGTGGACGCTGACCAACGACCGGCGCATTTCGGACCGCGCCCGCCGCGAGATCGCCGACGCGGACACAATCTTTGTCAGCGCGATTTCGTTCTTCGAGATCGCGCAAAAGGTGGGCACCGGAAAATGGCCGGAAATGGCGCCCCACCTGGGTCGACTGCCCGAGCTGGTGGAGAGCCAGCGCGCGATCGCCGCGTCGCTCGAAGCGGCGGACTGTCTGTTGGCGGGCGCCATGGATTGGCCGCACCGGGACCCCGTTCGATCGACTCTTGATTGCCAGCGCGTCGCATCGCCGCATCCCGATCGTTTCCGCCGATCTGGTCTTCGACGGTTTTGTCACGCGGATCTGGTGAGCGTAGAAGCGATTGGCGCTTCATCCGGCGTCACGACGCGTTCGCCTGCTCAAGCCTCAAGGAGACCGGACGGCGGTTCCAGCAGACCAAGCTGATCAATCGGCTTTAGCTTATAAAGAATGTACCACTGGCGCAGTTGTACGATTTGACTTAAGGTCATCATCTCCTTAGGGGGCCCCCGGGTCTGAAGAGGGTCACAAAAAGCTTTTTTAAGGGTCTGGGTTGGCCCATGGCGATCAGCACATGACAGATCCTCTCCGGGCGACGCTCGACCAACTCGGACTCGGCGATTTCTACGACTTGCTCGCCGCCAACGACGTCGATGCAAGCGGGATCGACGAATTGACCGAAGCCGATCTGCGCGAGCTTGGCCTCACCCTCGGACAGCGGAAGAGGTTTTTGCGGGCGCGAGCGGCGCCGAGCGGGCTTGCCCCGCCCGGACAACGCCCGGGCGCCGCGCGTGGCCTGCCGCCGGCGGGAGAGCGTCGGCAATTGACCTCGATGTTCTGCGATCTAGTCGCGTCCACGCCGTTGTCGCTTCGGCTCGACCCCGAGGATTTCAGCGAGGTCATCCGCGTTTTCCAGGATACCTGCGCCGGCGTCATAACCCGCGGGTCGGGCTATGTCGCACGGTATCAAGGCGACGGCGTCCTCGCCTACTTCGGCTATCCCCGGGCGCGCGAGGACGACGCGCAGAGCGCCGCGCGCGCGGCGCTGGACATCGTGGCCAATATCGGTCAGCTGGGCACGCCCGATGGCGAGCCGCTGAGCGTTCGGGTGGGCGTCGCCACCGGGCTGGTGGTGGTGGTCGGGGAACCCAGCGCCGCGCTCGAGCAGTCGATCGTCGGCGAGACGCTCAATCTTGCGGCCAGGCTGCAGGGCGTCGCGGGGCCGGGCGAGATCATCATCTCGGAAGCCACGCGAAGACTCTGCGGGGCGATGTTCGAATACGAGCAGAGGGGCGACATCGTCCTCAAGGGCTTTCCCGAGCCGGTCACGATCTATCATCTGCTGGGCGAAGGCTCGGTGCAGAGCCGGTTCGACGCTCGCACGATGTCCGGCCTCAATCCTTTTGTCGGTCGCGAGCAGGAGCTGGATACGCTCCTTGCTTGCTGGAGCGCAGTGCGGGCCGGCTGCGGACAAATCGCGCATCTCTGCGGCGAGCCTGGCATCGGCAAGTCGCGCCTGGCGCTGGCGCTCGTCGAGCGTCTCGGCGGCGAACCCGCCGGCATCGTGAAATGGTACTGCGCGGCTCACTTGGCCAATCGGGCGCTGCATCCGATCGTGCGCGATATCGAGACGAGGGCCGGCTTTTCTCGGAGCCTTTCGGCCGAGGCGCGGCGCGCGGGGATCGACGCGCTGGTCGCGGCGTCTCCGACGCTGTTCGCCGAGGACGCGGTCTTTCTCAACGATCTGCTTGGGATCGAGACCGTAACGCGCCCCGATCTGGACGCCGCGGCCCGCGCACGGCGCATCTACGGCGTGCTGGCGCGGTGGCTGGCGGGCATGGCCCGCGACATGCCGGTCCTGATCCTGGTCGAGGACGCGCATTGGGCGGACGCCGCGACCCTCGACTTCCTGACGATGCTCGTCGACCGAATCGCGCGGCTGCCGGTGATGCTGCTCGTGACGCATCGGTCTGAATTCACGCCGCCCTGGACTCACGCCAAGCACGCCACGACGATTGCGCTGGACCCGCTCGACGCCGCCGCCGGCGCGCTTCTCCTCGCCGCGGTTGTGCGCGACCACGTTCTGCCGCCTTCCGTGGTGCATACGATCCTCAGAGAAAGCGGGCGGCGTCCCGCTGTTCGTCGAGGAGCTCGCGCGCACGGTGCTCGACTTGGTGCCGGGCCTCAGACGCAGCCCGGATTCGTTCGAGGTCGCTGACGATTCCCGCGACCCTGCAGGAACTCGTTGATGGCGCGGCTCGATCAACTCGGCGAGGCCAAGGAGCTCGCGCAGATCGGCAGCGTCATCGGCCGCGAATTCACCGGAACTATGTTGCGGGCCATCGCGCCGGATCACCCCGACATTGAAGGCGGCCTGCGGCGCCTGTGCGAACTCGGGCCTCGCCCGCGAGCATCGCGAGAATGACTGCCATCGGGATCGCCTTTCACCATGCGCTTATCCAGGATGCGGCGTATGAATCGCTGCTCAAGAAGCGGCGGCGAGACCTGCACCGCGCCGTCGCCGAGGCGATGCTGGCTCAGGACCCGGCCTTCGCCGGCGCCGAGCCCGAAGTGATCGCGCGCCACTGCTCAAGGGGTGGGCTCGCGGAGCCGGCGGTGTCGCACTGGCTGGCGGCCGGGCTGCATGCGCTCGACAGGGCGGCGAACCTGCCCGCCCTCACATATCTTCGCTCGGCGCTCGACGATCTGGAGCATCTGCCGCCATCGACGGAGCGCTCCAGGACCGAGCTCGCAATCCAGATGGCCCTCGCGCCCGCCGCCATGGCGATCCACGGTTGGGCCGCCAAGGAGGTCGAGACGGCGTGTTCGCGCGCCCATGAACTCGCGGTCCAGCTCGACGATGCCGCGAGCATGTTTGTGCCAGCCTGGGGTCTGTGGACGCATTACTTCCTGCGCGGCGAAATGGATTTGGCGCTCGCGGCGGCGCGCTCGGTCGACGCGATGGCGACGGCGGCAGGCGCGCCAATCATGCTCGTGGCCGCCGACCATACGGTCGGTTTCACGCTCTTATTTCCGCGGCGATCTGGCTGCGGCGCTCGGGCGGGCGGAGGCGGGCGTCGCGCGCTTCGACGAGGAAGTCGAGCGGCAAATCGTTCGGATGCTCCAGTTCTCCTCGACCACGGCTATGCACAGCTTCGCGGCTGCGTCGTTATGGATGATGGGACGCGAGGCGGAAGCCGATGCGGCGCTCGAACGCGCACTGTCGCTGCCCGAAAAATTCGCGCATGCGCCATCGATCGCGTTCAACCTCGGCTTCAACTCGTGGATGCTGCTGCACAAGCGCGACTGGCGGCGCTTGCGCGCGTACGCGCTCAGAACGATGGCAATGTCGGAAGAAGAAGGCTTCCGGTTGTGGCTTCCGCTCGGGTACCTATTCAACAACCTGTGCGACGCCGCCGAAGGCCGTCTCGAGTCGGGGCTCGCCGCGGCGTTTGACGCCTTTGACCGGTATGCCGGCACCGGCACCGGCGTTTGCCAAAGCCATGCTCATGCGCCCCTCGGAGAGTTCCTGATCGAGGCCGGCCGCGCGGAAGAAGCCGCGCAACGGCTGGATGCGAGGATCGAGTCGGCCATTCGGCGGCGGGAGCGCGTCTATCTGTCCGAACTCTATAGAGTGCGCGGTCTCGCGCACCGCGATCTGGGCGCACTCGACCAGGCCCACGCGGACATCGCTGCGGCTTGCGATATTGCGCGCTCGCAGGGCGCCGTGACCTTTCTGCGGCGGGCCGAGGAAAGCCGGCGCACGCTCTCCGCGAAGAAGGCGCGACCCATTAACCGCAGCAAGGCTTAGAAGAAAGGGGCAGGCATGAATGACTTCGGACCCGCGCTGACCGACGATCAGTGGACCAAGATCCGCCAGATCGTCCATGACGAAGCGCTGCGCGCCCGCGTGGCGGCGTCGTTCCTGCCTCTCTACGGACCGTTGCCGGGCGACGCGACGACGGTGCCGGCCGACGCTCTCACGCAGCCGGCGCCCCCTGCCGCTGGACGCCTCGCGGTCGACGACGACGCCATCCTCCGCCTCGCGACCGCGTCGGTGAATGTCTACATCAGGAACCGCATGCTCGCGGACCCTGAACTCGCGGCCGCGACCATCATGTTCAAACGTGCAGCGAACATCATCGCGCGGGTCGAAGACGCCATCATCTTCCGTGGCAGGCACACGCCCCCCGCGGGTTCGCCGCCCCCACCCCCGGGTTCGCCCCCTCCCGTCCCTGTTATCCCAGGCGCCGCCACGCTAACGCCGGTCTTTACGGTCGCCGGGTCGGACTACGACGGTCTCGTGGACCATGCTCCGGCAGCCAACAACGCGACCATCCATGCCCCGACGGCGACCAAGCCGCTCGGAGTCAATGTATTCACGGCGGTGGTCGAGGCAATTAATCACATAGAGGCTTGGGCTTACTACAAGCCATATGCGTGTGTTCTGTCGGATGATTTGTTCACGGAGGTATATACGCCGGTTCCGAATTCGATCGCCTTGCCGGCCGACAGCCTTCCGCCCATCTTGAACGGCCCGCTTCTGCGCTCGAGCACCCTTGCGCCTGGTACGGGCCTCGTCCTTTCGCTGCAGGGAGATCCGGTCGAAATCGTCGTGGCGCACGACATTTCCGTCCGCTATCTCCAGGCGACGGAAGAGGGGGAGCATGTGTTTCGGGTGTCGCAGCGATTCGTGTTGCGGGTGAAGGACGGCAACGCCATCGCCCTGATCACGAAATAACGAACCCTTCGCCAGGCAAATGGCCGAATATTCCGAGAAGGGACTGACCCTGCGCTGGGACGCACCGGATATGGTGGCGAGCGGGCGGCAAGGTCCAGGGGCGCGGATCGTCGTCGCGGCGCGTCCCGCGCACCCTGCCAACGTGGTCAAGGCCGTCTATACCTTCGGCGGCGGCGCGGAGCGCATCGCGCGCGGCTATCGGCTGCCGGCGGCGCGCCCCGACGGGGAAGAATGGTTCGCCGTCGACCTGCCGCCGCAGGCGGACGGCGCCCTCTTGGCGTTCGTGCCGATTTTGTCCTGCTCGGGCCGGGAGGCCGATCCGCGCCGGGGCGGGTTCGGACTCACGCCGCTCCCGATTCCGGCAACGCAACGGCCGGCGCCCAGGCCAACCGGACCTGACACATCGGCCGGGCGTATCGCTCCCGCGCACCCCGCGCGCTTCGCCTTCGAGCCGGAGCTCCTGTTCCGGGTCACCGTGCCGCTCGAACGGGACAAAGACCCGGTCGGCGAGACGCCCGACGGCCTTCGCCTGAACTTCGCGCTCGGGATCGGCGGCCGAGTGGATGGGCCTGTCCTCACCGGCGACATCCTGCACCGCGGCGGCGACTGGATGCGCATACGCCCGGACGGAGTCGGGATCGCCAATATCCACGCCCTCATCAAGCCTGACGGAGGCGGCGTTATATTGAGCGAATACGGCGGCGTCGTCGATTTCGGCCCCGACAGTTATCGGTTGCTCGCCGCAGGCGGCGGCCCGAGGCGCGCTCCGGTCCGGCTGGCGCCGCGCTACCTCACGTCGGAGCCGCGCTTCTGCTGGATGAACCGCGTTCAGTGCTTGGGCGTCGGCGAGGTCAATCTCGAACGGTATCTCGTCGAGTACGATCTCTATGCATTTCGCTGAATTGGCTCGAGGGGAAGCGCCATGCCGCAAAAAGTGGTCATTCTCGGCGGCGGGGTCGCCGGCCTCAGCGCGGCGCACGAGCTCATCGAGCGGGGCTTTTCCGTCGAGGTCTTCGAGAAGCTGAAGATCCCGGGCGGCAAGGCGCGCAGCATCCCGGTCCTCGAGAATCTCGGCGACCACGGCGACAAGAACGAGTATCTGGCCGCGCTCGAGGCGCGCGAGGCGACTACCCAACAGCGGCGGCGCGTGCCCGGGGAGCACGGCTTCCGCTTCTTCCCGAACTTCTACCGCCACATCACCGACACTCTGAAGCGCATCCCGTCCGGAAAGGGGACGGTCTTCGACAACCTCGTGGACACGACGCAGGTTCTGGTCGCCAGTTACGACAAGGCCGGGCTCGAACTGCCCTCGCGCTTTCCCGCGAACGTCTACGAACTCGCAACGACCTTGAAGACGTTCTTGTGGGCGATTTCCCCGCGCAACGACATCCCCTACGCCGACGTCGAGCATTTCGCGGGATGCGTCTGGCGCATCATCACGTCGTGCGAGGAGCGGCGTTTCGACGAATACGAGAAGATGGACTGGTGGGATTTCGTCGGAGCGGAGAGCCGCTCCGAAGCCTACCAGAAGCTGCTCGCGATCGGCATCACCCGCTCGCTCGTCGCCGCGAAGGCGCGGTCGGCGAGCGTCAAGACAATCGGCGACATCTTCGTGCAGCTGCTGTTCGGAATCCTCGCGCCCGGCGTCGCCTCGGATCGACTGCTGAGCGGGCCGACCAACCGGGTCTGGATCCAGCCCTGGCTCGAGCATCTGACCGCGATGGGCCTCGCCTATCATCTCGATGCGGAAGTGACGGGGATTCACGTTCGCGGCGGTCGAGTCGCGGGCGCAACGGTGCAAGCCGGCGGCCGAACGCTGCATGTGACCGGCGATTGGTTCATCGGCGCGCTGCCCGTGGAACGGATGGCGCCTCTGGTCACGCCTGCGATGACGGCGCTCGATCCCTCGCTGGCCAACCTCGCGCCGCTGTCGAACAGCGTGCAATGGATGAACGGCATACAGTTCTACCTTTTGCGCGACGTGCCGATCACGCACGGCCACATCATTTTCATCGACAGTCCCTGGGCGCTCACCGCCGTTTCGCAGCGGCAGTTCTGGTCCGCGATCGACTTCGCCGATTGGGGCGACGGGCGAACCCGGGGGATCCTTTCGGTCGACATCTCGCAGTGGGAAACGCCAGGCTCCAACGGCAAGGCGGCCATCGACTGCACTCGTCAGGAGATCGCCGACGAGACCTGGGCCCAGCTGAAGCGCAGCTTGAACGTGGGCGGCGCCGAGGTCCTGCGCGACGAGGATCTGCATTTCTGGTTCCTCGATCCGGATATCGTCGACGATCCGTCCGATCCGGGCCGCGAGGAAGACGTCGAGCCCTTGCTCGTGAACAACGCCAATACGTGGCGGCTGAGGCCAGACGCGGCGACCGCGATCCCCAATTTCGTTCTGGCCTCGGACTACGTCCGCACCCACACCGACCTAGCGACGATGGAGGGCGCGAACGAGGCGGCGCGCCGCGCCGTGAACGCGATCCTCGAAAGGAGCGGCTCGAACCGGCCGCGCTGTCGGATCTGGAATCTGCATGAGCCCGACGCGCTGGCGCCCTTCCGTGCCTATGACCGCGCCCGTTACCAAGCCGGTCTGCCCTGGGATGGGCGCTTCTCGAAGGCCGTGCAAGCGGCGCTCGCCATGGGCCAGGATGCGATCGGGACCACGGCGGGCGGCGCCGGGCCGCTCGCCGCCGTCGCGCCTTTCGCCGAGGCTTTTTCGGCGCCGGGCGGGCCGCTCTCCGACCCAGTGGCGGCCCACGCGCTCTCGATGATCGGTCTGCCCGCCGACGTCTTCCGGGGCCTCGGGGACAACCTGCCTGGTCTGGGCGCGCCGGCTCCAGGCATCGATACGGTCTCGGCTGCTGCGGCGACCGCCGCAACCTGGCTCGCCGGCGCATCCTTCGCAGATCCCGCGACGCTCCTGAAAACGACAGGCGTCGCGCAGACAGCCGTCGCGCCGCCGCGGCCGCGCATCCGCGTCACGCAGAAGGCCTGACGAGCCGATGGACCGAGCCGCCTTTCTCGAACGACTCGCCGAATATGGCGGACTTGCTCGCGATACGCTGCTCGAACGTCTGCCCGACGGCGAACCCGGGAAGCACCTCTACCAGCCGATGCGCGACTTCTGCGCCAGGTCCGGCAAGGGAATTCGCCCAGCGCTTCTTATTGCGTCGTGCCGGGCCTTCGGCGGCCAACTGAAAGACGCACTGACGTCCGCCGCAGCGCTCGAGCTGCTGCATAACGCCTTTCTCATCCACGACGACATCCAGGACCAAAGCGAAAGCCGGCGGGGTATTCCGTGCCTTCATGCCCAACTGGGCGCCCCCCTCGCGATCAACGTCGGCGACGCGATGATGGCGAACGTGTTTCGCCTGCTCAGGGGGAACTTTGCGGCTCTCGGCCCCGAAAGCGCCTGGCGCGTGTTGGACGAGTTCGACCATTTGATCTCCGAGTCGCTCGAAGGGCAAGCGATGGAGCTTGGCTGGATCCGAGACAACGAACTCTCGGTCGGGCCGTCCGACTACTTGCGGATGACGCTGAAAAAGACCTGCTGGTACAGCTTCATCCATCCGTGCCGGATCGGGGCGCTGATCGCCCGCGGCGGCGACGCAAATCTCGACCCCTTCAAAGCGTTCGGTTTTTTTCTCGGCGCCGCTTTTCAAATTCGCGACGACATCCTCAATCTTGTCGGCTCGCGCGATCGCTACGGCAAAGAGATTCTTGGCGACATCTATGAGGGCAAGCGAACATTGATCCTCGCAAGGCTGGCGAGCCGGGTCGATCCATCGGAGCACGCGCGGCTTTCCCGGTTTCTCGGCACGCCCAGAAGCCAACGAAAGGAATCGGAAGTCGCGTGGATCTTCGACGCAATCGAGCGGCACAATTGCATCGCGTATGCGCGCAACGCGGCCGCACGCCTCGCCGAAGGGGCCCGAGCGGCCTTTCCGGCAGCCTTCGCCGGCGCATCCGGAGAGGACCGGGACTTCGTCGCGCACTTCCTCGACTACATGATCGAGCGAGACGCCTAAGCGCTTCTCGTGCTGTCGACTCAGCGAACCTCAGCTTGGATCGGCACCGAGAAAGTTTCGTCGCCGGTCACTGAAACAGTTCCGGCATAGAGGCCTGGCCGCGCGTCGGGCGGCGCCAGAACCGTCACCGTGACATCCGCCGACGCGCCGGCGGGAACGGTCAGGGTCGAGGGGCTTATCCGGATCGAATCCGAAGCAATCCGCGAACTGCCACCTACGAGGTCGCTCGCGGTCAGGCTGACCGCCAGGGCAGGCGTACCCTTTTCGGCGACCAGGCTCAGGACCATCGCGCCTTGTCCGCCGGGACGGAGCGGGTCACGTATCCGGAAGCAGCGCTCCCCGCCGTCGGCCGAAGCCAGGACGTCCTTGGCGAGCTCAAGAATGTCGGTCTCGTCAAAGCGAGGTTTTGACTGATGCTGCGCTTCCATTTGCGCATAGGGTTGGCGGATAAAATATGGCACTTCGAACTGCCGCGTCCTCGTCAGTGGATGACATCTTCCTCAACGATCGAATGTTATCGGATCGAGCGCCGCCGTCAATGAGCCTGCGAAGACATACAGGCAAGCCCCAGCGCCTCTCGGCATTATCGATCGTCGACAGCCTGCCGCGCAGCGCCATCGGCAAGGTGCTAAGGTGCTTAAGCGCGAACTGCGCGATCTCCACGCTCGAACCCTGCGGCGCTGACCAGCCCGGTCGAACATCGGAAGCTGCCGGCCGATCCTGCTCCCCGCCTCGCATTTCCGGAAATCGCAACGCCCTCGGCCGATTGCTGCAAGGGCGAAGCTGTGATCTGTATCACAGCGTGACGGTTGAAAATGTGGTTGGGTATGTGAGGTCTCATATGCCCAGGCGAAATCGCAGATTTCTCTTGACCCGAAACTGGGAGAGGCGTTGACGTTGTCGATAGTCGCAGGGGAAGGGGTCGGTTGCTAGAGGGAAGAGAGTCCGTGGACGATCAGGACGTCTGGATTTTTGTCTCCTACGCGCATGATGACGACCTTGCGACGTCAGCGTCGAAAGGCGAAGTCGGATTCGTCACTTTCCTTTACCAGATGCTGCAGGTGAAGCTTCGCGAGCTCGGGGCCAAGCCGAGGTCGCGATCGTGCTCGGGCGCGGCAAGAAGCGCACGACGAACGCGAGAGCGAGAAGGCGCGCGACTGGAGCCGCGACAAGTCGCGCCTCATGCGGGAGCGGCGATAAGCCACAAGGCGCTTCGCCGGCCCTGCACGATATCCGGTCGCTGCAAGTATAATTTTTTGATCTGCATCACAACGCAGTGGTCGAAAATGTGCTTTGCAGGCCAGGCGTTTAGACCGTTATGGAGCTCGCAGCGGGAATTTTGTTCGCGTTTGAGTGGCTCGGGACGACCAAAACTCTACCGTCCGGGAGCCGCAGGGATATCAAGGGCGAAGCCCTTGGCTAGTTAGGCGACGCCCAAAAACTATCGCATCAGGTCGAATTTCTCGGCGCGATAGCGTAGTTCCATTCGGGATGAAAGGGATCACGGGTTATGTTGAGGGTCGCCATTTCCTCGTCGGAGACTTTGACGCCTTTTGGATAGGCGTGGGCATCGAGTTCGCAGCGGATCGTCAGGCCGGTCTTGGTTGTGGTGTTCGCGATCAGTTCGATCGCGACGATAACGCTTGTGAGCGGCGTTCCACGCCAGTTCTGGGTGATGTGGCAGAACATCCGGTGCTCGATCTTGTTCCACTTGGAAGTGCCGGGCGGATAATGGCAGACGTGTAAGGTCAGGCCTGTTTCGTCGGCGAGTTGTTGAAGGGCCACCTTCCAGAGCCGAAGCCGCGAACCATTCGAACCCCCTCCATCGGCCGCAATCATCAATCGGGTCATCGCGGTATAACGTCCGCGGCCCATCCGATCCAACCAGAGGCGAACGCCGTTGACGGCGAACTGTCCGGTGTCATGGTTGATCCCCAAACTGACATAGCCCTCGTTGGCGCCGATGTCGTAGACTCCAAAGGGGATGACCTTGCCCAGTTCCGCATCCTCGAAGTCGTGAGTGTTGACCTCGATCGGCTTGCCCTGGGGCCCATAGTCGCTGCCGCCATTCTTGAATTCGCCGATCAACTCTTTCTTCTTCGTGTCGACGGAAATCACGGGTTGATCCTCACGAATCCCCTCATTCTTGATCGACTCGAAATTGCCTGGATTGGCGAGTCAGCCCGTGGCCGGTTCACGAATCAGCCGGGCGGGGGCTCATGCGCAGGTCGATCGAGCGGGTGGGATTGGTTCATGAGTTTGTAGAGCGCACGTTTTCGGGGAGCTTGCACGCCAAGCGCATTCTTTCGCTGGCCAATGGGACGCTGGGGGTTCTGACGGGGGCGTCGTTGGCCGTTTCGCTCATCGGGCATGCGCTGGCGCAAGCGCGCGGTCTTTCGGACAGACACGCGATCAAACAGGTCGATCGTCTGCTGAGCAACGCCGGGGTCGTCGTCTGGGACCTGTTCGCGCCGTGGGTTCGCGAGGTCGTGGGCCAGCGCAAGGCGATCGTCGTGGCGATGGACTGGACCGATTTCGACGCCGACAATCAGGCGACGCTGGCTTTGAGCCTGATCACGCGTCACGGCCGGGCGACGCCGCTCCTGTGGCTGACGGTCGACAAGGACGAACTGAAGGACCAGCGCAACGACTTCGAGGACCTCTGCCTGACGCATTTGAAGGCGATCCTGCCCGAGGGCGTGGCGGTGACGATCCTGGCCGATCGCGGCTTCGGCGACGTCAAACTGTTCGAATTCCTCGACAGCCTCGGTTTCGGCTACGTCATCCGCTTTCGCGGCAACGTCCATGTGACCGCGGCGGACGGCGAGACGCGCCTGGCCGCCGACTGGGTCGGCAAGAAAGGGCGCGCCCGCCTTCTGCGCGGCGCCGAACTCACCGCCGCCCGCCACAAGGTCGGCGCGGCGGTCTGCGTCCACGCCAGGGGCATGAAGGAGGCTTGGCATCTGGCCGCCAGCGATGCGGCCGCGAGCGCCGCCCAGATCGTCAAGCTCTACGCCAAACGATGGACGATCGAGCCGGGCTTCCGCGACACCAAGGATTTGCGTTTCGGCATGGGCCTGAGCGTCCTGCGCATCGGCGATCCACAACGGCGCGACCGTCTGCTGCTGCTCAACGCTTTGGCGATCCTCCTGCTCACGCTGCTCGGCGCGGCCGGCGAAAGCCTCGGCATGGACCGATCGCTCAGAACCAGCACGGTCAAACGCCGCGTCCATTCGCTGTTCCGCCAGGGCTGCCTGCTCTACGACCTCATCCCCACCATGCCCGAGAAGAGATTGCGGCCGCTCCTCGTCAAATACGAGGAATTCATAAATGAAAACAGGGTCTTCAACGAAACCTTCGGGTTCGCGTAAATGAGGGGATGCGTGAGCGAACCATGTCGTGTCATAAAGCATAATTTCTTCAACGATGCGACTGCAACGTGGCCGGTGGAACGGCATGGCTGTGGGCTTCGCCGGATGCGGCAAACGCGGTCGACGTTCTTTTCATCGACGAGGCCGCGCAAATGTCTCTCGCCAACGTGCTGGTGGCGTCGCAAGCCGCGCGGAGCATCGTGCTGCTCGGCGATCCGCAGCAGCTCGAACAGCCCATGCAAGGCAGCCACCCGAAGGCACGGATGTCTCCGCGCTACATCACCTTCTTCAAAACGAGAAGACGATCAGGCCTGACCGCGGCCTGTTCCTGAATGAGACCTTTCGGCTGCATCCCGACATATGCGCCTATACGTCCGAGCTCTTCTATGAGGGACGCTTGCGGCCGCGCCCAGGGCTCGAGGCCCAGAGCATTCGCTCCGGATCCGGCTTTTCGGGGAGCGGCCTTCGCTATGTGGCCGTCCCGACCGAAGGAAACCAGAGCAGCTCCCCGGAAGAAGCGGATTGCGCTCGTTTGACGCCGCGAAGCGCAAACGCGGCTGATCCTCTTCCATTTCCGTGGATTTCTGAATGCAGCGCACGTCTACGCCCTTTTCCTGGGCCGCGATCAGGACGGCGTCGAGCAGATGGCGAATCGCCTTGTGGCTGTTTGCGGTGACGCCGACTGTTTTGCCGGCGTCGACAAGGGCGCAGATCATTCGCGCGCCGATGTAGGTCTTGCCCGAACCCGGCGGCCCCTGAATGGGAAATACGCCGCCATCGATCGTTTCCGCGACGCGTCGCGCGGCGGCGAGGGCCGTTTCTTCCGGTTTCTGGATCGGCTGCCCTCCGATCCGGGGAGGCAGCCGCATGAGCAGGTCGCGCGCTGCGAGATACGGCCCGTCGGCCTGCATTCCTTGCTCCGCGACATGCTCGCCGAGCCGCATCAGCGAAGCGGCCAAAACACCGGCGCCAACGACATCGTGCGCAAACTGTAGTGCGGCACGGTTTTGAGACACGCGGCTGCGCTTGCTCAGGCGGCCAAGGGTAAGGCGGCTGCGAGGGTCGGGTCAATCGCAATTCGTGGCGTGGTTTGCTCCTCTCTGACCCTCGCGGGCGTTTTGTATCCATGGCGCGCGACGAGCCAAGTTTCATTGTAGCGCCTGGCGAATGCGACGAGCTCGGCGCGCAGTTCCTCGATGGTTTTGAACGTCCGGACCCAGAGCAAGTTCTCCTTCAAGGTTCGGATGAAGCGCTCGGCGACGCCATTGCCCTCGGGTTCGCGCACGAAGGACGGCGAAGCTTCGATGCCCAGACACTTGATCTCGTCCTGGAAATCGCCGGACATGTAATTGGAGCCATGATCGTGACGCACCTTGAGCCCACGCGCCACGCCGGGCGCGATGGAGCCGAAGCACCGATGCACCCCCTGCCGGACCGGCTCCAGCGCCTCGAAGCGATTGGCTGAACGCGCGGCGTGAATGCCGATGATTTCTGAGTTCGCGTGTTCCACGGCGACGAAAACATAGGCCCGCCCTTGCTCGAGGGTGACGGTCTGGCTCATGTCCGTTCCCCACATTTCATTGACCTTGTCGGTGACGATGGTTCCGTCGTGCGTCTTCTCTTGGTTGCGCCCGACGCGATGGGGCGCGAGCAAGCCGTTCTCTCCCATCACCCGGCGCACGCGGCGAGGGCTCGAGCGAACCCCGGCAACGCGCAGTCGCGCCCATATTTTGCGATAGCCTTCGCCGTGAAAGTCGGACGCTTCGATTTCCCGGCGGATAAGATCGGCCAGGTCAGCATCCGGACAAGGGCCTGTCGGACCGGGGCGACGGGCGATCGCAGGCGATGGCGTTCCCTTGAGAAAGCGATACACGCCGGCGCGCGGGACATTCCACGCGCGCGAGACCCGCGCCAGGCCAT
This sequence comes from uncultured Alphaproteobacteria bacterium, assembly GCA_963768555.1. Lineage (GTDB taxonomy): Bacteria > Pseudomonadota > Alphaproteobacteria > Rhizobiales > Beijerinckiaceae > Roseiarcus. The sequence continues at coordinate 55,212 of CAVYIZ010000021.1, forward strand.
AGCAACGAGACGTGGAAGGCGAGACCGTCTGGCTCATCGTCTCGACCTCCTTCGGGCCAAAGGGCTTTTGGCCTCCATGGCGGCGATCTTGGCGGACAGCAATTCGTTGTCCATGGTGATCTCGCCCACCTTGGATTTCAGTCGGGCGATTTCATCCTCGCGGTCGTCGCGCTCGCGTTCCTTCAAGGCTGACGCCGCGCCGGCGAGCGCTCGGTCCCGCCATTCGGTCAGCTTGGCCACCGAGACATTCGCTTCCCGGGCGACGACATCCAACGGTTCGCCACGCAACAAACGCGCCACCACCACCATCTTGCGTTGAACCGAATAGCGCTTCGGTCCTGCCTCGACGCCCGAGTGGGCGCCTGCGCCAGCTATGGGGGAGCGCTCCGGCGCCCCCTCGGGCTTCAGCCCTGCATCAATCGTCATTTCGAAACCTCCGGTTGCAGTTCAATTACCGCAGCCAGATGTCTCAGCTAACCGTGACGCATCCCAACATCGTGCGCAAACACCGCCTCGGGATGAAGGTCAGCGGCGTCAGCGCGCTTCCTGATGTCGACGCGCCGAGTTTCGAGCGAGATGTCCTCGACGGTTCCAAATTTGGCGCCGCCGACGGTGCGCAGCTGTTCGCCTCCGCGGAGTTCCGTTTCCTGCGGCGGGAAGCTGTAGCGGTCGATCGGCGCCCCTTTGCGGTCCTGCCGATCGTTTCAACGAAGGTCAGGCCGGACAGAGCCGCCCGCTCGTCGAGCAGCTCGTCCGCCGTCAGATCGCATAGCCGGAAATACTCCCACCAGAGCGCCTTGTCCTCGCGTCGGTGAAAGTCGAGCAAATAGGCGAGCAGCCAGCGCGCATGTTGTTCGTCAGTCCGTTCCGCGACGTCCGCCGGAATGCCCTCCGTCAGCAGGGCTCTTAGCGCATTCACTTTCCGCTGCCGATCGCCGAGTTTTTCACTCGGGCGCGCCTTTCGGAATTTGGGGCCAGGGGACTTCAACGAGAGTCGCACGGCGTTCTTCCAGCCAGTCGCGCAGTCGGAGTGTCGACAGGCAGTCGTCGCAATTGTAGCCGGCGACGACGCCGCGGTCGTTTTGGTCGATCAATCCGAAATCCGCGAGCTCCAGGTAGGCCTGGAGTTCCGCCAGCGCTCGGTTCGCTTCCGCAAGGGGGGGTTCCGCGCGCAAAGCCGTAGAGCGGCTCGAGCCTCTTGATCGAGTAGCTCTCGACGCTCGCTCGCAGTCCGTTGCGCACGACGCTGTACAAATCGACGAAGCGCTTAGACCGCAGGAGAGAATTGATCTCTTCCTCGCGGCTCGCGTAGCGTCCCATGAGACGCTTCAGCGCGGCGGGTTCGTAAGGCGCGTAGTGGTAGATGTGCGGGTCGGGATGCGTCTCGAGGCGGGCGATCACGAAATCGATGAAGCGCTCGAAGGCGGATTTTTCCTCCTCGCGCGAGAACGCCCAGTCGGCGGCGTAGGCCACAGAGCCGTCGGGCTGGCGATAGGCGTAACCGAACAGGTATTCCAGCCCGCCTTGGCCGACGAAAGGGTCGCCCTCCAGGTCGAAGAACAGGTCTCCGGGAGAGGGTTCGGGGAGACAGGCGAGCCCGAAGCCGGGGTTCACGGGCAGCAACTCGTGGACGAGGGTCCCGGCCTCGCGGCCAGCAACCTGGATTTGCGCCTGCTCGCGTATGCGCTCGTACGACTGGGCGGCGCCGCGCGAAGGTTTCCAGGCGAGCGGCAAGGGCATCGCAGCAAGCGCCGCGACCGTCTCGATTCCTCGACGATGCAACTCCTCGATCTGCATCTTGGCGGCGCCCGCGACGAGCGAGAGGTGATCGTCTTCCCTACGGCGCCGCTCACATCGCCTCTGCCAGCGGCATATGTCGCAGTGGGCTTTCGGATCCGGGTAGGTTTCTTCCTTCCCCCGGTTGTTTATCGCTTCGACGAGGCGCAGGCGGACGCGTCGAAAGTATGCGCCGTAATCATCCATCCGGTACGCCTGCCGCTCGTAGCCGGAATTCGGAGCGACAACGTGACCGTACTCCGGTCGTACGCCCTGCACGCCGGCGACGAGCTCGGCGTAGAGGCAGAGCTGGAGCACGGTTCCGCTCTTGGTTTCCCGGGCGAGCTTGGTGTCGTCGACCTCATAGGACCAGGCGCCCAGAGCGGACGGCGAATCGATTCGCCGCAAAACGTCGGTTCGACCGATCCAGTCCCCCGAGCGAAAGGCGCCCTGCACGATGATCTCCGCTCCGCCTTCCATGGCTGCGCGAGTCCGCGCCGCCGCCTCGTCGTCTACGGCCACGCCTTCAATGACAGTGATGGCAAGCCCCCTGGACTTCAGGCTCTCGACATACCCCCGTTCATGGCGCAACCCGCGCTCCCAAAGAAGCTCAAGCTGCGGGTCCCATCCGTCGGGCTTCGCGAGGGCGCCAAAAGCGACCCTGAGATCGAGCTCGGTCAAATGACGGCAATTCAGATGCCCGACCAAGTCTGAAGCGCTGAGAAGAAGAGAACCGCCCACCTTTTGCATAAACGCGATTTACCCGTCGCAGCTGATGCATTCAAATCAATCCCGTCGGTCGTCCGGCCGGCTTCGCCCGCCAGGCCGCCGCGCTTGCCCGTGCGGGAGAAGAGTTGGGGACAAGGGCGAACGCGGACCGGCCCGCATTCTCCGTTTCAAACCGGCGGCGATGTGCTCGACATCGTCGCCCCCGGCGTTTTCTTGCCACAGGGACGCCCGGGGATTATCTGATCGAGACTGTGGCGCAGACAGGAGGGCCGCAATGATGTCTCCGAACACCGCTCGCATGGAGCAAGTTATCAGAGCGTATGTGCAAGCGTGCAACGACGCCGACGCCGACGCGATCGCCGCCTGCTTCACCGACGACGCGGTTTTCTATTTTCCCTGGCGCGCGAGATGGGCGGGCGCCGCCGTGATCGGCGCGAACTTCGCGAAGGTTGTTCGAGAACAGGGCGTCAGCTGGACATTCGACCAGCTGCTCACGGATGTCGATCGACATGCTGCGGCGCTGGAATGGACGAGGTTCAACGCTCATAACGGCCAGGTCGTCCGTGGGGTCGAGTGGTTCGACTTTGACCCGCAGACATTCGCCATTCGGGAGGTCCGGCCGTATACCGCGGCCCCGGTCAATCCCGACGCGGCGCGGCAGGAATTGCAGGATTTCGATCATGCGGGTCGCGGGTATCCGACAAGCCGGACTTAGGCCGTTGGGGGTGATTTTCGCTCATGCGAGGCCGCAATGAAGCGAAGGATTGTGGCCCGCGCCGCCGCCGCGACCGCGGCGGCGTCGTTCCCGCATCTTTCCGCCGCCGAGCGGTTGAGCGAGGGGCTTTCGGCGGTGGTGAAGATCTTGCCGCCAAAGCCCGGACGGACCGCCTGTTTCCGCAGGCTCTATGACGCGCGCCACCTTGGCGCGCATCCGCGCCAGACGATCACGGAGATGGTCTTCGTCATGCGGGTCGAGGGCATGGACGCGAAGGGCGATCGCGTTCTGAAAGATCCGAATCATGTCATGTACCGTTTCGCGCTCGAGCTGAAACGGCGCGGCGACCGTCGGCCGCTGAGGACAAACGGCGAATGCAACGGAGACCGCGCCGCCGAATGCTTCGTCGATTGCGACGGCGGCGGCGTCACGGTCGAGCGCATGGCTCAGGGCGGCGGGTTGACTATCCGACTTCAAGGGGAGGGGATCGCATTCGGCGCCGACTTCGATACGACTCGCGGCTATTTCGTCGGCCCCGGCGCGGACGACAGGGTTTTTGAGCTGGCGCCGGCGCCCGCAACAGCATGCCAGTCTCTCGAGAGGGCGCAGTTGGCTCCGTGAATCCGCTTCTCCCTTTTGGGAGAAGGCCGGGGGTGAGGGTACAGGCCGTCGGGGTTGGCGCTTGGCGGACCCTTGCATCGTCGCAATCTCTCATCCGGCGCTCGTAGGCGCCTACGAGCGCCCTCCTTCGACTTCGGCCCCGGAAAAGGCGGCCAAGACTTCGGCGATCAGGCGAGCGTGATCGTCGGCGTAGCGCGGGGAGAAATGGAACGGCTCGACGCGCCGCACGCCGGCTTCGCGCGCGATCGATCCGGCGGCGGTCGTCGTCAGATGGGCGCGGTCGGCCGCCAGCGCCGCGTCGGCCGTGGCGAACGGAGCCTCGATGAACAGAAGATCGGCGTTGCGAACGAGTTTTACGATCGCCTCGCGGTTGGCGGCCGTGTCGGCGACGTCGGTCACATAGCCGATCTTCTGGCCGGGCGTGACCGTCGCCGTCATGCGCAGCGCGCCGAGCGGCGCGACCCTCGGGTTCGACGCTGTCGAGCTTGAACCGACTTCGATCGGGTGCTCGTCGGGCTTCCCTTCGAGGAGCGCGCATTTGAGGCCGCGGAGCCACGGGCCGACCGGAAGCCCGAGCTCGCTGAGCTTGTTCTTCCAGACGTTCACGTGCGCCGTCTCCTGCGCTGCGAAGGCGAGGCAGGGCGTGCCGTGCTCCAGCACGGCGGTCGAGACCTGGAAATTCGCCTCGGCGTGGAGGACGCCGTCGACAGCCAAGCCGGCGCCGAGCGGCTCGACGGCAAAGCCGGTCTTGAGCCTCAGCTGCGCCGTGCGGACCGTGAGGTCGGGGTCGACTTCGGCGACGACGAAAATCAGATCGGCGGCGAAACGATCGACGAGATTCCAGCGATAGGCGGCGAGCTTGTGATGGACCTGCGCAATGAAGCCTTCGGGTCCGTAGAGGCGGACGACTTTGTCCCGCCCGACCAGAAATCGCAAAAGGCGGTCGAAGCCGAAGAAGTGGTCGATATGCGCGTGCGAGACGAACACGTGCACGACGCGCAGGATCTTGCGCGGCGGCAAATTCGCAATGTCGCCGAGGTCGAACATGATCGCGCCCTTCTCGAACAGCGTCTCGACATAGAGCGCCGGGTCGCCTGTTCGCCCGTTGACCAGGAAGGGATGCAGGACCGGCCGCACGGGACCCAAGTTATAGCGCCGGATCCCGACGGATACGGACGATCATCCGACGACCGAACTCTCGTCGCGCCTCTTCGGCGCAGCCCGTCTCCCCTCTCTCCTTACAAGAGAAGGTGCCCGAAGTCCCAGATGAGGGGCGAATTCGCCCTTTGCGTTCACCCCAGCGGCGGGATGCGCAGCACCTGGCCGGGATAGATGTTGTCCGGATGGGTCAGCATCGGGCGATTGGCCTGGAAGATGACGTCGGATTTCGCACCGTTTCCCTTGCCGTACTCGGTTTCGGCGATATGCCAAAGCGTGTCGCCGCTTTTCACAGTGTAGAACTTCGACTCGGGCGCGGCCGTCGTGGGTTTGATGTCGTTCTGCACCGTCCCCACGCCGACGGTGTTGCCAAGCGCGACGGCGATCTTTTCCGCCTGCTCAGTTGTGGAAGTGGCGCCCGTCACCTTCACCTTGTCGCCCTCGACCTCGATCTTGACGTTCGAGGCGTCGAGGTCGTGCTTGTCGAGCTCCTTCTTCAGCTCCTCCGCCGGCGCCGCCTTGTCTTGGCTGCCGCCGAAGATCGAAGCGCCGGCGTTCTTGACGAAACTGATCAATCCCATGGCTTGCTCCCGTCACACAGCCGGCGGCCCGCCGGCGTTTCGCCCCAAAGAGGTTTGCGCCTCGAGGCGCGGCGAACTCTCCCCGAACGCTGTGGCGTGGGCAAGGCGCCCGCAAACGGAAGAAAGCAACCCTAGGAGCCTGTCCGAGTAATCGGTTTTTTGAAGGAAGTATACTATATATGGAACACGCTATTGTTTCGTAGTACTATATGCTGTGTCCGGAGCTCAATTTTTGCATTATTCGGACAGGCTCCTAGGCGCTCTTCATTCTGTTCAAGATCAGACCGACGATCGCCGACACGATCGCGCCGGACACGCCGCCGCCGACCAGCTGGCCAAGATAGGCGCCGATGTCCATGCCGCCCGCCGCGCCCGAAAGCATCGGAATGAGCGAGGTCAGCAGCGACCCGCCCGCAATGCCGCCGACAGCGCCCGCGATGGTGTTGCCGGCGGTCCCCATGCTCACGTCTTTCGCTGCCGCGCCAACCGCATTGCCGCCGATCGCGCCGGCGATGAGCTGGATGATGAGGTTGACGATTGTCGCTGACATGTCTTCCCTCCCGTTGAAGCCGGCTACGGCCGGTTACGAGTACACCTTACTCCCTTTTCTTGACCAGAGGCAAAACGGCCACCGTTCGCTCTGCGTGATCTGCGCTCGGCGTCAGACCTCGGCGACATATCGAATTTGTCTCGAGCACGTCTCCGTCTCGCACGTCGCGCCTGTCGCGACCGGTTGACAACGCAGGCTGCGCTTCTAACATGCCAGCGCTTATCGCGAACCAACGCGGGCGGCCCATGCCTCTGGGCCGTTAACGAAAAACCATCAGCATGCAAGCGGGCGTCGCTCCCAATGCATGAAGCAGGAAACGCCTTGGCCGGATTGAACGCCCCGTGGTCTCCGGACGTGGGCAACAGCCCCCGCGAAGGCGGCGGCGGCGTCCTCGAAGCCTCGGGCGTCTCCAAATCGTTCGGCGGGATCGCGGCGCTGGTCGACGTCGACTTCGACCTCAGGGCGGGCGAGGTGCATGCGCTGGTCGGCGAGAACGGCGCCGGCAAGTCGACGCTGATGAAGATCCTCGCCGGCGTGCACGTCGAGTACGACGGCGTCATCCGGCTGATGGGCGCGCCGGTGAAGTTCGCAGGCGTGCAGGACGCCGAGCGGGCGGGCGTCGCGATCATTCATCAGGAGCTCGACCTCGTCCCCGAACTGACGGCGGCCGACAACATCTTCCTCGGCCGCGAGCCGCTGATCGCCGGGACGATCGTCGATCGGCGACGGATCGCGAAGGCGGCGGACGGGCTGCTCAGACGGCTCGGGATCGATATCGACCCGCAAAGCCGCGTGGCGGAACTCGGGTCGGCGAACAGCAGCTGGTCGAGATCGCCAAGGCGCTGTCGCTCGACGCGCGGATCCTGATGATGGACGAACCAACCTCCGCGCTGTCGACGTCGGAGTGCGAGACGCTGTTCAAGGTCGTGCGCCAGCTCGCCGCCGCGGGCGTCGCGATCATCTTCACCTCGCACCGCATCGACGAAGTCGTCGCGCTCGCCGACCGGGTCACGGTGCTTCGGGACGGCCGGCGCGTCCTGACCGCGCCGATCGAGGGGCTTTCGTCGGACGCGATCATCTCGGCGATGGTCGGGCGGAACATCGTCCTGACCCATCGCGAACTCGTCGCGGCCGAGGGCGCGCCGGTGCTTTCGGTGCGCAATCTCACGCTCGACACGGTCAGCGCACGCGGCTGGCGGCGCGTCCTGCACGGCGTCAGCTTCGATTTGCGGCGAGGCGAGATCCTCGGAATCGGCGGGCTGCTCGGATCGGGCCGCACCGAGATCCTCGAATCGATCTTCGGCGCCGCGCGCGGCTGGCGGGGCGGCGAAATCGCGATCGACGGCGAGCCGGCCGTGATCAATTCGCCGACGGACGCCTGCAGGCTTGGGCGTCGCGCTCGTGACCGAGGATCGAAAGGCTCGCGGATTGCTCCTCGCTTCGACCGTTCGCGACAATGTGGCGCTTCCCTCGGTCGGCGCGCTGTCGCGCTTCGGCCTTCGCGCCTTCGCGCGCGAAGCCGCCCTCGCGGAAGACATGGTCGAACGGCTTTCCGTGCGCTGCAACGACGTCGATCAGATCGTCTCGACTCTGTCGGGCGGCAACCAGCAGAAGGTCGTCATCGGCAAGTGGCTCGCGACGGAGCCTCGGGTTCTGCTGCTCGACGAGCCGACCCGCGGAATCGACGTGGGCGCGAAGCAGGAGATCTATCAGCTCGTTTTCCAGCTCGCGGCGCATGGGCTGGGCATCGTGACCGTGAGCTCGGAAATGCCGGAGCTGTTGCTGTTGTCGGACCGGGTTCTGGTCATGTGCGAAGGACGCCAGACGGGGATCCTCTCGCGCGCGGAGGCGACCCAGGAGGCGATCATGCGCCTCGCGGCGCCGGGTCTTGCGCGAGCGCGCGGCGGGAGCGGCCGAGATGAACCCGCTTCGCTCCCGCTTCGCTTCTCTCGCGCACGAAGCTCTACTGGGGGTTGGCCCTCATCTGCCTGATCGGCGCGCTGCTCTCGCCGCATACGTCCTCGGGCGCGAACATCTTCCTCTCCTACCAAAATCTGACCGACGTGCTGCGGCAGGTGTCGATCACCGGCCTCGTCGCGACCGGAATGACGATCGTCATCCTGCTCGGCGGCATCGATCTGTCGGTCGGGTCGGTCATGGGCTGTTCGTCGGTCATCTGCGCGATGCTTCTGACCAAGCCGGGATGGACGGCCGCCGCGATCATGGGCGTGCCGGCCGCGACGATCTCGGTTGCGCTCGCGGTCGGCTTTCTGGCGCGGTTCGTGTTCAACGGGCTCGAGCGCGGCCGCGACGTCGACGCGGGGCGGCGGCGCGAGATCGTGTTGGGGCCTGGCGCGGCTATCGCATTCCCGCGCTGCTCGGGCTTGCGGCCGGCGCCGCGGTCGCCGCCTTCGCCGCTTCGCAGGTTCCGACGAAATTCGGCGTCCTCGCGGTTCTGCTGGTGACGCCGTGCTTCGCGCTCATGCTCGGAGCGATCAACGGCGCCCTCATCGTCGAGGGACGCCTGCAGCCCTTCATCGCGACGCTCGCGATGATGGTCAGCGCCTTAGGCATCGGCCGCCTGACCGGCGGCCAGGACTTCGCGGTCATCCCTGTCTACACGGGCACGAATGCGACGGAAGCTTTCGAAATCCTGCGCTCGATGGTGTGGGGCCTCGTGCCGATGCCGAGCATCTTCTTTCTCGTCGCCATCATCGCCTTCGGCGCAATTCTGCGCTTCACCACCTTCGGCCGCTACGTCTACGCGATCGGCGGCAACGTCGAGGCGGCGAAGCTTTCCGGCATCAAGGTCGAGCAAGTGCAGTTCGCCGCCTATGTCATTTCAGGCATGCTGGCCGGAGTGGCGGGCGTTCTGTTCGTCGCCCAATATCGGCAGGGCAAGCCGGACGCCGGGTCCGGCCTCGAACTCGACGCGATCGCCGCCGTCGTCATCGGCGGGACGAGCCTGATGGGCGGGCGCGGCGGCCTCGCCGGCACGTTCGTCGGCGTTCTCATCTTCGGGCTGCTGTCCGACATCCTTCAACTCCAGAACATCGATTCCAACGTCCAGCTCCTGATGAAGGGGCTGATCATCGTCGGCACGGTGCTCGTGCAGGAACAGAATCTGGGTCAGCTGTTGACGCGGTGGCGGGGCGGCCCGCTCGCGCCCGCGCCGACGCGGGCCGGATCGGCCGAGGCCTCTCGGCCGCCAGACGCCGCAAAGGCGTCGACCATAAGGGAGGATATCCATGAAACGTCGTGAATTTCTCAAGCTCTCCGGGACGATCGCGGGCGCCGCGATGACCGTCTACCTGCCGGCCGGCTGGACGCCGGCCAAGGCGGCGGCGAAATGGAAGGTCGGCTTCAGCCAATGCACGACCCTCGAGCCCTGGCGCGTGCAGTTCAACAAGGACATCGAAGCGGAGGCCAAGAACCATCCGGAGGTCGAACTCATCATCACCGACGGACAGGACAAGACCGAAAAGCAGGTCGCCGACTTCGAGAACCTGATCGTCCAGCAGGTCGACGTCTGCTGATCTCGCCGAAGGAATCGGCGGGCCTGACCGGCGTCGTCGAGAAGGCGATCGACGCCAAGATCCCGGTGATCGTGCTCGACCGCAACGTCGACACCAAGCGCATCACCCAGTTCATCGGCGGCGACAACGTGCTGATCGGCAAGGCCGCCGGCGAATATGCGGTGAAGCTGCTCGGCGGTCCGGGCAAGGCGCAGGGCAACGTCGTCGAGATCTGGGGCGGCATGGGCACGGCGCCCGCGCATGATCGCCATGACGGCTTCCACGCCTTCACCGACAAGGAGCCGGGCATCAAGTACCTGCTCAACAACCAGTCCGGCGACTGGAAGCAGGACAAGGCCTACAACATCATGACGACCGCGCTGCGCAACAACGAGAAGATCGACCTCGTCTACGGCCACAACGATCCGATGGCCTACGGCGCCTATCTCGCCGCCAAGGACGCCGGGCGCGACAAGGACATCAAGTTCATCCTCGGCATCGACGCGCTTGCCGGACGAGGGCGTGACCTGGGTGCACAAAGGGTAGCTGACGGCGACCTTCCTCTATGCGACGCCGGGCGCCGAGGGGCTGCGGCAGGCCGTCAAGCTCCTGAACGGCGAAAAGATCCCGCCGGTCATCACGCTGCCGACCATGCTCGATCGACAAGAACAACGCCGACGACATTCTCAAGAAGAACGGCCTGCTCTGAGTCGCCCGGAACGCCGTCGGGGTCGGCGTCTGCACGGCTCCGCGAAAATCGCCGGCCGTCGCTGTTCCGACGGTCGGCGTTTGTGCCAGCGAGCCCTTATTCGAGCCGGTAGGTCTCATCGAATGAATAGCCAAAGTCGCGCACCGTCCGAATTGGATCGCGTCGTGAGCGAGTGACAGCGCCCGCCGCAGGCGTCCGACATTCACGTCGATGCTGCGCTCACTGACCTTCGCCCCATGTCCCCAGACGCGATCGCGAAGCTGCGGTCGCGACAAAATACGGCCTGCGTGGGCCAGCAGACATTCCAGAAGACGAAACTCGGTCGCCGTCAATCGGACTTCGCGGCCGCCGCGTTGCACCCGCATTGCCTCGCGATCGATGCGAATGTCGCCTGTAGCGTGGTTGCGTGCAGCGTGATGGGTTCTACAGCGCCGCAACAAAGCATGGACGCGGGCGATAAGTTCGGGGACGGAGAATGGCTTGACCATGTAGTCGTCAGCGCCGACGGAAAAGCCACGCACGCGGTCGTCTTCCTCGCCGCACGCCGTCACCATGATAACAGGCAACAACCGCGTCCGTTGGCTTCGCGCAGACGGCGGCAATTTCCAAGCCTAACATTCCGGGCAGCATCCAGTCGAGGACGACGAGGTCGTACAGTCTTGACTAAGGAGACGCTCCACCTCGTCGCCGCGCCCGACGCATTCGACGGCGAAACCCTCGGCTTTCAAATTGTAGGCGAGCATCTCAGCAAGAATGAAGTCGTCCTCGACGACGAGGACATTCGCAACCGCCGAGGCGCTCATGGCCGACGCGCCGCTCAATTCGTTCATGATCAACTTCTGCTCAAAGTCAGCCGACCTGTGCCGCCTCAGTGTGGTCGGGCTGGACTAATCGATGGCGCGTCCAGTGACGGCGTAATGGACCTCTCTGCGATCCTGGCTGCGTGATTGCCGATGCCCTCGATGTTCTTCGATGCAAAACAGCAAGTGCGCGCAGGCCGTGATGTTGCGCGGATTTTCCATCATTCGTGTCAGGAGATCGCGAAAGATCGAACTCCTCCATCGGGTCGAGTCGGCATCGCGGAGCCAGACGATTTCTGCGCGCATCGCGTCGCGCCTCGCGTAGGCGTCGAGAACGTCGATCAGCATGTCGCTGACCAGATCGCTCATTCGTCGAAGACGGACCGTCGTGTGGAGCGGCCGCATCCGACGGTCGATCGTCGTCGCACGCCACGCAATGTTCTTCGCGAGATCGCCGACGCGTTCGAAGTCTCCGGCAATACGCACGGCCCCGAGGACCTCGCGCAAATCTCGGGCGACTGGCTGGCGGCGCGCGATCGCCAAAATCGCCGATCCTCGACCTCGCGCTGCAGCGCGTCGAGGCGAGGATCGCGCTCGAACGATTGCGCCAATCCGCTATCGCCGTTCGACAGGGCGTTCACCGCGTCGCTCATCATTCGACTGGCAATGCCGCCCATCTCCGCGATCGCCGCCCGAGTCGTCCGATTCCCTGTCAAACGCTACGACGGTATGATCGCTCATCACCCTCTCCGGATCATGGACGCACCCAATGGCACATCCCCTCGGGGCATTTTCCATTTTACGACAAGCGCAATAGTGCTGCCGGCGGGAAACAGCAAATCGCGCTACCGCTTCTCGCGCCGGATCTGCCTCGGGCATGGGGCGAAACGTCCATTCTCGAAGTGTGTGTTCCTTGATTAAGACCGCCACCTGGTACGGGAAGAAGCCCTTGCCCGTCTTTCGGCCGAGATAGCGGCGTCGCACATTGTTTCATGAGCGGGCTCGGGCGGTATTCCGAGTCGTCGAAGCCGTTGTACAGGGTCTCCATAGATGTCAAGCACGATGTCGAGGCCAATGAGGTCGGCGAGCGACAGCGGTCCCATCGGATGGTTCGCGCCAAGCTTCATCATCTGATCGACGTCCTCGGGCGAGGCGAGGCCCTCGTAGACGCAGTCGATCCCCTCGTTGGTCATCGGAATGAGCACGCGGTTGACGACGAAGCTTTTGAAGTTTTCGACACCCGCGCCTTCTTGCCGATCGCTTCCGTCAGCGCGATGATTTTCGCGCAGGTTCCGTCGGTCGTCTGCAGCGCCATTATCGGGACGGGATTGAAGAAATGCATGCCGATCACCCGCCCCGGAATTTTCTACGTCGAGGCGATGTGGGCGACCGAGATCGACGAGGTGTTGGTCGCGAGAATGGCGTCTGCTCGGCAGACGTTGTCGAGCTCGCCGATAACCGTCTTCTTGAGGTCGAAGTGCTTCAGCACGGCCTCGACCACGACGTCGCAATCGGCGAGGTCCTCGATTTTCGTCGTCGGCGCGATCCGTTCGTGCGTCCCGTCCCGGTCCTGCGCCGTCAGCTTGCCGCGTCCGACGAGGCGCTCGAGGCTTTTCTTGATCGCGCCCACGCCGCGCCCGAGCGGCGCCTTCCCCGATGTCGCGCAGCCGCACGGGATAGCCCGCCGCGGCGAAAGTCCGGGCGATCCCCGCCCCCATCGTGCCTCCGCCGACCACGCCCACCCTGCTCACGCCTTCGATCATCTCAAGCCTCCTCATAATCGCCGCCCGGACTTGCCATCGTCGCCTTTCGATCTACGGATCGCCGGCCGTCGTTCCCGACGGCGGCGACTTTTTTGTCGGCGAACCTGACTACTCGGCCGCTTCGCGCGCCTTGCCGCTCCCCTTCGGCTTCACGGCTTCGAGC
>CAVYIZ010000022.1:0-98851 GCA_963768555.1 uncultured Alphaproteobacteria bacterium
CCCCTGCGATGGTGCGGATGGACGTTCTCGCGGGTGATCTCGCGCTCGGCAATCTCGCCGATTTTCCGCCGGTCGCGCAGCACCGCGATCTTGTCGCTACGGCGACCAACTCGTCCAGCTCGGAGGACGCGACCAAGAGCGCCATGCCCTGCGCGCAGAGGCTGCGGATCAGCGCCACGATTTCCGCATGCGCGCCGACGTCGATGCCGCGCGTCGGCTCGTCGAGAATGAGGATGCGCGGCTCGGACAGCGAGCGCGCGCGCAAGCACGACCTTCTGCTGGTTGCCGCCCGACAATTGTCCGACCGGCTTGTCCGCGTCAGGCGTCGCGATCCCAGCGCCCTGATCATCTTCTGCGCCAACTCCTCCTGCTCGTCATGGGGACAGCCGCCGCAGCCATCCGCGTTTGCTCTGCAGGGCCGAGGATGATGTTCTCGCGCACGGTGAGTTCGAGGGATGAGGCCCTCCGCCTTGCGGTGTTCCGGACAGAACGTCATCCCGTGCCGCAACGATTGTCCGGCGAGTGGGTCGTCATCGGCGCGCCCGCCGACGCTGAGGCGTCCCAAATCCGCCCCGGACGGCGCCGAAGATCAGCTTGGCGACCTCGGTGCGTCCGGAACCCAGGAGTCCCGCGAGCCCGACGACCTCGCCGGGGCGAATGGAGAGGTCGAAGGGCGCCATCAGGCGCCGCCGCCCGACGCCTTCGGCGACGAGGATCGGCTCGCCTCTCGCCGTGGACGCCGCCGCCGCCAGGCGCTCCTCGGTGCGCTCGAGCTCGCGCCCCAGCATCAGCGAGATCAGCTTCAGCGGGGGCAGATCGGCGCTCGCCGCCGAGCCGACCAGGCGGCCGTTGCGCAGGACCGAGATGCGGTCCGCGATCTCATACACCTGGTCGATGAAATGGGTGATGAAGACCATCGCGATGCCGCGCCGCTTGAGGTCGCGCATGATCCCGAACAGGAGTCGGTCTCGTTCGCGTCGAGGCTCGCGGTCGGCTCGTCGAGCACCAGAACCCGCGTGTCGTCCTCGAGCGCGCGGGCGATCGCGACGAGCTGCTGGATGGCGACGGAATAGGAGCCGAGCGGCCGCTCGACGTCGATGTCGATATTGAGCCGCTTCAGCCGCTCGCGCGCCAGCCCTTCGCCCCGCGCCAGGCGATCAGCCCGAACCGGCGCGGTTGGCGGCCGAGCGTCAGGTTCTTGGTCACCGACATCGTCGGGACGAGATTGACTTCCTGGTAGACCGTGCCGATGCCGAGCGCGCGCGCCTCTCCGGTCGAGCCGATCTCGACCGGGCGACCGTCGAGGCGGATCTCGCCCTCGTCGCCGCGCAACGCGCCGGTCATGATCTTGATCAGGGTCGACTTGCCTGCCCCGTTCTCGCCCAGAAGCGCGTGCACTTCGCCGGCCTCGACCTGAAAGTCGACGCGCTCCAGCGCCCGCACGCCGGGAAAGGCCTTCGAAATCCCCCACGATCTCGATTCGCGCAGTCAAGGTTTCCGTCCCGGGCCGCTCTTGCGATGATCATGAGGGAATATCGCCGGCGCAGCCTTGGCACAAGCGCGCGCCCCGTGCCGGACTGCGCCGCGCCGCGGAAAGCCGTGCGGGGCGCCGCTCCTCACGAGGACTCCGTCGCCCGTCAGTTGGAGGCCGTCGCCGCGGTGTGCAGATCCGACGGGATCTTCACCCACTTCGGCAGCTCCTTAGGGTCTTTCAGGTATTGGTGACGACCGGATAGATGTACTTGCCGATCGCCGAGCGCAGCTCGACGGAAGCGTTGGAGTCGCCCGCCGCCAGCGCTTCTTTCATCGCCGGCACGTAGTCAACCGAGACCATCAGGAAGTCCTTGCCGGGCTTCAGTCCGGCTTCCTTCATCGCCTGGATCGCGCCGAGCTGCATGTTGTCGTTATGCGCGAAAACGCCGCAGACGCCCTTGAGGTTGTCGGTCGACTTGATGAAGGCCTCCATCACCTTCTTGCCGCCGTCGGTCGTGAAGTCGCCGCTCTGCGTCTTGACGATCTTCATGTCCGGGAAGTTCGAGATGATGGCCTCGAAGCCCTTCTTGCGCTCGATCGCCGGAGCGGAGCCGACCGTGCCCTGCAGCTCGACGATGTTGCAGTTTCCCTTGCTCGCTTGGGCGAGCCAGGCGCCGGCGAGCCTGCCTTCGAGGTTGAAGTCGGCCGAGATGCGGGTGACGAACAGCGACTTGTCGGCGACATCCACGTCGCGGTCGGCGAGGAAGACCGGAATATTCGCCTTCTTGGCCTCTTCCAGCACCTGACCCCAGCCGGTGACGACGACCGGCGCGATGATGATCGCGTCCACCTTCTGGGCGATGAACGCCCTGACTGCCTTCAGCTGCTCTTCTTCCTTGCCCTGCGCGTCGGCGAACTTGAGGTCGATCCCCTCCTTCTTCGCCTCCTCCTGCATGTCCTTGGAGAAAGCCGGGCGCCAGTCGCCCTCGTCGCCGACCTGTGAGAAGCCGATCGTGACGGCGAAAGCCGACGTCCCGGCGAAAATCAGCGTCGCGCCCAATCCGGCGCCGCCCAGCCATTTCGTGAGCTGCATAAATTTCCTCCCATTTTGACCAAGCCCTTGGCGCGTCAGCCACCGGACGAGGCTTTCATGTTGACACGCCTCCGCCCAAAAGGCCGACCGCCAATAGTCATACAATAAGACTATTTTCGCGAGCGGGTCAACGAGGCTGGACCCGAGGGGTAGTCGACTTTAGGATGAACCGGAGGGTGGACGTCCGCGCGCCGCTTTGGGGGCAGCGAGAGCGCCGCCCCTCTCGGGGCGGATCCCCATCGCGCTAATACCGAAGCTTGACGAGCGCGACTCTCGCGCTCTTGAGAATTCCGTTCAGCGCGGGCGCGGTCGTGTTGCCGACGCTCGATGATCGGTTCCGAACACCGAGCTTTGTTACTAGACCCCGCTGACGCAAACTCACGGAGGGGATTCCCAAATCGGCTGAAATTTGATTCGACGCGGAGAACGGAAGGAGGTTCGCCATGCCGGCGGCGATTGGTCTTCGGGATGATTATGACTCGGGTGCGCTGCGAGCGGCGGCGAAACGATCGAAGGACGGGCCGCAGGCGCGTCGATTGCTGGCTCTCGCAGCGATTTACAACGGTGCCACGCGCAGTGAGGCGGCGAGGATCGGCGGCGTGGGGCTGCAGGTCGTTCGCGACTGGGTGGTCAAGTTCAACGCCCATGGCCGGACGGCCTGATCGACCGCAAAGCTCCGGGGCAGCCGCCGCGGTTGAATGACGCGCATCGCGCCGCGCTCGCCGCGATCATCGAGAGCGGCCCGATCCCGGCGGTTCACGGCGTCGTGCGGTGGCGGATCGTCGATCTCTGCCAATGGATTTTCGAGGAATTCCGCGTCGTCGTCTCCCAGCAGACGTTGAGCCGCGTGCTGCGCAAGATGGGTTATCGCAAGCTCTCGGCTCGCCCTCGCCATCACGCCCAGGCCAAGGGCGCAATTGAGGATTTTAAAAAAGTCTTCCCGCGCGCCTGGAAGAGATCGGTCGCGAGAAGGGCGTCGCTCCCGACGCTATAGAGGTCTGGTTCGCCGACGAGGCGCGCATCGGCCAGAAGAACAAGATCACCCGCCGCTGGGCCAAGCGCGGCACGCGCCCGAGCGCTCCCAAAGATCAGCGAACCGCCTCCGCTTATATCTTCGGCGCGATCTGCCCGAAGGACGGCAAGGGCGCAGCCCTCGTCATGTCCCGATGCGACACCGAAGCCATGAACCTGCACCTCGCCGAGATCGCCACCCAGGTCGCGCCCGGCGCGCATGCCGCGCTTCTCGTCGATCAGGCCGGCTGGCATCTTTCGGAGCGGCTCATCGTGCCGACCAACATCACCCTGATCCCGTTGCCGGCGAAATGCCCGGAACTCAACCCGCAGGAAAACGTCTGGCAGTTCATGCGCGAGAACTGGCTGTCAACGCGGGTGGCGGAGCTCCATGTGCAGTTCCTCAAGCGCGGCGCACGGTTCGTGAGGTCCGTCGACACCGTCGAATTCCGCCGGGAACAGTCCGGCGCCTTTGTTCGCCGGCCGTTCCCCCTCACAGCGACCCGTTCGCCGAGCCTCGCCGGGCGGTCGCTGCGGCGACGCCCAACCGCCTCTACCCTCATCCCCGGCCGTTCTCCCGAACGGGGAACGGAGAGCGCGCGCCGGCCGATCGGACCATCGCCAGTCGTCGTCGAAAAGTGTGTAGTAGTAGTAGTAGTAGTAGTAGTAGTAGTAGTAGTAGTAGTAGTAGTAGTAGTAGTAGTTAACCACTGTATACTTTTGTCCTAAGTCGCCGATAAGATCGAGGCCACTTGCCCTCCCGAGGGCGCTTTCGACGCGACGCTAAACGGGGGGTCCAAGCCCTTGAAATTCCTGGGCCTCGCCGCTAAACTTGCGCTAAGTCGGCCTCACGCCTCGGCGCGCCCGCCTCAGCCGTGGACGAGGCTGTCGACGAACGCCTCGACGCCGGCCTCGACCCGCGACGCCTTGAGCCGCTCGGCGGTGACGATCGCGAGCACGTCGGCGTAGGCGCGCTGCAGGTCGTCGTTGACGATCACATATTGATAGGCCCGCCAGCGCTCGATCTCGTGCCGGGCGGCCTCGAGCCGCTGGTCGATCGTGGTGGCGGAATCCTCGGCCCGGCGCTCGAGTCGCGCGCGCAATTCCCGCATCGAGGGCGGCAGCACGAAGATCGAGACGACGTCGTCGCCGAGCCGCTCGCGCACCTGCCGCGCGCCCTGCCAGTCGACGTCGAGCAGCATGTCGCGGCCTTCGGCGAGCACCTTCTCGACCGGCGCGCGCGGCGTGCCGTAGCCGTTGCCGTGCACTTCCGCCCATTCGAGCAGTTCGCCGCCCTTCTTCATCCGCTCGAACTCGCGCCCGTCGATAAAGCGGTAGTGGATGCCGTCGACTTCCGAGGAGCGGCGCGGGCGGGTGGTGACCGAAACGCTGAGGGTGAGATCGAGCGCCTTGTCCTGCATCAGCATGCGCGTCAGCGTCGTCTTGCCCGCGCCCGAGGGCGAGGACAGAATCAGGATCATCCCGCGACGTCTCAGCTTCGCCATCTTCATCTCACTCGACGTTCTGCGCCTGCTCGCGGAATTGCTCGATTTGCGCCCGCAGTTCAAGCCCCTGCGCCGTCAGCGTCACGTCGTTCGCCTTGGCGCAGAGGGTGTTCGCCTCCCGTCCCAACTCCTGGGCGAGGAAATCGAGGCGCCGGCCGATCGCCCCGCCCTCGTCGATGAGGGCGCGGGCGGCGGCGACATGCGTCTTCAGCCGGTCGAGCTCCTCGCGGATGTCGGCCTTGGCGGCGAGGAGGATCGCCTCCTGATGCAGCCGGTTCTCGTCGAAGCCGCGCCCGGCCTCCATCAGCGCCGCGACGCTTTCGGCGAGCCGCGCCCGCACCGCTTCCGGGCGCCGCGCCGGATTGGCGTCGGCGGCGAGGGTCAGCCGTTCGATCGCGTCGAGCCGCTCGCGCAGGATCAAGGCCAGCGCCTCGCCCTCGGCCCGCCGGACCTCGCCGAGCGCGGCGAGCGCCTCGTCGAGGCTCGCGAGCGCGCCGGCGCAGGCGGCGGCGACGGCCGCCTCGTCGTCCTCGGCTTCCGCGATCTCGACAATTCCGCGCACGCCGAGAAGGCCGTCCATGGTCGGCGGCGCGAGCCCGGCCGCCTCGGCGGCGGCGCGGGCGGCGGCGGCGATCGAGGCGAGCGCCGCCTGATCGATGCGGGCGCGCGCTCGAGGCGCCCTCGCGCTGGGCGGTCAGGGTGGCGAAGCAGGTTCCGCGCGCGAGCGCCTTCGCCAGCCGGGCGCGGGCCTCGGCTTCGACCCGATCGAACGGCGGGGGCATCCTGAGGCGCAGGTCGAGGCCTTTGGCGTTGACGCTCTTGACCTCGAACGCCCAGCGCCAGGCGCCGCTCGATCCGGCCGCGCGGGCAAAACCGGTCATGCTGTTCACCGCCATCCTCGCCGATCCTTTCGCCAGGCGCGCCCCTCGGGACTGCAGTACGCAATATTTCGATCGCATGTCACGCGCTGAGCCTCAGTTCATCTTGAGTTCAGGCAGGACCCCGCAGATTGCGCGCCGAAGACCGCTGGGGTCTTCCTCGAGAGGAAAGATTGCCAATGATCAAGAGCCTTGTCGCCGCCGCCGCTCTCACCATCGCCCTCGCCGGCTACGCCGTCGCGCAGGAAGCGGCCCCGGCCGCTCCGGCCGCCCGCCGCTCCGATGACAGAGATGCATCACCATCATCATCACACCACCACCATCACCATCACCACCACATGCATCACGAGATGGCCCCTGCGCCGGCGGAAGCGCCCAAGCAGTAAGGCGGCCGCCTCGGCGCCGTTCGGGTTTCAAACATTCCCAGCTCTCCGGACGGCGACGTTCGGAGAGCCTTTCTTTTGTTTTTGCCCGGCGGACAGCCGTCGGACAGGGGTAGCCCCGATCACTCAGCCGGCTTCTTCGGCCGCGCCCGCCGGCGGGTCTGGACGTTGGCCCGCGGGCCCTCGACGAGGCGCGCCACGGCCCCCCAAAGCGTGCGCACGTCCTGCTGCGTCAGCTCCATGCGATGAAAGATGTTGCGCAGGTTCCGGCGCATTCCGGGCTTCTTCGTCACCGGCCGAAAGAAGCCGTTTTCGTCGAGCTTTCCCTCGAGATAGTCGAAGAAGGCGAGCAGCATCTCGCGCTGCGCCGGCGGCGAGACCGCGCGCGGTATGGCCGACGGGGGCGGCCTGTCGCCGTGAGCGGCCTTGAACCACTCGTAGCCGCAGATGAGCACCGCCTGCGCGAGGTTCAGCGAGGCGTAAGCCGGGTTCGCGGGAAAGGTGACGATCGCGTCGGCGACCGCGACCTCGCCGTTGTCGAGGCCGGTGCGCTCGGGCCCGAACAGGATCCCCCGCTTTTCGCCCGCGGCCGCGGCGGTCGCGCTCATCGCAGCGCTCGGGGTCAGGACCGCCTTCATCTGGCCGCGTTCGCGAGCGGTCGCCGCATAGACGGCGTTGAGATCGGCCACTGCGGCCTCGACGCTGGGAAAGACTTGCGCCGCGTCGAGGACGCCCGTCGCGCCGGCCGCCGCGGAATAGGCGACGTCGCGGTATTCGTCGCTGCGTGGCCAGCCCTGGCGCGGGTTGACGAGGCGCAGGTCGTCGAGGCCGAAGTTGGCCATCGCCCGCGCGCACATGCCGATGTTGACCGCGAGTTGCGGCCTGACGAGGATCACCGCCGGCCCGCCGTGCACCGGCGGCTTCGTCTTGTCCGTGCCCGCGCCAACCATCGCGGCGGTCTATGACGCCGAAAGCGCGAAGGCAATCGCGCCCGGCCCCTGCCGAGCGCGGGCGCGCTCAGAGGCCGAGTTGCCTCGGGACCCAGTAGGCGAAAGCCTGCGCCAACCCTGCGACCCGATAGTAGTTACTCTGGACGATCAACGCATTGTCGACAGCGTTGGGGTAGTAGGAGGTGATGGCCCTCAAAGGCGTCTCTGCGGCGATCAACCCGCGAGGGCCCTGCACGATGAGGACGCCCTCGATCGTGTCCTGCGAGGAGCCGCCCGGGCCCGTCCCGCCGCTCTGCGGCCCGAGATAGAGAAGGGTGATCCGCGCGATCAGCGTCGCGCCGGCTCTGTCGCCCGGGGAGAGATACGGACCCAGGGCATGGGCCAGCTGACCAGGCAGCGTCTCCGCCACCCAGGCCGCGGTCGGGTCGCCCGTCGAGGCGCGCAGCGGTCCCACGTCCACCTCGACGTTCCGGAACCGGACCGGACCCTGCGCCAGCGCGACCGCCGGAGACAGGGCCAAGGCGCCCACGGCGCAGATCGCGGCGCGCCGGGTCAAAGCGCAGGTCGACATGATGAAGCTCCTCTCCCGCCGCCGGAAGAACGGCGGCGTATCGGTTCATATAAAAGCGACCTTGACGATTTCATAGCTCTTGCCGCCGCCCGGCGTGTTCACCTCGACGCTGTCGCCCGCTTTCTTGCCGATGAGCGCGCGGCCGGTCGGCGACGAGATGGACACCTTGCCGGACTTCACGTCCGCCTCCGTCTCGCCGACGATCTGGAAAACCCGCTCCGCCTCGGTGTCTTCGTCGATCAGCGTCACCGTCGCGCCGAACTTGACGGTGGCGCCGGTCAGCTTCGACACGTCGATCACCTCGGCCCGCTGCAGCAGGTCCTCGAGCTCGACGATCCGGCCCTCGTTGTGCGACTGCGCCTCCTTGGCCGAATGGTACTCGGCGTTTTCCGACAGATCGCCGTGCGATCTGGCCTCGGCGATCGCGGCGATGATGCGCGGCCGCTCGACCTGCTGGCGGTGGAGAAATTCGGCTTCGAGCGCCGCATGGCCCGCGGCGGTGATCGGCAGCTTGTCCATGAGTTACCCGTCAAAAAGAGGTTGCCGCGGCGGCGTCTTGGCGCGCCGTCACGTCAAATAGTCCTGCAAGGCCCTGACCTCGAGGTCGCCCGCCGAGGCGGCTCTTATGCCCTCGGCCGCAGCGATCGCGCCTGAAAGTGTGGTGTAATAGGGCGTCTTTTGCAAGAGGGCGGCGCGGCGGAGCGGCTTCGAATCGGCGAGCGAGGTCGCGCCTTCGGTCGTGTTGAACATCAGTTGCACGCCGCCGTTGCGGACGATATCCGCGGCGTGCGGCCGGCCCTCCGACACCTTGTTGACCTTCTCGGCCTTCAGCCCGTGCGAGGCCAGATACCGCTGCGTCCCGGCGGTCGCGATGATCTTGAAGCCGAGCGCCTGGAGCATCTTGAGCGGCTCGACGATCCGCTCCTTGTCGGCGTCGCGCACCGAAACGAACACGGTCCCGGACTTCGGCGGGCGGGAGCCCGCGCCGATCTGGCTCTTGACGAAAGCGACCTCGAACGAACGGTCGAGTCCCATCACCTCGCCGGTCGAGCGCATCTCCGGGCCGAGCACCGTGTCCACCCCGGGGAAGCGGGCGAACGGGAAAACCGCTTCCTTGACGCCGACATGGTCGAGCTTGTCGAGGCTGAGAGTCGAACGAGTCGAGCTTTTCGCCCGCCATCACCCGGCTCGCGATCTTGGCGATCGGCTTGCCGATCACCTTGGCGACGAAGGGCACCGTGCGCGAGGCGCGGGGGTTGACCTCGAGCACGTAAATGACGCCGTCCTTCAGCGCGTATTGCACGTTCATCAGCCCGCCGACCTCGAGCGCGAGCGCGAGCTTTTTCGTCTGCTCCTCGAGCCGGCGAATCGTCTCGGGCTCAGCGAGCGCGGCGGCAGCGAGCAGGCGCTGTCGCCCGAATGGATCCCGGCCTCCTCGATGTGCTCCATGATTCCGGCGACGAACACGGTCTTGCCGTCGCAGAGCGCGTCGACGTCGATCTCGATCGCGTCCGACAGATAGCGGTCGAACAGCAGCGGGTTCTTGCCGAGCACCGTGTTGATCTGGCCGGTCTTGTCGTTCGGATAGCGGGCCTTGACGTCGGACGGCACCAGGCTCGGCAGCACGCCGAGCAGATAGTCGTCGAGCGCCGAATCGTCGTGGATGATCGCCATCGCCCGGCCGCCGAGCACGTAGGACGGGCGCACCACCAGGGGCAGGCCGAGATCGGCCGCGACCAGCCGCGCCTGCTCGACCGAATAAGCGATGCCGTTCTTCGGCTGCTTGAGGCCGAGCTTGTCGAGAAGGCGCTTGAACCGGTCGCGGTCCTCGGCGAGGTCGATCGAATCGACCGAGGTCCCGAGGATCGGCGCGCCCGACTGTTCGATGACGTGGGCGAGCTTCAGCGGCGTCTGCCCGCCGAACTGGACGATCACCCCCTTGAGCGTCCCCTTCTCGCGCTCCTTGTCGATGATGGCGAGCACGTCCTCCCTCGTCAGCGGCTCGAAATAGAGCCGGTCGGAGGTGTCGTAGTCGGTCGAAACCGTCTCGGGGTTGCAGTTGATCATGATCGTCTCGTAGCCAGCCTCCCTGAGGGCGAAGGAGGCGTGGCAGCAGCAATAGTCGAATTCGATCCCCTGGCCGATGCGGTTCGGCCCGCCGCCCAGGATGACCACCTTCTCCCGGTCGGTGGGCGCCGCTTCGCAGCTCGTCCTGCCGGCGAACGGCGTCTCGTAGGTCGAATACATATAGGCGGTGGGAGATGCGAACTCGGCCGCGCAGGTGTCGATGCGCTTATAGACCGGCAGGACCCCCAGCTTGTTCCGGGCCGCGGCGACGTCGGCTTCGTCGACGCCGGCAAGCCCCGCAAGGCGCACGTCGGAAAAGCCTGCGGCCTTGAGCGCGCGAAGGTTTCCGGCGTCGGCCGGCAGGCCGTAGGCGCACACTTTGCTCTCGAGCGCAACCAGGTCGGCGACGCGCTGAAGGAACCACGGGTCGATTTTGGATACCTCGTGGATTTCCTCGACGCTCATGCCCATCCGCATCGCCTGGCCGACCTTGAGGATCCGGTCCGGGGTCGGCGTGCCGATCGCCGCGCGAAGGACGTTGCGGTCGTCGCCCTTGCCCAGGCCCTCGATCTCGATCTCGTCGAGTCCGTCGAGGCCGGTTTCGAGCGAACGCAGCGCCTTCTGCAGCAATTCGGCGAAGGTGCGGCCGATCGCCATCGCTTCGCCGACCGACTTCATCGCGGTCGTCAGCACCGGCTCGGCGCCGGGGAATTTCTCGAAGGCGAAGCGCGGGATCTTGGTGACGACATAGTCGATCGTCGGCTCGAACGAGGCCGGCGTCGCGCCGCCGGTGATGTCGTTGGCGATCTCGTCGAGGGTGTAGCCGACCGCGAGCCTCGCCGCGACCTTGGCGATCGGAAAGCCGGTCGCCTTCGAGGCGAGCGCGGAGGAGCGCGACACGCGCGGGTTCATTTCGATCACGATCATGCGCCCGTCGACCGGATTGACGGCGAACTGCACGTTCGATCCGCCCGTCTCGACGCCGATCTCGCGCAACACCGCGATCGAAGCGTCGCGCATGATCTGGAATTCCTTGTCGGTCAGCGTCAGCGCCGGGGCTATGGTGATCGAATCGCCGGTGTGGACGCCCATCGGATCGAGATTCTCGATCGAGCAGACGATGATGCAGTTGTCCGCCTTGTCGCGGACGACCTCCATCTCGAATTCCTTCCAGCCGAGCACGCTCTCCTCGATCAGCACCTCGTCGGTGGGAGAAGCGTCGATGCCGCGCTCGACGATGTCGATGAACTCGCTCTTGGTGTAGGCGATGCCGCCGCCGGTGCCGCCCATGGTGAAGCTCGGACGGATGATCGCCGGCAGGCCGATGTCGTCGAGCGCCGCCAGCGCCTTCGGCAGCGTCTTGACCTGATGCGAGCGGGGCGTGGCGAGGCCGATCCTGGTCATCGCCTCGCGGAACAGCTCGCGGTCCTCGGCCTTGTCGATCGCCTCCGCCGTGGCGCCGATCATCTCGACGTCGTATCGCGCCAGCACGCCCATCTTCTTGAGGCTGAGGGCGCAGTTGAGCGCAGTCTGTCCGCCCATCGTCGGCAGGAGCGCGAACCCTCCGGGCGCCGCATAGCGCTCCTTGGCGATGATCTTGGCGACGATTTCCGGCGTGATCGGCTCGACGTAGGTCCGGTCCGCCATCTCGGGATCGGTCATAATCGTGGCGGGGTTCGAGTTGATCAGGACGATCCGATAGCCCTCCGCGCGCAAGGCCTTGCAGGCCTGCGTTCCGGAATAGTCGAATTCGCACGCCTGACCAATGATGATCGGCCCGGCGCCGATGATGAGGATGGTCGAGATGTCCGTGCGCTTCGGCATACAGTCCTCTTCACGCCCGCGCCATTGCCGGCGCGACGCAACATTCATTAACGGGGCGCACAAAAAAAGGCCGCAGGGGCTCGTCGCCGCGATGCGTCCTTCATGGCTGCGCCGGATCGAGGCCCGGCCTCGAAATGAGCGGCCCCGTCGTTAGACGATAATCGCCGGTGAGGGAAGGGCCGACGGAGCAGTCCGGAACTTTGCAGGGCTGCTCGGGCGCGCGTCGGGAGCAGCGTTCAAGCGCAAAACCGACCTCCGGGAGATTTGCATTTCCTTGCATTTCCATTTCCGAATTGAGCCTTTTCAAAGGCTTATAGCGGATCTGACAGACCCCCTCCCCCGCCCGATCGCTCGGAGCGCCAACGGCGCCGAATGCGCGAACCCGATCCAGCCTCGGAGGCGAGGGACGTGCCGATCGTGTCGAGAGACCTTTGGTCAAGTTCGTTGCTTTGTGGTCCACCTCAACAAGAACATATCATGAACATGAAGAACAGTGAAAGGAAATTGCTTTTTTCCGGCGGCGCACGACAAGTCCGCCGTAATTCCCGCAGAGGGGCGGCGTCCTTCTGCCCCAGGCGCGCGGACGCGGGCACTCTGAGCCACACGCTCAGAGCCTGTCCCCGATCTTGACGCCCCGAGGAGGGGGCGGCCTCCCGCCGCCCAGACGCGCTCTCCGAGCCACGCGCTCACCGCCGTGCAGGCGCACGGGAACGCGCGCCTTCCGGGCCATGTCGGTCAGAACTTGTAGCCGACCATCACGCCGAAATCCGTATCGCCCGGGTTCTTGCTGGTGCAGAAGCTCGCGTGCGAGGCATGCGCGACGCTCGCGATGACGTCCCAGTTGGGGGTGAGCTGAAGGCCGAAGCCGCCCAACTCGCGGAACGTCAACGGGCAGCCCATGTCGATGCGGTTAGGTCCTTGCCAGTCGGGCGAGTTGTTCACCGCGCCGCCGAACTCGCCTTCGAAGAACAGCATCTTCCAGATCGGGATCCGCCAGTTGAAGTCGGCGAAGGCGTAGCTCGTCTTGCCGCCGGTGTTGATCATCCCGCCGAGCGCGATTCTGGGGCTCAGGAACCAGTTGACGTAAGGGTTGGAGAAATTTGCGAACGGCAGGTTCGACGAGAGGGTCTCGACCGAAACGTCGACCGGCGCGTCCTCGTCGTGGTTGGGATTGTGCGCGAAAGCGCCGACGCGAACCTCCTGGAAGAGGGTGATGTAAGGCTGCGGCGCAAAAGTGGGCGACTCGAGCGCGGGCTCGCGCGCAACCCCTGTCTCGGGGACGAGAACGTCGGCGGCCGAAGCCGCGCCGGCGCCGAGCGTCGCGCAGGTCAAAGCAAGGCCGACGACGACTACGCGCAAGGCCATCCGATCACGCTCCGCAGGAATCCTGCCCAAATTGGGTGTTAGCGGCCTAAAAGCAGCCATGCAAGCGCCATTCCTGTTCGCCGCGCCTTTCGCATCGGCGCGCGCCCTTAATGCAACAGTGCACGATCAGTCCTGCGACTGCTGGGTGCGATTTCAACTCGATGCGGAGTAAGCTTTGTCGGAGGTGATTTGGGAGGACGAAGCTGATGACGGGCGCGGATTTGAGCGATGAAGCGCTGTTTGCCTTTTTGCGCAGCCATCCTGACGTTCGAAACCGTGTCGCGTCGATAGCCCTGACGGTAGAGAATAGCGAAGGCGATTTGAAGGAGGCGGACGCTGCGGAAGAGCGGTTGGTCGAGGAGACGCGGCGTTTGGGACGCGAAGCGCTGCTGGGCTGGGCGGAGAGGCAGGCGGAGGTGACGGAGAGGGAAATTCGTCAGCAACCTCAGATGCATCGCCAAGGTGAAAAAAAGTCCGCTGGCATACGAAATTCGGCGAGATAGAGGTCCAGGAGCCGCAATATCGGTTCAAGAACGAGCGTGTGCGCCCGTTTCTGCGCAGCGCGAAAGTCAGCCCCTCGGGCTGTTCGCGCCCCTTGCAACGCGTCATCGTCGACTTCGCCGCCGATCAACCCTTCGCGCAAGTTCGAAGCAAGCTGCGGGAGCATTACGGCTTCGAGATTGGGGAGAGCACGATCCAGCGGATCACGTTCGCCCATGTTCGCCCATGCCCAGTCGATGTTCGAAGCCGGTCGAGCGGATTTGGAATTTCCGGAAGGTCCAGGCCTCAGTAAGCCGATCGTCGTGGAAACTGACGGCGGCATGGTTCCGATCGTCGAGCCGGGTCGGGATGAGAAAGACAAACGCAAGGGCAAGAACCTGTCGTGGCGAGAGGCGAAGCTTTCGCTGGCGCACGCCCAGGGGAGCCGGACGCCGGTCTACGCCGGCTCGATCGAGGGCGGCGCGGAGGCGGCCGGGCGGCAACTGCTGGCCTGCGCGGTTCGCGCCGGCTTCGGGGCGAACTCGCGGGTCCACGCGCTCGGCGATGGCGCGCCATGGATTGTGGGCCAAGTCGAGGATCAATTTGGCGATCAAGGCAGCTACCTGATCGATTTCTATCATGTTTGCGAGTATTTGAGCGCCGCCGCGGAAGCGATCGCGCCCGACGCCGCCGCGCGGGAAACCTGGATCGAGGCGCAGAAGGACGCGCTCAGAGACGGGCGTCTGGAGATGACATTGCGGTCGCTCGTCGGTCATTGCGAAGCGCCTGAAGTCGACGACGAACACGCGCCGGTGCGCCGATGCCATCGTTATTTGAGCAGCCGCAAGAACCAGTTGAACTATCGACAGGCGCTGGCCGAGGGACTGCCGATCGGATCGGGCGAAATCGAAAGCGCGCATCGCTACGTCGCCCAACAACGTCTCAAGCGGCCCGGCGCCTGGTGGCGCGTCGAGCACGCGGAATACATGCTCGCTTTGCGGATAACCCGAATAAACGGCGACTGGGACGCCTATTGGAAAAACCTCGGCCGAACCGCCGTCCCCGTAGCAAACCGGAACAGCCCCCAAAACTCACAAAATCTCGCCGCCTAATTGCACCACTTTGGTTCGCACCCGCGACTGCTCGCCATCTTGACTCCGGCGCTTTCGGCTCGCGAAATGACCGCGCGTCGAGCTTCGGGCGGCGCCGGTTTCCCGGAGCGGCCGGCCGAGTTGAAGCTTGGAGTTGGGGCATGGGAATTGAAAGCCACATCAAGGCGCCCGCGCCGCAGGCGGGCGACGCCATTAACCCGCCTCCCGATCCGAGCCACATCCCCTCGCCGGCGCCGGTCCCGCGCGCCTCCATCGTCATCTCCACCCCGCTGCCCTCGCGCAAGGCCGCCAGGCGCGCCCCTGAACCGGAAGAGCCGAGGCCAGAGAGGGTCGATGTCCAGGCGATGCGTCATGATCCCGACGCGATCCGGCGCGCCTTCGAGACCGGCGACTATCCCTACAAGTCGAAGGTCACCGAATCGCACTACATGGAGCGGATGCTTCCGCTCCAGGCTGAGCTCCTGAAGGCGCAGAACTGGGTCAAGGAAAGCGGCGAGAAGCTCGTCGTGCTGTTCGAGGGCCGCGACGCGGCCGGCAAGGGCGGCACGATCAAGCGTTTCATGGAGCATCTCAATCCGCGCGGGGCGCGCATCGTGGCGCTGGAAAAACCGAACGAGCGCGAGCGCACGCAATGGTACTTCCAGCGCTACATCAACCATCTGCCAGCCGCCGGCGAAATCGTGTTCTTCGACCGCTCCTGGTATAACCGCGCCGGAGTCGAGCGCGTGATGGGCTTCTGCAAGCCGAACGAATATCTCGAGTTCATGCGCCAAAGCCCGGAGATCGAGCGGATGCTCGTGCGCTCCGGAATCCGCCTGTACAAGTACTGGTTTTCGGTGACGCGCGAGGAGCAGCGACGCCGCTTCGCCGCGCGAGAAACCGATCCCCTGAAGCAGTGGAAGCTGTCCCCGATCGACAAGGCTTCGCTCGACAAGTGGGACGAGTACACCGACGCGAAGGAGGCGATGTTTTTCAACACCGACACCGCCGACGCGCCGTGGACGATCGTCAAGTCCGACGACAAAAAGCGCGCGCGCATCAACTGCATGCAGCACTTCCTCTCCTCGCTGCCGTACCCGAACAAGGACCGACGCATCGTCGTCGGCCCCGACCCGCTGATCGTCGGATCGTCGGCGCTGGTCATCGGCGCGGCGGAGAACATTCTGGAAAGCACGCTGCATCCGGCAAAGCGGCGGAAATAGGGAGGGCGGCGAAGGACGTCCCGCCTGCGGCGAGCGTTTAGCCCGCGACGCTTCGCCGGTGGTCAGAATTGAGACTTGGCGCCCCGGCGGACCGGCAGCCAGACGGCCGGAATTGACGCAAAGCGGAAATTCCTGGTCAGCCATCGAGCGACCGCGCCTCGCGCCTGGAGGACTTCATCTATGCGGGCGCGGCCGCAGAGCGCTTCGCGCTTCAATCGAAGCCGTACGCGTGCTCGCATTGCCACAATAGCATCGACACACAATAGCGTCGACACTGGTCCCGAATCTTGTCGAGGGGATTGGTGGCCAGCGACGCATCGAACGCCTCCGTCGCCGCTCCGACCAAGTATCGAATATTGAAGAAAGCGCTGCGTCTGGGTGGAACCGTAAAATGGAGCACGCCACGCACTACGCCAAGAGCGGCGATATCCACATCGCCTATCAGGTGTTCGGCGAGGGACCCGACCTCATCGTAGTGCCCGGCTTTGTCTCGGATCTCGAAAATTCCTGGGACGAGCCGCGTTTGGCGCGCTGGCTGAATAAGCTTGGCGGCTTTTGCCGCGTCGTCGGTTTCGACAAGCGCGGCACCGGGCTCTCCGACCGCGTTGCGCACCTGCCGCATATGGACGAGCGCATGGACGATCTGCGCGCCGTCATGGATGCGGTCGGCATCGAACGTGCTTCGCTGTTTGGGATTTCGGAGGGCGGTTCGCTTGCCATGCTGTTTGCCGCCAGTCATCCCGAGCGATGTCGGTCGCTCGTCCTTTATGGCTCTTTGCGCGGTTTCGCCACCGGATAGCGACCGACGAGGCGTTTGACGCGTTGATGAAGTACATGGACGAGGGCTGGGGCAGCGGCAAGAGTTTGCCGGCCTTCGCCCCGTCGAAAGCGAACGACGCCGCGCTTCACCAATGGTGGGGCAAATTCGAACGGCTTGGCGCCAGCCCGTCCGCCGCGATTGCGTTGATGCGCATGAATTGCGAGATCGACATTTCCGGCATTCTTCATTCGATCAGGGTTCCGACCTTGGTTATGCACCGCACCGATGACACCCTGGTCGGCGTCGAGGGCGGCCGCGAACTGGCCGCAGGCATTCCCGGTGCACGATTGGTTGAGATTCCGGGGACCGATCATCTCGCGTTTCTCGATGCCGCCGGCGACAGGCGCCTGGCCGAGATGGAGGAGTTTCTGACAGGTTCGCGATTGGCCGCGGAGGTCGACCGGGTGCTCGCGACCGTGGTCTTCGAGGATATCGTCGACTTCGACCAGACGCGCCGGCGCCAATGGCGATCGAGCCTGGCGCGACCTTCTCAATGCTCATGATAAGACGGTGCGCCGGGAGCTTTCGCGCTTCCGCGGAAGGGAGGTGAAGTCCTTGGGCGACGGCTTCCTGGCTACGTTCGATGGTCCGGCGCGGGCGATCCACTGCGCCAGCGCGATCCGCGACTCGTTGCATCGGCTCGACGTTCCGGTGCGCATCGGCGTGCATACCGGTGAGGTCGAGTTGGCGGAGAACGATGTGCGCGGCATCGCCGTTCACATCGCATCGCGCGTGGCGCACATCGGCGGCGCCGACGACGTGCTCGTCTCCCGCACAGTGAAAGACCTGGTCGCGGGCTCTGGCATCAAGTTCGAGGATTTCGGTATGCATACCCTGAGGGGCATTCCCGAGGAGTGGCAGGTCTTCCGCGCCCTCGGCTGAATCCTTCGTGCGGCGACGCCAGCCTCATGGCATGACGTCCGAAACGTTCGATCGGACCCGATCGCCCTGACGTTGAGGAAGGGACCGCAACCTGGCGCAACCTTGCCGTCGCCCCGTGCTTTGAACGCCGGCCCCCACCTCTCGCACGACCGTCCTGCAAGGGGGCGGCGTCCGAAACCCTTCGCCTTTCGCGACATCCCGGGTCGGACGCCAAGTGTTGCATTTTCACCGCTAGCGACTTCTCCGCTCGAAGGGATTGAGCGTGCGAACCCCGAGATCCTTGAAATCCCGCACATTGCGGGTGACGACGGTCAGATTGTGAACGGCGGCGGTCGTGGCGATCATGGCGTCCTCGATCAGACTGTCTGAGCGGCGATGCATGAGGTGCGCCCAGACGCGGAAGGTCTGCGCGTCCATGCTCAGCACGTTATGGGTTTCCGCCACACATTCCAGCCAGGCTTCGATCTCGGCGGCTTTGCCTTCGTCCCGTTCCCGCGTGTTCTCGATGCCGGCCTGAATTTCGCCGATTGTTACAGCGGACACATGCAGGTTCTCGTCTCGCACGCTCTTCGAGCCAGGCGACAACGGCGCCATGGGGACGAACTCGGCGCAGCTCGGAGACGACATTCGTGTCAAGAAGATACATCGGCCGTCAGACGAGGCGGGGCGCCTTGCGCCGGCGGCGTGCGCCGCGCGCGGGCACGATCAAATTGCCCCGCGCCTCGTCGGAAAGCAGCAATTCTTTCAAGGTCGGTCTGACCGAGCGTTGCACCCTTCGCCACTCCGCCACGGGGACCAGCACGGCGGCTTCGGCGCCCCGCTTGGTGACGACCTGAGGCCCTTCCTTCAAGCAGGTTTCGAGCATCTCGCTGAAACGCGCCTTTGCGTCCTGAACCGCCCAGGCCCTCACGGCCGCCTCCATTTCAAACTAGACAGATAACTAGTCCGCAATGGCGACGAACGCAATGAGGCGCCGAAAACGCTGGCAGAGGCCGACCCATCCGTGCGCGATCGGGCAGGGCAGGTCGGGAGAACTCGGCCAGGAACTCGCAAAATGAGCTGCCTTTCGCTTGTATGCCTCGACCGAGACTTCCATGCCGAGGTCATCCGCCAGACTGGTTCGAACCAGGCGCCGGCCGGCGGCGCGGCCTGGGCGGGCATCGCGCTCGGACGCGACGCGGACGGCCCTTGCCGCCGATCGGGCCATTGGTCGAGTCGAAATTCGATGGTCACGCCGCAACCGCCTCCTCATACGTCGTAACTTCGAAATGCTGCAGCGGCGCCTGCCCGAACGCGGTGGAAAGCGCCACGTCCGCGGCGTCGCGGCCTCTGCCCATGACGATGCGGCCGATCCTGTGCGTGTTGTGGCGGGCGTCGAACGAATACCAGCGCCCGCTGAGGAAGACCTCGAACCAGGCGGAAAAGTCCATCGGCGCCGGATCGGGTGGAACGCCGATGTCGCCGAGGTAGCCCGTGCAGTAGCGCGCCGGCACGTTCATGGCCCGGCAGAGCGCGACTGCGAGATGGGTGAAATCGCGGCACACGCCGACGCCCTCGCGCAATCCGTCGGACGCCATGCGTTTCGGATTCGCCAGGGAATAGTCGAAGCGAATCCGATCGTGGACGAAATCGCAGATCGCCTGCACGAGCCGCACCCCGCCGCCGACTCCGTGGAATTGCGACCAGGCGAAGTCGGCCAGACTGTCGCTGTCGCAGTAGCGGCTGGCGAGCAGAAAGACGAGAACCTCGCTCGGCAGCGCGTTGATCGGCGCCAGCGGGGCGTCCTGCGGCGTTTCGTCGGGCAGGCCGCTGTCGCGGATGGTGAAGTCGGTGCTGAACGTCACCGGTCCCGGCGGCGCGTCGAGCCGCGTCACCCGGTTGCCGAACAGGTCGAGATAGTTCGCAGTCGGCAGGGGCGGAGACGTCCGAACCACATCGGGCGACAAGAGATCGGGCTCCCGCGACGGATGAACATTGAGCTGCAGGAGCATGGGCGTCGGCGCCGGGCACTGGAAGGATATTTTGTATCCCGCGCGGATGATCATGGGGAGCGCCCTCGGCGTAAGTGAAACATTGCTAACCGGAACGCGCCCGGCTCATTTTAGTTGCGTCACTTTGACGAAAACGTCCATGCCCAATTCATCTTCCAGATCGCCGAAGTATGTCCCGGTCAGCGGCGCCGCATGGGCCGGATTGCGGGCGACCGCGACGCGGATGAGGTCCCTGCCGCCGATCAGGCCGTTGGTCGGGTCGAATTCGATCCATCCGGCGCCCGGCAGATACACCTGGCACCAGGCGTGCGTGGCGCCGCCGCCGAGCCGCACGGGCTCGTCCTCCCCGCGCGGCACATAGACGTAGCCGGAGACGAACCGGGCGGCGATGCCGAGGGCGCGGACGGCCTCCATCATCAGCACCGCAAAGTCGCGGCAGCTGCCGCGGCGGCGGTCGAGCGTCACCTGCGGCGGCTGCACCCCGGATTCCTCGCGCCGCTCGTAGGAAAAGCCTTCCTTAATCGCATAGGTCAGCGTCATCAGAAGATGGCTCGTCTGCGTCGTTCCGCCTGGACTCGCGAACTGATGGGCCCAGCGGTCGAGATCGCCCGTCGGATCGTCGTACAGGCGCTCGATCGAGCGGGAAATGTCCGGAAGCTCTTCGGGCAGATATAGGAACGGATAGAGCCGCGCGCGGGGATCGATTTCGCCGCCGGGCAATTCGTCCGCCGTTCGTTCGACGGTGAAGCGGCTCTCGATCCTGAGCGAGGTCGAGGCGCCGGAAAAGGAGGCGAGCGCCACGCAATTGTCGAAAGCGTCGTAGAGCCAGCGCAGACGCGCCGGTTGCGGCTCGATCACGAGTTCCGACGAGACGAGCCGCTGGTCGTGGCCGTCCCGCGGCCGCATCATCATGTGGTGCTCGCCAAACTCGACCGGACGCGCGTAGCGGTAGGTCGTCACGTGGCGAACATTCAGGACAGCCTTGTCGCGTTGCACGTGGGTCGCTCGCCGGATTCTTTTGCGCAGCCGTCATGTTGAAGCGTCGCCGCCGGCAATTCAAGGTCAGCCGTCGATGGGCGCGGGCTCCGCCAGCAGAAAAACTCGCGCCGGCCTTGACGAATGGCGATATCGTTTGACGCCGGTCAAACGGACGCGGCAATCTGCGCGCTAAGCGTCCGACGCATCGGACGCGTCGACGAGGTCGCGGCCGAGCGGCGATTGCCGGCTCTGCCGGCGCTTCGCGAGTGACGGAGTTCAGGGAGGTAAGCAAACATGGGCAGAAAATCGCTTTTGGCAATGGCGGCGGGGGTAGCGCTCGCGCTGGCGTCGCAGGGCGCTCAGGCGGCGGAGAAACTCAAGATCGGCTTCCTCCCCGGCGTGGTCGACCCCTTCTATCAGGTGATGCAGCTCGGCGTGGAGAAGGCCGCCAAGGACCTCGGCGCCGAGGTCGTCACGCAGATTCCGCCGACCTGGGGCGTCGCGGCCCAGACGCCGCTGTTGGATTCCATGGTCGCGCGCGGCGACCTGAACTACATCATCACCGCCCCGGTCGATAAGGACCAGATGGTCGGCCCGCTTCAGGCGGCAGTCGACCACGGCATCAAGATCATCACGGTCGACACGTTCCTTGGAAACGGCGACTATGTCAGCGGCCCGGTGAAGTTCCCGATCAGCTACATCGGCTCCGACAACGTCGAAGGCGGCCGCATCGCCGCGGACGGACTCGGCAAGGCGGTCGGCGGGAAGGGGACCGTCTACATCAATTCGACCAACCCGAACGTCAGCTCGGTCGAGGGCCGCGCCACGGGGTTCAAGGAGGAAATGGCCAAGAAATTCCCCGACATCAAAGTCCTGGGGCTGGACTTCAATCTCGACGACGCCAACAAGGCCGCGCAACAGACCGCGGCGGTTCTCGCGCGCGAGCCCAACCTGGCGGGCGTCTTCGGCACCAACGTGTTCAGCGCGGACGGCGCGGGAACGGCGGTCGTCAACGCCGGTCTCGGCGGCCACGTCCAGGTCGTCGCCTACGACGCGACCAAACAGGCGATCGAGCTCATGGACAAGGGCGTCGTGTCGCTGGTGCTGGCGCAGAAGCCGTTCGACATGGGCTATATGGCGGTGATGTTCGCAGCCGCCGACGCCGCCGGGGTCACCAGTCTGCCCCGCCGGGTCGAGACCGGCTTCGCCATCATCGACAAGGAGAACATCAAGGATCCGGCGGTCGCCCGCTTCATTTATCAAGTGCCGGGCAAGTGAACGGCTGAGCGAGACGGTCGAGGGCGCGTCCGCGTCCTCGACTCGTCGCAATACCCAACTTTCAGTGAAAAACCCAGGGAACCAAGGTCGTGACTGAACGCGCCCTCAGGGTCGTGCGGGGCGGCGACGCCGCTGCTTCCGGCGTGCTGACCCCGATCCAGCGTGCGGCAATATTCTTGAGCCGCATCTGGGCCTGGGTGTTCCTCGGCCTGATGGTGCTGTTTTTCGTCGTCGCCGTTCCGCTGTCGACCGGCGGATCGGTCAATTTCCTCACCGTCCGCAATTCCCAGAACATTTTGGTCGCCATCGTTCCGGTTCTGCTGCTCGGCCTCGGACAGACCTTCGTCATCATCACTGCCGGGATCGACCTGTCGGTCGGCTGGGTGATGAGCCTCGCCTCGGTGCTGTCGGCGCTGGCGATCCGCGGGTCGTTCAATTCCGGCTTGCCGCTCTTCCCGGCCGTGGTGGTCGGATTCGCCGCCGGCGTGGCCGGCGCGGCCGCCGTCGGCCTAGTCAACGGGGTGATCATCTCCAATCTGAAGGTCCCGGCCTTCATCGTCACGCTGGGCACGTCCTTCATCGTGCGCGGCGCCGCCTATCTGATGTCGGAGAACACAACGGTGATCGGCCTGCCGGCCGGCATCCGCGCCTACGGCAACGACGCGCTCATCTACTTTATCGGGGGTGAAGGCGGCGGGATCTATTTCCTCAAGCGGCCGGACGTCAGCGGCGAGTTGTTGCGCCGCATGGACATCGTCCTTCCCTGCCCGGTCATCGTGACCGCGGTCGTCGTCGCCTGGGCGATGTTCCTCCTGCACAAGACGCAGTTCGGCCGGCATACCTACGCCCTCGGCGGCAGCATGGACGCGGCGCTCCGCAGCGGCATTCCAGTCGATCGCCAGATCATTCTGCTTTACATGCTGTCGGCGGCGACATCCGGCGTCGCGGGGTTTCTCTCGACGCTGCGCTTCACCGCCGGCTCCTCGGTGATCGGCGACCCGCTGCTGCTCTCCTCGATCGCGGCGGTGATCATCGGCGGCGTCAGCATGTCCGGCGGCTCGGGAACCGTGATCGGAACGGTGATCGGGGCGCTCATCATCGCCGTCCTGACGACCGGTCTCGTCATGCTCAACGTCGACGCCTTCTGGCAGTTCATCGTCATCGGCGCGGTGGTCATCGGCGCGGTGCTGATCGACCAGTCGCGCGATCTCATCATCGGCCGGCCGAAGGGAGGCGTCCGGCGATGAGCGAGCCGCTGCTCTCGATCCGCGGCCTGACGAAGATCTTCGGCGGCCTCGTCGCCGTCGACAACGTGAGCCTCGACGTCCGCCGCGGCGAAGTCGTCGGACTGCTGGGCGACAACGGCGCGGGCAAGTCGACGCTCATCAAATGCGTGTCCGGCGTCTATCATCCGGAAGAAGGCGGGATCGTCTTCGACGGCAAGCCGGCCGAGTTCGCAACCCCGATGGACGCCCGCCGCGTCGGCATCGAGACGATCTACCAGGATCTCGCGCTCGCCAACAATCTCGACGTCGGCGCCAACATCTTCCTCGGCCGCGAAGTGAAGAAGCGTCAGTTGGGCGGGCTCGTCCAGACGCTCGACGACCGGCGCATGCTCGACGAATCCCGCCACACCCTCGACTCCCTGCAGATCCGCTTTCCGACCCTCACCGAGCCGATCGAGAACCTGTCCGGCGGGCAGCGACAGGCCGTGGCGATCGCCCGCGCCGTCTACTGGGAAGCCAAGCTGATGATCATGGACGAGCCGACCAACAATCTCGGCGTGCCGGAGCAGCACAAGGTGCTCGAGCTCATCCGCACGCTGCGCGAGCGCGGCGTCCCGGTCATTCTCATCACCCACATCCTGCCCGACGCCTTCGCCGTCACCGACCGCGTCATCGTGATGCACCGGGGACGAAAGGTCGCCGAGAAAGCGACCGAGCGGACCAACGCGGAGGAGCTCGTCCAATACATGGTCGGAGCGAAGGAGGACGCGCTGGCGTCCTGACAGGCGCAAGCCGAGGCCGCCGCCATCGGCCGCCTAGGAGACCAATCCATTGCGATAGATGTTCCGCGCGCTGACTTGTCTGATGTCCCGTTCGCCGCACAGCGCCATCGTGATATCCAGCTCGCGGCGCAGGATTTCGAGCGCGCGGGTCACGCCGACCTCCCCGCCTGCGCCCAATCCGTAAAGAAACGCGCGGCCGATGAAAGTCGATTTCGCGCCGAGCGCCACCGCTTTCAGGATATCCTGTCCCGAACGGATTCCGCCGTCGAGGTAAACCTCCGTCCGGCCGCCGACCGCGTCCATGATCTCCGGCAGAACCCGGATCGTCGACGGCGCGCCGTCCAGCTGCCGTCCGCCATGGTTGGAGACGATGATGGCGTCGGCGCCGTGGGCGACGGCCTGCCTCGCGTCTTCGGGATCGAGCACGCCCTTGACGATGATCCTGCCGCCGAACCGCTCTTTGACCCAGCCGACGTCCTTCCAGGAGAGCGTCGGATCGAACTGCGAATTCGTCCATGCGGCGAGCTGACTGAGATCGCCGACGTTCTCGACATGGCCGGCGAGATTGCGGAAGGTGCGCCGCTGCGTGCCCAGCATGCCGAGCGCCCATCGCGGCCGGGTCGCCATCTGCCAGACGTGTTTCAGCGTGAATTTCGGCGGCGCCGACAGGCCATTGCGGATGTCCTTGTGGCGCTGCCCGAGGATCTGCAGATCCATCGTCAGCACCAGCGCCGAGCATTTGGCGGCCTTTGCGCGATCGATCAACCGCTCGATGAAGCCGCGGTCGCGCATCACGTAAAGCTGGAACCAGAACGGCGCGCTGGTATTCTCGGCGATGTCCTCGATCGAGCAGATGCTCATGGTCGAAAGGGTGAAGGGAACGCCGGCTTTTTCCGCCGCCTTCGCCGCCAGAATCTCGCCGTCGGCGATTTGCATGCCGGTGAGCCCCGTCGGCGCGAGCGCGACCGGCATGGCGACGGGAATGCCGAGCATGTCGGTTTTGAGCGTCCGGCCTTCCATGTTCACCGCGACCCGCTGACGCAGCTTGATCTTCTGGAAATCGCTCTCGTTCTCGCGATAGGTCGTCTCGGTCCAGCTGCCCGAATCGGCATAGTCGAAGAACATTTTCGGCATCCGCCGACGCGCGAGACCCTTCAGATCCTCGATGGTCAGGCAATTGGTCGAGAGCAGGCATCGGCATATCCTCCAGGCGATTTTCTCGACTCGATAGCGCCTAACCCATCGCGCGGAACAATGGAAACGGGTCGCACGGCGAGCGGAAGGCGAGGTCGCGACTCGGCTGGCGAAGAATGCCGCCAAAGACGGCGGCGACTGGTTCAACTCCTGGTCGGGTTGTATGCTGGCTGCCGGCTTACGATGGGGAAGGTCGCATGACCGAAACGCTCGACGCGATCGTAATCGGCGCCCGCGTGCCGCTCATCGACTTCGGCACGGTCGCGCAGATCCGGGCGGGGCGGATCAAGGTTCGCGGCGACGACCGTCGTCTTCACGCAATCGCCGCCCGAGCTTTTCGACGCGGTCATTCTTGCGACGGGCTTCCGCCCGGACCTGCGGGCGCTGCTGCCCGACGCTAAAGGCGTCCTGAGCGACTGCGGCAAACCCCTCGTCAGCGGCGCCCCGACCGCCGAACGCGGCCTCTTTTCCGCGGCGCCATCGCCTCGCCGACCGCACAATTGCGCGAGATCGGGATTGAAGCGGCGCGCATCGCCGACGCCATTGCGGCGGACCGTTCCTTGCGCGCGTGAGCCCCCAAGCCGCCCGCGCCATTGCCGGATCATCGTCAAACGGACAGAATTCGCCGCTAGCGGCGTCGATATCCGTTCCCGGGAAGCTTTACGGACTTGGGGACCGCGCTCGCATTCGCGTGAGGAGGCGTCGATGAAGTTCCTTGTTCTGCTCGCCGCTGCGGCGCCCCTCGTGGGGGCGGCGCAGCCTCGTTTGCCGCAACCCGCCGTATCGGTCACGCCGGATAATTTTTCGCGCGCGGAATCCGATCTCTATTTCGCCAGCGCCGTCAAGGACGGGGGCCTCGGCAAGTTCCTCCACCGGCGCGAGCCGACCGCGCTCGACCGGCAGACGGTCACGCGGATGAACCGCGACACGCTCTATTCCGGCGCCGTCTTCGATCTCGACGCCGGCCCCGTGACGATCACGCTTCCCGACGCCGGCCGGCGGTTCGTGTCGATGCAGGTGGTGGACGAGGACGCCTACACGCCCGAAATCGTCTACGGCCCGGGCCGCTATACGCTGACGAAGGCCGAGATCGGCACGCGCTACGTCCTCGCCGCCGTGCGCATCTTCGTCGACGCCAACGATCCGAAGGACGTCGCGGCCGTCAACGCCTTGCAGGATGCGATCAAGGTCGAACAGCCGGGCGGACCCGGCGTCTTTCACGTGACGAACTGGGACGCCTCGACCCAGGTCGACGTGCGCACCGCGCTGATCGTGCTCGCCGAGACGCTGCCCGACGCCAAGGGGATGTTCGGGCCGCGGGGCGCGGTCGACCCGGTGCGGCGCCTGATCGGCTCGGGCGCCGCCTGGGGCGGCATTCCCGAAAAGGACGCCCTCTATCTGAACGTCGCGCCCGCCCGCAACGACGGCAGGACCGTCTACAGGCTGACGCTGAAAGACGTCCCGGTCGACGGCTTCTGGTCGATCAGCGTCTACGACTCCGACGGCCGCTTCGCGCCCAATCCGCAGAAGGCCTACGCGGTCAACAGCGTCACGGCGAAGACCGAACCCGACGGCTCCACGGTCGTTCAGTTCGGCGGCTGCGAGGGCAAGATCATGAACTGCCTGCCGACCCCGCCCGACTGGAGCTACATGGTCCGCCTCTACCGCCCCCGCCCGAGGTCCTCAGCGGCGCGTGGACATTTCCGGCGGCGCAGCCCATCCCGTGAGCAGGCCCGGCTCCTGGCGCATGGGTCGCCGGGGTCTCTGCAGCGGCCGAATTCCCTGCAGCGAGGAAAACAGCAGGGAACGCTCCGCAAAACGGGCAAAATCGTCCAAAAAAGATGAAGTATTCGAGCGTCTTGCAGCGAAATTGCCTGTGCGCGGCAGCAGGGAATTTATTTCGGCCGAGCAGAGAGCGAGCAGGGAATGAGCAGGGAATGTTTCAGGCTGGCGCCGCCGCCTCGGCAGCGAGGCTTACCGACCGCAAGCCATGCGCTGTTGGCACGACTCGCGGTGACGACCAACGCGATGAATCGGCGGCGCGCGCCGACACAGCTGCTACAAATGGTCGAGCAGCGCGTCGCGGACGACGTCCGGCGCGTCGTGGATGATCCAGTGGCGTCGCCTGCGGCAGGTGCCGGAGGCGGACGTTCTTGCACAAGGCCGCGCTGTCGTCGGCGAGCCGCGGAACGGCGAACTCGTCCCTGTCGCCCCAGAGGACGAGCGTCGGCGGGATCAGGCTGCCCGGCGCCGGCGTCGGCGGCTCGGCGACGTAAGAGCGCCCGATACCAGTTCAGCATGCCGGTCACGGCGCCGGGCTGGCGCCAGGCTTCGCGATAGGTTTCGAGCGTCTCCGGCGAGAAGGCGTCACGGCGGGTCGAGGTCCTGAACGCCCGCGCGAGGGCCGAATAATTCCCGATCTTCAGCGTCATTTCCGAAAGCCAGGGCAGCCGCAGAATCTGCACGTAACGGCTCCTGCTGCCGCTGGTCCGGATCGGTGCGCATGGCGTTGAGCCAGATCGCCGGATGGGGCGCCTGGATCATCGCGGCGCTCAACAGCCGCTTCGGTTCGAGGCCCGCCATCGTCCACGCGACCGCCGCGCCCCAGTCGTGCCCGACGACGTGGAGCCGGTCGCGCCCGAGGACGTCGGCCAGGGCGAAGACGTCGGCGCGGCGACTTCGAGCCGATAGGCCTCCGGGCTTTCCGGCTTGCTGCTCAGGTTGTAGCCCCGCTGGTCCGGCGCGACGACGCGGAAGCCCTGCTCCGCCAGGGGCTGGAAATATTCGCGCCAGGCGAACCAGAACTCGGGAAAACCGTGCAGGAGCACGACCAGCGGTCCGTCGGCGGGCCCGGCCTCGGCGCAATGCAGCGTGACTCCATTGGCCGGAATGAAGCTGAAGCGGATGAAGGGGTCCATCAGCTGCACCGACTTTCACTCCCCCCAAAACCCTACAACGCGATCACCAGAAAGACAAATCAAAGACGATTAAGACAATAGAATGTAACCTTTGCGTCCCTTCCGATTCAGTCTTCAGGCCCAAAATCATTTTCGTCAAATCCAAATTCACAAAGCGTTGATTGAATGCTTCGCAAATCGACAAGCATACTCGAAATACGCTTTGCAACTCTGTCACCGTATAGTTCTTTTAGATTCGTATTCTTCTTTGCTTCTTCAGAGATAAATTCGAAATTGGCGGCGTCATCAAGGATACCCTGGATGATCCTGTAACTCATGTAAATTGCGTCATCCCAATCCAAAAAGGCTCTTAATAGCAATCTATCCCCAGGATTATTCAGCGACAATCGGAGCCCAGGCAATACACTCCGAGTGTCAGAGTCAAAGCTCCACTCGGACGCCATAGTTACTGCGCTTATGACATCCAGCGACTCAAGATAGTTTCTATCCGGCGCAGCATCTTGGCTCGCGGCATCTAGCTCCCGAAGATTTTCGGGATATCTTGAGGATTCCTCCAAAAATACCATTAGTTATTTCTCTGGCCTTATTGAGGACCAAGGTCAATTGCTCCGGATGTGCTTTAACAAATGAGTTAAATAATCTCTTGTTTTCCAGAGCATTAGCGGCTCTTATTACTCCCCTATCTATTTTCTGCACTATTTCCTGAATGTTTCCGCCCGTAGAAACTACAATTGACCTTGCCTCTCCTGCATCGACATCAAATACAGCGCGAAGATATTCATCAAAACCAGCAAAGCCCGTGCTTGGAACGTCCTCCATGATTGACAGCCTCAGTTGTAGCGATATTCACTGCGCCGACGGACGTTTGTGCGTCGACGTGGCATTCGCCCTGCTCGGCGGAGATCGTCCAACGAACCTACTGCCCGATTGGACTGAACGCTATACGGGTCCCTCTTTTTGGCTGCTTGGTTCACGTCGAACTCGTCAAAATCGAATAAGCCTGTTTTATGGATTTGGCCCATAACATAATCTTGATACTCATGGGCGTGTTTGAACTGGAGAGCCTCAACCGAACGACTACCTTTCTTCTCGTTAATTAGTATCTCCCACGACTTCGACTTCGACCCCAAAGTCTCCTCTCCAGATGCCGCCACGATTTCCAACTGCTCTGAAGTTCGTGACTTTTTTGATTCAAAAGGGTCCCACCGGAACAGAATCTCCAAGAAGGATCTACCCGATCGATATTTAATTAGACCGAGCATGGCGATTGTGCTCGCTAGCACAAAAAGCAGTACGAAAAAAGATCCAACGGGGTCATCCATCGTATACCTCTCTATCGCATCGCTTCACCAGTCACAGACAATATTGTAAGCAAACTTATCATGAACAAAGTGAAAAACACCAAAAGAAGGCAAAAGTCAACTTGACTAATTGACCAAGTGTTGCTTAAGAAACCAAGATGGCAAAACCAAGCTGCTGCAAGAATAAGCACTATGAAATAAAAGAAAAAACACATCCACGCCAGTGCAATTCCATTTTGCAGGCTCGTAAAATAGACCGGTAGGCTGTGTGCGAAATACAAAACAAAGAATGCGATTAGAAATTCTAACGCCCCAGGGAACGACGTTGGAGTGGACATTGAAAACACGACGCCGAAAGTCGCACCTACAATTCCGCCGCCTAGACGATTGACCTGATCTCCTAGATGTCTAAACATTTTACCTTTCCACGGAAGGTGCCTTTGGATCTGGAACCCTTGGACGCCAAACCGCGGACCCCGGCACGCCTCACACCATCATCCGTATTTAACAATACAGCTCGGAAGTCGCATACTCAACACCAAACGGGCGAAGCGGTATTATTTGGCGAAGCGGCAATGCAACCGCCTCCGCTTCTTTCGCTCACGCCCCTAGGAATTCCTCGACCCACGCCGGGACCGTCTCGCTCGCCGGGCCATAGCGGGCCTCGTCGAAGCAATAGGCGTTTTCGGCGGCCTCGAGGTTGATCTCGCAGGTCGGAACGCCGTAGGCGCGCGCCTCGGCGACGAAGCCCGCCGCCGGATAGACCGCTCCCGAGGTGCCGATCGCGACGAATAGGTCGGCGCGGCGCAAGGCGCGGTCGATGTCGTCCATGGAGAGCGGCATCTCGCCGAACCAGACGACATGCGGGCGCATGGACCCGGCGCTGCCGCAGCCGGGGCAGGCGTGCGAAGGCGTGAGATCATCAGGCCAGAGATGCACCGAGTTCGCACGCCTGGCAGC
Organism: uncultured Alphaproteobacteria bacterium; assembly: GCA_963768555.1. GTDB lineage: Bacteria > Pseudomonadota > Alphaproteobacteria > Rhizobiales > Beijerinckiaceae > Roseiarcus. Next base: position 30,245 of record CAVYIZ010000022.1, read on the forward strand.
GGGCCTTGAGCAGTTCGCCATGCATATGGATGACCTCTCGCGAGCCCGCCCGCTCGTGCAGGTCGTCGATGTTCTGCGTGACGAGGGTAAGGCCGCCGCCCTCGGCGGCAAGCGCGTTCTCGAGCCGCGCCAGCGCAAAATGCGCCGCATTCGGCTTGGCGTTCCGGAGGTTGCGTCGCCGCGCGTCATAGAAGGCGAGCACGCTCTCCGGATCGCGCGCGAAGGCTTCGGGCGTCGCGAGCTTCATCGGATCGAACCGAGCCCAGATCCCTTCGCCATGCTTGTCGCGGAACGTGCCGAGCCCGCTCTCGGCGGAGACGCCGGCCCCGGTCAGGACGAAGATGTGTTTCGGCATGCCGCAAACGCCTACCTTCGCTGGCGCGCAAGGGCAATCGGGAAAGCCGGCCCGCTGGCCTGCGGGACCCACGAATCAGGCGCAGGCGGCTTGCAGCGCGCGGCCCGATCACGCTATCATGTCTTTGTTCTTGATATCATTCGTGGAAGCGCCGGCCATGCCCGCAGTGACGATTTGCAAGCTTTCGCCTGAAACGCATCGCGCGCTGAAAGTCCGCGCGCGCGGTCACGGATCGCTCGACCGAGGCGGAGATTTGCGCGATCCTCGACGCTGCGGTCAAGCCTGCCGAGGAAGTCGGAATCGGTTCCGCGTTGGCGGCGCTCGGGTGCCGCTTCCGCGAGTAAGCTGAGATCACCCGAGATTGCCGGCCCGGCCCATCAGGTTCAAATAATCCTCGTCGACACGAATGTCGTGTCCGAGCCGGTCAATACACGCGGCGATCCGCGCGTCGTTGCTTGACTTGACCGCCAGCGTGCGGAGACGCTGTTCATTTCGACCATCACCGTAGCGGAGATCCTGTTCGGCATCGGCGTGCTTCCGGCCGGCAAGCGGCGCAGCAGGCTCGCGGCGGCGTTCGAGGGTGAAGTCGGCCGCTTGTTCGCCGGTCGCATCTTGTCCTTCGATCTTGAGGCTGCCGGCGCCTACGGATCACTGATGAGCGGCGCCCGCGCCAAAGGCCTGTCGCTTTCGACCGCCGACGGCCAAATCGCCGCGATCGCCGCGGCGAACGGATTTTCGGTCGCAACGCGCGACGAGGCGCCATTCCGCACAGCCGGCTTGAAGACGGTCAATCCGTGGACGGAGTGAAGCGCCCCTACGAGAACCTGTCTCGCTGAGAGCCGCCACGGCGCCACTTTGAAGGGAAAACGATGATCGACACGAATGTGACCGCGCTCGCCTACGCGCGTTCGCGGCGGCCGCCTGGCTCACTGGGCGAGGTCGGCCTCTTGTGCGCGCTGGCGCTCACCCACAAGCTGCTCCCCGGGCTGATCTCGCTCCGCTCGCGATAACGGCCTTCTCCTCGTCAACCCGAATCGCGCCCCTACCCCAACGCCAGCGGCTCCGGCGCCGTCTCGGCGTCGCCGGCGTCGGCGTGGATCGTTTCGCGGATCAGCCGCTCCGTCGTCTCGTTGAGATAGGCGGCCAGATCCGCATGCAATTCGCCGAACTCGCGCCACACGAGATCGTCGAACAGCCGGGCGGGCGCCTTGACCATCACCGTCGTCGTGCGCTGGCGCGGATATCGGAAGGGCCTGAAGCCGTAGCGCCGGCAGAGCGCGATGAAAAGGCGCACCGACCAGAGGTCCGGCATGGTGAACTTCATCTCGATCGGCGGATCGCGCCGCGCCGCCTCGTCGAGCTTGGCCCGCAGCCGGTCCGCGGCGGCGCCGGCGGCGTTGCGTTCGCCGGCGGTCGCCGCGCCGAAGAACAAGGCTTCGACTTTCCTCAGCCGCTCGCGAAGCTCGTCCTCGATCGCCATGCCGCCTCTCCTTCTCATGAGAGGCAGCCATTGCGGCGCGCCGCAGTCAATCCGCAGCGGCCTGTCATCCACGAGAAACTTCGCGTTTCCGCAGGGACCCATATGATTTCCGCTCGCGCCCTTGCGGCGCAGGAAGGCTCCCCTCTCCCCTTGCGGGAGAGAAACGCTGCACGCCGCCGCAGCGGCGTGCGCCACCGGGGATGAAAACGGGCGCGGTGCGAGCCAGTTTGTGCGATCGATAGGAGGCGAGCGACCGCCCGAGACCGATTGCCCCTCTGGTGTGACGAACCCGTGGAGAGACTGACCCGCGCTGCGAAGGTATCACCGTTTGTCGCGTCCGTTAACCGCCTTGCGGTTGGCGGTGAGCCCGTATGGCAGGATCTTCCTGTGGCCATGCAGCGCGCGGTCGCTCGTTCCCTGCAAGGAGACGAGCGATGGCGATGAAGGTTGAAGTTGAGGAAGCGCCGGCGGCGGCGGTTGGACGGGAGCGTTGCGCCGGGTTGGACGTGCACCGGTCGACGATTGTCGGCTGTGCGACGTTCCCGCTCGGCGGCGGGCGTCTGAAGAAGGTGTGGAACGAGTTTGCGACCACGGCGGCGGGGCTCGCGCGGCTCACCGGCTGGCTGCAGGAGCTGGCGGTGAGCCATGTCGCGATGGAGGCGACGGGAGTTTATCGGATGCCGGTCTACGCGGCGCTGGAACGAGCCGGCTCGTTCGACCTGACGGTCGCCAATCCGCATCACGCCAAGGCCCTGCGCAAGCGCAAGACCGATGTGAAGGACGCGGAGTGGCTGGCCTACCTCCCGCCATGACCAGGTGAACAAGAGCTTCGTGCCGGCCAAGCCGTTCCGCGATCTGCGGGACCTAACGCGCTACCGCCGCACCCTCGTCGAGGCGCGGGGCAGCGAGCGGCGCCGTCCGATCAAGCTGCTGGAGGCCGCCGACGTCAATCTGGCGGGGGTGGTCAGTGACATCTTCGGAGTCTCCGGCCGGGCCATTTTGCGCGCCCTGATCGGCGGCGGGCAGAGCCCGGCCGAGATGGCCAAGCTCGCGCGCGGCCATCTGCGCAAGAAGCGGCCCCAGCTGATCGAGGCCCGTTTCCAGCTTCCCCAACGTCGGCCATTTCGCCGCATGGATCGGCGTCTGCCCCGGCAACAACCAGAGCGCCGGAAAGGCCAAGCCGATCGGCGCGCGCAACGGCAATCCCTACCTGAAAACCGCCCTGTGCAACGCCGCCATCGGCGCCGCCCGCACACGCGGCAGCTTCCTGAAGGCAACTTATCACCGCCTCAAGAGCCGCAGAGGCAGCGGGCGGGCTGCTCTCGCCGTCGCCCACAAGATCGCCATCGCCATCTACCACATGCTCACAACCGGCGCCGCCTTCAAAGACCTCGGCGCCGCTCACCACGACACCCGCGACAAGCAGCGCACCGCCACGCGATGCGTCCAACGCCTGCATCGCCTCGGCTACACCGTGATTCTCCGACCCGTCGCCCTTCGCCCCGCCGAGCTTGCCTAATGCCCTGTAAATTAGCCCTTTTTCACCTCTGTTTTCATGGCAGGGGTCGGGGGTAAGGGGTCGGCGCGACAGCGCCGTGATGCAGCGCGCCTTGCCACGCGACCCCTCTTCCGGCCCCTCGGGCCACCTTCTCCCGCAAGGGGAGAAGGGATTTTCCGCGCGTCGACAGCGAGCCGATCAACCACGTATCAGTCGCTACCGCCCGTGCACCGCCAGCACGATCTGGACGATCGCCGCGATGAGCTCGAGCACGATCAGAAGGACGATCGCGAACTCGAGCCGCGTCGCCCGGTCGGCGTCGATGATGTCGGTGAGCGCGTGCGCGGTCTCGACGATGACGTCGAGCTTGCGCTTGAGGACGCCGGCGCGCTCCTTGAGCTCGTACTCGTCCTCGAGGCGGGCGTAGAGGCGCTCGAGGTCGGGCCGGTCCCACAGCACGTCCGGCTTCTCCTCGACCGCGACCCGCCCCGACACCCGGTGCTGGACGAGCAGGGCCTGGCCGATCAGTCTCAGCATCGCGCTCCGCCGGAACGGCGTCTTGCCGCTGGCCGCAAGCTGCGCCGCGAAGGGCTCGATCACGTCGAACACCTTGTTGACCTCGCGCTCGTCGCGGGCGAGCGCCACCGTCTTGGCGAGCGCGTCGGCGACCACGAGGAAGCGCTGCGGCGACAGGTTCTTGATCTGGATCGGGCCGCCGGACGACTTCTGCTCGTCGCTTTCGGGCGAGATCTCGAGCACGGCGTATTCGTCGTCGCCCTTCGCCCGCTCGCCGTAGACCCGGGACTTGAGCCTGGCGAGCGTGTCCTCTTCCTCGAGCGGCGAGAGGCCGACCATCACCGCGACGCCGAAGCGGAACAGCGCGACCATGCCCACTTCGCCGACGCGGAAGGCGAGCGGCAGCAGCGAAATCGTGTCCGGCCGCTCAAGCCCGGCGGTGTCGATCCGATCGCCCACGATCAGCGCCCGCGCGGTCAGGCGCGTCGGCGTCGTTGCCAGGACTGTGACGTCGGTCATGACGGCAAAATACCCGCCGGCGGTCGGGAACGCCAGCGGCCCCAGGAGCCGCAATCGACCTCCGGGGCCCCAGGCGAAGGCTGTTCGCTCGACCTCTCTCCGGTTAGAATGACCCGAGCCTGCAACCCTCGCTTGATTGTTTTCGGAGAGCGACGATGCAAGATGCAGCCCAAGCCCAATGGCGCCTTGACGGCGTTCGGGTGGTCCGTTCCGACGAGCTCGACATCAACACCGCGCAGACGCCCGGCATGAACCGCGCCGCGGCAATCACCCATGCCCGCGTGGGCGCGGAAAAATTGTGGGCGGGGACGGTTGTGATCGATCCGATGGCCAAGACCGGGGCGCACCATCACGGGCCGGTGGAGAGCGTCATTTACGTGGTCAGCGGACGCGCCCGGATGCGATGGGGCGAACGGCTCGAATTCGTGGCCGAGGCGGGCCCCGGCGACTTCATCTACGTGCCGCCGTATGTGCCGCACCAGGAAATCAATGCGAGCGACGAGCTGCCGCTGTCGTGCGTACTGGTGCGCAGCGGCAAAGAGCCTGTGGTCGTCAACCTCGATCTGCCGAACGTTGAGCGGAACCCGGAGCCCGTGCAGTGGGTGGACGACCTTCATCCGCCCGGGCGAGCATGACGTCGGGCGCAATCCGTAAAGAGGGTTGAGCCGAACTTCGCCGTTGCGCCCGCCCCGCAGCGCTGCGCCGCCCGGCGAATCCGTAAGTCATCGCCTGATCACGGGATGGACCGTGCGCGCCTGCCAGCCGGCGCGCTCGAGCTCCGGCGTCAGGTTCTCCTGCTGCGGCCAGCCGACGCAGAGATAGCCGACGAACGACCACTCGGACGGAACCTCGAGCGTCCCGGCGAGCCGGGTCGGATCGAGGATCGACACCCAGCCGACGCCAAGCCCGTAGGCCCGCGCCGCAAGCCAGAAGGTGTGCAGCGCGCAGACGACCGAATAGCGCCGGGTCTCGGGCATGGTGCGCGCGCCGAGGCCAAAACCCTGCTCGGTCGTCTCGTCGCAGAACACCGCGAGATGGACCGGCGCCTCGCGCAGGCCCGCCAGCTTCAGGGTGGCGTAAAGCTTCGCCCGCTCGCCGCAATAGGCGCCGAGCGCCTGGCCGTTGGCCGCCTCGAAATTGGCGCGGACCGCCTCGCGCCTAGCCGGGTCGTCGACCCGGACGAACCGCGCCGGCTGGCAGTTGCCGACCGAGGGGGCGAAGGCGGTCAAGCCGAGAAGACGATCGAGCGTCGCTTCGGGGACGTCGCCGGGCCGGAAACGGCGAACGTCGCGCCGCCACGCGAGCAGTTCGGCGAACTCGGCCTGGAAGGCCGCGTCGAAACGGCGCTCCGTCACGGCCTCGACCGCCTGATTGTCCATCCTCTCCTCCGGCCGCTCACGCGTTCGTCCGGCATAACGCTTCGGCCGCACCGGCGGCAAAGGAAATCAGGAGGGCGCACGGGGCAGAACGTGGCCGCCGCACTATCCTCCCCCGGCGCGGGCGCGAGCAATCCTTGCCGCTTGTGGCCGTCCGCCGGATCTCCTCCATTCGGAAGGTCGTCAGCGGCGTGATCCGGATCACAGCGAGAGCGACGGCTTCAGGCTATTTGTTGGGGCATAGGCGTTCGGTGTCTCACTCAACCATTGGGCGCCGCGATATTCGTTGAGCATCCGCCATATTCCACCCGGGATGAGTGGTCCTCTCCGGCGAGAGAAGGTAACCGCTCCCCGAGAACCCGGCGACTCGACTCGACGCTGAACCAGATTTCGCTCGACCCCGCTCGTTCCCTCAATATTCAGATCGTGCTTGCGGCCGTCGCTTTGGCTTGGGTCGCGTTCGTTGGCGCGCTCCTCCTGCGGCGTCCCCGGCGCCGCCGGAGGCCGTCGCCGCCCTTCCGCCGCTGGCCTCGACGACTCCGCCGCTGGCCTCGGCGCCTCCGCCTTTGGGCGAGGCGCCATTAAGCCCCTTAGGTCAGGTCCCCGTTGGACTGGGCGAGTCGCGGGAGCCCGAGCCGGTCCCGGTCAATCCGGACCCATCGCACGAAGCGAGCGTCGAACCCGCTCCTCCCGCTGTATCGACATGGGTTCGGCCGCAGGAGAAGGTGCCGCTGCCGCCGATCCACAACGCTGCCCGAATTCGACGAGAGCGCGCCCTTGCCTCCGCCGCGTCCGGTCGAGTTGGGACCGGTTGCAAGGCCGGCGGCGCGCTACGAGAAATTGACCGCCGTCTACGACATCTCGGCGCGCACGGTCTATCTGCCTGACGGAACGAAGCTCGAAGCTCATTCGGGCCTCGGCGACAGCTTGGATGATCCCCGTTTCGTGAGCGAACGCGATCGGGGGCCGACCCCGCCGGGTCTCTACGCACTCACGCTGAGAGAGTCGCTTTTTCATGGCGTGCAAGCGCTGCGCCTCACGCCCGTCGGCGACGGCGACGTGTTCGGCCGTTCGGGGCTGCTGGCGCACCCCTATATGCTCGGTCCGAGCGGCGATTCCAACGGATGCGTGTCCTTCAAGAACTACGACGCTTTCTTGCGCGCCTTCGAGAATGGGCAGGTCAAACGCCTGGCTGTCGTCGCTCAGCGGACTGAAGAAGTCGGCCTGGCTGGACGGCCCGAAAAACTGCGCCGCGGTTTCGGCGATTGATCTTTTTTCAAAGCTGCGGATCGGCTCCGCGCTGAGCGATCTTGGCTGCTCAATCCGACTGCACCTGAGCCGGCGCCCCGGGCTTCTCGGCTGTGCCGGACACGATGACGAGATTGCGGCGGGGGGTCTCCTCCTCGCCTCGCACGATCTGGCGGATCGGCCCGACCGCGTTGACGATCGCGGCCGCGGCGGGATTCGTCATGAAAGCCGCCAGCGGCTCCAGCGGTCCCGCGCCGTCCGGCTGGCTGGAGAGCGCCAGCAGATAGGCCTGCTTCGGCGCGAGGCCGGTCACCGAGGCTTCGAGAACCTGCGTGAGGCCTTGGTCGAAGAGCGACACGCTGGTCGGCGCGACTGCGCCCGTCTCAGAGCCGGCCGCCGCCAGCGTGAGATGGGTCGTCTCCCCTGCCCGCCCAAGCGGCTGCAGGTCTTCGGTGCCGTCGCCCTCCGGCGCTGCGTTCGGCACATAGGCGACGGCCTTCGGGGCTTGGCCGATCGGGACTGTCGCGATCACCGTGTTGGAGAGCGTATCGATCGCCGTCATGGCGTCGTCGTTCTCCAGCCCGACATAGACCCGGCTGCCGTCGCCCGACGGCCAGACGCCATGCGGCAGCTCGCCGACGGGAATCGTCGCGACGAGGCTGAAATCGTCGGTGCGGAACACCTTCACCTCGTTGGGGCCGCCGATCGTAACATAGGCGGACGATGTTGACGTGGTTGGTGATCGGGCCGGTGGATAGCGTCTTGAGCAGCGCGAAAGGCGGCCTGGCGTCGAAGACCTGCGTCTGGCCGACATCCTTGAGCGTGAACCACACCTGCGCGCCGTCGGGCGTAGCCGCGATGTCCGGGCAGAACGGGCTCGCCTGCGTCACCTCGCCGACGATCGTGTGACTATCCGCCCGAGGCGGCGGCGCGCAGAGTCCGCTCGAACGGCGAAATCAGATGGCGCGGCGATCTCATCGCCATCTCGACCGCGCTCGCGGGCGAGGCCGTCGCCGTCGAAGAGACCGAAGACGGTCAATGGTTGGTCCGCTTCTACGACACGCCCATCGGCCTGATCGATATCGACAAGAAAAGACTGCGCCGCCTCCCTGTCCCCGCCGACCGGGACGGCGAGGCGCAAGACGACCAAACCATGAACGACTGACACCCATGTATCCGGTCTATTGTGTCACCCATCTATCCGCTGGACACGGCCGCCGACCGCGCGCAACCGAGCGCCGCTCACGGTTGCCCCGTTCCTCCCGACGAGCCGTAGACCTGGCCGGTGGCGAAACTCGCGTCCGCCCGGGCGAGCTGGACGTAGATCGACGCCAGCTCGACCGGCTGGCCGGGATGTCCGAACACCGTCTTTGCGCCGAAATGGACGAGCCTGTCCTCGGTCGTGCCGCCGCTGACCTGGAGCGGAGTCCAGATCGGGCCGGGCGCGACGCCGTTGACACGAATCCCTTTCGGACCGAGCTGCTTGGCGAGCGACTTCACGTAATTCATCGTCGCCGCCTTGGTCTGCGCATAGTCGTAAAGGTTGGGCGACGGGTCGTAGGCCTGCTCGGACGTGGTTCCAATGATCGCGGACCCGGGCTTGAGATGCGGCAACGCCGCCCTGATGATCCAGAACGGCGCATAGATGTTTGTTTTCATTGTCGCATCGAAGTCCTCGGTCGACATGTCGAGGATCGACTCCCGGCTCTGCTGGCGGCCCGCGTTCATCACCAGGATGTCGAGGCCGCCAAGCCCCTGCACCGCCTGGTCGACAAGATTCTTGCAGAACGCCTCGTCGCGAATGTCGCCGGGAATGGAGAGGCCCGTCCGCCCGCACTCCCGGATGAGCGCGATGACCTCGCGCGCGTCCGGCTCCTCCTGAGGAAGGTGGTTGATGGCGACGTCCGCGCCTTCGCGCGCGTAGGCGATCGCCGCGGCGCGGCCCATGCCGGAATCGCCGCCCGTGATCAGCGCCTTGCGCCCGGCGAGCCGTCCGGCGCCGCGATAGCTCGTCTCGCCGTGGTCCGGCCGGGGATCCATCTTGCTCGCAAGACCCGGCCAGGGCTGCGACTGCTTGGGAAACGGCGGCTTCGGATACTTGTCGACCGGGTTCTGCAGCACGGCTTCCACCGACGCAGGAGCCACATTGTCGGAACCCGACGCAGGAGCCGGATTGGAGGAAGCGGGGTTGGCGGCTTGCGCGAAAGCAGGCGCGGCCGCGGCCGCCGCCAGACCCACGCCGCCGCCGACGACGGCGCGACGGGAATAGGGATTGTTGTCGCCTGTGGACATGAGCAACTCCAGGTTTGGGGACCCGGGGTAACGCTTTCACAAGCGGATTGGCGCCACGCTTTCGGGGGCGGGAGCGGCCTCCACATCCAGCGTGAACAGCTCCTGCGGCTTGCCCACGCCGCGCAGCGCATAGCGGCCGACCGACGCGAAGCGCCGCCGGTCCTCGGCGACCGACGCGGCGAAGGCGGACGACATGAGGACCGGCTGGTCCACCGAGCGGCACATCGCGGCGATGCGGGCGACCTCGTTGACCGCCGGGCCGACGACGGTGAAGTCGAGCCGCTCCTTGCTGCCTATATTGCCGTAGAACACGACGCCGAGATGGAGGCCGAGATACATGTCCGTCGCCGGCAGGCCCTCGGCGAAACGGCGCGCGTTCAGCGCCGCCACCGCCTCGCGCGCTTCCTGCGCGGCGTCGAGCGCTGCGGCGCAGGCGCGGGCGCGGTCCTGCGCGGGGAAGATCGCAAGCACCCCGTCGCCGATCAGCTTCAGAACGTCGCCTGAATGCCGATGAATGGCGGTCACGATCGCATCTGCATAGTCGTTGAGCAGCGGGATGATCTGCTCGGGTTCCGCGCTGTCGGAGATGCGTGTATAGTTGCGCAGGTCGCTGAACCACAGAACGGTCTTGATGCGGTCCGCCACGCCGCGCGCAATGCGGCCTTGCAGCACCCGCCTGCCCGCATCGCGCCCCAGATACGTCTCGACCAGCGTTTCGGCGATGCGGGCGAGCGAGGCCGCCTTGACGGCGAGCCCGAGAAACGGGGTCAGCCGCTCCAGCGCGGCGATCTCGTCGTCGGAGAAGCCCTCCGGCCGGTCGGTCAGCCAGCCCGCGTAGAAGCAGTCCATCTCGCCGATCACGCCGTCGGCGGAGAAACGATTGATGATCGCCACGAAATCGGTGATCGACGCCTCGCGATATTCGGAAAAAATCGGGAACTGGACTTCGCCCTCGGCTTCGATTCGCCACCGCTTCAACGAGTCGCCGTCCGCAAGCATGCGGAAGAACGGGTTCGCGCGCCAGCGCTCGGCGTTCTCCCCTTCGGTGGTTGGTCCGTATTCCGTGACCGTCGTCTCGGGCTTCTCCCGTTCCCAGCGGAAGGCCCGCCCCTCGTGAATGGGATGGAGCGTGTCGATGAACACGATCGCTCGGGCAAGCGGCAGCCCTGCGGCGAGGGCGCGCTGGCAAAAGCCGTCGAGAAGGGCGGTCTCCGCCCGTCCTTCCAGTCCGAACTCTTGCAAGCCAGCCCGCCAGCTTCGGAAACTCTGCGTCTTTCATGGCGCCGATGATAGCGCGCGCGCGCGAGCCGGCCAAATCGCCGATCCCGGCATCAAAGCCATCGCATTAACCCGCGGCATGCGCCCGAGATGGATCTTGCCGCTCGAACGGCTTGGCTTGGACGCCGCGAGCCTGCTACGAAATGCGAAGGGTCGCGGGGCCGCCGGGAACGGAGGACGCATGTGAGCAAGATCGCTCTCGTCGGACTGGGGCTCGTCGGCCGCGCCTGGGCGATCAGCTTCGCCCGCGCGGGCCATGAGGTTTCGATCTGGGACGAGCGGGAGGAGGCGATCGACGAGGCGCTCGCCTTCATCAACAGGATCCTGCCCGAACTCGACGCGAATGATCTCCTCAACGGCGAGGCGGCGATCAACGTCCGCGCCCGCATGCGGCGCGCGGGCTCGTTCGAGGAGGCGCTCGAGGGAGCGAGTCACGTCCAGGAAAACACGCCCGAGGATCTCGAGATCAAGCGGCGCGTCTTCGCCGAGCTCGACCAGGCCGCCGAGCCGGACGCGGTGCTCGCGAGTTCGACCTCGGCGATCCTGCCGTCGCTTTTCACCGAGCCGCTCGCCGGCCGCGCGCGCTGCCTCGTCGCCCACCCGATCAACCCGCCCTATCTCATCCCGGCCGTCGAGGTCGCGCCCGCGCCCTGGACGGACGCGGGCGTCGTCGAGCGGACGGCCGCGCTGCTCGCCGCCGCCGGACACACGCCGATCATGGTCAAACGGGAGATCGACGGCTTCATCGTCAACCGGCTGCAGGGCGCGCTGCTCGAGGAAGCCTTCCGCCTCGTCGCCGACGGCTTCGCCAGCACTGAGGACGTCGACATTGCGCTGCGCGACGGGCTCGCCTTGCGCTGGTCGTTCATGGGACCTTTCGAGACGATCGATCTCAACGCCCCGGGCGGCGTGCGCGACTACGCCGCGCGTTATCAGCACCTCTATGCGGGCATTTTCCCTTCGACCCAGCGGCGCGCGGATTGGAGCGGCCCGGCGATGGACGGGATCGAGGCCGAACGCCGCGCCCGTTTGCCGGCCGAGAAGCTCGGCGAGCGGGCGACGTGGCGGGACCGCCGCCTGATGGCGCTCGCCGCGCACAAGAAGCGCGCCGAAAGCGAAATAGGCAAGTGAGTGCGAGCATGGCCGCGTCGAGGCTCTTCGATCTCACCGGCAAGACCGCGCTCGTCACCGGCTCCTCGGCCGGCCTCGGGCTTGCGATGGCGCGCGGCCTCGCCGAAGCCGGCGCAACGATCGTGCTGAACGGACGCGACGAGCGAAGGCTCACATCCGCGGCCAAGGCTTTCGAGGATGCGGGACATCGCGTCTCATCCCGCGCGTTCGACGTCGCTGACGACGCCGCGGCGCGGGCCGCCTTCGACCGCTTCGACGACGAGGGCGTCGCGATCGACATTCTCGTCAACAACGCCGGCAACCAGTTGCGCAAGCCGATGCTCGAACTGACGACCGACGAATGGCGGCATGTCGTGGAGACGCATCTCACGGCCGCGTTCCAGGTGGGCCGCGAGGCGGCGCGCCGCATGATCGCGCGCGGCAGGGGCGGCAAGATCATCAACATCGGGTCGCTCGCGAGCGAAGTCGCGCGCGCCACGATCGCGCCCTACACGGCCGCGAAGGGGGGCATGAAGATGCTGACCCGATCGATGGCGGCCGAATGGGCCGCGCATGGGATTCAAGCCAATGCGATCGGGCCGGGATACATCGTCACCGAAATGACCCAGCCGCTGGTCGACGATCCGAAATTCGACGCCTGGGTCAGGGGCCGCACGCCGGCCGGACGCTGGGGCCGGCCGGACGATCTGATCGGCGTCACCGTCTTCCTCGCCTCCAGCGCCTCGGATTACGTCAACGGGCAGATCATCTATGTCGACGGCGGCCTGCTCGCGGTCATGTGAGGCGCCCAGGGCATGACCGCGTCTGCGCCCGCGCTGATCGCCATCGACTGGGGCTCGTCGAGCTTCCGCGCCTATCTCATGGCGCGCGACGGCGCGCTCCTCGACGAAATCGCGTCCGGCGACGGCGTCGCGGCCGTCGCGCCCGGCGCCTTTCCCGATGTGCTCCGCCGCCTCATCGGCGGCTGGCTCGAGGCGCACGCCGAGCTGCCGATCCTCGCTTCCGGCATGGTCGGCAGCCGGCACGGCTGGCGCGAGGCGCCCTATGTGAAATGCCCGGCGGACCCGCGGGACATCGCCGCCAATCTCGTCGCCGTGCAGGCGGGGGCGCGCGTGGTTCATCTCGCCCCCGGCCTCGCTTATGAGGACGAAAGCGGCGAGCCCGACGTGATCCGCGGCGAAGAGGTCGAGATTCTTCGGCATATCGGACTCGGGCGGGCGGCTGATCGTCCTGCCCGGCTCGCACTCGAAATGGGCGATCGTCGAAAGAGGCCGCGTCGAGCGCTTCAAGACGTTCGTGACCGGCGAATTGTTCGCCGCGATCAAGGACCACACGCTCGCTGGCGCCTTCGCCCGCGCCGCGAAAGCCGAGCCCTCGCGCTCCGCCTTCGCGCTTGGCGTGAGACGCGGCGCGGCCGCGGCCGGCGGCGGCAAGGGATCCGGGTTTCTCGGCGCCCTCTTCGGCGCCCGCAGCCTGCCGCTCATGGGCAAGCTCGCCGAGGACGACGCGGGCGAATATCTCTCCGGCCTTCTCGTCGGCGCGGAGATTGCCGAGGGGCGGCGGCTCTTTGCGGACGAAGAACCGAAGATCGCGGGAGCGGAGGCGTTGGTCCAGCGTTACCTTATGGCGTTCGACGCGCTTCACCAGAGCGCCCGCGCGGCGCCGAGGCGCGCCGCCGCCCGCGGGCTTTTCATCCTGGCGCGCAACGCCGGACTGCTCACATGATTCAACTGGCTCCAACTCCGCTCATCGCCATCCTGCGCGGGATCGAGCCCGGCGAAGCCGAGGCGATCGCCTCGGTCGTCGTCGAGGCCGATTTCGGCGCGATCGAGGTTCCGCTCAATTCGCCCGATCCGCTGAAGAGCATCGAAATCGTCTCTCGCCGCTTCGGCGAGAGGACGCTCGTCGGCGCCGGGACCGTGCTTTCGCCCCGCGAGGTCGACCGCGTCGCCGGCGCCGGCGCAAAGCTCGTCGTCGCGCCGAACTTTGACGCGGCCGTCATCGAGCGCGCGCTGAAGCTCGGCCTTTTCGTCCTGCCGGGAGTCGCGACGCCGACCGAGGCGTTCGCCGCGCTGAGTTTTGGCGCGTCGGCCCTGAAGCTCTTCCCGGCCGAGGTTTTGCCGCCCGAGGTCGTCAAGGCCTGGCGCCCCGTCCTGCCGAAGGGGACGCAGCTCTTCCCGGTCGGCGGAATCACGCCCGAGCGCATCGCGCCTACCGCGAGGCCGGCGCCTACGGTTTTGGGATCGGCGGCGCGCTCTACAGGCCGGCGATGACGCGAGCGGAAGTCGAGCGGGCGGCGCACGCCTTTGTCGCGGCGTGGTCCGACGCTGCTTGAGGATCAGTCCCCTTCTCCGCGAAGCGGGGAAGGTGGCCCGAAGGGCCGGATGGGGTGTGGAAAGCAGGTATGGCTCGATTGCAGGTTCGCGGCGGCGGTCGTGCAATCCGACTTGCGTCGAAGTAGCGGGCCACACCCCCATCCGGCGCCATAGCCCGTCGAGAGACGGGCGTCTTTCGACGCCCTATGGCGCCACCTTCCCCAGCAAAGCTGAAGCAAAGCTGGGGAACAAGTGCGCGACGCGATCTCAGATGTGCGAATTCGGTAGGCCTTGCAGGAGAGTGGTGGGCGTTTGCGGCGTATCCTCAGCGAATCCATCAGCCGGAAACCGTATCAAACCCCGAACAACCGCTCCGCGTTGCCGTGCGCGATCCGCTCGCGGTCCGTCGGGCTCACCGGCAGGCGGTCGAGGAAGGCGCGGCCTTCGACCATCGGCTGATAGGGGTGGTCGGTCGAGAACATGATCCGGTCGACGCCGACCTCGAGCACGAGGTCGAGGAAGGTCGGCAGGAAGTTGAAGCCAGAGAACGTGTAATGGACGTTCTCGCGCAGATAGGCGCTGACCGGCTTCTTCAGCCCGGTCATCGAAGGCGGCATCGCGTCGACGCGCTCGATCATGAAGGGCAGCGTCTCGCCCATGTGGCCGACGACGATCTGCAAGCCCGGATGGGCGTCGAAGACGCCGCCGAGGATCATCCGCAGCGCATGCAGCGCCGTCTCGATGTGCCAGCCCCAGCCGAAGCCTGCCATCATCTCGCTCACCATCGGCGGCAGGCCGCCATACCAGGCGTCGATGACAGGCTGCGGCGACTGGGTGGGGTGGAGATAGATCGGCAGCGTCAGCGCCTCGGCGCGCGCCAGGATCGGCCAGAAGAACCGGTCGTCCAGATAACGCCCGCGATGGTGGCCGTTGATGACGAGCCCCTCGAACCCGTGGTCGCCGGCCGCATGCTCCATTTCCGCCACCGCGGCCGGCGGATCGCCGATCGGCAGCGACGCGAGGCCGAAGAACCGCGTCGGATGGCGCTCGATCGCCTTCGCCAGAGCCGCGTTTGTCTCGCGCGCGACCGCCTTCGCGTCTTCGCCGTTGAGCTGCTCGACGCCGGGCGCCGTCAGCGACAGCGCCTGCACGTCGACGCCCGCGGAATCCATCGCCGCGACGCGGCCATCGCCGACGTCGAGGAGTTCGGCGGCCAGATTCGCCAGCCGGCCGCCCGTCTTCTCCGCGCGCTCCTTGAGCTTGCGCCCGGGCCCGTCCATGAACGCGGGTGTCGCGAAATGTTCCTCGAGGGCGATCGTGCGCATCGGGCGCGCTCCTTCGAAATGGCTGCGCCAATCTGCCGCCGGCAGTTTCAACGCAGTGGGCAGGAAAACGTTCGAACGACGCGCTCTGCCTTTTGCAAGACAAGGGCCTTCGCGGTTCGGTTCGATGATAGGCCAAATCGCGCGATCATTCGATTCGGAGGCGGACGATGAACCTCAACGTTGCGGAGATTGGACAGATTGCGCTTCCTGTCGAGAGAGGATCGGCCATCTGCTGACGCGTCCGGCCGGGCGGCCGTCCAATGAAGCGCGGCGTTCCTACGCCAGCTTCTCGCGCCAGGCGGGGAGCTGGACGAGCCGCGTCGGGTCGTCGCCAAGAGCCTGCCCGCGCGAAGGCGGGTGTCGAATGGCGCGCGAGCGAACTCTATCCGCGCGTGGGCTTCATCGTGACCAATGTGAGCCGCCCGGCCGAGAACGTCGTCGCCTTCACCGACAGGCGCGGGACCTGCGAACGAGGAGGGCAACGGCGCGATCAAACGAACGCGGCTGTCGCGCCGTTCCTTCGCCGCCGACGCCGTTCGCCTCCAACTTCACGCGCTCGCTACGACCTCGGCAATTTTTAAGCGCACGCTGGAATGATCTTGTGACCTTCGTGCGACCGTCGTGTCTTTTGTGTTGAGAAATTAAACACGAAGGACTCGAAGCTTCCCACCAAGGGCACGAAAGGTCATCCCTGCTGCGCCTTATCACGCGCCTTCTCCGCCTCGATCGCGGCGCGCGCGTCCTTCCATTCGGCGTCGCCCCATTTGCGATTTCGAAGCACCTGTTCGCCGAGATTGACCGAATGATCGCTTAAGTTGCCGCCTCCGCCGGTCGAATCAACCCGGTGGAAGGCGGCAAGGGTGACGCGTTCGACTAGAACTGACGGGAGACCTGCGCCATGACGGCGCCGGACTGGACGGAGTTCGCGTCGGGGCGATATGGAACCGGTGGAACTGCGTGGCTTGGCGTGATCTTCGCCTGGGATCATGTTAACGAATTCTTTCGACCCGGAGGGGCGCGAGCGTGAAGGACGCCGAGAAGATCGCCGAGGCGGCCTCACGCCTGAGCCGACGGAGAACGCCATGCATCCGCTGATCGCCGAACGCCGCTCGGAGATCGCGGAGATCTGTCGCCGCTTCGGCGTCCGCCGTTTGGCCCTCTTCGGCTCCGCGGCGCGTCTGGTGGATTTCGAACCCAGCGATCAGACGTCGATTTTCTCGTTGCGTTCGAACCGGCGGCAAGCCCCTCGCTCGGAGAATTCTTCGCGCTGCGCGACGCGCTTGCGGCGGCGGTCGGCCGCCCCGTCGACCTCGTCGTCGAAGGCAGCGTCCGCAATCCATTCATCCGCGCCGGCATCGAGCGGTCGGCGGAGACCGTCTATGGACCATGATCCGCGCGCCTATCTCTGGGACGCAAGGAAGACGCCGGCGCGATTGCGCGAGTTCGTGCGCGGGCGAACCTTCGGCGATTACGCCGCCGATCCGATGCTGCGCTCCACGGTCGAGCGGCAGTTTGAAATCATCGGTGAAGCGCTTCGACAACTCGAAAAGATGGCGGCGCAGGCCACACAATGACAATTGCTGAATGGGCGGTTTTCGCGACGGTCATACTCTATCTGCTCACCGTCGCGCCGGTGAAACCGCTGGCTGGCGTACCTTCGACAACGCGAACCCGCGCGATCCCGAATTCTATAAGTCCGGCATCCGCGCCCGCGCTCTCGGCGCGCATCTCAACGGTATCGAGACGTTTCCGTTCTTCGCTGTCGCCGTGCTGTTGGCCGAATTTCGGCATGGGCCACAATATTGCATCGATTTACTTGCAGTCGCATTCGTAATGGTGCGACTAGCCTTTGTCGCGGCCTATCTCGGCAACTGGCCGACAACCAGAACTCTGCTCTGGAATCTGGGCTTTCTTTGTCAACACTGCCATCTTTTTTATGCCGTGGTGGGGACCAGCAGTGGGCCGTTCCTAATTCCAAACTGTACCGCTACCGACGACGGCGTCATCTGGCGTACGATCCATGAAAACCTGCCGGCGCTGCGGGCGCGAGTCGCGGCGCTGCTAGACGAGATGGGAGAGGCATGAGCGGAAGAGGTCGCCCTCGAAATCTTGAATTAGACTAGTGGTCCGCTTCGGTCAAAGAGATGGGTTGTCCGCCGTCAGTACAACCTGTCGTCCCCGCGAAAGCGGGGATCCATCCGCCGGGCCGGACGCCTCTGGACCCCCGCTTTTCGCGGGGGTGACAAAGCAAGCCGGTTTCGAACTGGATGAAGCGGAATATTAGTTCACGTGCGTAAGAAGAGACCTCAATGCGCCGACGGCGAAGATGGTGTACGATTTCACACTGGCGGGGCTGAGGCGACCACCGATAATGATCAGCGAGCAGCCACCTATTTTCAGCGCCTACGAATACGCGATTGTTCGCCTTGCAACATGCGTACCGGGTGGAACTGCTAGCGACAACAAAAATCGTGAGCCGCTGTTGGTTTTCGCGAGTTTGGAACTGGTGACGGCCGATCGGCCGCCGCCGGACACCATGCCGCTCGATGCGAACGACCTGCCTCCACACGTACGGTGCCGAAAGTCAGATCTACCATCTACTTTCGCCGCATCGCCGCGAGGGCATCCGATGCATTGGCCTGGTATCGGGACGCCGCTGTCGGCAAATTATCGCCGCCGCTTGCAGCCGATCCGCGCGATCGGGGGCGACATGATGAAAATCCATTGCGAGCTCCGAACCTGACAGAGGAGCCGCCGTGGCCGAAATTAGCCTTCCCTATTGAAGGGCAGGCGTTTCTTGGCGGCGAAGCCTACTATCCGACGCCGTTTATCGGTCCAGGTGCTGCTCCGGCCCGCATCCATCGCCTTATGGCGGCAGCTGATCCAGACCTCGAAGCGCTCGCTCGAGATGATGCGGCGTGCGTCTGGCTGGCCCCTCAAGTTCATTTTCGCGTCGACGACTATCCCGAACTGCTAGGAAGCATAGCGTTGGTTGCTCCAGATCCGCAAGTTCGGTCAGTCAAACAATATCTTACGTTAACTCCAACGGAACCGAGAGATTTGTCACGTTAGTGCGGCCCAGATTCAAGCAGAAACTTGAGGGCTTGGAGTTGACACTTCTCGAAGAGCGGTTTGGAGCTATCTCCACTTTCGCGCACCGCAACATTCCCGCCCCGATGGAGTTGTGGTTACAGATCGCCCGCTCAAATACGCACCTCAGGCTACATGCTCTCTCATCCGGCGCGGGGCCTAGTTGCTTCCAGCCCCCCCCTGCCCTTTGTACGAACCTTTGGAATAAGAACGGAACTTGTGTCGCGCCGCGTTCGAATTCAGAGCCGCGACAGCAAGAAGAAAAATGCAGAGATTAAGACCCACGAGATCAGCGAGTTTGCTCCTCACGCATCCCCTCATTCAGGCGGGGCCGAAGGTTTGTGTGAAGACGTTGTTTCGGTTTAGGAATTCTTCGTATTTTTCAACGAGCGGTCTCAAGCGTTGCTCGGGCATGTTGGGGATGAGGTCGTAGAGCAGGCAGCCCTGGCGGAACAGCGAATGGACGCGGCGTTTGACCGTGCTGGTTCTGAGCGATCGGTCCATGCCGAGGCTTTCGCCGGCGGCGCCGAGCAGCGTCAGAAGGAGGATCGCCAAGGCGTTGAGCAGCAGCAGACGGTCGCGCCGTTGCGGATCGCCGATGCGCAGGACGCTCAGGCCCATGCCGAACCGCAAATCCTTGGTGTCGCGGAACCCCGGCTCGATCGTCCACCGTTTGGCGTAGAGGTTGACGATCTGGGAGGCGCTCGCGGTCGCATCGCTGGCGGCCAGATGCCAAGCCTCCTTCATCCCCTTGGCGTGGACGCAGACCGCCGCGCCGACCTTGTGGCGGGCGGCGGTGAGTTCGGCGCCGCGCAGAAGGCGGGCGCGCCCTTTCTTGCCGACCCAGTCGGCGGCCAGGCGCGTCTCACCGTCCGCCGCGGTCAGATGAACGTTGCCGCGAAAGCGGATGACGTAGCCGAAGCCGAGGCTTTCGAAGAATTCGAACAGTTTGACGTCGCCGAAGCCGCGATCGGCCAGGATCGTCACCGCCACGCCCTCGGGCAGGATCGCCTTCAAATGCGTCAGGCAGAGGTCTTCGAAGTCGTTGCGCTGGTCCTTCAGTTCGTCCTTGTCGACCGTCAGCCACAGGAGCGGCGTCGCCCGGCCGTGGCGCGTGATCAGGCTCAAAGCGAGCGTGGCCTGATTGTCGGCGTCGAAATCGGTCCAATCCATCGCCACGACGATCGCCTTGCGCCGGCCCACGACCTCGCGCGCCCATGGCGCGAACAGGTCCCATACGACGATCCCGGCGTTGCTCAGCAGGCGATCGACCTGTTTGATCGCGTGTCTGTCCATCAGACCGCGCGCTTGCGCCAGCGCATGCCCGATCACCGAAACGGCCAACGACGCCCCCGTCAGAACCCCAGCGTCCCATTGGCCAGCGAAGAATCCGCTTGGCGTGCAAGCTCCCCGAAAACGCGCGCTTCAGAAAATCATGGACCAATTCCATCCGCTCGATCGACTTGCGCATGGGCCCCCGCCCGGCTGATTCGTGACCTCGCCACGCGGTGACTTGCCAATTCAGACAATTTCGATTGATCAAAAATGAGGGGATACGTCAGAGTTTGCTCCAGCCTTCGAAAGCCTAGTTGGCGACACGACCCCGCCATTAGACCCGCATTCACGATATTTCGAGGGCGTTGAGCATCGCAGAGTAGCTCGCAGGGCTGGGAAATGGGAGCAGCGATGGATCGATGACATTGACGCGGCGCGAGCTTTCGTACGAAGCCTCATCGGCAGCGCTCGCCAGGAGGTCTTCGTTTCGGATGGATTTTCGGGCGGACGAACTCGCGGGTTATCTGCACTTTGTGCATCGAATTGAGTTGCGCCTTAGGGCGCTCACGTCACGAGAAGCGCTGGGAAGTGGCGAAATCAGAATTGCTTCCGCTCGACGCTTTCAGGAGGTCTTGAGCACATTTCGCGAGCGGGGCCTGAAAGATATCGAAGTGCGTGTAATGCCTAACAAAGAGGGGGAACCGGTACTGCATGACCGGTTCTTGGTCGTCGATGGCGCGGTTTGGTTTTCCGGCAATTCATTCAACGCGATCGGTAAGCGCGAGAGCCTGCTCGTAAAGTTGCCCGACCCGAGTCCGGTGATTGAGCGACTCAACTCGATTTTTGACCGAGAGTCCGACGACATTTCCTCATTTTTGCAACCCGCAAGCACTTGATGAGCTTGGCTACTCCCGCTCCGAATTCGAGCTTGGCGAAAGCGCCGCGCGCGCTCCTGCCGCAGCGCCGCAAATCATCTGGCCCACAATGATCCTGGGCACAAACGGGTACAAGGAAGGCGATGCTAGCTGTTTCCCAGGGAGCACGCGTACAGGGTCCGGCACGAGCTCGGTATAGGTGGCGCGTTGTCGCTAGCGTTTCGCTCGGCGGTCCGCCAAGCGCGCGATCGAATTTGGCTCGTCGATGAGTATTTGCTTGAAAATGACAAGTCTGCGGCGCAGCTTGCCACCCTTTTCTCGGAGACCGGCGCCACGGATATCAGGTTGGCCACCGCTTCGCAGGGCGGTGCAATAGAACGCGCGGAATTCTTGAGAAGCTTTGAGCGGGAGCTGCAAAGACAGCACCTGACCCCGGTTCAAATAGAGATCCTTCTCAATTTGCGCTCAGTGAGAGGAGGGGTGCCGGACATCCACGATCGCTATGCAATAGTTGACGACGTGCTTTGGCATTGCGGGGCGACGATCGGCGGTTTGCACCACTCCATCAACGCAATGTCCTACGGATGGTCTGCTCGCGATACGAGAGCTATCGAGTTTTTTGAGCGTCTGTGGAAACTGATGAAAGACGACAATGACCGGTATCGCTGAGCTTCGCTGGCCTGCTGAAGCGCACCCCTGGAGCAACGTCGCACGTGCGTACGAGCAGCGGGCGCATGAGCGGGCACGAAAGACAAATTGAAGCCGGTGATTGGTACCGTAGCGCTGTATCTGCAGTCACAGAACTATTACTAAGCTATGCGGACATCGGATTAGAAAGCATCGACGGGAAAACCGTGGTCGATGCAATATCGCGACGTTTGCAGGAAACAACTCCTAGGCAAACTACCTATCCAGAGGATCGACGCACGAACACGGTCTGGCAGAAAGATTTGTAATAGGCGCGCTGATTGGAGAGGCATCAGCGGCTCTCCTGAGGCAACGATGTGACCGAGGCACCTGGCGCACCGTGAACACATTGAGGCGCAACTTTAGCAACTCCTTGTCATCATTTTGCGATCGCCTCCGGACGGAAATTCTAAACGACTTAGAATTCCGGCAAAGGTTTGACGTTTTTGCCGCAGAGATAGTTGAGCACGCGATTGCCGAGCCCACGCAACAGGTGAGCGAGAGGGAACGGGAAGGATTTACAGCTTTGCTTGAGAGTTGGGCAAAAGCCCCGCAGCTTCGGAGAATATGGCTTGGGCTTGGGGAGATGCGACCTACTTTGCTATTCACCGAAGTTAGCACTCTATTCCATATTTACACGGTTGTTGACGTAGAGCGGGCAGCGGCCTTACTCGAATCTGTTCACGAATCCATATCAAGTATGGAATTTCATTGCAGGTTTCGACGGAATTTGGTTGGGACAAAAATTTGGGACATGGGCGGAGTTCTTTCGTCACGCTCGTCCCAGCTTTAAGTCGAACGGAAGTTGGAATGGAGCCACGCTAGAACCTCTCCTCCTTGTGATTGCCCAAGATGCTATCGGGCAGGCCACGCTGGGAATGGATGTCTCCGCGGTCGATCTGGCCAAACGGGATGAAGAACTAAGAACCCTCGCCACTGCGATCGTCGCGATCATTGCGGCCAAGCCCAAGGGCTCTGCTCTTGCCTTGAGGTGGGCCGCGTGGCTCTTCCGAATTACGATCGGGGCCCTTGATAGCAAGGGAGAGCAACATCCAAACGACCTGCATCAGCGGGCGACGCCGTTTTGGCGCATGCTTAAATCGCTTGCAAATTCCGCGGTAGCAAAAGACTGGAACGACATCGGAGCCCCCGATGCGGCAAGCGAGGAGGTTCTTTGCTTGCTATGTGCAAAGATTCTCGCGGCAAGCGAAAACGACACGGAGTTACCGGACGTGGAACCGCTGTTGCGTTGCCTTCCGGCTTCCCCGAAGAATTTCTTGGCGCAAGAGGATTGCCGACACGCCAGCTAACGACGTTATTTTCGACGTACCGAGCAAGGCCGGACGGCCTCAAGTTTCGGATGTTGAGCTTACTGTTTTTACGTGATGATCCAACTGTTGCTTATCGAGACTTCTGGAAACGAACCTTGACGGTTCGCGAGTTAGCGGAGCATTGGCAAAGCGGAGAACAAAACGACGGCAGGAGTGACGCAAAGCAGGTTCTGGCGATGGTCCTGGCAATTGGTCTTTCCCTTATAGACTATTGTGCAATGACGGGCGCGAAGAATAGCGTGGAAGACAAAGATAGCAGATCGCATCGGCTCGCTGAATTATTCCGCCTTGTCTACGAAGCTCTCAGAGAAGTGCAGGCGATAGAGCTGTTTAATCACACGTTTTGGACCGATATTTACTCACATCTGATCATTCGCCGCGCGTTTTACGAAAATGAACGGGCGGGCGACAAAACCATCGCAGCGCCGCTATCACCGGAGGCGGAGCCGACCATGGCTGACATGCTGGCGAACGTCGCTAGCGTCACCAATGGATCTTCCAAGCTTTGGAGAGCCTGATACGAAATCGGATCCCGGTGGATCGAATTCAGCAAACCCTGAGACAAGGTGAGGTCGATTTGCCGCTGCTGGTCGAGAGTGCGCGCCGCCTAAACGCAATCGACAGTCGACGGTCTTTGAAAATCGACGCAGCAGTCAAAATCGCGGGGCAGTGGGTGTGAGGGCGGGGCAAATTCGAATTGGGTCGTCGACCAGCCGGAGGCCAACTCGCCAGCGTCGCGCCGCTCCTCGACCGTTGCGCCGGCCGCTTCGCCGATCCCGCTCTCAATCGCGACGGAGCCATCGGCTTAAGGCGCTGTCGGCGGCTCACAAGCCGCCGAGGCGATCGGGCGCCCGCTCGGCTGCGTGGCGCCGCCCCCATATAGGCCGCGGTCCGCGTCCGAAACGGCGCGGCCCGAAGCCGACCATGGGGGACTCGAATAAAGCGTCGTTGTAATGGCCCCTCATCCGGCGCTCGCGCCGCCTCTTTCACATAATTGCGAGGTGAGGCAGTCTGAACCCCTAGACATAGCCGCCCGAACCCAGCTTGCTTGCCAAAATCCGACATGCAATTACATTGTCTGCACGATTTGCAATTGCAGAGGAGATGGCGATGCCGCGCTCAAGCCGTCGGGCCAAGGCCAATTCGTTCAATTTCCGGGTCGACCCCGCTCTCAAGAGCGCCTTCGCGCGCGCGACCGAAGCCGAGGACAAGCCCGCCGCCCAAGTGCTGCGCGAGTTCATGCGCGTCTATGTTGCGCGGAAGGAGCGCAAAGTCTTCGAGGCAGAGGCGCGGCGTCAGTCGCGTGAAGCCGCCGAGCGCGCCCGGGATCCGAAGAGCGACGAAGCGGCCTCGCTCAGGGAACTGGAGGCCTTGCTCGACCAGGATGATTTCGGCGACGAGTGGAAGGCATGAAGCGCGGCGATCTTGTGACGATCGCCGTCGCCGGCGACTGCGGCAAGCCGCGTCCGGCGCTCATCGTTCAGGCGGACGTGTTCTCGGAGTTGAGCGGCCTCACGGTGCTGCCTCTGACAAGCGAATTGCACGATTGGCCAACGTTCCGGGTCACGGTCGAGCCGACGACGGAAAACGGCCTGCGCAAGGCCTCGCAAGTGATGATTGACCGGGCGGTCACGCTGCCTCGCACGAAAGCCGGACGGTCGTTCGGCCGCCTCGACGCCGCCGTCATGGGCAAGGTCGACCGGGCGCTGGCGGCGTTCCTCGGTCTGGACAGGCTTTTGGCGGGTTGAGCGGTTCCGGCCTCACCCCCGCCTGAGTCGACGTAGCGCGCGGCAATGCCCAGCCTTCAAACCGTCGCTCTCGCCTGCTATTTTGTTGCTTATGAACGAGCGCATCAGAAAGTTGACCGAGCAGGCGAGCTTGCTTCCACCGATTGAGCGGGCTGAGCTGGTCGAGGGCATCCTGCAGAGCCTCGACGCCACTGATCCGAACCTCGATCAGCTTTGGGCCGAGGAGGCGAAGGACCGTCTGGCCGCCTACCGGCGTGGTGAGCTCGAGGCGCTCGATTTCGACGAGACGTTGGCCAAGCATGCCAGCCGCCCATGAATGTCCGGCTGCTGGCTCTGGCTGCCGTCGAACTGGACGAGGCGGTCGCATGATACGCCGCGCAAGCACCGGGCCTCGAGCAGCGGTTCATCGATGAAATGCGGATGGCGCGGAGGCGCATCGCGAGCGCCCGCACGCGTGGCATCCGCTCGGCGACGGCGTGTGGCGGTTTCGGTTGGGGCGGTTCCCATGCTGACTGATTTACGTTGTCGAGGCGGACGAAATCGTCGTCCTCGCCGTCGCTCACTTGCATCGCAAACCGAACTATTGGCGGTCGCGTCTGTCCGGGGCAGACCAATAAACGCTCGCGCTGTCATCTGGAGAGACCAAGTCAACTTACACGAAAGTCCCGGTCGTGAGGCGGCCGGGACGATCGTGCCCAGGGGGTCGCGCCGTCGGTCGCCAACTCAGGATGGGGGCGCCCAGTGGGGCTTTTTTCGAGGTCGCTTCTCGGCGCCTGAGGACGAGCCAATTAATCCCCTGATACGCCGAATAAATCCGCTGTTATGCCCGAAAAAATCCCCTGTTAAATGCACAAATTAAGCAAGTGTTGTATCAGTTCAACCAGCTGAAAACAAAGGCATTTCCTGTGGCGGACCGGGTCGGAAACGGCGCGATCCCCTCTTTTCGGGCCGAATCAGGGAATAACAGGGAAAAGAGGTCGGACTGCGGGGCGGCTGAGCGGCGCGTTCTCACGAGGAAAGTCCCCGTCGTCAGGAAACGCCTGGGACCTTCGTGCACAGCGGGTCGGCGCGGCCGGTGGCGAACTCAGGACGAGGTCGGCGGGGCGGCGCGATCCGCTCAAGGAGTTCAAGTCAGCGGTTCGGCTCGGTCGGCACGGACGAGGGCGCCTGATGACGGCGGCGCGCGCCCTCATCCGGCCGCGCTGCGCGCGGCCACCTTCTCCCCTAGGGAGAAACTAGGGAGAAGGGACGCGGGGCCGAGGCGGGCATGGGTCACGCCGGCGCCTCCTGGGCCTCCCGCCCCTGCATCCGCCACACCGTCAGGCTCAGGACAACGACGGGAATGCCTATGGCCGCGGTGGCGAGGAAGAAGCGGACATAGCCGAACTCGTCGACCATCACCCCCGACAGGCCGCCGATGAGCTTGCCGGGCAGCGCGTAGAGCGAGGAGAGGAGCGCGTATTGGCTCGCCGCGAAGGCGGGCGAGACGAGCGACGACATGTAGGCGATCAGCGCCGCGCCGGCGAAGCCCGAGGCGAAGCTCTCGGCGCTGACCGAGAGCGTCAGCAGCGCCAGGCTCGCACTGTGCGCCGCGAGCAAAGCGAGCGTCAGGTGCGACGACGAGGCGGCGACGCCGCCGAGGATGAGCGACGGCATGAGCCCCAGCCGCGCCACCGCGACGCCGCCGCCGAAGGCGCCCGCAATGCCGATCCACACGCCGTAAAGTTTTGAGACGGTGGCGATGTCGGACTTGGTGAAGCCGAGGTCGATATAGAGCGGGTTGGCCATCACGCCGGAGACGAAATCCGGCAGGCGATAGATCGCCACCAGCACGAGGATGACGATCAGCGCAGGGCCGTAGCGGCGCAGAAGATCGCCGAGCGGCTCGATGAACGAGACGGCGAAAGAAGCGACGCGCTTGCCCTTCGCTTCCCTCGGCCGGTCTAGCGGCGGCGACAAAAGGCAGCCGCCGATTCCGACGAGCGTCAGCCCCGCCATCGCGAGATAGGCCGCCCGCCAGCTGGCGAAATCGGCAATGTAGAGCGCGCCGGCCCCGGCGCAGAGCATCGCCAGGCGATAGCCGAGCTGATACGCCGCCGACATCATGCCCTGGCGCTCGATCGGCGCGGCGTCGATGCGCCAGCCGTCGATGGTGACGTCCTGGCTCGCGGCGGCGAAGGCGGTCAGGAACGCGAAGAGGACGCTCCAGCCGAGGCTCTCGGCCGGCGCGCCGAATGCGAGCCCGGAGAGCGCCGCGGCGACGCTGAGCTGGGTGATCAGCATCCAGCCGCGCCGGCGCCCGAGCCAGGCGCCGACCAGCGGCGGATCAAATTCGTCGATGATCGGCGCCCAGGCAAACTTGAAGGTGAACGCGAGCGCCGCATAGCTCATGAGCCCGATCGCGGAGCGGCTGACCCCCGCCTCGCGCAGCCAGACCGACTGGGTCGAGAAGATCAAAAGGAACGGCAGCCCCGAGGAGAAGCCGAGCGCGAGCATCAGCGCGAGGCGCGGATCTCTCAAGATTTCACGGAGCGGGGGCGATTTGCGGGCCGATGTCATGGTAGTTACGCCGACGGTTTACTCAAACCCCGATTATAGCCACGATCTTCACAGCATGTCGCTCTCGTCTAACGCGCGGAAGACCGGCGCTCATCGACAGGGACGCGTCGATGAAGGGTTCGCGGTGACGTTCGTGCAATCGAACTGAGGTTCATGCTGCGGGCCACACCCCATCCGGCGCTTCGCGCCACCTTCCCCAGCAGAGCTAAGCAGAGCTGGGGAAGGAGAACGCGCGAATGCCCCGATCAAGCCGTGCGGAGTTCCGCGCCGGCGGCGAGTTCGGCCCACTTCCGGCAAGGCAGGTCGGGAGCTGCGTCCAGCCGCTTCTGAATTCGCACGAGGCGCGGTTCGAGCCCCGCCCCAAGGCGGAAGCCGCGGCCGCGCGCCAGTGCGATCATCCCCTCGTTGGTCCGCAACGTATCGCCGAAGAGCCATTCGATGCCGTCGGCCGCCGCTTTGCGTTCGATTTCCTCGAGCAAGGCGGAGCCGACGCCAAGACGCCGCCAGTCGTCTGCAATCGACATGGAGAATTCGCCGGCGCGTTCCGCGCATGAAAGCGCCACCCG
Source organism: uncultured Alphaproteobacteria bacterium (assembly GCA_963768555.1). GTDB lineage: Bacteria > Pseudomonadota > Alphaproteobacteria > Rhizobiales > Beijerinckiaceae > Roseiarcus. The sequence continues at coordinate 57,709 of CAVYIZ010000022.1, forward strand.
GGCCTCGCCAACGACCGTTTCATGATCCTCCGCCGTCGAGGTGAGGAGCAGGGTCAGCGTGTCGCGACCATTCGCCGCCAATGCGCGCGCCAATTCCGACGCCGGGAGCTCGTTCGCGGCGCCCAGGAACCGATTGTAGCGCGACTGCCGGGAAAGCCCTCGGACATAGCTTTGCAGGGCGTCGCCGTCGCTGGAGCGGGCCGGACGAAGAGCAAACCGAATGTCCGGCCTGCGCTTCGCCCGCAGCACGCAAAACTCCAAACGATCCGTCGAGGGCGCTTTCGTCGGCATGCGCGTAACGCGCAGGCTCAACGAAATGGCCATGCAGAGGCGCAGGGACCATCACCGACCCTCGCAATGAGAGGTTCCCTTTCCCGCCTGACGGGGCCGCTACTGCGGCAGGCTCCAGTCAGACGCGAAAACCTTCCGCATGATTTCGCGCTCCAGGCTGTCCGTGAGACGTCCGCCGGAGTGCGCCAGGAGGCGGGCAATCTCCCGGTCGACCTCGCTCTGGCGCCGCGCCTCGAGCGCGTCGGTCAGACGGCGGGCCAGTCTCTTGAGCTTGGCGCCGACCCCGTTTGCGACTGGCGCCGTGCGATCGCAGCATAGGCCGAAATCTCCGCTGTGCGTAGTGCAGGCCATCGGACCACCTCATCATTGACCATGGCTCTATATGAGATATGCTCATCCGCCATGCTCGAAGCGCTGCATGTTGGCAAGAAAATCCGGGTCTGACAAAGGATATTGTCTCAGCTGATGGATGAGAAACTCTCATGCATAGCGCTGCTCCCCCGCTGAACGCGCTTCGCGCCTTCGAGGCCGCCGCCCGGCATCTCAGCCTGACCAAGGCGGCGTTGGAGCTGAACGTCACGCCCGGAGCGCTCAGCCACCAAATTCGCGGACTCGAAGATCATCTGGGCCTCAAACTCTTCGACCGCGGCGTGCGGTCGATCGCGCTGACGGCGGCAGGCAAGGCGCTCCACCCCGGCTTGCAGGCGGGCTTCCTTCATATCCGGGACGCGCTGGCGAGCCTCAATAGGCTCAGCGACGCGCGCGTGCTCGTGGTCAGCACGCCGCCCGGCTTCACCTCGAAATGGCTGGCGCCGCGGCTCTACCGCTTTTCGATCGCCTATCCCGAAATCGACGTGCGCGTTTCCTCGTCGATCAACAACGCCAATTTCGCAACCGACGGCGTCGACGCTGCGATCCGCAACCTTCCGGTCGATGCGGCGCAGGATGAAGCCCTCGAGGTCGAAAAGCTGATCGACCTGTCCCTCGTGCCGGTCTGCAGCCCGGCCTTCGTCGAGAAACACGGGCCCCTCACGTCGCCGGACATGCTCAAGGGCGTGCCGCTGATCCATGACGACAGCCTGTCCGGCCGCGCCGCCATGCCGACCTGGGCCGACTGGTTTGCGGCGGCGGGCGTGAGGGACGCCGACGTCAGTCGCGGCCTTCGATTCAGCAGCGCCGGATCACGCGCTCGACGCGACGGTCGAAGGCGCCGGCGTGCTGCTCGCTCTCGATGCGCTCGCCTACGACGATCTGCGCACCGGGCGTCTGATCATGCCCTTCGACCTGACCCAGCCTTCGGGCCGCTGCTACTGCATTCATTTGCCCGAAGAAGCGTCGAGAGTCTGCGAATGTGCAGGTCTTCCGCGCGTGGCTCAGGGAAGAGGTCGCCGCGCTCGACTGGAGCAAGCGCGCGCCGCGCGCAGCCGATTTTCGGCCCGCGGCGGGATCGCCCGCGACGCGCTGAATTCTTGACCCCTCTTCAACAGTGAGGTTTCCTAAGTAGCTGAGTGGCGGCAAGAATCCGCCATGAGTTGGTCAGCGGCGCCGCGCGCGACAACGGCCTCGTGACCGTCGCGCCGCTCCTCGACTGTGCGCCGACCGCTTCGCCGATCCGGATCTCAATCGGGACGGAGCCGTCGGCCGAGGCGTTGGCGCTCCGGGCCGCCGAAACGATCGGGCGCCCGCTCGGCTCCGCTTCCTTAACCGTCTCGCCGCCCTCATGAGGCCGCGATCCGCGTCCGAAACGAACTGAGACGAAAACTCAAAGATTGTTGCGGTTGCGCGCCGATTGACCTCAACCCATTCGGCCAAAATAAGTAAATCCCTTTTTCAATAACGCCAACGCGTTGCCGCGAAACCGCGACGGCCGTCGCCGAGTTAATTGGGAGGAAGCGGCGACTCGCGCGCGGGCAGGACCGCGCCGGGCGCTTCGCGCCGACGAGCCTCTCCCTCGCATCCGACCACGCCGGGGAAGGCGATGCGGCATTCGCAAGCATCCGGAGGCATGATCATGAAACGCGTTTTCTCAGGACTTCTGCCGGCGGCGCCTTTCGCCGTCGTCTTCGCCACGCCCGCCTTCGCCAACGGCGGCGACGTGATCGCCGAGGGAAACCAGGCTCAGCTTCACCCGTGGATGGCCAACCAAGCCCCTTACTGGTCTCCGTTTGACGTCGGCATCGGCGAGCAATATCCGGCAGTCCCCGGAGGTTACGCCTATTATGGGCCGAACGGCCCAAGGCCGCTCTGGCCTGCGGGTTGTCCGCTCGTCGCGATCAATGGCGTTCTGATTGCGGTTTGCGGGCCGTGACGCCTCTTGTTCCGAGAGGAAGGGAGCCGGATCGCCAGTTGACGGCCGAGCGCCGCTCCCGACTTAACGTCGTTCGTAGCGGCTCAGGGTGACCGGCCATCTCTTCCAGGCGCGGTTCGGCTCGGTCGCGATGAACGAGCGGCGCCTGATGACGGCGGCGCGCCATGTGGCTTTGAACCCCGTGCGGGCGCGGCTCGTCAAACGGGCGGAAGACTGGCGCTCATCGAGCGGCGCCGCGCATCTGGCGGGGCGCGACGACGACGTCGTGAGCGTCGCGCCGCGCGTCGACCGTTGCGCCGGCCGCTTCGCCGATCCTGATCTCGATCGGGACGGAGCCGTCGGCTTAAGGCCCTGTCGGCGGCCCACGGGCCGCCGACACGATCGTGCGGCACGCTCGGCTCCGCGGCGTCCCTTAACCGCCTCGCCGCCCTCATAAGGCCGCGATCCGCGTCCAAAACGGCGCGGCCGGAAGCCGAGAAAGTTGGGGGATGTCGCCGCAACGTCGCCCAGCGACGGCGTAGTCGAGAGCGTTCTACTTCTTCTGCCCCTTCACATACTGGATATACCCTTCCACGTCGCCTGCGGGCTCGGCATAGGCGTCGCCGAGCGCGGTCTCGACGGCGGACATGTAGGTCTTCGTCCAGGCGGGGAAGTCGTAGTCGATCGCATGCAGGAACTCGAGGCTGCAGGCGAGCCGGATGTCGGCGATGGAAACGTCGTCGCCGCCGATGAAGGTCTTGTCGTCGAGATAGAATTTTCGGAACACTTCCAGCGTCTCGCCCACGGCGGCCGCCGCCGCCTTCTGCGCGATCCCCTTGAGGGCGGCGTCGGCCTCGCTCGCGCCGACTTCGCCCGCATATTGCGGAAACCCGAGCGTCGGATAGGTCGCGCGCGCGATGTAGGGGTAGAGCGTGCCGACGATATAGAACATCGCGCTGTCCACAATCGCGCGCTTTTCCGGCTCGGTCGGATAGAACTTGTCGAGATGATGCTTGTTGCAGAGATACTGCATGATGGCGCAGCTCTCCCACACCACGCCCTTCGGCAGGCCCGGCGCCTCCATCATCGGCGTCAGATGCGCGGGATTTTTTGCCGAGAACTCGTCCGTGCGGGTCTTGCCGTAGACGTCGTCCTCGGTGAAGTCGAGCTTGGCCGCGCGCACGAACACGCGCGCCGTCATGTTGTTCACGCTGGGCTTGATGATATGCAGTTTGATCGCAGACATTCTTGCTTCCTCCTATTTGCTTTCCGAATGCGCCAGCGCCGGCTCGCTGCGCCGGTACGGGTCCTTGGGCGACCTGTCCTCTGACAGGCTCTTGGTCGACGACTTGACGAGGCTCTCGATCGCATCGGCGACGTGAACCTCCATGATCGCGTTGTCGCCGCGCGCGACGCGCAGGCTGTGCGCGGCGAACAGGACGTCGGCGCGGGTATAGCCCTCGGGCGCGTCGAACTTCCAGCAAGAAAGCTCGATCAGCAGGCCGAGCGGATCCTGAAAATAGATCGCGTCGAACATCATGCGGTCGCGCACGCCGGTGTTCGGGATGCCGCGCGCGCCGAGGCGCTCGACCGCCTGCATGAAGACGGCGCGCGAGACGTTGAAGGCAATGTGATGGACGCAGCCGGTCTCGGTCGGCGTGCGGCGCTGCAAGGGCTTGCGGTCCTCGTTGCTGAACACGGTGATCAGCCGCCCGTCCCCCGGATCGAAATAGAGATGGCTCTCGGCCGCGTTGTCGAGATTGGGCTGCTCGAAGATGAAGGGCATGCCGAGCACGCCCTCCCAGAAGTCAATCGAGGTCCGGCGATCGGCGCCGACCAGCGTGACGTGATGCAGACCCTGCGTCTGAAGCTTTTGCATCGGATCCTCCTCATGCTTTTTCGACGAGTTTGGATTTGTATTCGCTGCGCGGCAAGCTCCCCGGCGGCGTGAGCTCGATCTCCGTCGTCACCACGAGCTTGTCGCGCAGCCGGGCGCGGATACGCTCCGCGAGCCCCTCGACATCGGCTCCCGGCGCCGTCTCCACGCTGACCGGCAGCGGCGGCTCCTGCCGCACGCCTTTCGCACGCGGGCGGATCATGATGACGCCCGACACCGCGGGGGCGAATTCGTTGACGACTTCGCGCACCGCGGAGGGAAAGACGTTGACCCCGCGCACGATCAGCATGTCGTCGGTGCGGCCGATGCAGCGGACGCGCGGCGACGTGCGGCCGCAGGCGCACGGGCCGACGCTCATCCGCACGTGATCGCGGGTGCGGAAGCGCAGAAGCGGCGCCGAGCGGTTGACGAGATGGGTCAGCACGAGCTCGCCCTCGGCGCCGTCGACGATCGGCTTCGACGCGCCTGTCTCCGGATCGATCAGCTCGATGTGGACGAAACCGCGGCCGCTGAAATGCATGCCGGCCTTTTCTTCGCATTCGCCCCACAGCGTGACGGAGATGTCGCCGATCCCCATGCCTTCGGTGACGCTCGCGCCCCAGCCGCCTTCGAGCTTGGCCCGCATCGCGGGCTCCCCGCCGCCCGGCTCTCCCGCCACCATCACCCGCTTCACGCTCGAATTGGCAAGGTCCATCCCGCGCCGGCGCGCCCATTCGGCGAGGTGAAGCGCGTAGGACGGCGTCATCACGGCGGCCGCGGGCTTGAGGAGTTCGACGGCCGTCATCAGCCGCTCGGTGTTTCCGGCGCCGACCGGAATGTGGCAGAGGCCGAGCCGCTCGAACGCGGCGAGCGCCGCGCCGGCGACGAAGGGCCCCGCATTATAGGTCGAGACGATGCGTTCGCCCTTCGCGATACCCGAGGCGCCGTAGGATCGCGCCGAGGTGCGGACCCAGATGTCGAGATCGGCGGCGGTCAGGGGAATGTAGCTCGGCGTCCCGGTGGTGCCGCTCGTCGAATAGATGCGGACGATCTCTTCGGGCGCGGCGGTCAGGTGCGTCCCGATCGGCTCGTCCGGCGTGCGCGAGGCGCGCAGCTCGTCCTTTTCGGTGAACGGCAGGGCGGCGATCGTTTCGAGCCCGCCGACCGCGCCGTGCGTCGCAAAGCCGGCGCGCTCGAGCTTGCCGCGGTAGAACCGCGAACGCTCGAACAGATATTCGATCTGCTTGAGGTAGAGCGGCGCCTCGGCGCGGGCCTGCTCCTCCCACGGCGCGGATTCGATCTCCGGCTCGACCATCGGCATCAGGCGCCGCCCTTCGCTTCGGCGGGGGAGTGGTCGATCGCCTCCTCGCCCTTGGAGGCGAGATAAAAGCCGATCGGCGTCTCCGCCTCCTCGATCAGGTGGGCGATGAGCCCGGCGGTGCGCGCGAGGATCGGAACGGCGCGGATGAGCGCCGGCGGGACGCCGACGTCGCGCAAGGTCGCCGCGATCGCCATCGACACGTTCATCGGCAGCGGCTTGCCCCAGACCTCCGCCACCCCCTTCGTCAGCGCGACCGCTGCCTCGACCGAGCGCCCGGCGACGCGCCGCTCCCGCGCCAGCGCAATCATCCGCTCGGCGCGGGGATCGACCGGCTTGTGCAGCGGGTGGCCGTAGCCGGCGATGGATTTCCGCGCCTCGCGATGCTCGCGGGCGACCGCCAGCGCCGCCTCATCGACCGACCCGATCAGTTCGGCGCGCGCCAGCACGTCGTCAATCAGCTTGCGACAGAGGTCGGCCGCGCCGAGGATCACCGTGCCGCAGCCGAGCACGCCGGCCGCGATCGCGCCCTGGAGCGCCTCGGGATCGGCGGCATAGGTCATGCGCGCCGCCTGAACCGAGGGCGTCAGCCCGTGCTCGGCGATGGCGACCAGGCTCAGATCGAGGAAAAAGCGCTGCTCCTCGGTCGGCGCGCGGCCGGTCGCGGCCAGGAAGAAGAATTCGGTGAAGGTCGTCCGGCCCATCAGGTCGCCGGCGAGGTCGCGCCCGCGCACACTGACGCGCTCGGCCGACGCGGCGGCGACCGCGGTTCTCGCTGCTCCAGGCTTGCCGATCAGCATGCCTGCTTCCTCCTCTTCGGCCCGTCCCCGTCCCTGGTTGCTTCTCAGAGCGCGCAAATTGCTGTAGAACAATCCGACGATTGTAGGACAATACCCGAGAGGCCGCGCGTGTCAAACCCGGCCGCGTCTTCGATGTCGAAAGGCGTCTTGAAGGAGCGCCCTGCCGATGCGGCGGCGAGTGAGGAGGCCGTGCGGCCCGGCGGCCTGCCGGCGCATGGCGCGACCGTCGCTTTCATCGTCGAGCGGCTGCGCGAGGACATCCTCGCCGGGCGGCTCGCTCCGGGGTCCCGGCTCGTCGAGTGCGAGCTGACGGCGCGTTTTTCGGTCAGCCGCGGCACGGTCCGCGAGGCGTTGCGCCGGCTGGCCGCCGAGGGGCTCATCGAGCACCGGCCGCATCGCGGCGCGCTGGTGCGGCGCCTCTGCGAGCGCGAGATTCAAGAGCTCTTCCAGATCCGCGTCGAGATGGAGTCCCTCGCCGCCCGCCTCGCAGCCGAATCCGACGACGCCGAGGCGCGCGCCCGCTTCGCCGAGGCGATCAGGCCGATTTTCGACGATCGCGGGCGCTGCGCGCCGGACTACCTCGCGGAGATCGCCGCCTTCCATGAGGCGACGATGGCGCTCGCCGGCAACCTGCAATTGCGCGAGCTGGCGATGCGGCTCCATCTGCCGCCCATCCTGGTGCAGGTCGGCGACATATTGACCCCGGAGGTCCTCGAAGCTTCCGTTCGCGAGCACCGCGCCATCGCCAGGGCGATTCTGGCTCGCGACCCGACGGCCGCTGCGGCGCATATGCGCGCTCATCTCGAACGGGCGGCTGCGCTGGCGCTGGCCACGAGCGACAAGCCGGAGCCGCAACGGGAGCGCTGATCGCGCTGCGCACACAATTGCCCGCCGGCGCGGTTTTGCTGTCAGATCAAGCTGATGCGGTAACTCCTTCCGCGCGCTATTCTTATCTTGCAGGCTCTCAAACGGCGCCGTTGACAGAATGCCGCCGCATTCTTTTTCCGTCGGCGTCAGTTGACAACAAGAACCACACCTGTTGCATTGGCGGCGCCAGCGCTCCATTGGCGTGGGTTGGGGAGGTCCGGTCCATTTCGAAATTTGGACTGCTCTTGCCGCTGGCGCTGAGCGCGTCGACTTTGGCTCACGCGGCCGATCTTCCATCGCCCGCTATCCCGTCCACGCCCGCGGAGCCCCTCCCTCTCTACGATCCGACGAAATTCGAGATTCGCGGCGGGGTTCTCATTGCGCCCTTTGGGGCCGAACAAGGGACGAGCGATGTCACCGGCGCACTCGTATTCCCGAAATTCATCAGACTTCCCGGATGGCAGGACGTGCTCATTCCAAGGATCCGCATCTGCGGCGTGGACAACTTGCAAGGCGGGACGAGCTACGCGTACGCGGACGGCCTCTGGCCTTCGCGGAGGTGTTTTTCGGCGGCCTCATTCACAACGGACCGCTCGTCGATCATGCCGTCAACACCAGCGCTCCGGGATGCCGCGTGCTCTATCGCCTCGGCGCCGATCTGGGTTATCGATTCGACCAACATTGGAGCGTCCTCGTCACGTTCGAGCACGGCTCCAATGGCGCGCCGACATTGTCGGGTTGCCCGCAAAACAGAGGTCTCAACCTCGCAGGCGTCACCCGCGGCTATTCATTTTAATTGATAATCTTCCAACCGATTTCGGGCGAACGCTGGATTTGGCGCCGCCCCCGTTGCGCGAACGCTCTGGCATGCTAGGCTGACGTGGCCTTAGGGGCTTTGGGGGCGCGCCGCTTGAAGTCGGAGACGAAGTGGCTGCGAGGGCGGACGGCGCGCGGACGAAGGCCGTCTCGGACGGCGCATCGTCGCGCATTAAGGGAGAACGCCCCATCGGCTCCCGGGCCACCCCCGGAGCAGGCGCATCGCGTCGCCTTATAGCCCGCCTGTCCGAACGCTTTTGCGCGAGGCGTCGTTGAACGCGCCCGCGCCGCTCCTCGCCATGCGCGGGGTCGTCAAGCATTTCGGCGGCGTCCAGGCGTTGCGCGGCGTCGACTTCGATCTCGACCGCGGCGAGATCCACGCGCTGCTCGGCGAGAACGGGGCCGGCAAGTCGACGCTGATGAACATTCTCTCGGGCGTGATCGAGCCCGACGCCGGCGAGATGCTGATCGACTGCGCCGAAGTGCGGTTCGCCGACCCGCGAGCCGCGCAGGCGGCCGGCGTCGCCACCATCTTCCAGGAGCTCGACCTCGTTCCGGGCCTCGACGTCACGGCCAATCTGTTCCTCGGCCGGGAGCTGACCCGCGCGGTCGTGCTCGACCGGGCAGCGATGCGCCGCGCGGCGCGCGCCCGCCTCGAAGCGTCGGCGTCGACATCGACGTCGATCAGCCGGTCGGCGAAATGTCGGTCGGCCGGCGACAGATCGTCGCCATCGCCAAGGCGCTCACCTACGCCTCGCGCATCCTCGTCATGGACGAGCCGACCGCGGCTTTGACCGCGGCGGAAGTGGACCGGCTGTTCAAGGTGATGCGCGAGATCGCTGGGCGGGGCGTCGGCATCGTCTACATCTCCCACCGGCTCGAGGAGGTTCCGCGCGTCGCGGACCGGGTGACCGTACTGCGCGATGGCCAGGTCGCCGGCATCGCGCCAGCCAGCGCGCCGCAGTCGGAGCTGGTGCGTCTCCTGGTCGGTCGGCCGCTCGCCTAACTCTACCCCCGACGCGGCGAAAAATTCGGCAAGCGGGTGCTGCGTCTCGAGAAAGCAGCCTACCGGCCGAGAAGCGAGCGCGCCGGCTGGCAGGCGCCGACCGACATTTCGCTCGAGGTGCGCGCCGGCGAGATCGTCGGACTCGCCGGCATCATGGGCGCCGGGCGCACCGAACTCCTGACTGCGCTCTATGGCGCCGCCGGACCCGGCGCATGGTCAGGCGTCGTCGAAATCGAGGGCGAGCCGGCGCGCCTCACCTCGATCCGCGCCTCCCGCGCCGAAGGCCTCGGCCTCGTCACCGACGACCGGCGCGGCAGCGGCCTCATGTTGCGCGACAGCGTCGGACGCAATCTGGTGCTGACCGTCCTGCGCAAAGTGTCGCCGTTTTTCCTGATGTCGTCGGCCCGCGAAGCCGGGCTCGCTCGCGACGCGATCCGTTCCTTCGACGTGCGGCCCGCGCTGCCGGAGGTTCTGGTCGGCGCGCTGTCCGGCGGCAACCAGCAGAAGGTCGCGCTCGCCAAGGAAGTGCTCGGCGGCCCGCGCCTACTGCTTTTGGACGAGCCGACTCGCGGCGTCGACGTCGGCGCCAAGGGCGAGATCTACGCCCGCATCCGCGCCCTCGCCGGCCAAGGCCTCGGCGTGCTCATCGCTTCGAGCGAGATGCCTGAGCTCATCGGCCTCTGCGACCGGATCGTCGTGCTGCGGCAAGGCCGGACGGTCGCCGAGTTCCCGGGCGGGGCCGACGAACACGAGGTGCTGGCGGCCGCCGAGGTAAGCCGCCAGGACGAAGCGCATGCAGGATGACGCTCATGAATGAAGCAGCGCCCATCCGCGCGCCCGCGTCGGCGCCGGCCGTGGCGTGGCGCCGCATCGATCTCTTCGCGATCGCGGTGCGGTTTCAGAGCGTGATCGGCCTCGTGGTGGTGGCGATCGGCGGCGTCATCTTCTCCCCGCGCCGGCATGGGCTCATTCTTTTCCTCGCGCCCGACAACATCGCCAACATCGTGCGCGCCGTCTCCGAGACCGGCATCATCGCGGTCGGCATGACCTTCCTCATCATCACCGCCGGCATCGATCTCTCGGTCGGCGCGCTCTTGAGCCTTTCCAGCGTTCTCACCGCGACCATCATGACGACCGCAGGCTGGGGCCTGGTCCCGACCGTCCTGTTCGTCGTCGCCTGCGGCGCGGCGTTCGGCGCGACGCAGGGCGTCATTTCGACCCGCTTCCGGCTGGAGCCGTTCATCGTGACGCTCGCCGGCCTGCAGGTCGCGCGCGGGCTCGCGCTCGTCATCTCCAACAATCAGTACATCAACATTTCCTACGGCAATGGCTCCGGCCTCGCCCCGCCCGTGTTCGCCATTCTGGGCGACCGGCTGTTCAACAACATCGTGCCCGTCGCGACGCTGGTGTTCGTCGTCGTCGCGGCGATCGCGACCTTCGTCCTCAACTTCACCCGGTTCGGCCGCTACGTCTTCGCGGTCGGCGGCAACGAGCGCGCGGCGCGCCTGTCCGGCGTCCCCGTGACGCTGGTCAAAATCTCCGTCTACGCCATCACCGGCCTCGTCTCGGCGATCGCGGGGATCGTTCACGCCGGACAGTTCAACTTCGGCAGCGCCAATGACGGAACCGGCTACGAGCTCACCGCGATCGCCGCCGTGGTGATCGGCGGAACGAGCCTGTTCGGCGGCTCGGGGTCGATGGTCGGCACGGTCGCCGGCGCGGTGATGCTCGGCGCGCTCGCCAACATCCTTCAGCTCAACAACGTCAATGCGGCGCTGCAGCTGCTCGCGACCGGCGCGATCATCGTGCTCGCCGCGGTTCTTCAATCTCTCGTCCGTCGCCGCGAGGGATTGGGCCGTTGACCCCAAAGCGACGCAACAAAATGGTCGTGGGACCGGTCGCGGCCGCTATCCGGCTCAACGCCGGAAGTTTTCAGGCGGTCGAAACAGCCAAGGGAGAGACTTCATGGTTCGATCATTCTCGAAGAGATCCGCCTCGCTTGCGCTCGGCGTCGGCGCGGCGGCGCTTCTGGCGGGCGCGGTCTACGCGGCGCCCCTCGTCAAGGAATGCGGAAAGGACGGCAAGTTCGTCATCGGCTTCTCGCAGGCTAACAATGCGGAGCCCTATCGGGCGCACGTCAACGAGGAGCTGACCGCGGCGGCGGCGAAGGCGCCGCAGTTCACGCTGCAAATCGCCGACGGCGCCGGCAACGTGAACACCCAGACCTCGCAGATGGACAATTTCATCACCCAGAAGGTCGACCTCATCCTGATCTCGCCGTTCGAGGCCGCTCCGCTGACCCCCGTTGTCGCCCGCGCGATGAAGGCGGGCATTCCGGTGATCGAGCTCGACCGCAAGACGATTGGCGACCCGGGCAAGGACTACACGGCCTTCATCGGCGGCGACAATTTCAAGATCGCCCAGGAGGCCAGCAAATATGTCGCCGGCAAGCTGCTGCCCGATGGGGGCGAAGTCGTGGTGCTCGAAGGCCTGCCGAGCTCGACGCCGGCGGTGGAGCGGCTCAACGGTTTCAAGGATGGAGTGAAGGCCAATCCGGAGATCGAGCTCGTCGCCGAACAGGCGGCCGACTGGCTGCCGGACAAGGCGCAGACCGCCTTCGCCGCGATGCTGCAGGCGCACCCGAACATCCAGGCGGTCTATGCGAGCAACGACATGATGGCGGCCGGCGCGCGTCTCGCGCGCCAAGGGCGCCGGCAAGAAGGACGGCGACATCAAGATCCTCGGCACCGACGGCCTGCCCGGCCCGGCCGGCGGCATCCGCGCCGTCGCAAACGGCGAGTGGGCGGCGACCTTCACCTACCCGACCGGCGCGCCCGAGGCGATCGACATGGCGAAGTCGATCCTGCTCGACTGCGCCGAGAGCGTCCCCACGACCGTCACCGTGGCGACGACGGCGATCACGCCGGACAACGCCAAGTCGAGGACTACACGGCCTTCATCGGCGGCGACAATTTCAAGATCGCCCAGGAGGCCGGCAAATACGTCGCCGACAAGCTTTTGCCCAGCGGCGGCGAGGTCGCGGTGCTCGAAGGACTGCCGAGCTCGACGCCGGCGGTCGAGCGGCTCAACGGCTTCAAGGACGGCGTGAAGGCCAATCCGAAGATCGAGGTCGTCGCCGAACAGGCGGCCGACTGGCTGCCGGACAAGGCCCAGACCGCCTTCGCCGCGATGCTGCAAGCCCATCCGAACATCCCGGCGGTCTACGCCAGCAACGACATGATGGCGGCCGGCGCGCGCCTCGCCGCCAAGGGCGCCGGCAAGAAGGACGGCGACATCAAGATCGTCGGAACCGACGGCCTGCCGGGCCCGGCCGGCGGCATCCGCGCCGTCGCCCAAGGCGAATGGGCGGCGACCTTCACCTACCCGACCGGCGCGCCCGAGGCGATCGACATGGCGAAGTCGATCCTGCTCGACTGCGCCGAGAGCGTCCCCACGACCGTCACCGTGGCGACCACCGCGATCACGCCGGACAACGCCAAGGTCGATGATGGGCCAGTAGGCGGCCCGCAGGCGCGGCCTTCCAGGCCGCGTCTCTCCCGGCCCGGGCGGTTTTCAGGTGTCGGCGACCGCGCGCACCGTTTGGCAGCGAGCCTGTGATTTCAAGATGTTAGGCGCGAAAAACTGTCGCTCCTGGGGCTCCCGCCATTGTAGCCGCGCTCGTTGAGCGCGGCCGGCGCGTCGGCGCCTGGACGTCGTCATCGCGACCCCCGGCCTGGACCGCCTTGACCCGGGGGGAAGCGATCCAGGGGGATGAAGGACTGAGGCGGGACTGTGGATCGCCGCGTCCCGCCGGGCCGAGACCTACGGCATTCATACAAATTGAGCCGCGGGGCGAACCCCTTCCCCAGCTTGCTTCAGCTTGCTGGGGAAGGTGGCGCGCAGCGCCGGATGGGGTGTGGCCTGCTGCTTCGATGGAAGTCGGATTGCACGACGGTCGCCGCAACCTTCGACCAGCCATACCTGCTTTCCACACCCCATCCGCCGCTCCGCGGCACCTTTCCCGCTTCGCGGAGAAGGGGGACCGCGGCCGCTTGTAGGCTCCGAGACCCGCGCCCTCGCCGCTCGCCCCGGCCGAAAAGCGCGCGCGGTCAGAAGGCGAGCGAGTGGTTTCAATGCCTTCGGCGCCACTGTCTGCAACTTTCGCCCGCTTTCATTCCCCACGCCCGCTCCGCCGCTGCGCCCGTGAGGGACCGAGAGGCGGACCGGTTTCTTCGCATAACACGGCGCACGACTCCGGGTCAAGAAAAAGTTCTTGTTTTGTTCGACAGCCAATAAGCCAGGCTTTTGCCCTATGGGCCTGCGCGCCACCTGGTTGGGTCGAGCCAGGTCGGTATCCCGCCCTTGCACTCCCTGTTTTATTTGAACTAATGGAGCGAAAGCCAACGGCGGTTGAATGATCGATCAAAATTCGTCCCCCGCGCAACGGACCGACGTCCTCATCGTGACGGCGGTGAAGGACGAACAAGATGTTGTACTAGAAGTTCGAGGAGGGCTGGCGGGAGCAGACCGACCCGAGTGGGTTCGCGTACTTCTCCCGCCGCGATCCCGGCGGTCTCAGCTGGGCGCTTGCCCGCGCCGCGGACATGGGCCCGGAGCTCGCGGCAAATACGGCAACGAGGCTTGTTGCAAATCTAACGCCACGTTGCATTGCGATGGTTGGCGTCTGCGCCGGCTGGCGTGAAAAAGCGCAACTCGGCGATGTTATCGTCGCAGAACGTCTGTTCCGCTACGATGGAGGCAAACTGCGCGCCTGGACCGAAGGGACCGAGCGTTTGGAGGCGGTATTTCACGATATCCGCACCTATAACCTCGATCCCCGTTGGCGCCAACGAGCCGAGGACTTTTTGCACGAATGGGCCAGCGCCATTCGTTTGCATGCGCGACCCATCGGTTATCGCACCCAAGAGCTTTGGCTCCTTGAGGCGTTTGGCGACGCAGAGCGCGGAGTTGGAAAGCATCCGCGCGACAGGGATGATCGAGCGGCAGAATGCCCGGACTGGACGGGCGTCGTCGCCAGGCTCGAACATCAAGGTCTAGTCGGTCTCGAGGGCGGACTTCGGCTCACTGATCGTGGCCGCGACCTCATGAATCCCCTCATTTTTCAACGGCCCGAATTTGGGCGTTTTTTCTCCCTTCGGTCAGGGAATAATCGAACGAAAAGGACGAATTGGCATCCCGCCGCCTTGCTAACGACGATCGCATTTGTGCATTCGCATGCCGCGGGACTTGCATAGCGTGCATCAATTAGCTGAAACGCCAACCTTCGGTTGCAATTTACGGGCGATTTAAAATGAGGGGATGGCTGAGGGCCGCGACCAATTGCAGGAGATGCGCGACCGGTACCCAGACGGATTCCCCAAAGAGCGGAGCGTTCCAAAGGTTCATGTGGCGCCAATGGCCACGGGCAATCGTGTGGTCGAGGACATTGAACTCTTCCCTACGATTAAGACCCTTGGCATCGACATGGAGGCCGCCGCCGTCGCCGCCGTCGCCGCGGTCGCGGAGGTCGAGGGGGTCGAGCATTGCTTGGTGGTCAAAGGCGTGCAGGACCACGCCGATCCTGACAAGGACGACCGGTTTCGCCTCTACGCGATCGAGGCCTCCTGCTGCTTTTTGGCCGCATTCCTTCGCAGGCAGATGACGCCGCCGAAACGCGGCGCCCCCTTCATCGTGCCTCAGCATGACACTCCAAGTTTCACCGGACGCCGGGATGAACTGCACGCGCTTGAGCGCGCCCTGCTGAACGACCGGGCCGAGCGCTTCTGCACGATCGCAGGGTTGAGTGGCACAGGCGGGATTGGCAAGAGCGCACTCGCCGTCCATTTCGCCACTTTCCACCGTGATCGCTTTCCCGACGGCGTGATCGGGCTGCGGGTCGACGGGAAAGAGGTCGACACCATTGCCCGCGAGTTCGCTCGCAACGCCGGCGCGCCACTCGAACCGGACGATGAGCGCGACGCAACCTCGATCATGCAAGCAACGTTCAGCGGACGCGAGATGCTCCTCATCTTCGACAATGCCGAGGATGCGAGCGTCCGTCGTCTCGTTCCGGGCGGTCGCACCAGCGCCATCATCACGACGCGCGATCGGCTGCTGCCGGTATTGATCGAGGTGCCGGAGGCGGCGCGCGTCGACGTTCCGACTCTGCCCGAGTCCGAATTGATGGACTTGTTGCGGAAGCGCCTCGGCGTGCGCGTGTCCGACGAGGCCGACCCGGCGAGACGCATAATCGCGCTCGTCGGTGGGCTTCCTCTGGCACTGCAAATTGCCTCGTCGATTTTGGAGCTGACGACATGGCGCGGGCTGGCTGACCTCGCGGAATTACTGACATCCGAAAGACAGCGGCTGTCGGCGTTGGCGATACGCGGCGATCCCCATCTCGATGTCCGCGTCTCATTCAATGCCAGCCTTCGGCTCTTGACACCGGAAGAGATCGATTTCTTCGCCAGCCTGAGCATTTGCGACGCCGACGGCTTTAGTCTGCAGACCGCCGCAGCCGTGGCCGGCTGCACACAAGCCGTCGCGAATCAACGCCTCGCATATCTATTTAGGCTTTCGTTGGTAAACCATCCGGACGGCGCCGTCGCGGCGCGCTTCGTGCTGCATCCGCTTCTGCGGGCTTTTGCGGGCGAACTGGCCGACGAGCACGGCGTCGCTCCGCCCGCACGCGAACGCCATACGCGCCATTTCGTGGCGCTGCTCAAAACGGTGGACCCCGAGGACGCCGGCGCTTCGCTGCAAGTCTCGGAGGACCTCGGCGAGGCAGTTGCGGCTGCGAAGTGGCTCATTCAGCGCCGTGAACCCGATTACGACTATCTCATCCGACTCGAACAGTTTCTCGGTCGATTTCGGATTTTGGCGAGAGGCAACGCATCTACTGGCTGAGTTTCTGGTCATCGCGGAAGCCGAAGGAGACACGGAAGCCTCCATTCAAATTCGGCTTCAACAAGCCAAATTCCTTCAGCTGTCCGGCGATCATCAGGCGGCGTTGCGGGCGCTGGAGCCCCTTGCGGAGGCGGCGCACCTCTCGTCTCTCAGTAGCCGAACGCAAGGGATGGTGCTCAACAGCCTGGGCGGCGTCCTGCAGCGATTGGGCAAGTTTCAGGAAGCCGCGGACGCGTTCGACCGAAGCCATGGCCTGTTGACTGAGCAGGGAGACGAGCGCGGGCAGGCGATGGTGCTCAACAGCCTGGGCGGCGTCCTGCAGCGCTTGGGCAAGTTTCAGGAAGCGGCAGACGCGCTGACCAAAGCAGGCGAGATCGAAGAGCGGCTCGGCAATGAGCGCGGGCAGGCGATGGTGCTCAACAGCCTGGGCGGCGTCCTGCAGCGCTTGGGCAAGTTTCAGGAAGCCGCGGACGCGTTCGACCGAAGCCATGGCCTGTTGACTGAGCAGGGAGACGAGCGCGGGCAGGCGATGGTGCTCAACAGCCTGGGCGGCGTCCTGCAGCGCTTAGGCAAGTTTCAGGAAGCCGCGGACGCGCTGGCCAAAGCCGGCGAGATCGAGGAGCGGCTCGGCAATGAGCGCAGCCTGGCGATGGTGCTCAACAGCCTGGGCGGCGTCCTGCAGCGCTTGGGCAAGTTTCAGGAAGCCGCAGACGCGCTGGAGCGCTCCAGGACCATCTTCGAGCGGATGGGGGACGACCGCAGCCTGGCGATGGTGCTCAACAGCCTGGGCGGCGCGCTGCAGCGGATAGGAAAGGCTAGGCAAGCGGACGATGCGTTCGCGTCAAGCATCCAACTTGGCGAAAAGCTAAAGGATAACATGCACTTGGCCAAGGTGAGAACCGCTTACGGCAAAGTGCTTGTTTTCCGTGGAGACTTGGCTGCCGGCGTTGAGCAACTGCGCCAAGGGTTCAGTCACGATGAACGATCACGCAACAAACGAGGACTCGCAATCGTCACTCCGGTCCTGGTCGCCACCCTGCGCCGGCTAAGCAGGGATGAAGAGGCTGCAGCTTTCGTCAAGCGAGCATCGGCGATCGCGCCAAATGAGCCGGCTATCAGGCGACTTACCATTTCTGAATCCGACACGGCCGCGGGTCTTCGCGGACCAGTTGCTCTGTTGACCGGGCGCGTGAGACGGCTGCTTGAGCCAATGGGTAAGGCACCCTTTGGGTTTTTGACGAGCGACGCCGAAGGACGCCCTGAATTCCGCCTCCCGGCGCTTCACGCAAGAGCGTCGGATTTCACATCGACTTACCTAGCAGTTTGTCGGACTTGATCTTTTCGTGCCGCGTAAGATATTGATATCATTTGGTATTGTGTTTCTCCAAAATTTGCAAAACGCCAATGAAATCAATGGTCCGAAGGTCAAGTCCGACAGGCTGCTAGGCGCGTCCAACGCATGCTTTCGCACATGAGGCCGCTCATGACGCATCCATAGGTGGCCATGCGCTTATGGGCGACATGGATCCTGATTGTGTAGGTTTGATTGCGCTGTGGATCGAAAGCATCCCCCGACCAACGCACGGCGCCGGCTGGCCTGACGTTGAGAGTAGGCCTATCGCCGATCTATTCGCCGGAGACGCCGCTCCTGACCCAGGTGATGAGCCCGCAAAACACCCCGCCGCAGGGTTCGACCCGGATATGGGTCTTGCCATCGCCGCGCGCCCAATCGCGAGAAAGTCGACGCCGGCGCCCGCTCCGACCATCAGCAGCGCCCCCGCCAGTTCCGGAGCCCTGAGGATCATGCCAAGCCCAAACGAATTGCTCTTCACGCAGGTCGCGCGAACGGCTGCGCCATGCTCGACGCAACAGGCGCCGACGTCAATTCCGCCCTCCGCGCGAACCCCTTCTCCAGCTTTCCTTAGCTTTGCTGGGGAAGAGCCTGCCCCCGTGCTCGACCCGGGGGTGGCTCGGAACGCCGGAGGGGTGGGCCGCAGCGTATACAACGAGTTCTTATAGGCTATTAACGGAAATCAGAAGTAGGGTTTTTCGATTTCTTTCCCTGTCACCCTCCTGTTATGGCTGCTGATACCTTCCTGTTCCGTTTCGCATTCCTCCTGTTATTTCTTCCACTTGGATTGCGGGTGTCTTGTCGTCGCGACCGTCTGGCGCCCGTTCTTGACGCCGTCTCGGCAGCGACGGCGTCGGCACGAGTTGGCGCGCTCCGGCAGCGTCCGGGGCGCCGACAAAAATGTTGACTTTTCGGAAGTTAACGCATATAAATCAAATCAATTCGAAGCGAGGCAGGAGACGCTTTTCGTCGAAATCGGTCGCGGCAAAGCCAAAAACTCCCATTGGCGTATTGGCGTTGCGCAAGCCATTGAAAACGCTCAAAACGGCAATGGGCGCCGCTTGCCAAAAGTTGGCATGGATTTGGGGTTGGCGCCGCTTCCGCTTGGGTTGGGCGCCACGCCGGCGATGCGACCGGGCTCAACGCGCTGAGCCTTCTTGCGCCTTTGCCGCGGATAAGGCGGAGAGCACCCTGACGGACGGGCCCGGCTTAATCGTCCGGCGTGCGCGCGCGGGATCGGGATCAGTCGATGAGCCGATCGTCCAGGACGCCCTGCTCGGCGATGCGTTCTCCCGGCATGCCCGCCGGAACGCCATGCTGGAAGGCGACCTCCGGCGGCTCATCGATCGGAGGTTCAAACGGGTCGAAGGGCGCATCGATTTCTGGTCCTTCGCCTTCGATCTCGGCGCGCGCGGCGTGCCAGAATTCGTCGCTCCTTCCCTGCGGGCAGCCGGCGCGCTCCCAAAGATCGTAGGCGCGCCTGCGGATCGTTTCCTCGAGGTCGTGCATGGGCCATGTCCCTCCCCAACGTCGGCTCTTTGGCCGCCGCGGCCTTCTGTCACCAGCATCCTGACGCGTCTCGCGTCTTGCGCGTCACGCCGCGTAGCGCTCGATATCGACCGGCAGCCGGCGCGAGCCCCACGCGCCGGCCTTGTCGGCGAACACGCCCGCCATCTTCGTGCCGCAGCTCTTGCAGGCGCCGCTCGGGTCGAGGTTGTACTCCGTGATCCGGTAGCGGTCGCGGCCGATGCAGCGCGCCCCGCAGGTCGGGCAGAGCGTCGCCTCGCGCGCCGGATCGTGGACGTTGCCGACATAGACGTGCTTGAGGCCGTTTTTCAGCGCGATCGCACGCGCCCTTTGCAGCGTCGCGAGCGGCGTCGGCGCCGTATCGAGCATGCGGTAATCGGGGTGGAAGGCGGTGAAGTGCAGCGGCGTGTCGAGCTTTCAGCTCCTTCGCCACCCAGGCGGTCAGCGCCTCGATCTCCTCGTCGGAGTCGTTCTCGCCGGGGATGAGAAGCGTCGTGATCTCCGTCCACACGTTCGTCTCGCGAATGAGATATTTGAGCGTGTCCTGCACCGGCTTCAGCGACGCGGCGCAGCGCTTCTCATAAAAGTGCTCTGTGAAGGCCTTGAGATCGACGTTGGCCGCGTCCATGCCGGCGAAAAAGCGCTTGCGCGGCTCGTCGCAGACGAAGCCCGCGGTGACGGCGACGTTCCTGATCCCCTTCGCCCGGCAGGCGGCCGCCGTGTCGAGCGCGTATTCCATGAAGATGACCGGATCGTTGTAGGTGTAGGCGACGCTCGCGCAGCCCAGGCGCTCGGCCGCGCGCGCGATCGTCTCCGGCATGGCGCGCGAGCTCAGCCGCGCGACTTCGCGGCTCTTGGAGATGTCCCAGTTCTGGCAGAAGGCGCAGGCGAGGTTGCACCCGGCGGTGCCGAACGACAGGACCGACGAACCGGGCAGGAAGTGATTGAGCGGCTTCTTTTCGATCGGATCGACGCAGAAGCCGGTCGAGCTGCCGTAGCCGGTCAGCTCCATGCCCTCGCCGTCCTCGCGCGCGCGCCGCACGAAGCACAAGCCCCGCTGGCCGGGGCGCATCTTGCAGAAGCGCGGACAGAGCTGGCATCCGATCCGCCCGTCCTCGAGCTTGGTCCAGTATTCGACGTTGACGCAGTCGCCGTTCATTCTCCGCCGGCCGCTTTCGCGTGGCCGCTCCTCGAAATCCCGGTGCTAATGTCGGATCCGGGAGCGCCAATTGCAATGCGGCGCACTGGCGCGGCGGCGCGCGCATGCTTACATTTCTGGAAGAGATTCTCAATCGTCGTCGCGCGAGCGCCTGACGGGCGTCGAAGACGGGCGGCCGCCTCCCGCCTCAGGCTCGCGACGCCAGGAAAGTCGGGGGCCGAGATGCTGAACGAAGTTCATCCCACACAGGTCGCCGGACTGTTCTATCCGGCGGGGGCGCAAAACCTTCGCGACCTCATCGGGCAGATGGGCAAGGGCGCGCGACCCGACGGCGGCGTCGCTCCGAAAGCCGTGGTCGCGCCGCACGCCGGCATCGTCTATTCCGGGTCGGTCGCCGCGACCGCCTTCGGCCCATGGGCGCGGCGCGCCGATCCGCCGCGCCGGATCGTCATCGTCGGCCCGGCGCACAGGGTCGCCTTTCGCGGGCTCGCGATCCATCCGGCCATGGCGTGGAGCACGCCGCTCGGCCAGGCGGAGGTCGCGCGCGATCTCCACGCACGGCTTGCGGAAGCAAAGGCCGCGGCCGTCGACGCGAGGCCCTTCGCCGGCGAGCATTCGCTCGAGATGCATCTCGTGATGCTGCAAGCCATGCTGCCTGCGCCGTTCGAAATCCTGCCGATCCTCGTCGGCGACGCCGAGCCCCGGCGGGTCGCCGAGGCGCTGCGCCTCGTCTGGGGCGGGCCGGAGACGGCAATCGCGCTCTCGTCCGATCTGTCGCACTTCCTCGACCGCGCAAGCGCCGAGGAAATCGACTCGGACACCGCTCGCCGCATCGAGACTCTCGACGCGGACTCGCTCGAAGGCCGGCGGGCCTGCGGCTATCTGCCGATCACCGGGGCGCTGGCGATCGCCGCGGAGCGGGACCTGAGGGTCAGCGGCCTGCATCTTGCGACGTCGGCCGACGTTGGGGCGGATTCTTCGCGCGTCGTCGGCTACGGCGCCTTCGCCTTCGAATACGCCGCCTCCGCCCGGCTGAACGAGGCCGACCGCGCGCTCTTGCTGTCGACCTGCATGGCGGGCCTCGCCGCGGCGGCGAGGCTGGGCGGCCGCATGCCGACGCTCGATTTCGACGCTCGCCTGTCGCCGGCGCTCTCGTCGCAGCGCGCGACCTTCGTCACGCTCAAAGGCAGCGGGAAGCTGCGCGGCTGCATCGGTTCGCCGGCGCCGAGCCGGTCGCTGATCGAAGACGCGATGACGAATGCCGTGCAAGCCGGCTTTTCCGACCCGCGTTTCGCCAAACTCGGCGAAGCCGAGCTCGACGGCCTCGAGATCAACGTTTCGATCCTGTCGCATCCGCGGCCCGTTCCGGCGACGCGGGAAGCCGAGCTCATCGCAGGCGCTCGAGCCCGACCGCGACGGGCTCATTCTCGGAGTCGGCCGCCAGCGGGCGCTGTTCCTGCCGAGCGTCTGGCGGCAGGTCGCCGATCCGCGCGAATTCGTGCGCTGCCTGATATTGAAGGCGGGTCTCGACCCGATTGGCTGGCCGCGCGGCCTGGCGGCGGCGCATTTCCGGGTCGAGTCTTTCGGCGCGCCGTGGCGGGCGACGCGCCCGGCCGACATCACGCCGGCGAAGATCGTCGAGTCGGAGGGACTGCACTGACGCCGAAGCTCGATGCGTGCGGTTGCGCGCCTAACTGCGCATACTGGATCAAACGGCGGGCCTTGGGCGTTCTGGGCCTGAGGCGCTCCCTCAGGCGTCTTGGACTTGCGGAATCTGGAACAGCACGCGTCCGAATCTTTCCATGTGTGGACGTCTCTTGTTCTCAATAAAGCCCAATTGCTGTTCTAGCTTGTCGATTAGAAAAAAAACTGTAATCGACGAATTCCGCGAGCGGATGCTGGGTGGGCGCGCAGCACACAGGAGAGTGTCATGTGCGACTATTCGTTGGAGATGTATGGATCCCGTCCTGCGCGTGAGGGCGAACTCTATGTCACGACGCGCTTTCCGAGCGGCTCTATCGGATTTGCCGCCCCCGGCGATCCGAGAATTCCGGTTTGCGTGCAGTGCGACACCAAGGTCGTCCTGACCGATATCCCCTTCACGATGCAGGCGACCTACGGGATCGGATCGGAAGTCGAGGCCGTTTTCGCCCAGCGCGAAACCGGGCTCTATCGCGACGGCCTGCGTCTGGCGGACGGACGGTTCGTCTCGTTGCAGGACCTTCAGCCGGGCGTCGGCGCCTATATCCCGAGCCTGCTGGAGCGCGAGGGCGCGAAGAAAGTCCGCGCTGCCGAGAAGGTCGGCTGACGACAGGTTTAGGATAGCCTCTGCGGCCTCGCGTCCCCGCTCCGGGACGCGGGGCCGCTTGTACCGGAATGTCCGCTCGCGAACCGCGCCGAATGGCGCCGGCAGTGTCTTCAACGACAGTGACGGCGGTATTCGGCGCGGCGGGTGTTTTGTAATGCGGGCACAAGTCTTTCCGTCCCCCGAATAGGGCGCGCCGAGGCCGGCCGACGTGATCCTGCGGCGCTGCGACCCTCACAACAACGTCGTCGCCTGCGACGCCCATTTTCTGAGCCGCCGGCAGGCTTGGTTATGGCCCGCCTCAAGGGGAAGCCGTCTCGCCGCGCTCCCGACGGTCAGGGAAAGCACGCGCTCGCGGTCAGCGGCACGGTAATGTTCATCAGCACGGCGGCGATCGGCAGCGTGAGCGTCCCATTAACCTGATGGCCGCATGCGGCATGGGGGTGGGAGCAGTGAAGGTCGGGGTGCCGACCCCGGGTGGTAGGCGCCGAGAGCGTAGGTGGCCGGAGCGGCGCATGTTCCCAATAAATAGCATCGCGCGCCCTGCTCCACGGCGTCCTGTAGACTGACGTCAGAATATAGCAGGACGCATACCGATAGGCCGCCGAGGATGAGCGCCAGGAAAGCGGGCGTCACGAGAGCGAATTCGACTGCGGTTGCCCCACGATTGCAGAGAAGGAACCGGCGCGCGCGGTCTCGCAACATGGCTATTCCAGTCGCATCCAACATCCACGCTGGAAAGCGTGTAGCTGCCGGACCATTGGTTCGCGGCGGGCAGAGCGGGGTCTTTTTTCTTGGCCGGCTCCTGCGGATACGAGCCGCCGCAGGTGTCGGACGGAATGGTCGCCGCGCTGAATGGAGTTGCGATTCCTTCAGGCGCTGGATCGGCCTCCTCAATCTCGCGGCATTCAGCTTACACAACGCCGCTATCGGGAAGCAGCGGGCCCCCTTTGTGAGGACCCCCAACGCGGAGCGCCGGACGATGAATAACCGCCTTCCGGTTCCTCCCACCCGATCGGGCCAACCAACGTTTTTCCATTGACGTTGAGCGTCTTGCCGAATCCAGGAATAGGGCTGATCGAAGTATAAATTGGAACGAAATCGTCCGAAGTTCCAGAATCACTCCAAAACAACGTCCTGGAAACTGGCGCAAGAAATACCAGAAGAGCCGCCGCTTTCAATCCGACGGTTTTGGAAGTCACAAGGTATGATATGAGAATTGGGATGACCAGCAAGGGAACGATCAACAGATGTCGCGGTTCGCTGACGAAGCCATTGAGCCATGTGATGCTGAACGCGACCGTCAGTAAAAATAGAGATATCAGAGAAAAAGCAGTTACGAAAGACGTTTGGTTTGAGCGCAGCTTGGAAAAGCATGATAGCAATGGTCCAGAAAACACAATCAAAGCAATCAACCAAAATGTTCGCCCGAGGCGGGGCAAAAAGAAGTAACTAATTCCGTCAGACATCTGCAATAGCGTTTCGATGAACGAAAATCGCCCCCCCTCAATAGGGTGTCCGCCTATCTGAGCGAGGCACCAGGCTGTGAGGATCCACGCAGCCAATGGAACGGCCAGAACCGCGAGCGCGGCAACCATCCGGTCCCGTCGACAGTCGTTCGGAATAGCAGCAAACAAGCATGCCGCCGCGGCGACGTATACGATGCCGGAAATATGAGTTTCCACCAATAGGATTCCTAAACAGCTTGTTATTATCGTGTAAGACCGACCAAGATGTCCGCAATTGTTGATTTTCTTCCAGCTTGTAATAACAAAAACTGGCAATATTGTATATAACAGGGTGTGTGCAAGAATTTGCTTCTCGTACAGCGGAATTGTGAGCGCCACATATAGCGCAACAAAAGTTGTGATATACCTGAAGGTGGCGTAATTTAGTTCAACCTCGTACAAGTAATGATAAACTAGCGTCCATAGAACGCCTTGCAGAAATATCAAAACAATGTTCGAAAGATTAAGAACGAGGGCCTTCGAGCCGCATAACTTGATCCAGGTCGACAAATAAAGGCCGTACAAGGGCGGCCACGCGACAATCGGGTCTCCGGAGAAGTAACGATAGCCCAAACCGTCCGCGATCGATTGTCCCCCTTGCCAGTAAGCCCATCCGTCGGCGTTGATCTCAATGCCCATTCGGTGCTGAAGCCCGTAGATGAGAGCCGCGAGCGCGCCCGCGAGGAGCGGCCAAACCCAAAGAGACAATCGCAACGGAAATTTCATGAGACTCGACGGAGGGCCGGTGACGGGGTGGGAGCGGAAAGCTCACAGGATTAGGATGTGCGAGGCTGACGGGCCTTGGGAGAGCAGGGCGCGAACCGGGTCCCACGCGATCAGAATAAAGAACTCATGCGAGCGCAGCGAGGCGCGTAAGCGGTTCCGCCCGCCAAGGGAAATGAGCATATTGACGAATACTATAGTTAACTCTACGTAACGTCAAACGGGAACGCCTGCGAAGGCAATACCGCCGATTTATTCCAGAATTATTTGCCTTGCAAATTAACGTTCCTGCTCCAATATTTACTTTGGCTTACCTTACTAGAGGGGAAATAGTGAATTTTTGACCGACTGATTACACCAAGCGGTAATGAATTCCATCTACAGCTCGATCAACGGTCTTGAAGCGCAATTCACGTTTTCGCGTTTCGCCCATGTGGAAGACGAGCACGGCCATGAAAACACGACTGTCAAACATTCTTCGGTCCTTTCGAAACGACCAGCGCGGGACGACCTCTCTCCTGTTTGCGGGCGGTCTACTGGTCGCGGTCATCGTGACCGCCGCCGCCGTCGACTACTCAACCGCGGTCACCACCCGAGCGCGGCTCCAGGCGGGCGTCGACTCAGCGGCCCTCGCCGCGGCGAAGCAGGGCGCGATGAACCCCGGAACGTACATCAATGACGTTTCGGCGCTGCAGACCGCCGCGCAGGCCTACCTCACCGCGAACGGGCCTGTGAACACGACCGTATCCGATTTTCACGCCTGTCTCATCACGGGAGGCGACTGCACGACTGCAGGCGGCCAGACCCTGCAGGTCGGGCAGTTCTATCTGAAAGGGACGACGACCTATACGCCCGTCTTCAACAACGTCTCCTGGTTGCCGGGTTCGAACTCCCAGACCCTCACCAGCTCGGCGACCGCCGGGGCGAGCCTGCAATGGCCGCAGCAGATCACCTTGAACCTGATTGGCGCCAAGGGATGGTACTACAAGACCGTGACGCTCTATGCATTGCCCTTCGCCAACGGCTCTGCGGCCAGCTCCTATACGGCGCTCGCGACCTGGACCTATCAGCCCATAAACCTCAACTCGGCGAGCGGCTCCTACAACGTCACCGTCGGGTCCGACCCCGCCAATGGGACGACCGGCCTGAAACTTGGCAGCTTGGGGTCCGGCTACGGGACGCTGACAGGACCGACGTCGGTCAACCTCGGCCAATACGCCGACTTCTTCATGGTCGAAAACGTCATGCAAGGCCCGTGCTCGCCTGCCGCGCCCTGGATGTACAAGAACTGGTCGTCGAACCAACTTGCGTTCCCCGGCGCGTGCTACGCCACCCAATCGGCTGCGCAAACGGCCATCAACGCGACCGTCGCGTCGAAGTGCGCCGGCAAGTCCGGATCCCAGTATACCAGCTGCGCCAATACGTACGGCCCGCCGGTGCAGGAGAGTGTCGACTGGACCGTCTGTTCGGAGTCCGAGCTCAACCAGGGCTCAAACCCGGCCTATTCCAGCTATAATGGGATCTGCAATCCGTACACCGGCTCGAACGCTTCCTACAACTCGAGCAACACGCAGCCGTGGCAATTCCTTTTCGTCAGCTTCCTGCCCACCGAATCTTATACGAACGCGAACGCCTTCTCGACAAGCGCGTTGGTGCAGTTGGCGAGCGGGTCGTCCCCGACAACGATGTTCCCATGCGGGCAGACGGTCGGGCACGAATGGGAAGACGGCGGCAGCATCGTCGGAACGAGCTTCTCCACGGCGCTTTCCTCCGCCCAGAATGCGAGCACGACGCCGCAGCAGGACTTCTTCTACACCGTGACGACGACCTGCGGTCCGGAGCCCGGAGTATACGCTTCCGGCTATGTCGCGAGTCAGACGGCCGACTACGGCCTTGCGCCGCAGCTCGTCCAATAGGACGCGTCCCGGGGTTGCAACATGCGGCTCGGACTGTTGAGGGCGCGGGCCAGATACAAGCTCTGGCTCGCTTTTCCCGCCGACACCGGCGCGACGACGGCGGTGGAGTTCGCCCTGGTCGCGCCGCTCGTGATCGCGCTGATCCTCGGCGCAATGCAGATCGCGGTCATCTACCTGGCCCAGGCGGAACTCGAAGATGCGGCCGAGCAGGCCGCGCGCCTCGTTCTCACCAACCAGGCCCCGGCGTCCGGCACAGCCGGACAGGCGAGTTTCGCGACCGCGGTCTGCGGCTATCTGCCGGCCCTGTTCACCTGCTCGAACGTCATGGTCGACCTCGAGGCGCAGACAATTTCCGCCAATTCCAGCGACGCGCTCACCATGACGCCGCCGACCCTGACCTACAATTCGTCCGGTCAGGTGACGAACAGCTGGAATTACAATCCCGGCTCGCCGGGAACGCTCGAGATCTTGCGGGTCATGTATCAGTGGCCGGTCGTCGCCGGGCCGCTCGGCCTCGTCTTCAGCGATCTCGCGAACGGAACGCTGCTCCTCACTTCGACGCAAGTCTTCCAGAACGAGCAATAGGGGCGCTTCATGCGGCTCGTGCGGTTTGAAACTCAGCGCCGATGGCTCCGGGACGAAAAGGGAGTCGCGGCGGTCGAGGCCGCCCTCATCGCGCCCGTGGCGGTGGCTCTGCTCGGCCTGATCGCGATCTGGGGCCAGGGGATCGCCATCCAGCGCAAGGTCACGTTGACCGCCCACACGATCACCGACCTGGTGTCGCAGCAGGGGACGACCCCGCCGGCGAGTGGCACCTGCACCCCGGGCAATGCATCCACTCAAGCCTCGGTCAACCAGTCGACGGTCGACAACCTGCTCAACAACGCGGCCAACGTTCTCTATCCCTATGTCGTCCCGAACTCGGGGTCGAACCCGGTGACGGGGACCAACGTCTCGAACATGACGATGGTCGTGTCCGAGATCAGCATCGACACAGGGGGAACGACCGCGACCGTCCAGTGGAGCGAGCCCATGCCATCGCACGGAACCGCCCTGGCGACGACGGCGCACGCCGTCACGCTGCCGCCCCCGCCCCCACCCTCGACCTGGACGGCCGGGACAAATCTCATCATGGGGACCGTCACTTACACCTACACGCCGCCGGTGATCGGCGAGTCGGCCGGGACGATCACCCTGCACGACACGATCTACCTGGCGCTCCGCCAATGGACGTGCATGAAGCTGAACGTCGGCTCATAGCGGGCGGGGGAAGGCGGCGGGACGGCGGCCCAGAGATTTGTGTCGCGCCGGCGCTTCCCTGCAAAACCGCGCGGTGCCTGCCGCGAACGCGCTCCAGGCGGCCCAAAAGCGATTTCAATGGCTTGCGACGCATCCGACGGGGGGCCCCTCCCCTCCACAAAGCTGATCACAAGTTCCCGGGCCGCAGGGGGCGGACACCGGAGTTCTCCGGCCGCGGCGATTGCGTCCTGAAGCGGGGACGAAGGCTGGGGCGGGGGGGAAGGGTTCGGATTTTTCCGGCTCCGGCTCCGGCTCCGGACTGGGGCCGTATTTTCTGTAGCCGCCTCGGCGAGCCGGGCGATCTTGGCGTACAGTTTATGGCGGATTTCCTCGTTGTCGCGGTGAATGGCGCGGGCGTCCTTCTGGTAGCGGTCGAGCCGGTCGAGAGCCCCGAGCAGGGGCCAGATCGCCTGGAGGTCGCCTCTCGCAACCGCCTCGCCCGCCAGTTGCACCGCGGGGCCGAGCCGGGAGAGCTGCAGGAGCGCATGCGCCATGCTGTCGTCGACCTGCCGCTTCTGCAGAACTTCCGAGACGATCTGCCGCACGCGCGCCGCCGTCAGCCGCTCCTCCCGCGCGATCTCGTCATAGGCCCACCCCCCCCGCGGCCAGCGCCCAGCCGTCCGCCATGCCGACCGCCGTCGCTGCAGGCCGAGCACGTACTTGATGTCGGGCGCGTCGACCAGCGCGTCCATCAGCGGCATTTCGGTCGAGCCCGGGTTGCCGAACACATGGGTGATCCCCTCGTCGCGAAGGATGTCGAGCAGGACGTCGCATGCGCGTCGGGTCATGGGTCTCTCATAGCGCATGTCCCGTTTTCGCGGAATTGCCGACGCGAGGAGCGCAGCGCCGCGGCGATCCACACTTCGATCGGCGCGGTCTTTCTGCATTCCCGCCACCTCTCGCCGATGGTGCGGGCTTTCGCGGACTTTTTCGTCGACCGCTTCGCCCCGGCCCTGCTGGGATCTCGCGGGATGATTGCTCGGGCTGACTGCGGCCGTCGTTTCGGCCGCGCCGCTCACGCCGCCGCGACGGCGCGCTCGGTCGGTCGGCAGGAAGGCCCTTGGGCCTTTCGACCGATGCGGCGCAGACAGGGGCGAAGAGCTGGCGGCGCCGGTCGGAGCCCATGCGTCTCCCAGGACCGGCGCCGGCGCGGTACCGGACGCCATCCCGGCTCCGGCCGTGCTCATCATGGACGACCCTGGACGCTTGGCGCACACCCAGCGCCGCCGTGACGGCGCCGGCTCCGGCGGAAAGCGTACGGGCGACCCGGAAGCCGAGGTTGTTGTTCCGGTTGTCGGTGTTGTTCCTGTTGCGGGCCGCCGAGCGGAGGTTGTCTGGATTGTTGTTCCAGGAGCCGCCGCGGAGGACAGCGACAAGGGGCCGTCCAGGCTTCGGGGGCTTTGGCCGGATCGAACCGGCCGCCCCGGAAGATCGCATGGCGCAATCGCCATGTATCGGCATGCTCGGCGTGTGCGATCCAGGCGCGCACGCGGGCGTCGACGTCTTCAAGGTCGATACTGCCGGCTCGCCATTGATCGCGCAGGCCGCGCAAACGGTTGCGGAAGCGCCGCACGTTGTCTTCCGGGAGACGGCGACGTCCATTGTCATAAAGCACGAAGCCAAGAAACTGCGCCGGCTCCCGGCACGATGAGACGAAAGTCTTGCGCGGGTGAAGCTTCAGCCGCCGGCCGGCGAGATATTGCTCGATCCGCGATCCCCAGATCTGCAAGACGGCGGGGTGGCGGACGGCGTCATGGCCGGGCTTGTCCCGGCCATCCACGTCTTTGTCAGCGCCCCGGAGTCAGATAGCATGGTCAACCATGCGTGGCGGCTGGGTCTACATAGTCACGAACCGTCCGAACGGCGCCCTCTACACCGGCGTGACGTCCAATATCGGACGGCGCGCCCACGAGCATCGCGAGGGCCTGATCGAGGGTTTCACTCGTCGCTACGGCCTGAAGCGTCTGGTCTGGATGGAGTTCCATGAAGACATTCGCGTCGCCATCCAGCGAGAGAGCAACATCAAGCACTGGCCGCGCGCATGGAAGGTCCGGCTGATCCACGCTGAAAACCGCGACTGGCGTGATCTGTACGACGAATTGAACTGGTGAAGCCGTTACGCGAGGCGGCGCCGCGCCTCCAAGAGGCGCCTATCGGCGCCCTCGTGGATGGCCGGGCCAAGCCCGGCCATGACGCGGTCCGGGCGCCCGTAAATCTCTCCCGTTGGATCGCCAAGCGTGAATTGTGGCTTCTCGGGAATTTCTCCAGGGTCGGCAGAAGCCAGAGGAGGAACTGATAATGCGCCTCGAGCGCCGCGCCCGTGCGCTTCGAATTGTCCGCCATCGCCATGCCCTCAAAAAAACTCGACCAGGGGCTTCGCCCCTGGACCCCAGGAGGTAAAGAGGTCAAGACTTAAGGGGTAAGCGTCCGGGCGACCCGGAAGCCGAGGTCGAGGCTCCGGTCGCCGGTGTAGCCCCTGCTGCGGGCCGCCGAGCGGACTGGAAGGCTGACCCAGGATCCGCCGCGGACGACGCGGATATTGCAGTCTCCGCTCGTCCATGCCAAGCCGTCGACGGGGGCTCCCTTGTAGTTCGGGTTCCAACAATCCTCCGTCCACTCCCAGACGTTGCCGACCATGTCGTAGAGACCGAACCGGTTCGCGGGAAACGAGCCGGCCGGCGCCGTCTGCTTGCCGTCCCATTGGCTGCCGCAGCCCGCGCAATTGGCCATCGCCTTGCCATTCAGCTTGATCTCAGGGCCCCAGGGATAGGCCGTCTGGGTTCCGGCGCGCGCGGCATATTCGTACTCGGCCTCGGAGAGCAGGCGATATGGCTTGCCGGTGATCCGGGAGAGCCATTTCACGTAAGTCTGCGCGTCGTCCCAGCTCACGTTGATCGTCGGGCGCCGGTCGCGTTCCCAGCCGCTATCGCCGACATGCGCGCAGTCCCCGTGGGCGGCGCAGGCATCCCATTCGTCGAAGGTCAGCTCGAACTTCGCCACCGCGAACGGCCTTGCGATCGTCACGTCGTGCTGTGGATGCTCGGTCTTGTCGCCTTGACCTTCCGGCGAGCCCATCTTGAAAGGCGACGCCGGCACGACGATCATTTTTGGGCAATCGCGGCATTCCTTGAATGGGTGACCCGGCTTGAGGGTGCGCTCCTGCGCCGTTCTAGGGCGGTCACGTTCGACAGCGCATATATCTCTTCCTTCAGCCGATCCTGGTTCCACCAGGCCGCCACGCCCGCCGCGATCGCCGCGACCAGCACGCCGACGAGCGCCTGTGCCCGCCGTTGGCGCCGCCGCGCCGCCTTGCGGCTCCGCACGATATACGTTCGATCCGCTTCTGGAAGGTCGCCGGAACGCCGGCCAAGCTGCCTCTGCGCCTGCGTGAGTGCGAAGCCCATGAGCAGCGCGCCATCCTTGTCCCGATCCGGCGCCTTCTCCCAGGCTCGGCGGGCCGCCTCCAATCCGCTCCGCCAGGCGAGGAATTCGCGCTCGGCGGCGATCCATTCCCTGAGCTTGCCCCAGCGCCGGAAGATCGCCTCGTGCGCCACTTCGGCGTAGGTCTCGCCCGCCTCGGTCGAAGCCGTGACGAGAAGACGATTGGGATAGCCGGCAAGTTCGGAGACGAGACGCCACTCCTCGTCCGAGAACTCGGCGCGAAAGGCGCGGCGCCGCGTCGGCTCGCCGTCCTCGCGCACGGTCGCGAGCTTGAGCGTGAGGATGCGCCTGAGCGCCTCCTCGGCGCCGGGCCGCTCGGCGAGAAACCGGTCGGCGCGCTCGACCAGCACGCGGCCGAGATCGACGGATTGCGCGGGAAACCGCAGGACGCCATCCCCGGCTTTCAGCATCGCCCGCCACATGTCGTCGAGCGTGTAGGAGAGGAGCGGCAGCGCGCCCGCGTCCTTGACCGAATCCTCCGCGGCGCGCTGCGCCAGGATTTCGACGAGGCGGTCGGTCTCGAAGCGGGCCCCGGGCGCTTGCGCCGGCCGGCTCACCACCTCGCGCAGCTGCTCTTCGCCAAGCGGCGGCGTCTCGACAAGCCGACGCACGTTGAACAGCGGCGCGTCGCTTTGCAGAAACCCGAGGAAATCGGAGCGCAGGCTCATCATCATACGCAGGCGCGGGTCGGACAGCGCCTCGCCCAGGAGTTGGGAGAAGCGCCGGCGGTCAGGTTCTGCGGCAGGCGTGTAGAGCTCCTCGCCCTGATCGACATAGAGACAGAAGGCCGGGCTTCGGTTGATCGAGCTCCGCGTGGCGGCGCTCGGTGGCGTCGATCAGATCGGAGAGCTTCGCCTTGCCCTGCAAAAGCTCGATCCAGCCCTGCTGCCGCCTCACCCGCTCGGGATCGGTCGCCTCGAATTGCCAGGCGTCGAGGAAGCAGTCGACCAGCGCCTTGATCGGCTCGGCGCCGGGTTTCAACGTCAGAAAGCCCCACTGGCGGCTGTTGTGAAAGACCGCGGGCCAAGGCTTGGACGCGAGCGACTTGTCGGGCCACGCCTGACGCTTGAGCGCCGCCAGAACGCCCGCCTGCGCGAGCGACGATTTGCCGACGCCCGAATTGCCGATCAGCACCG
Source organism: uncultured Alphaproteobacteria bacterium (assembly GCA_963768555.1). Lineage (GTDB taxonomy): Bacteria > Pseudomonadota > Alphaproteobacteria > Rhizobiales > Beijerinckiaceae > Roseiarcus. The sequence continues at coordinate 90,241 of CAVYIZ010000022.1, forward strand.
GGAGCCGGCCCTTCGCGGCCAGCGCGTCGAGGGCCTCGATCGTCTCCCGGGTCCGGCCGAAGAAATAGTCGCTGTCCTTCTCCTCCATCGCTTCGAGGCCGCGGTAGGGAGAAGCGTAGCGCCACAGCTCGGAGGGGCGCCCGCCGACGCCCGACGCCGCGTCGAAAATCCGGGCGACGTCCTTTTCGGACGCCGGGTCGTGCGTGACGATCCAGTGCAGCTGGCGCAAGAAGGGCAGTCCGGGCGCGGTCTGCCCTTCTTGCAGGACGACGACGAGCGGGAACGGCGGCTCCGACTTCACCCAGCGGTCGAGCGCTTCGTCATATTCGGGGACCTGCCATTTGCCGACGCCGGCTTCGCCGATGAGCAGGATGAAGGCGCTCGCCGCCGCGATCTCCTGGGCAAGCTGCGCGGTCCACGCGCCGCCCGCGCGCAGGTTCGAAGGCGCGAAGAACACGCTGGACGCCGGGTCCTTGCGCTCGATGGCGCTCTTCAGCCGCTCGGCCAGCGACTGGTCCGGCGTGTGATAGCTCAGAAACCAACGCGGCATGCGTTCGCCCCCGTCGGGGCGGAGAATAGCGCGTTGTGACGGAAGAATCACCGGAGGTTGTAGGCAAAACGGCGGTCTTCCGCCTTGATGACGACGACGGGCCGACGTGGCTAGCCGGCGCACACATTTCCCGAGCGCGCCCCCTTCTCCCGCTCGGGAGAAGGGCCGGGGATGAGGGCATAGGCGGCCGGGGTTGGCCGCGGACGCGCGGCTTAGCGGATAATCGCGTCGGTAAGCACCCTCATCCGGCGCTCCGCGCTACCTTCTCCCGAACGGGAGAAGGGGACCCGCGCCCTGAGCAGCCGAAAGTCAGCCCGGACCGAGCTACGGTGGCGCTCCTGAGAAAAACCAATATTTTCTTGCCAAGGTGGCGAGGCTGTTCTATATCTGTTCTTGCGCTGAATTCCTGAAGGAGACCGCCGCTTGTCCGGTTCTGTCGTAGCCGTTCCGCCCGCCGCCGCCGTTCACAACCGATCGATCGGAGCAGAGAACACGGTCGCCGGCCAGAAGGAGGGGCTTAGAAAAAGAGTGTCGCCCGAGAGTCGCTGACAATCCTTTGGTTACGTTGACAGTGCGCCGGGAGGCCGGCGAGGAGTAGGTGGTGCAAGTCCACTGCGGTGAAGGAGTAGCGAACCACACCGGCCCCGAGCCGTGCGTTTTCGGTCGCGAGGCCGGAGACGAAGCGTCGGCAGGGGAATGCATAGGCCAGCCATTGAGCCGCGAAATTATCAATCGGGACGCCGACGCTTTTGTCACGGCGGAAGGCAACATGGGGGTGCGCGTCAATGCGAGCGCATCGCCGGTCCCGCGAGGTCGCAGACCCTGGCATGTGCGCAAGCTCCTCGATCGGAAACCGGGAGATCTCTTGCCCATCCGGGGCGTTCGCGCCGCCGGATCGCGTCGGGAAGGCGACGAGCCGTAGCCGGTGATGAACGGACAGGAGAAGTCACACTCCGCCATAGTAGCTGAGAAGCCGACGAACGGAGCCGGGCGACCGGCCGAGGAGCCGGTGGAGCCAAGGGCGGGGGCCAAGGGGAAGGCGATCCAGCAAAGCGCGTTCCTGGACTCTGTGCCGGGCCGACGCGTCACCGGCGCTGGCGCGCATACGGAAAGCGGCAACATCCGCTTCGCCGTCAGACACCCGAGGCAGGAACCGGATGCCTTAATTGGGCCCGTCCGGATCTGTGCGGGGGGCGTCCAGTAATGGACGTCCCTACCGCGATCTTTACTCAACCCCTTTTTGACCAGAGGCAAAACGGGCGTCGTCCGCTCTGCCTGATCCGTGCTCGACGTCAAGGCCGCTACGCGGGTCGCCTTCGGCGAGCCTTGGCCCCTCTGCGCGGCTCAGGCCCTTTATCAGCCATGGACTTCGACGCGCGGGACCGGCGGCAAGGCGCCGGACCGCGGCGTCGAAGTCCATGGCGAGACAACGCCGCGTCGGGACGGCGTCGCCACCCGAAGGGTTGGAGCGCAGCGGAGGAGGCGCGTGAGCGCCTTGACGACGACGGGCCGACCTGGGTCTGCCAACTCGCTGGGGCTCGCGCAGGTCTCCGACCCGCCCGGGTCTCCGACCCGCCCGGATAGGCTCGCCAGGCGGAACTCTATGACCCGCCAGCGGATTTAAGAGGATGCCCAAGAGAGGAAACCCTGACATGAAATCCCCGATTTTCGCCGCCGCGCTCGCGCTGGCGCTCGCCCCGCTGGCCGCTTCCTCCTCGGCCGAAGCGAAAGGCTGCCTCAAGGGTGCGGCGGTCGGCGGCGTGGCCGGCCATTTCGCCGGCCACCACGCCGTCCTCGGCGCGATCGGCGGCTGCGCCGTCGGCCATCACATGGCCAACGAAAAGAGCAAGCAGAAGCCAGCGGCCTCCAATCAGACCCAGACGCAGCAACCCACGAACCAGCCGTGAGGCGGCGCGCCGTCGCGCTTGTCGTTCAGCGCGGACCGCGACCTGGCGTCGCCCCGCCGGAGGAAACAGCGCCCGTCGTGGCGAGCGACGTTATTCGGTCGCGCTCAACGGGGCGTTCGATATACGGCGTTGATGCGCGTTGAAACGCGCGAGGCGGCGCGGTTCGGCTGGATCATGGCTCGGGCGGCGCAATCGCCGCCCGAGCCGGCCGTCGGCCGTCTCGACAAGGGAGTTGGCTGACCCTCCGCCTACGCGATGGCTAGTCCGTCAAGTCTTCAATCGTAAATTGCCCCATGCCGGTGGACTTTCCCCTCCACGGCGCTGACTTGGCCATAGACGTCGAGCTTCCGGTCGCCATCAGCAATTGGCCCCTTCCCGAGGCGGTCCAGCCAGCCGCTTTGCCGCCGAGCAGCCGGGCCGGCGCATCTGGGCTTCGTATTCCAGGAATGGCCTCGTCACCCGAAGGGCCGCCGAAGCCCACGGGCTTGAGCCGGGGAAGCGGAGGAGGCGCGCATAGGGCGTCGTAAGACGCCCGTCTTTCGCAAGACGGGCTTTGACCCGCAGGACCCGCTTCGCCGGCGAAATGGGAGTTGAGTAAACCGTCGCCATCTCGCAGAGCGTGAAGGTCCCGATCAGCAGCCGCCGCCGGCCAGGCAGGTGCACATGGTCTTGACGCAGTCGTTCGGGTCGCGGGAAATCGGGGAATGTTCTGGTCCTCGGGCGGAACCCGGCCGAAAGTCGGCCGCGCGATCCGCGCCTCGCGGGGGATGCGCCGCATGTGCGAATGGTGAACTCTTCCGTGGGCCGCGGGCGGGCCCGAATAGCCGTAATAGCCGTAGGGGGTCTGCGCGAGCGCGGCGGCCGGCGCGAGCGCGGCGGCCAAGGCGAGTGCCAGCGCGGTGGGCTTGATCATGCGGTTCTCTTCTGTGAGCGGGACAACCGGATGAAGGAGGTCAGGTTCCGACGATCTGATCAACAAATGGTAAGACGCCTTATCGGACGGGCGGGCGAGGACCGGTCTACGCGCAAACCGCGCGCCGCGCGCGGGAACTCCGCAAGGCTGCCGGCGGCGCGGTAGGGACGGCCAGCGGGAAGTTCGCAACTCGCTCGACAAATCCTTGCCAAGCTTGCCCCGCTCGAAAAAAGCAAACAAGTTCTTGCCAATTGCAGATTTCGGCGCCCAAGCCCTTGAAATCGCCCGCGCGCTTCACGTTTGCGCGCAGCCGTCCCGGGCGCGGCTACTCCTCCTCCGCCTCGGCTTCCGCTTCGCCGATCCGGTCGACCGAGACGACCCGCTCCTGTTCGGCGGTGTGGAACACGATGACCCCTTGCGTCGTGCGTCCGGCGATGCGGATGCCGGCGACCGGCACGCGGATCAGCTGGCCGCCGTCGGTCACCAGCATGATCTCGTCGCTGTCCTGGACCGGGAAGGAGGCGACCAGCGAGCCGTTGCGGGCGTTGACGGCCATGGCGACGATGCCTTTGCCGCCGCGCCCGGCGACGCGGTACTCGTAGGATGACGTGCGCTTGCCGTAGCCGCGCTCCGACACGGTCAGGATCACCTGCTCGGCCTCCTTCATCGCCGCGAAGCGTTCCGGCGAGAGGGTCGAGCCGTTCGGTTCGGCGCCGTTCTCGGGCTCGATCTCCGCTTCGCCCGCCTCCTCGACGGGCTCGCCGGCCATCGCCCGGCGCTGTTTGAGGTAGGCGGAGCGTTCCGCAGGCGTCGCGTCGAAGGAATTGAGGATGGCGAGCGAGATCACGCTGTCGCCTTTGTCGAGCGCGATCCCGCGCACGCCCATCGAGTCGCGGCCCTTGAACACGCGGACGTCGCCGACCGCGAAGCGGATGCATTGTCCGCGCGCCGTCGTCAGCAGCACGTCGTCCTTGTCGGAGCAAAGCTGCACGTCGACGATCCGCTCGCCCTCGTCGAGCCGCATGGCGATCTTGCCCGAGCGGTTGACCTGGGCGAAGTCGCTGAGCTTGTTGCGCCTCACCGTGCCGCGGGTGGTGGCGAACATGACGTCGTAGGATTCCCAGCTCGCCTCGTCCTCCGGCAGCGGCATGATGGTGGTGATGCGCTCGTCCGTTTCGAGCGGCAGCAGATTGACGAGCGCCTTGCCGCGCCCCTGGGGGGCCGCGAGCGGCAGGCGCCAGACCTTCTCCTTGTAGACCTGCCCGGCCGACGAGAAGAACAGCACCGGCTGATGGGTCGAGGCGACGAACAGCCTGGCGACGAAATCCTCCTCGCGCGTCGCCATGCCGGCGCGGCCCTTGCCGCCGCGGCGTTGCGCCCGGTAGGTCGAGAGCGGCGCGCGCTTGATGTAACCGGCGTGACTGACCAACACGACCATGTCCTCGCGCTGGATCAGGTCCTCGTCGTCCATGTCGGCGTCGCTGTCGAGGATTTCGGTGCGGCGCGGCGTGGCGAAGTCGGTCTTCACCTTGACGAGCTCGTCGCGGATGATTCCCATGAGACGGACGCGGGAACCCAGGATGTCGAGATAGTCCGCGATTTCCGCCGACAGCTTCTCGAGCGCCTCGGCGATCTCCTCCCGCCCGAGCGCGGTCAGGCGCGCAAGGCGAAGCTCGAGGATGGCGCGCGCCTGCGTCTCCGACAGGCGGATCGAGTCGTCCGCGTCGAGGACGTGGCGCGGATCGGCGATGAGCGCGATCAACGGCGCCATGTCGCGCGCGGGCCACGCCCGCTCCATCAGCGCCGCGCGCGCCGCGGCGGAATCCGGCGATGTCCGGATGAGGCGGATCACCTCGTCGATGTTGGCCACCGCGATCGCGAGCCCCACCTGGATGTGCGCGTTGTCGCGCGCCTTGGCGAGCAGGAACTTGGTGCGGCGGGTGACGACGTCCTCGCGGAAGTCGAGGAACGCGCGCAGCATGTCGTGCAGCGTCAGCATTTCCGGCCGGCCGCCGTTCAGCGCGATCATGTTCGCGCCGAAGCTCGACTGCAGCGCGGTGAACCGCCAGAGCTGGTTCAGCACCACGTCGGCGACCGCGTCCCGCTTGAGTTCGATGACGATGCGCATACCTTCGCGATCGGACTCGTCGCGCAGGTCGGCGATGCCTTCGATCCGCTTCTCGCGCACAAGTTCGGCGATTCGCTCGATCAGCGTCGCCTTGTTGACCTGATAGGGGATCTCGCTGACGATCAGCGCCTCGCGGTCCTTGCGCAACTCCTCGACCGACACCTTGGCCCGCATGGTGATCGAGCCCCGGCCGGTCGCATAAGCCGCCCGGATGCCGGCCCGGCCGAGGATCGATGCGCCGGTCGGGAAGTCCGGTCCCGGGATGTGCTCCATCAGCTCGTCGAGCGTGATGTCGGGCTTCTCCATCATCGCAAGCAGCGCGTCGATCGTTTCGCCGAGATTATGCGGCGGGATGTTCGTCGCCATGCCGACGGCGATGCCGCCGGCCCCGTTGACCAGCAGGTTCGGGAACCGCGCTGGCAGAACGGCCGGCTCCTGCTCCTTCTCGTCGTAGTTCGGCTTGAAGTCGACCGTGTCCTTGTCGAGGTCGTCGAGGAGCGCGATCGCGACCCGGTCGAGCCTCGCCTCGGTGTAGCGGGACGCTGCGGGCGGATCGCCGTCGACCGAGCCGAAGTTGCCCTGCCCGTCGATGAGCGGGGCGCGCATCGAGAAGTCCTGCGCCATGCGGACGAGGGCGTCGTAGATCGCGAGGTCCCCGTGCGGATGGTACTTGCCCATCGTATCGCCGACCGTGCGCGACGACTTGTTATAGGGCCGGTCGGGCGTGAAATTGAGCTCGTGCATCGCATAGAGGATGCGACGGTGAACAGGCTTGAGGCCGTCCCGGACGTCGGGCAGCGCACGGCTCACGATCACGCTCATCGCGTAATCGAGATAGAGCGCTTCATTTCGTCGAGGATCGAGACGGGCCTGATGTCGGACGGCCCCTCGGGGCCCGGCCGTTCGTCGCGGATGTCGCTCAATTCGCTTCCTCAGATCGCAAGGGCACGGTCTAGCCCATTCCGCCGGGCGGCGCACATAAAGACGCACCTTATTCTGGACCATCTTTCATCTAGGAATCAATAGCTTAACTTCAAGATCGGCTGGCGCGGCCGCGAGCAAAGGGCGCGAAACGAGGCGTTCCGCTTCGGCGATCGCGGCGGCGGATCGTCCGCGAGTCGCCCGGACGCAATAGGGGAGCAACCCGTTGACAGCCGCGTCGCAATCGATGCGCATTATCGGCGCCGCGCGATTGGCGCGGCGTGGGAGGCGCTCTTTCATGACCATCGCAATCTGGTGCATCTTCATCGCCGCGACCCTGCCCTATGTCGCGTTCGGCTTCGTCAAGGGCATCGATCCGAACCAGCCGCGCTACCACGTCGGCAACCTGGTCGGGAAGTCGGTGCGCGCATATGGCGCCCACCTCAATGGCCTCGAAACGTTTCCGTGGTTTGCCGCGGCGGTGATCGTGGCGCATATGGTCGGCGGTCCGAGCCGGATCGCCGACGTGCTCGCGGTCGTCTACGTCCTGATCCGCATCGGGCACATGGCGGCCTATATTTCCGGCCGCCAGCCGCTGCGCTCGGCGGCATTCGGCGTAGGCCAGCTGGTCGCGCTGGCGATTTTCGTCTCGCCGCTGTTCCGGTGAAAGGCGAAGCCCCTCTTCCGGAGACAGGAGAGGGACTTCGCCCGCCGGCGCACCGCGCGCCGAAGGCGCGCGCGGCTGTCGCGCGAGGGACCGAGCCTCGGCGCTCGGCAATGTGACCCGTCGTCGCAAAACGGAAGGTGATCTCAGTTTTCGGCCGTTCGATTGCGCTGGATCAATGCGGCCGCCGAATGAGCCGAGTAGATAGGAGCTATCGTGCTCGCGCAAAGCGACGCGAGGCAGCGGTCCGGGAGCCTCCGCCGTTCCCCCTTGGCTCCTGGGTCGCTGCTCATGTCGGCGAGCGGCGGCGAAGACCGCGCCCGCAGCGAAGCGAAGCAATTCGGGAGGCGCGGGAGGAGAGCGCAGCTCCGGAATTGCTTCGCGCCTTTCAAAGAACCGGCGGATCGACGGGGCGCGGCCTAGCGTCCGCCGGTCACGTCGAAAATCGCGCCGGCGACGTAAGAGGCGGCGTCGCTCAGGAGCCAGATCGCCGCTTCGGCGATTTCCTCCGCCGCTCCGGCCGACCGAGCGGAACGGAGCGGCCGAGCGTGCGGGCGCGGTCGGGTTCGCCGCCGCTGGCGTGGATTTCCGTCTCGATGAGGCCGGGGCGGATCGCGTTGACCCTCACGCCCTCCGGACCGAGCTCCTTCGAAAGACCGATGGTCAGGGTGTCGATCGCGCCCTTCGAGCCGGCGTAGTCGACATAGGGGTTCGGCGAACCGGCCGGGCCGCGGCCGACGACATCAGGACGATCGAACCGCCCGCGCCGCCGGCCAACTTCGACATCCGGCGGGCCGCCTCGCGCGCCGTCAGGCAGGCGCCGAGCAGGTTGACCTCGAAGACGCGCCGCATGCGCTCGGCGCTCATGTCCGCGAGCCGCGCGGTCGGCGCGACGATCCCGGCGTTGGCGACGACCCCGGTCAGCGGCCCCAGCGCGTGCGTCGCCTGGTCGAAGATGGCGACGACATCGGCCTCGTCGGCGACGTCGCCCTCAGCGCGACCGCGCGCCCGCCCTCCTTCTCGATCGTCTCGACGACCGCGTCCGCCGCTTTCGCATCGTCGCGATAATTGACGCCGACCGACCAGCCGCGTCTCGCGGCGAGCAGGGCGCTGGCGCGTCCGATGCCGCGCGAGCCGCCGGTGACGAGCAGAGCTTTGGACATGGGGACCTCAAGAGACGCCGCACTGGGGCCTGAAAAGGAGGCAACGCTGTCAGGCGCAGTTTGCGCAAAATAAAAAGGTCCAACCCGCTCTTGCGACGCGTCTCTGTTCAAGAAAAGCCTTTGACACCCGCGATGGCCCGCACAAAAGTCGTAGCGCACAGGCTATTTCAAAGGCTTAGGTGCGAAACACCGAAAAACTGTCACTCTGCAACTCCCAAGCCCCCCTCTTGCGGACGGATTTCCGCTGATCGGGGAATACCACTGGCGCCGATTGTCGGGGATCGCTGGCGGCGCCAAGCGCGCGGGTCTGGGCGATCCTTTAAGCCGTCGCGGCGCCCCACCGCGAAAAGCTGGAGGCGCCGCGG
>CAVYIZ010000023.1:0-9584 GCA_963768555.1 uncultured Alphaproteobacteria bacterium
CCTTGCGGCGAAGGAGGGTCGAGCGGGGGATGTGACGCGGCCTTCAGGCGGGGTGTTCCTTGAGTGAGCAGGCGGTCGCTCAGCCCGAAAATGGCGCCGCAACGGCTTGAAAACATTCATTCCGTGCCGGCAGATGATGGTATGGCCGGCGGCTCCAGACCCCCAATATCTGGTGTTCGGGCGCGGCGCGGCCGTCGTCCCGAAGAGTTTCCTCTTGTCGGACCAGGCGACAAATCACACGGGCGGCGCGGACGCCGCGGCGGGGCGGCAAGTCGCCCGCAAACGGCGCCGCAAAGGCTGGGAATAACGCCGGCTTTGCGAGGCTCGTCCAGCCTCACTCGACGATCGCCAGCGCGAAACCGTCCCAGCCTTTGGACGCCGACCGTCTGGATCGCCGTCGCCTGCAGGCGCGGCTCGCGCGCCATCAATTCGAACATGCGGCGCACGCCTGCCGTGCCCGGATCCGACGCCGCTGCCGTCCACGATCGCGCCCTCCCGGACCACGTTGTCGACGACGATCACGGTCCCCGGCCGCGACAGGCGCAAAGCCCAGGTCAGATAATTCGCGTTGTTCGACTTGTCGGCGTCGATGAAGACGAAATCGAAAGGCCCGAGCCCCTCGGCCTCGATCTTCGGCAGAAGGTCGAGCGCCGCGCCGACCCGCACCTCGACCTTGTCGCTCAAGCCCGCCCCCGCGATGTTGCGTCGCGCCACCGCCGCATGCTTCTCGGAGGCCTCGAGCGTCACGAGCCGGCCGCCCGGCGGCAGCGCGCGGGCGATCCAGATCGTGGAATAGCCGCCGAGCGCCCCGATCTCGAGCGCTTTGCTGCGCGTGCGCCATGCGCGCCAGCAGATGGAGCAGCTTGCCGTGCGGCGGCGAAACGTCGATCTGCGGCAGGCCCGCGGCGGCGTTGGCGGCCAGCGCCGCCTCCAGGGCGCCGTCCTGCCTGACGATGGTCCTGGTGAAATAGGCGTCGACCGCGCTCCACCGCCGCTCGTCCATCGAAGACCTCTCTGTGAAGCTTATCCTTCCTTGCCGGCCACCCCCGCCTCGGCGAAGGTCGCCATGCCGTTGTGGCAGGCGACGGCGGCCTTGACGATTCCGACCGCCAGCGCCGCGCCCGAACCTTCGCCGAGCCGCATGCCGAGATCGAGCAGCGGCGCCTTGCCGAGCCGCTTCAGCGCTTCGCGGTGCGCCCGCTCGGCCGAGACGTGGCCGGCGAGGCAATGGTCGAGCGCGGTCGTGTCGAGCGCCTGCAGGACCGCCGCGGCGGACGCAGACGACGAAGCCGTCGAGCACGACCGGCGTGCGGCGCAGGCGCGCCGCGAGGATCGCGCCGGCCATGGCGGCGATCTCCCGCCCGCCGAGCCGCGCCAGAACCTCGAGCGGATCGGAGAAATGCGCCTTGTGGCGCGCGACCGCGGCGCGCACCGCCTCCGCCTTGCGCTTGAGGCCCGCGTCGTCGACGCCGGCGCCGCGTCCGACCCAGTCCTCCGGCTCGCCGCCGTAAAGGGCATGGCAGATCGCCGCCGCGGCGGTCGTGTTGCCGATGCCCATTTCGCCGAGCGCGAGCAGGTCCGGCTGGGAGGCGAGCGCCTCCATGCCGAAGGCGATCGTGCCGGCGCAGGTCCGCTCGTCCATCGCGGGTCCCTCAGTGATGTCGCCGGTCGGCTTCTCCAGCGCGAGTTCGTAGACCTTGAGCGAGATGTCGAAGGTCTTGCAGATCTGGTTGATCGCGGCGCCGCCCGCAGTGAAATTCGCCACCATCGCCTGCGTGACCGACTGCGGATAAGGCGACACGCCCTTGGCGACGACGCCGTGGTTGCCGGCAAAGACGGCGACCAGCGGCTTGTCGACATGCGGCCGGGCGGAGGCCTGCCAGCCGGCCAGGAAGGCAGAAATCTCCTCGAGCCGCCCGAGCGATCCGGCGGGCTTGGTGAGCTGCCCCTCCCGCTCCCGCGCCGCGGCGACGGCCGCCTCGTCCGGCCCCGGCATTTTGAGGATGAGGGCGCGGATGTCGTCGAAGGGGCGGGGGGCGGCGTTCATCAGGGCTCTCTGAATTGTTCGAAGCGCCCTATAAGGGAAAAGCAACGGGAAGGGAAAAAAAGATGTCCGAGGGGCGGCGCATCAACCAGACGGCTCCGGCGGCAGGGCTTGTCCTCGCAGTCCATTAGAAGGACCCTCTGGGTAAGCCCGCGCCAGGGCAGCTGCTTCTGGCGGTTTGCCGCGAGCTGGCGACCCCAATGCATTTTCGAGGGCCGGCTTTGCCTCAGACTCTGGCTCGGATCCCCTCCTCAACCGCCGTCAGCGCATCCTTGGCCTTGGCGCCGTCCGGGCCGCCGGCCTGGGCCATGTCGGGCCGGCCGCCGCCGCCCTTGCCGCCGAGGACCGCCGAGCCGAGACGGACGAGATCGATGGCGTTGAAGCGGTCCGTCAGGTCCGGCGTGACCGCCACGACGAGGCTCGCCTTGCCGTCTTCGCCGGTCGCCGCGATCGCCGCGACGCCCGAGCCGACGCTCTGCTTGGCTTCGTCGGCGAGCGACTTCAAATCCTTCATGTCGACGCCGGTCACGGCGCGCGAATAGAATTTCACGCCCGCGATCTCGCGCACCGACTCGCTTGGGCTGGAGCCGCCTCCGCCCATCGCGAGCCGGCGCCTGGCCTCGGCGAGCTCGCGCTCGAGTTTGCGCTTGTCGTCGATCAGCGTTTCGAGCCGCTGCTCCGCCTCCTCCGGCGGGGCGCGCAGAAGGGCGGCGAGCTCGGCGAAGGCTCGGGAATCGGCGGTGAGTCGCTTGCGCGCCGCGTCGCGGGTCTTGGCCTCGATGCGCCGCACGCCGGCCGCGACCGCGCTTTCGCCGACGATCGAGATGAGCCCGATGTCGCCGGTGCGGCTCACGTGGGTGCCGCCGCACAGTTCGATCGAATAGGGACGCTCGTGCGTCGCGTCGTCCTCGATCACGCCCATGCTGACGACGCGGACCTCGTCGCCGTATTTCTCGCCGAACAAGGCGCGCGCTCCGGAATTGCGCGCGTCGTCTAGGCTCATCAGGCGGGTCGTCACCTCGGCGTTCTCGAGCACGACGCGATTGGCGATGTCCTCGACGGCGGCGATCTCCTCGGGGGTGATCGGCTTCGGATGGGCGATGTCGAAGCGCAGCCGGTCGGGCGAGACGAGCGAGCCCTTCTGCGCCACGTGATCGCCGAGCACGAGCCGCAGCGCTTCGTGCAGGATGTGGGTCGCCGAGTGGTTGGCGCGGGTCGCCGAACGGGCGACGTGGTCGACGGCGAGCTCGACCGCCATGCCGGGCCGCGCCGTGCCCTCGACGATCGAAATATCGTGGACGATGAGGTCGCCGAGCTTCTTGCGCGTATCGGTCACCGCGGCGCGGAAGCCGGGTCCAGTGATCTCGCCGACGTCGCCGACCTGGCCGCCCGCTTCGCCGTAGAACGGCGTCTGGTTGAGGATGAGCGAGCCCTTTTCGCCGGTTTCCAGGAGCGCCGACTTCGACCCCGTCCTTGACGATCGCGCGGATCACCCCCTCGGCAGTCTCGGTCTCGTAGCCGAGGAAGTCGGTCGCGCCGATCCGCTCGCGCAAGGCGTACCAGACCGTCTCGGTCGCCGCCTCGCCCGATCCCGCCCAGGCGCGGCGCGCCTCGGCGCGCTGACGCTCCATGGCCGCGTTGAAGGCGCTCGACGTCAACCGAAATCCCCCGCGCGCGCAACGCGTCCTGGGTCAGGTCGAGAGGGAAGCCGTATGTGTCGTAAAGCTTGAAGGCGGTCTCGCCGGACAGCACCCCGCCGGAGCCGAGCGGCCGCGTCTCCTCCTCGAGGATGGCGAGGCCGCGCGCCAGCGTGGTGCGGAAGCGCGTCTCCTCGAGCTTCAGGGTCTCGGTGATCAGCGCCTCGGCGCGCAAGAGCTCGGGATAGGCCTGGCCCATTTCGCGGGTGAGCGCCGGAACGAGCCGCCACATCAGCGGGTCGCGCGCGCCGATGCAACTGGGCGTGGCGCATCGCCCGGCGCATGATGCGTCTGAGCACATAGCCGCGGCCCTCGTTCGACGGCAGAACGCCGTCGGCGACGAGGAAGGCCGAGGCGCGCAGATGGTCGGCGATGACCCTGTGGGAGGCGCGATGCGGGCCGTCCGGGTCGACCCCGGTCAGGTCGGCGCTGGCGCGGATGAGGGCGCGGAACAGGTCGATGTCGTAATTGTCGTGCACGCCCTGCAGCACGGCGGCGATGCGCTCGAGGCCCATGCCGGTGTCGATCGAGGGGCGCGGCAGATTGATCCGCTCGCCTCCCGGCAGCGTCTCGTACTGCATGAACACGAGGTTCCAGATCTCGATGAAGCGGTCGCCGTCGGCGTCGGGCGAGCCGGGCGGGCCGCCCGGAATGTGCTCGCCGTGGTCGTAGAAGATCTCGGAGCACGGGCCGCAGGGGCCGGTGTCGCCCATCGCCCAGAAATTGTCGCTTGATGGCGATGCGGATGATGCGCTCCTCCGGCAGGCCGGAAATTTTCTTCCACAGGTCGAAGGCGTCGTCGTCGTCGTGATAGACGGTGATGGTCAGGCGCTCTTTCGACAGGCCGAAGTCGCGCGTCAGCAGCGACCAGGCGTATTCGATCGCGTTGTCCTTGAAATAGTCGCCGAACGAGAAGTTGCCGAGCATTTCGAAGAACGTGTGGTGGCGCGCGGTATAGCCGACGTTGTCGAGATCGTTGTGCTTTCCGCCGGCGCGGACGCATTTCTGCGCGGTCGCGGCGCGGACGTAGGGGCGCTTCTCGACGCCGGTGAAGACGTTCTTGAACTGCACCATGCCGGCGTTGGTGAACATCAGCGTCGGGTCGTTGCGCGGGACGAGCGAGCTCGAGGGCACGATCTCGTGCCCGCGCCCGGCGAAGAACTTGAGGAAGTTCGCTCGGATCTCGTTGACGCCGCTCATGTACACGCTGCCCTCGACGGTTTGACCCTCGCGCTTTCTAGAGCACGGCCGAACCAAGCGCCAACGGGATTTACGCGACGGCGCTTCCCGGCGCCGAACTGACAGGCAGGCTCAATGAAAATGCGAGGAATGGTTTCGCCTCGAGGCGGTCCTTGCCTGTCGCCCGCGCCTCTGAGGCGGCAGGGAAGCGGGCCGGCGGTCTCGCGCGCGCTTGAACGCGCGAAGACAAATCGGCTCCCTGCCGGATGGGCGCGCCCTTTTGAGGGGACGCGAGAGAGCGCCCGAAGAGCCGGACTAGCCTCCGGCGTCGTCCTCGTCCGACGGACCGGCGTTTTCGAGAATGCGGTCGGCGATGAGACCGGCGTTCTCGCGAATGGCGCGCTCGATCTTGTCGGCCATCTCCGGACTGGTCTTGAGGAAGGCCTTGGCGTTCTCCCGGCCCTGGCCGAGACGGACGCTGTCGAAGGAGAACCAGGCGCCCGATTTCTCCACGATGCCCGCCCTGACGCCGAGATCGACCAGTTCGCCCGTCTTGGAAATGCCTTCGCCGTACATGATGTCGAATTCGACCTGCTTGAACGGCGGGGCGACCTTGTTCTTGACCACTTTGACGCGCGTCTGGTTGCCGACGACCTGGTCGCGATCCTTGATCGCGCCGATCCGCCGGATGTCGAGGCGGACGGAGGCGTAGAATTTGAGCGCGTTGCCGCCCGTCGTGGTTTCGGGCGAGCCGTACATGACGCCGATCTTCATGCGGATCTGGTTGATGAAGATCACCATGGTGTTGGAGCGCGAAATGGAGGAGGTGAGCTTGCGCAAGGCCTGGCTCATCAGCCGCGCCTGCAGGCCCGGCTGGGATTCGCCCATCTCGCCCTCGATCTCGGCCTTCGGCGTCAGCGCCGCGACCGAGTCGATGACGAGGACGTCGACCGCCCCCGAGCGCACCAGGGTATCGGTGATTTCGAGCGCCTGCTCGCCGGTGTCGGGCTGGGAAATGAGAAGATCATTGAGATTGACGCCGAGCTTCCTCGCGTAGACGGGGTCGAGCGCATGCTCGGCGTCGACGAAGGCGCAGACGCCGCCCTTCTTCTGCGCTTCCGCGATCACGTGCAGGGTCAGCGTCGTCTTGCCGGACGATTCGGGCCCGTAGATTTCCACCACCCGGCCGCGCGGCAGGCCGCCGACGCCGAGCGCGATGTCGAGTCCGAGCGAGCCGGTCGACACCGTCTCGATCTCGACCGCCTGCTGGTTCTTGCCGAGCCGCATGATCGAGCCTTTGCCGAAGGCGCGTTCGATCTGCGACAGGGCTGCGTCGAGGGCTTTGGTCTTGTCCACGCTTGCGCCTTCCACCACGCGAAGAATCGGCTGGTTCATCGTCTACGTCCTTCTCTCACGGGCGGGGTTCGCTCCGCAACTCAAGCTTTCCCCGCCTTGCCCGCGCGCATTTGTGCATGATTTGTTCCTGTAATGCAAGTTCTTTTTTTGTTCCGTTTATGCACTTGACAAACTACTACTCACGAGAGTAAGCAAGCGGCGACAGGCCGGCGCTTTATAACCACTAAGATCAACACCAACAATTTCAATTAGGTGGCAAGATTGTCTAAAGTCCAGGTGGGCGGCATAACGTTGCCTCTGACTTGGAATATCAACATTTATCTCCTGTGCGCCTGATATTCCGGTTGCGCGGCGGATCAATTCTCCGATACATGGTCCGGCAACCAAGAGTTGGCCATGACCGAAGAACGCAAATTTGATGCCGTCGCACATAACCTCGTGGCCGCGATGACGCCGTTCATAACGGATACTGTTCGCTCCGCCATCGACCGGGGTTACGAATTAGGCCGCGCGGACTACGCCAATGAAATTGCGGAACAGTTCTCCGAAATCGGTGAGCAAATTAACGCTGTTATGGCAACCATAACGGCCAGCGGCACTATGACCGCAAAAGGCGAAGTGACAACGCCTCTTCAGTCTGAGCCTGACCGGGCATCGCTTGGGAGTGTCAAACCGAAGATGCTTGATATGATGGCGCGTCCCAGCGGGGCGACGCAACAGGAGATGGAGTCGGCTGGGTTGAAGCATAACTCGGTGCGCGGCACGTTATGGTCGCTTCATAAAAGCGGACAAATCGAAAAGCGCGGGAGCCGGTGGTTCCTCGTTGGAAAAACAGATGAAGCTCCTTCTAGCGAAACAGAAGGAGTTTCATAGGAATAAACGCGAAGTGTCAGTGCGCCAGGCGAAGCTGGCGGCGTCCAGCCGGTGCAAGTCCGGCCCGAGTAAGCCGTAGCGGGCGCTCGGTAGCGAGTGTTGCGGGGCGGAAGGCGACGACCGCCGCGAAGCGTACACAGCAATCGTGTGGGGTGGGCTATTGAGCCGCGAAAGTGCTAATCTCGCAGAGGCCGAGTCCGTTGACACAGCCGAAGGCAACATGTGCGGCGCCGTTTTGCGAGGCGCTGACGCTCTGCCGTGGTCGAAGACCCCATCACGCACGAAAGGAAGCCGTCGGAACCTGGGAGACCTCATCCGGCCCGCAGTCGCGCTGGCGATCCCGGGCCGTGGCGGGAACCCTAGTGGGCAATCCGTCAGGGAACGGATGAGGAGTCGGACGCGCTCGTAGTACCGATGAAGCGCCCGAACAAGGCTGTGATGAGCGGCGGCGGAGGGCGTGGAGGGAAGGGGCGCGGCCGAAGGAAGCGAGGGTGGGGCGGCATGCTCCGGGCACAGTACCGGAACCCGCATGCCTCAAAGGCGCTGCTCTTGCACGGATCGAGTACGGGCCGGCACTGAAGGCCCCAACCCCGGTCACGTCCGACCTTCGGCAGGAGCCCGGTGCGGGAAAGCCGCACGCCGGGATCTGCGCGGGGGGCGGTAGGTAATCACCGTCCCTACCGCAACTCTGCACAGTTCAGGTCTCTAGGGTTCGACACCCGGCGCAAGCCGGCTCCCGTCCTGAACAAGAGTGAGGGGGCGTGGAACCTCACCGCGTTTTTCAACCCCGGCTGCATTCGGGTCCGTAACAACCCGTTGCACTCGGCAGTCGCCACAAGGGCGGCAGTAGGCCGTGGTCTCTCTATCCCTAGGGCCACAACCGGAAGCGGTTACGGTAAGCTTCCGGTCCTTTATAGGAGGCACCGATGCAACAAACATAGGTGCTACCAAAGGCCCCGCCAGTTCCCGCTGGCGGGGCCGCTTATATAGCAAGTCTTTGATTCTTATGCAATAACTTTGTTTTTGAGTCAAATCAAGAGGTTAACGATTTGTCGAAGAAGGACGAACCGCTTTCTCCAGACGAAATCGAACGCCGCATGAAGGCCGCAATCAGCCGTGCCCTGAACGCGCCACCGTCGCCAATGAAAACACTGATCGGCAAGACGGAGCGTGCGCGGAGCCAGCAAGAAAAACGTGCAGTCAAAGCGCGTCAAACCAAGCCAAAAAACGACGCAACCTCTTGAGTTCGCGTTTAGCTCGCTCGCGACTGACGAGGTCGTTGATACAGGAGCCGCTTCCCGCGGGCACCAGCTACGGCGCGCGAAGCGCGTTCGGTGTCATCAACGCCAAGAGCAATCCTGTTCGAATAGCGGAAGTCAAATTCATTTAGGTACTTCTGCAAGTGATGCTCAGCGCAGTGCTGATAAATTCCGGTCATGCCGCGCTTAAAGACACCAAAATATCCTTCGACCGTATTAGTGGTCGTGATCTTGTCTTCGTCTCGGCGCACGTATTCCTCTGCACTGTGATTGACGGCGTCATGAGCGGCAAAGTTCTTGCCGATTGACTTATAGTGCTGCGCCTCATCCGTGTTCAGTGTGCTATCGAGAATGACATTCCGACCGATCACGGTCTTGAGCGAGCGTGGCGACCGTCAAATCGTTGACCTTGACCGAAACAGCGCGACCCTTCCGCCGACCATTGTGAGAACCTTGCGCTTGGTAGCCGTGCCACGCTTGGACTGCCAACCTTTGCCTGACACGAATATCTCGTCCGGCTTCCCAATGAAGTTTTCATCGACCTCGACCGTCTTGCCTTTTCCCCCAAGCGGCTCCGGATCGTGATCCGCCATCGCCTCGCGAACACGATGGGCCATAAACCACGCCGTCCTATAAGACCCCAAGCCAAGCTCGCGCATAAGCTGGTGTGCCGAGACGCCTTTCTTGCTTCCGGCCATGAGGCGGAACGCCATAGCCCATTTGTGCAGCGGGATATGGCTAAAACTTCATCACGGTCCCGACTGTGACCGAGAACTGTTCCTCACAAGCGCGGCACTTGTAAAGTCCGGAACGGTGCGCCTCGCCCTGAAGCGCGGTCGCTTCGTTTATAACGCCGCAGTGCGGACAAACGGGACCGTCAGGCCAATGAAGGCTCTCGAAATACGCCCTGGCGGCATCCTCGTTATGGAAAATCGGGTCGGTCAGAATGATGGACATCGTTCGCTCCTACGAGGGCAACAATGCCCGAACTTATAGCGGTTTGTCAAGTGCATAATCTTTTTTTTGTTCCTTGCGTGTGTAAGGAGGTCGGGATTCGGGGCAAGAACGTCACTTGTTCTCAAAAAGGCAACACGCGCCGCGCCATAAGGCGCCGAGACGCGGCCGGGTCCTCGCCTGCCGCGCCAATGGGCAAGAAACACCCCTTCCGCTCGCTGG
>CAVYIZ010000024.1:0-28415 GCA_963768555.1 uncultured Alphaproteobacteria bacterium
GTCATCGTGATCAGCCAATCCGGCTGATCGTGATCACCCAAACCGGTGATCGTGATCACGTTGCGCACCTGGGCCGAGGAGTGCCTGACGCGCAACATGGGGTGGCATTGGTCGTCACCACTGACGGTTGTTCCCCTCTCATTCCTTCGTGGTCTTCGTCAAGCATGTGAACCCGGCGCAGTGAGTTTTTCTGGGACCGCGCTGTTTGGTGCGAGTAGCAATGACCCCGCTGGTGTTCGAGCCGACCGCACCTGACGGCGGATATCGGTCGCAGTTCCCCAGGACGTGACGGGCAACCGGTCAGTTTCTTTGTTCGGCTTAAGCGCCGTTTCTCCGTCCCGGCCTGAACACCACACGGGTTCTGCGCACAGCGTCCTTGACGGCGGCGAGCACGGCGCCAGCCTGGATCATGCCGGGCCGGGAAGCCGCTTGAGCTGCTTGCTTGGATGGTTGCTACCGCCCACCAAACAGCGCAGAGCCGGCTTTCCAACAGGTCCAGGTGGGGCACCCGCCATGTGGCCATCAATCGCGACCAAATCCGCGCGGCGGCACGATTGCAGCGAGTTCATCGAGATCGAGATCGACGATGGCGAGCAACGCCGCGGCGGTGGCGGTGTCGCGGAGGCCATCTGGCAAGGCGTCGTACCAGGCGGCGTATTCGGCTTGCAGCGCGAGCAGTCCAGCGACCATGTCGTTCCAGCGTTGCAAGCGGGTGCGCCGGTCGACTGGCCGCCGGTAGCGGACGACAGGTGTTGGCTGGTCGGCCTTACGGCGCGTGCGGTAGCGGGCCTGGCGTTCGGCGTTGCTGAGTGTGTGCTCCCCTTCGGGTTGGCGACCTCTGGCCATGGCTGGATTTCCGTTACGTAACGCGATGCAATTGGGTTGGGGAGGGGAGTTGAGCGATGGTCATCCGGCAGCCGCACCACTGTCGCCCTTGGCTGGCGCATCGACGGTGTGGCGCTTGCGCAAACTCGGCCCTGTCAGCTCGATGCGGTGGGCACGGTGCACGACGCGGTCCATAATGGCGTCGCCGATCGTTGGGTCGGCAATGAGTTCGTGCCAGCACTTCACCGGAATCTGGCTGGTCATCAGCAGCGAACCCTTCTCGTAACGGTCTCGACGATCTCCAGCATGTCGCGCCGCTGCTCGGCGGTCAGCGGCTCTGGACCCCAATCGTCGATGATCAGCAGCCGGGTGCGCTCCAGCGTTGCCAGCATGCGTGGCAGCCTGCCCTCACCACGGGCCGTTGCGAGCTCCGCGAACAGCCGCGGCGCGCGCCGATAAAGCACCGAGAAGCCCTCCCGGCAGGCTTTGTGTCCCAGAGCGCAGGCCAGCCACGACTTCCCGGTTCCTGTCGGGCCGCCGATCAGCAAGTGCTGGCTGTGACGGATCCAGTCGCAGCCTGCCAGCTTGTGGAACAGCGCCCGGTCCAGACCGCGCGGTGTACGGAAGTCGGTGTCCTCGACCACGGCGGTCTGGCGCAATCGAGCGCGGCTGAGCCGCCGGCCCAGACGCTTGTTGTCGCGCGCGGTCACTTCGCGGTCGAGTAGCAGGCCAAGCCAGTCCTCGCGCGTGAGATCGGCGGCGGCGGAACTGCTCTGCATTTCGAGGAAGGCATCGGCCATGGCGGCCATGCCGAGGCCACGCAGGCGCTCGGCCAGAGGGTGGGTCAGCATCATCTCTCCTTTCAATGGTAGTAGCCGGGACCGCGGATGTTCTCGTGGGACAGGCTGGGCTGTTCCGGTTCGCGGGGCTTGCGGTCCTGAGCATTCTTCAGGATCGCCGCGACCGAGCTGTACGAGCGGGTGCCCAGGGCGAGCGCGCGTGCGCAGGCGGCATCCAGTCGCTCGGCGTCGTAGCGCTGCACCAGCCGAAGGATGCCGATGCAGGAGCGGAACCCCTGCTCGGGATGCGGGCGCGAACGCAGGATGATCTCGACCAATGCCGCGGTGTCGTCGCCAATCGCTGCCGCCTCTCGCAGGATCCGCTCGTGTGTCCAGTCGCGGTAGCGGCGGTGTGAGCTCGGCATGTGGTCGGCAAGCGTGGTCGGCCGATACGGGCGTAGGCTGCGCAAATGCGTCGCCACCAGCTTGCCGTGGTTGAAGATCTCCACGGTCTTCGCCGTAATGCGCGCTTCCACCTCTTCGCGGAGCAGCCGGAACGGTACAGAGTAGAAGTGCTTGTCGATCTCGACGTGGTAGTCGAGGTTCACCCGGCAGCGCTTCCAGTCGGCATATTCATAGGGTGTCGGCGGCAGCGGCAGCAGCGCAGGCCGATCGATCTGCTCGTCGAGCGAGCGCCGGGTGGCGCCCCAGCCGCGCATCGGTCGGTCGTTGAGCTGATCAACCAGGTCGCGGATCGCTTGGTTCAGCTCGGCCGAGAGAAGAACCGCCGGTTGCGCAGCCGCGCTAGGATCCAGCGCTGCACCACCTGAACGCCAACCTCGACCTTGGCCTTGTCGCGTGGCTTGTACGGCCGTGCCGGGACGACTGCGGTGCCATAGTGCGACGCCATATCGGCGTAGGTGCGGTTGACCAGCGGCTCGTCGAAGCAGGCTCGCGTGATCCCGGCGCGCAGGTTGTCGCTGACGATCTGCCGCGGCACGCCGCCAATGAACGCCAGCATGGCGACGTGGGCGGCGATCCAGTCCGCCAGCGACTATGTCCAGACCGCCGCTGCAAAGGTGTAACTGAAGGCGCCCAGCACCGCGACGAAGATCTCGGCCTGGCGTATCTCTCCGGTCGCCCCGTCGGTCACCTCCATGGTGTGACCGGCGAAGTCGACGAACACCCGCTCACCCGCCGTGTGCACTTGGCGGAGCGTCGGCTTCAGCCGGCCGGCCCACTCGCGGTAAAGGTCGCAGAACCAGGAATAGCCGAAGCCGTCCTGAGCGCCCGCTCCGTCGCGGTATTCTTCCCACAACAGCGACAGCGTTACATTCGGCCGTCTCAGCTCGCGGTGCACCGCTGCCCAATCCGGCATTGGCCGTTGTTCTGCCGCCACCGAGGACGGTGGTGGAAACAGAAGGGCCTCGAGCTGGATGTCGTCGAGCCCTTCGGGCAACGGCCAACCCAGCCCCGCCCGCCGAGCTCGCGCCATGTAGCCATGGACCGCTCCCTGGCTCAGCCTCAGGCTTTGCGCCACCGCCCGCTGAGGCAGCCCATGACCCAACCGCAGCCGCAGCACCTCACGTATCTTCCGCATCGACAATCTCTCACCTGGCATCTCGCTCCCCTGCTCCTCGGCAAAGGATCGAAACTACCTCGGTTGAAGACTGTCAGCGGCCGGCCAGTCGGCCGCCCCTCCCGACGCGATCATGATCACCGAACCGATGATCACGATCCACCGGAAACCATGATCACGATCAATTGGATTGGCTGATCACGATCAACCGGAATTAGCGATCACGATCGACCGGAACGCGCACCCTGACCGAGTTCCTCCCCAGCGCGCTGAACGATGATGTCGACGAGCCGTTCGCTCTCGAAGCGGGCCCCGAGCAATTGCGCCGGGCGGCTCGCCACTGAGCGCAATTCCTCCTCGCCGAGCGGCGGCACGTCGATCTGCAGGCGGGCGCTGAACAGCGGCTTGTCGCGTTGCAGCGAGCCATAGAAGTCCGAGCGCATACTCATCATCGCGCGCAGCCGCGGATCGGCCAGGGCCCCGGCCAGCAGTTCGGAGAAACGCCGGCGCTCAGGCTCCGCAGCGCGCGCGTAGAGCTCCTCGCCCTGATCGACGTAGAGCAGGAAGGCGGGCGGCTTGGGTTGACCGAGCTCCACGCGGCGGCGTTCGGTGGCGTCGATCAGATCGGAGAGCTTCGCCTTGCCGTGCAAAAGCTCGTCGATCCAGCGGCGCAGCCGCTCCGCGCGCTTGGGATCAGTCGCATCGAATTGCCAGGCGTCGAGGAAGCAATCGACCAGCGCCTTGAGCGGATCGGCGCCAGGCTTGAAGAAAGCACCACTGCCGGCTATTTTGAAACACCGCCGGCCATGCATCGGACGCACGCGTATGGTCGGGCCAGGCCTGACGCTTGAGCGCCGCCAGAACCCCTGCCTGCGCCACGGAGGACTTGCCGACGCCCGAATTGCCGATCAACACCGGCAGCCGGCCCGGCGCGGCAAGCGCCTCGATCGCAGCGGCTGTTTCCCGAGTTCGGCCGAAGAAATAATCGCTGTCCTTCTCCTCCATCGCTTCGAGGCCGCGGTAGGGAGACGTGTAGCGCCAGAGTTCGGAAGGGCGCGCGCCGCGGCCGAGCGCTCCGTCGAAGATCCGAGCGATATCCTTGTCGGACGCCGGGTCGGGCGTGACGATCCAGTGCAGTTGTCGCAGGAACGGCAGTCCAGGCGCGGTCTGCCCTTCGAGCAACACGACGATAAGAGGGAACGGCGGCTCCGCTTTCGCCCAGCGGTCGAGCGCCTCGTAATATTCAGGCGCCTGCCATTTGCCGACGCCGGCTTCGCCGATGAGCAGAATGAATGCTGTCGCCTCCGTGATCGCCGCGGCGAGCTGAGCGGTCCAGGCGCCGCCAGCGCGCAGGTTCGAAGGCGCGAAGAAGACGCTGGACGCCGCGTCCTTGCGCTCGATGGCGCCCTTCAGCCGCTCGGCCAGCGGCTGGTCCGGCGAGTGATAGCTGAGAAACCAACGCGGCGTGCGTTCGCCCCCGTCGAGGCGGAGAATAGCGCGTTGTGACGGAAAATCAGCCGGCCGGCCCTGACGTTCGACGCCTTCCTGCGGCCTGCGCAAACAAGGTCATGTCGGGGGTGTATCCGGCGCCAGTAGAAATCCTCATCCTGCCGAGCGCCGAAGGCGCGTCTCGAAGGACGAGGATTTCGGTCCACGCGATTGTCACGCAGCGGTATGACCCGTTCCGCGCCACGAGCGCGAACGGGGTTGAGCGCGAGAGTTTCTCGAGCGTGGCCGGATCGGGCCTGCCGCCGAAGAACTTCTCGAGACACTGCGCGAACAACGGCTCGTCGGGCGCCGCCTTCATGAACAGCGTCATCGACGAGCGGAATTTCATCTCGTCGACGGGCCCGAAGACCTGCCGGGCGGTCCTCCCCTCGACGTCGAGAGCGAGCTTCGCGCATTCCCTTAAGCGCGGCCCGAGGACTGGGTGGGCGAGATAGGCCCGCGCCTCGTCCAACGAGGCGATGGCAAACCGGATAGACGTCGAGCTCTGGCCTAATCCCGCGATCTGCGGAAAGACGAACCACATCCAATGGCTCCACTTCCGCCCGGCGCGAAGCTCTTCGCAGATCTGCGGATACACCGGAGCTTGGGCCTCCACGAACCGTTGCAGGTTGTACGGATTGTTCATAGTTCCTCCATCGGCCGCCGCGAGCGAAGTCCCTCGGTGGGACCGAGTTTCGCATTCATGATCCGATGAGCGCCAGAGCTCTGCGAACTAACGCCGAATTAACCTGCGGGCTACCCGCATCGCGCCTGAAGACAACAATTGTAACCTTCTCAAATCGCTGTCCCCCGCGCCCGCAGCGCGCAGCCTCGGCGACCGCAAGCAGGAGGCCGACGAGCGCGATCGACGGATCGAGGCCGCCGTGTCCGGCGCCAAGTACAGGCATTATAACTCGGTCCAGCCGTTCATCAGCGAGTTGAGAAGTGGGTTCACGAATCCCATCAAATAGGTAAGAGACGCGTGATAGAAGCCCTTCGCCCGCTCGTTGAGTGGTCGTCGACACAAGCGCCACAGGATTCGGCTTGACGAGCGGCTTGACGAGCAGAATGCAACGCCCTGAGCCAAAACTGGCGGCGCGGGTTTCATAGGTCTTTTGTTGCTCGTTTCCCGCCCCGAATATTTTGCGACATTCGCTGAGGGCTAACGCAATGAACACGTCGGCCTGGCCCTCAAATACATGGTTGACGTAGGCTCCGAGGGCGCTCCTCGTGTCCTGCGCGCACTCGTCGTCGAAATACTCGTTGCAAGGGAGCACGACCGCCAATCCAGGATCTTGAGCGTAGTCGATAATGCTTCCATTGACGACGCGAATTTCGCAGCCGCTGACAACAGTCGACAGCTCTCCCTTATCATCTTTAATTTTAGTTAAATCAAGACCCCCAACTTGGCTATCCTTCCATTGCGTGAAGCCAAATGTGACAAACGAAGCCAACAATAACATTACGCCCATCACAATTGGAATGTATGTGCTTGGAGGGTGAGTGTTAAAATGGTTATCTTTGTCCAGTGCTGCAATCGGGCCAAAATGAGAACACAACTGAGAGATAAGGCGATTATCCAATATGGTTGGTCGATGAGCTTCTTTGCGAATTCAATCATTGTGGCGCATCCCCAACGCGATGGCGGCCGACGTCGGTTCCAACAAAGGCAACCCTAGCAGTTTGTCGGACTTGATCCTTTCGTGCCGCGTAAGAAGTTGATATCATTCGGTATTGTGTTTCTCCCAAATTTGCAAAAACGCTAATGAAATCAATGAAATCAATGGTCCGAAGGTTAAGTCCGACAGGCTGCTAGGGAAGGGAATAGACCGTGCCTATCCGGTTAACGCCCATACCCACTACATGTAGGATGCATCCAATCGCCCGAATAGAGTTCTGCAAAGGTTGGTGACTCGACGCCACCCGCGACACCGAGCAGAGAGCGGAAGGCGTTGAACGGGTAGAAGCGGCGGTTGAACCGGAAAGTGAACTCGTTGAGATAGGCTTGCAGATGCTTGGCGCTGACGCCGTGGTGGATGCCGTTCAGCCACGTCTTCAGATTCGAGAAGACGAGATGGCAGATCGGCAGGAACTCCTCGGCCACCTCCGGGTCGCCGCATTCGGCAATCGCGTGGTGGTCGTAGCCCCGCTTGCGCAGGCTGGCATAGCCGCTCCAGTCGTCGGTGATGACCAGCGTCCCCGGCATGACGGCACTCTCGACAAATCTGGCCAGCGATTCGGCGCTGCGGTCGTCAGCGATGGACAGCCGGACGCGACCGGCATAGCGACCATCCTTCCGCTTGTCCTGCGCAGTGCCCGGCTCCCGGTGGCGGACCTCGACGGCAGCCGTCACCAGCGTCTTGTGGTGGACGCCACGGCCTTCGCCACGAGTCCGGCCTCCAACATAGGCTTCGTCCACCTCAACATGCTCTCCGGCCCTGCCGCCAATCCGGTCCTGATCGGGTCGCACCATGCCCGCGCGGAGCTTGTGCAGAATGCCGAAGGCGGTCTCATATCGCGTCAGCCCAAGCTGCCGCTGAAACTGCACCGCCGACATGCCCTGCGTCTGGCTGGCAACCAGATAAGCCGCCCAGAACCAAACGCTCAGCGGCGTATGGCTGCGCTCCATCACGGTTCCCACGGTCAATCCCGTGTTGCGACGGCAATGGCGGCATCGCAAAACGCCGGGACGATTTTCAAAGCGGAACGGTTCCCCAACAGACCCGCAGTGAGGGCAGACGAACCCCTCGCTCCAACGGGACTTTTCCAGGTAGGAGGCACAGGCCGCATCATCAGGAAAAAGCCCCTGGAACTCGGGGAGCGATTCCGGGAATGGCAGATTGGCGCGGGCGAGAACGTCCATGGTCAGCGAACTGTATCCGCTTTACGCCCACGATCTAACTCGCCTATCTGTGGGTGTCAACCGGATAGCGCCGCGCGTCGGCCAACTCAAGATATGGTAGGTGTGGGCGTTAACCGCACGGAATAGACTAAGGCGCTTGTCGCGCCTCGGCAAGAAAATCACGCGGAGGCGGACGGGCTAATTAGACTAAGGCCTTCGCAAAGACGCCGATTTGACGGGCAGCCTTCGCATCTCCATATGCCGCACTCGAACGGCTCCAGAGCCGTGTCCGAAAGGGACAGTGCGAAGTTGCGCCGCGGCTTCGAGCGTCCTCCGCCGTCGCGAGCGCCGACCAGTCGGGTAAGCCGCGCCTCACCCCGCCTTTGGAAAATCCGCCCCGCGGGCGACCGCCTCGTTGGCGGCGTACTCCTTGCGCAGGGCCTCTAGCTCGGCGCCCATCGCGTCATAGGCGAAGCCGCCCAGCGGAAGCCTCAGCGGCGGATTGTCCCGCTCGACCGTCGCGATGATCGCCTCGGCGGCGCGCACGGGATCGCCCGGCTGGTCTCCGCTGTAGCCCTGGATCTGGCGCCGGCGCGCGATCGCCGTCTCCTCGTAGGCGCCGATCGGCCGCTTCGGGACTTTGAGCGAGCGGCCGGCCCAGTCGGTGCGGAACGGTCCGGGCTCGACGATGAGCACCCTGATCCCGAACGGCGCGACCTCCTTGGAGAGCGATTCCGAGAGGCCCTCGACGGCGAACTTGGTCGCCGCGTAATAGCCGGAGCCGGGAAAGCCGATGAAGCCGCCCATCGAGGAAATGTTGACGATCGCGCCCGACTTCTGCGCCCGCATGATCGGCAACACGGCGCGGGTCATCGCGGCGAGGCCGAAGAAATTCGTCTCGAACATGCCGCGGATGTCGGCGTCCTCGCCCTCTTCCACGGCGGCCAAATAGCCGTAGCCCGCATTGTTGACGAGGACGTCGATGCGGCCGAAGGCGCGCCGCGTTTCCGCGACCGCCGCCTCGATCTCGGCCTGCTTAGTGACGTCGAGCTTCAGCGCCAGCGCGGTCTCGGCGTTCCTCGCGGCGATGTCGGAGAGCGTTTCCGGATCGCGCGCCGTCGCGATCACGCGATAGCCGCGCTCGACGAGGATTTTCGCCAGCTGCCGGCCGAAGCCGGTCGAGCAGCCGGTGATGAGCCAGACGGGTGTCTCGCGGGACGGGGGGAGGGCCATGGCGACCTCGTGGGTTTGGGGAACAGAGTTCAATTTTCGCACGGCGCCTCAGCCGAAGGCAACGGCGCACGCACGGATTGAGGCGTCGGCCGAATCGTCATAAATTTGGCCTGACATGGAGCGGAAAACCGTCAGGCTTTGCGATCCCGCTCAACCGTCCGCCAATCCATCCGATAAAACCGCTCGGACGCTGGCGGAACGACTGCGGCCGCTTCAGGACGGAATCGTCCGGCGGCCCTCCACCGGCCTCGAAGCCGACAAGGCTTTTTACGACCAATTGAGCGGCGACGGATGATCGTTTCGGATCTGATTGCGCGCCCCGCGCCTCCATTCCACGCCGCCGCGCCGATTTGACATGCGGCCTCCGCCTCTCCATATCCCGCGGCCGAATAGAAGCCGCGGCGCGGCTCGGGGGCCCGCCGCCGAAGGACCAATGAATGAAAGTCGTGATCGTCGAGTTGCCCGCCAAGGCGAAGACCATCAACAAGTATCTGGGCAAGGACTACGGCGTTTACGCCTCGTTCGGCCATGTGCGCGACCTCGTCGAGAAGGACGGCTCGGTCGATCCGGACAACGATTTCGCCATGCGCTGGGAGGTTGGCGCGAAGTCGGCCAAACGGCTGAGCGAGATCAGCGGCGCGGTCAAGAACGCGGACAGGGTCATCCTGGCGACCGACCCGGATCGCGAGGGCGAGGCGATCTCCTGGCACGTGCACGAGATTCTCAAGAACAAGAAGCTTCTGAAGGACAAGCGAGTCGACCGCGTGGTGTTCAACGCCGTCACCAAGGACGCGGTCCAGGAGGCGATGCGCCATCCGCGCGAGATCGACGATGCGCTGGTCGACGCCTACCGGGCCCGCCGCGCGCTCGACTACCTGGTCGGCTTCACCCTCTCCCCGGTCCTGTGGCGAAAGCTGCCCGGCGCGCGCTCGGCCGGGCGCGTCCAGTCGGTCGCGCTCAGGATCGTCTGCGACCGCGAGCTCGAGATCGAGCAATTCGTCGCTCGCGAATACTGGTCGATCGTCGCCCATCTGCGGACGGAGGCCGACGCGCCGTTCTCCGCGCGCCTCGTCGGCGCGGACGGCAAGAAGATCGGCCGCCTCGACGTCGGCTCCGGGGCGGAGGCGGAAGCCTTCAAGGCGGCGCTCGAGAATGCGAGATTCTCCGTCGCGGCGGTCGAAATCGAGGCCGGTCCGGCGCCACCCCTACCCGCCGTTCACCACCTCCACCCTGCAGCAGGAGGCGTCGCGCAAGCTCGGCCTCGCGCCGGCCCGCACCATGCAGATCGCCCAGCGGCTCTACGAGGGCGTCGACATCGGCGACGGGGCTGTGGAACTCATCACCTATATGCGCACCGACGGCGTCGACCTCGCGCCCGAGGCGGTCTCGGCCGCGCGCCGGGTGATCGGCAAGGACTTCGGCGACGATTACGTGCCGAGCGCGCCGCGCAAATACACGGCCAAGGCCAAGAACGCCCAGGAGGCGCACGAGGCGATCCGCCCGACCGACATGACGCGCCGCCCGCGCGACGTCGCCCGCCACCTCGAGCCCGAGCAGGCGAAGCTCTACGAGCTCATCTGGACGCGGACCATCGCCTGCCAGATGGAGAGCGCCGAACTCGAGCGCACGACGGTCGACATCCTCGCCGAAGCGGGCGCGCGAAAACTCGACTTCCGCGCCAGCGGCCAGGTCGTGCGCTTCCCCGGCTTCCTCGCTCTCTATCAAGAGGGCCGCGACGACGAGGAGGACGAGGATTCGGGCCGCCTGCCGCCGATGCGCCAAGGCGAGAGGCTGACCAAGGAGCGGATCGACGCCAGCCAGCATTTCACCGAGCCGCCGCCGCGCTACACCGAGGCGACGCTGGTGAAAAGGATGGAGGAGCTCGGCATCGGCCGTCCCTCGACCTACGCCTCGACCATCGCCGTTTTGCGCGAGCGCGATTATGTGCGGCTCGAGAAGAAGCGGCTCATCCCGCAGGACAAGGGCCGGCTGGTGACGGCCTTCCTCGAATCCTTCTTCACCAAATATGTCGGCTACGACTTCACCGCCGACCTCGAGGAGAAGCTCGACAGGGTGTCGAACAGCGAGATCGACTGGAAGGAGCTTCTGCGCGACTTCTGGAACGACTTCAACGGCGCCGTTGGCGACATCAAGGACCTGCGCACCGGCCAGGTGCTCGACAGCCTCAACGAGCTCCTCGGGCCGCACATCTTTCCCGACCGGGGCGACGGCGTCGATCCCCGCCTCTGCCCGGTGTGCGGAAAGGGGCAATTGTCGCTGAAGCTCGGGAAGTTCGGCGCCTTCATTGGCTGCTCGAACTATCCCGAGTGCAAATACACCCGCGTCCTGTCGCCGAGCGGGGCCGAAAGCGGCGAGGGCGATCGTCCGGGCGTGCGCGTGCTCGGCGAAGACCCGGAGTTGGGCGAGGAGATCACGCTGCGCAACGGCCGCTTCGGCGACTACGTGCAGCAGGGCGAGGGGGAAAAGCCGAAACGCTCCTCGCTGCCGCGGGGCCTGAAGCCCGAGGACGTGACGCTCGAGAAGGCGCTCGCGCTCCTCTCGCTGCCGCGCGAGGTGGCGCGGCATCCGACGAGCGGCGAGCCGATCCTGGCCGGCATCGGCCGCTACGGCGCCTACGTTCAGCACGGCAAGACCTACGCCAACCTCGGCCGCGACGACGACGTGCTCGAAATCGGCGCCAATCGCGCGATCGACCTCATCGTCGCCAAGGAGAGCGGCGCCGGCGGCTCGCGCTTCGGCGGCGGGAGCTGGCCGCGTTCTCGGCGAGCACCCGGAAGGCGGGCCGGTCAGCGTCAAGCCGGGGCGGTTCGGCTCCTACGTCAACCACGGCAAGATCAACGCGACCTTGCCGAAAGGAACCGACCCGGCGAGCGTGACCCTCGACGACGCGCTTGCGCTGCTCAAGGCGAAAGCCGCGGGCGGCGGCGTCTCCGGGCGCCTGCTCGGCGAGCATCCGGAGGGCGGGCCGGTCACAGTGCGGGAAGGCCGCTATGGGCCTTACGTCAACTGGGGCAAGGTCAACGCGACCATCCCGAAGTCGACGCCGCCCGAGTTCATTTCGCTCGGCGAGGCGCTGGAGCTGCTCGCCGAGCGCGAGGGCAAGCCCGCCGCGAGGGCGAAGGCGCCGGCCAAGGCCGCGGCGAAGAAGGCGGCGCCCGCCAAGGCGGCTGCAAAAGCCCCGGCCAGGAAGGCGCCCGCGAAGAGCGCGCCGGCCAAGGGCGCGCCGCCGAAGGCGGCGGCGAAGAAGCGCTAGTGGATGGAGTTCTGACACTGGCGCCCGCCCGGTCGGCCACCCAGACGCCCGGAATCGACCCGAAGCGCGCGCTCCTGGCCGGTGCGGGTACGGAAGGAAGGCGCCATCAGCGGCCCCCCCCGAAGGGAATTGCGAACGCGTCAGGTCGACCCGAAGCAGAAGTTCCGGCTTGCCCATCGTCCGACCGCCGGCGCAAAACGGAACTTCGAAAGCATTCTGATTGAGGCTTTCCCTCGAAGGAGGGCAAACGCACGTGCGTTGCGGCTCCCATGCTATTTATCTGCCGCGATCGAAAGATCAGTCAAGGGCCCGCGTTGGGATGATGACTCGCTGGCGCGGTTCGCGTCAGGCGACCGCGCGATGCTCAAGATTCACAATCGCTTCGAGCTCGGCGGCCGCGGCTCGGTAAGCGTTCTGGATAATGTCGGCGGCCTCGGCGACCTGCTCTTTGTCGTGGTTCGCCATGACCTGGAGTTGGAATCGCGCCGCCCCTTTGGGCACGGCCGGGAATTCGACGAGGTTGGCGACGAGACCCCTATGCGACAACTGTCGGCTGACCAGACGAGCGAGCGCCTCGGTGCCCATCTTGACGGCGACAATCGCCGAGGGATTGCCGTAGACTTCCATTCCAGAGGCGATCAATTTCCCGCGCAGCGAAAGAATGTTTCGCATGAGCGCGCCGCGCCGCTGGCGTCCCTCCTGCGATTCAACGATCTCAAAGGCCTTCAGGACAACGGCGGCTTGGATCGGTGACAACGCATTCGAAAAGGTGGTCGGCGTGCTGAAGTAACGAAGATATTGCTGAACGCCGCGCGAGGGCGTGGCGACAAAGCCGCCATTGGATGCAAACGTCTTCGAGAAACTGCCCATGACGATGTCGACTTTGCCGAGCATCTTTTGCAAGCCGATGTGACCTCGACCGTCCTCGCCAATGCAGCCGAGATCGTGCGCCACGTCGACCATCAGGGTAGCGTCATATTCGTGGCAGAGTTCGGCGAGCGCGGCGATGTCCGGCGTGTCGGACTCCATCGAGAACAGGCCCTCCGTGACGACAAGGACGCCGTTCGTCGTGTCCTTGGCGCGGATCTCCGCCAGCCAGCGACGGGCCGCTTCCGTTTCGAGATGCCGGAACAGATAGACATTTCTGGTCGACGCCGCCGCTCCTTCCTGCAGGCAGGCATGCGCGAGAGAATCCATCACGATGTGGTCGCTCGAGCGCACGAGCCCCTTGATCGCGCCGAAACCAGCCGCGAAGCCGGTCGGAAACAAAACCGTCCGCTCCATACGCAGGAACTCGGAGATCTTGCGCTCGAGGGCGATCGAATGCGTGGTGTTGCCGATGAACGCGGGCGATCCCGCGCTGTGAACGCCATAACGTTCAATCGCCTCATGGGCCGCCTGGCGGATTGCGGGATGGGCGGACAGGCTGAGATAGTCCTGCGAGCCGAAATTCACGCCCTGCGTCTTGCGCCCCAGGTCGTCGGAAGCCGCTAAGGCGGTCCGCGGGCCCGCGTCAGTTGCGCGGGAATAGGGCCAGAATCCTTCCTGGAACCGCTGGAACTGCCACTTTTGGAAACCCTCGATGCGCTTGAGCAGATCGGACCCCTCGACAACCCGGTATTCGCGCAGACTGCCGATCAATGTCGACGGAAGCGCGGATTTGTAGCTGCTTTGCATCATGGCCTCTCATGAATTGCTCGCGAGCCCCGCAACGAGCTTCCGGGTAGGCGAAAGATGGCGTTCGATCTTCCCGACGAGACGCGAGAAATCGATTGGCTTGGTGTCGAAGTCGCAACAGCCGACCTCGACGCTGCGACAACGATCCCTCTCGAGCGCATGCGCCGTGATGGCAATGACCGGCGTGGCGCGGAGCGCTGCGTTCGCGTGGATGAGCTGTGTCGCTTCCCAGCCGTCCATAGCGCCCAGTGCGACGTCCATCAGCACGAGATCGGGCTTCGTCTCGCCCGCCATTTGCACGCCGTGCGGCCCGTCCTCGGCGCAAACGACCTCGTATCCCGCGCGCGTCAGTCGCCGACTGAGCATATCGCGGTTGAACTCGTTGTCTTCGACTAGCAGGATGCGCGGCATGGCCTTTTCCTGTCACGCGGCTTCGGCGAAAGCGGCGGCAGCGGGTTCGCCGCAACTCGCTTCCTTTCGGCGGCGGGGCAGCGCGACGACGACCGTCGTACCGACACGCGGACTGGTCCGCACGGACAGCGAGGCGCCCATGAGGCCGCAGAGCCGATGGCAAAGCGGCAGGCCGAGGCCCGCGCCGCCGTATTTGCTCGCGCTGACGTCGTCCCGGCTGTTGAAGGTCTCGAACAGCGCAGGCACGACCGCCTCTGCGATGCCCGGCCCCCTGTCGGCCACCGAAATCTCCACGACTTCGCTCGCCGCGCCCGACTCCGGCGCGCGGGCGACGACTTCCACGTCGCCCTCCGGCGCGTGGCAGACGGCGTTGTCGATCAGCGCGTCGAGGACCTGTTCAAGCTTCGCCGCGTCGGCCTCGATCTGACCGGCCGCGCCTTCGATCCGCAGCGAAATCCTGCGCCCTTCCAACCGGTGAGCGCCGGCCCAGCGGTCGGCGACCTGTCGCAGCAGAGCCGCGACATCGACCCGCTCGACAAAGACTTCCATCTTGCCAGCTTCGATTTTCGACAGGTCGAGGATCGAATTGACGAGGCGGAGAAGATGAAGGCCCGCGTCATGGATCCGGTTGAGATCGTCGGCACCCTGCGGGTCGACCTTGGGATCGGTATCCTCGAGCAGCATCTGGCTGTAACCGATGATGGCGTTCAGCGGCGTCCTGAGCTCATGGCTCGTCTTCGCGAGGAAGTCCGCCTTCGCCGCGCTCGCTCGCTCGGCCTCGGACACCGCCGCGCGCAACTGGCTCGCGGTCTCGAGATGCTTGCGCACCTCCTTTTCGAATTCGCCCTGCGAGGCCAGAATGCGCGCGTAGAAGAGCGCCATCATCGAAACGTAGATCGACGCGCTGATGATCGATATCAGCCCGATGCCCTGCATCTCGGCGAGAGGAATCGTGCGCGGGAATTGACCGCCGAGGGCGAACAGCGCAATAAAAATCGAGAGGCTCGTCGTTATCTGCATCAGGATCGTGACGACGTTCCTGACGCTCGCACCGAGATAAAAGAAGGCGAGCAGCGGAACTGTGACCAGCCAGGGCAGAAACGGCGAGGAAAGACCCCCGTAGAAAAAGCAGCCCCACAAGATCGCGAACAGAAGATTCTGAATCGAGGCGAAACACAGAGGAGCGTAGCGGCCTGAGTACTTGAGCGCGAACGGATAGGCCCAGAAACTGCAAATCGAGCCGCCGAGAACGGCGAGCGTCCCCGCGTCTTTCGGGTCCAGCCATAGCAGATAGCCGGGAATGACGTTGCCGAGGATCGGGCCGAACAGATGGCTGATCAGGAACATGCGCGCCCGGGTTCGCATCTCCCGGTCGGCCAGCAGATCGTTTGGAATGAACCAGTCGGTTACGGCTGTGAGAGCGGCGTTGAACGACATCTGCGAGTCACAATTCGAGTCACCGTGTTCATACTCCGCGTAGATTAACGTCGATATAAGCCGCCTGGTGGTAGATTACTGTAATGTGATTGTGTTCCATGTTCTTGGTTTAAGAATATGGTGTCATGTTAGATTTCATTAACCATAGTCGGAGATAACAGACTAGCTGACGCAAAGTAACGGCGGGGCTGCCTGCCTGATTTCAATATTATGATCACCCACAGTCCCGATTGTCGACGTCTCTGAGACCGCCCCGCCGAGATGCAAATTCATGCTCTCCAAAGCGTTAAGCCTGATAGACTGGTTCATCCCCGAACGGTCGAGGCGCAGCAGGTCCGATCTCGGACGCGCCCGAACCTTCGTGTTCACCCATCTGCTCGGACCGGCGAGCGGCGCGTCGATCGTCGCCTTCCTCTTCATGACCGACCCCTCCCCGGGACTCCACGTCCCCGTGATCGCGGTCGGAATCGCAAGCTTCTGGCTGCTTCTCCCCGTGCTGCGGGCGACTGGAAATCTCCCGCTGGTCGCGATCGCCTCGACTCAGACGTTGATCGCGGTGACTTTGTTCGGGGTCTACAACTACGGCGGAGTGAGCTCGCCCTTCCTGGCGTGGTTGCTGATCGCGCTCGCCAACGGCTTCTTCTACCTCAGCGACCGGCCCCTGACCGTATTGGCGATCTTCATCGTGAACGTCGCGGCTTTCATCGCGATCTGGTTGGCGGCCGGCGATCTACCCAACCGTGTGCCGATGGAGCAGATGTCCGACGTCGGCATCGTGTCCGTCGCCGGCGCGACCCTCTATATGGCCTGGCTCGCGATCTACTATGCGCGGCTCCTGACGTCCGAATCGGCCCTCGAGCGCGAGGCCCGGCAACATCGCCAGACGGCGGAACAGCTCGCCGAGGCGCGGGACAAGGCGGAGAAGGCGAGCCGCGAGAAGTCGATCTTTCTCGCCAAAATGAGCCACGAACTGCGAACGCCGTTGAACGCTGTCATCGGCTACAGCGAAATTCTGCAGGAAGACGCGGATCTCTCCAGCAAGGCTCGGCGAGCCGAGGATCTCTCGAGAATCACCGCGGCCGGCAAGCATCTGCTGTCGCTCGTCACCGACATCCTCGACATCAGCCGGATCGAGGCTGACGAGATGGAGCTGCAGATCGGCGATTTCGCGGTCGCGCGCCTGATCGAGGACGTTGCGGCGACGGCGGCGCCTCTGGCGAAATCCAACGGCAACAGGCTGCTGACGCGCGTCGATCCCAATGTCGGGCGCATGACCTCCGACCAGTTGCGCTTGCGTCAGGCGGCGCTCAACCTCATGAGCAACGCCGCGAAGTTCACCTCCAACGGCGTCGTCGAGCTCACCGCCCGCCGTTTGCGCATCGGGTCCGGCGACTGGATCGAGATCGAGGTGCGCGACACCGGAATCGGCATCTCTCGAGACGATCTGAAGACCATCTTCCAGGACTATAAGCAGGTGAATTCCGTCGAGGCGCGCAAGCGCAAAGGCACTGGCCTGGGTCTCGCGCTGAGCCAGAAGCTCTGCATGATGATGGGAGGGAACATATTCGCCGACAGCGAGATTGGCCTCGGCTCACGGTTCACCATTCGCGTTCCAGCAATCCTGAACGCCGGCGCCGGCCCGACCGCGGAGCCCCGGGACGCCGCGGCGCCGATCGGCGGCGCAGCGTGACATGCCGAAAGAGGAAACCCCATGAGGCCCTTCGCTCACCCGACGCTGACGGCGCCGGAGGCGGCGGACGAAAGGCACCTTCCGGCCGCGAGACTCCTGATCGTCGACGATGTCGCGGATAGTCGCGCGGCGTTGTCGCGCCGATTTGCAGCGCGTGGGTTCGCGACCGTCGAGGCCGATTGCGGTGTCGAGGCGCTGAGGCTCGTTCATGAGCAGACATTCGACGTCGTGCTCCTCGACGTGGCGATGCCGGACATGAGCGGAACGGAGGTCCTGCGCCGGATTCGCGAGAAATTCCCAGCTTCCCTTCTGCCCGTGATCATGGTCACCCCCGACACCCGGACGGAGGATGTCATTGAAGCGATGAAGGCCGGCGCCAACGACTATGTGACGATGCCTGTCGACTTCTCGACAGCGCTGGCGCGGGTGAACAACCAAGCGTCACGCCGTCGCGCGGAGCTGGAGTTTCGCGCCGTCAACTCAGCGGCCGGTCCGGACGAGCGCGAGCTTTCGGCCGCGAGACTCCTGATCGTCGACGATATCGCGGACAATCGCGCGGTGCTTTCGCGCCGGTTCGTTAGGCGCGGATTCGAGATCGTCGAAGCCGATTGCGGCCAGGAGGCGCTGAGGCTGATTCAGGAGCAGCCGTTTGACGTCGTGCTCCTCGACGTGATGATGCCGGACATGGACGGAATGGGCGTTCTCCGCCGGATTCGCCAGACATTTTCGGCGTCGCAATTGCCCGTCATCATGGTCACGGCCAAGACCCAGTCGGAAGATATCGTCGAAGCCCTGAAGGCGGGCGCCAACGACTACGTCACGAAACCCGTCGACCTTTCCATCGTGCTGGCGCGTGTAAACAATCAGGTGGCGCGTCGCCGGGCCGAGGCCGCGATTCGCAGAGCCAACGAATCGCTCGTCAACGCGATGACCCACCTCGAGCAGCGCGTCGCGCTGGAAAAGCAGATCGCGCATCTTGCGCATCACGACATGCTGACGGGTCTGCCCAACCGTTTCGCCTTTGACGAGAGACTGAATGCGGCGCGGCAATTCGCGCGGGAATCGGGTTCCGAGCTCAGCCTTCTGTTCATCGATCTCGACGGCTTCAAGAACGTCAACGACGCCCTCGGGCACGCGGTCGGCGACGAGCTCCTCAAGGAGGTTGCGGCTCGCATGACGAACGTCGTCGGGACCAGCGATTTCTGCTCCCGACTCGGCGGCGACGAGTTCGCGGTCGTTCACGTTTCCAAGGACGTTCACACGACCGCCGCGACGCTCGCGCAGGCGATCATCTCCGCCGTCGACGGCTGCAACTGCGTCGGCGGCCATCAGGTCTTCGTCGGCGCGAGCGTTGGCATCTCCGTGCTCGAGGCCGGAGACAGCGATTCGGCGACCCTCTTGAAACGAGCCGATCTCGCGATGTACAGGGCGAAGGCCGACGGACGCGGCGTCTACCGCTTCTTCGAGGCGACGATGGCCGATCAGGCGAAGCTACGTCGAAGTCTGGAACTCGATCTGCGCCGGGCGGCGGAGCACGGCGACTTTCAGCTCTATTACCAGCCGATCGTCGGGCTCAGGGAGCGCCGCGTCACGGGCTTCGAAGCGCTGATGCGCTGGAACCATCCAACGCGCGGCTTCGTCCCTCCGAGCGAATTCATCCCGCTGGCCGAAGAAACCGGCCTCATCGTCCCGATCGGCGAATGGGCCTTGAGTCGGGCCTGCGCCGACGCCGCGCGATGGCCGGGCGAACTGCGTGTCGCGATCAATCTCTCGCCAGTTCAGTTCCGAAGCACGGGCCTTATCACTGTCGTCTTCAGGGCGCTCAGCGCGTCCGGATTGCCGGCCGAGCGTCTCGAGCTCGAAATCACTGAAAGCGTCGTCTTGCGAAACAGCGCACAGAACATGTTGATCCTCGGCCGGCTGCGCGAGCTCGGCGCGCGGATCGCGCTCGACGATTTCGGGACCGGGTATTCCGGCTTGGGTTACCTTCGCGCGTTCCAGTTCGACAAGATCAAGATCGATCAGTCTTTCATTCGGGAAATGCTCAAACACACCGAAAGCCGAGCGATCGTGCGAGCCGCCATCGGCTTGGGAGGAAGCCTCGGCCTTCGCACGACGGCCGAAGGCGTCGAGAGCCTCGATCAGTTCGACTATCTCGTCAGCCAGGACTGCACCGAGGTGCAGGGCTTTCTGTTCAGCAGGGCGCAACCAAACGTCAAAGTCGCCAGCATGGTTGAAGAGATCGACCGCCGCATCGATACAAGAAAATCCGCCGCATCGATGAACCGTTAGCTATCAACCGCGAGATCAATGTGTTGAGGGCGCTGGCATAGTCAGCCAAAGGCTCCGTATCGTGGCCCGATGCAATATGAGTAGCTGTCGAGTCCATCGGCAAAGGCTCTCTCAACTTTATCCTCTCCTTACGAAAAGCTGCTCGACGAGAATGGCATCCGCGTGAGCTGCGAGGTCAGGGTCTTTCCTGCTGGTGAAGCGACAGAGCGAGGCCTGCCCCGAGCGCCAGCAGCGCGCACGGCTCGGTGGGTCGCGCCGAGCAAGACCCTGACACTCGGGAAGCCCGAGCTCGGGCCCGCCGTTCCGCGCTGTGACCAGCGCCAGTTTGGAGACAGGGAGTGGGTCTCTTGGCCTTGCCGTTGCGCCGCCGTCGTCGAATGACGCTTTTCCGCCCTTCGCGATATTCTGCTGGTACCTCAATCGACGCCTGCTTCGGGCGGACACCGAGCCTTCCCCGGCAACTCCTGTAGGCCCGCTTCCCGCCCATTTGCGACGTCCCCGCGTGGGCGCCAAGCGTTGGATTTTGACCACTACGGGAGCTGCAGGCGCGGCGGCCGCTGGTCGCGCCGGACGCGCTCAGCGAGTACGGCTGCAAACTACCCCACCCGGTGGCACACGGCCTCGATATTGTTGCCGTCGGGATCGAGGACGAAGGCGCCGAAATAGTTCGGATGATAGTGGGGCCTGAGACCCGGCGCGCCGTTGTCCCTTCCTCCCGCGGCGAGCGCCGCACGGTAGAACGCCCCGACCTCGGCCCGCGTCTCGGCCGCGAAGGCGACGTGCGTCCCGCCCTTCGGCTTCGCGCCCGTCCCGATCCAGAAGAAGGGCTTGCTTTCTGCCCCGAAAGCCGGCGTGCGCCTCGGCGCCCGTCTCGGCTGCCGTCACCTCCATGACGAGGCCGAGCCCGAGGGGCTTCAGCGCGGCGGCGTAGAACGCTTTCGAGCGGTCCATGTCGGCGACCGCGACCCCGATATGGTCGAGGATGATCAGACTCCTTGAGTGGGCCACCTGAAGAACAGCATAGGCGGGCCATGACAAACCGCAAATCGGCCGATCGACCCCGGCTCGCACTCTTCCCGTCTGCTTCCCGCCAAATGAACAGCCCTGAGGATGTGCCCCTGACGGGACGAGCGGCTAGAACGGGGGAGGAAGGGGTAGGGAATTTTTTTCATTTGGAATCGCCGTAACCCATTGAAAAGTCCTGAATTGGACGAATAAAACCAAGGAAATCCAAGCCGAATCCAAGGAATGCCAAGGCAAATCCAAGGAAAATCAAAACGTTTCCAAATCGTTGATTAGAGCCTGATCAGCTGCAGCACATGCCGGTCGACGATGCGGCGGGCCACGCTTTTCAGCAGCTCCGCGTGCGGGATCGTGGGGCTCCCCCGTCGGGTGACGCGTGCGAGAGGCGTCGACCTTACGCCAGGTCCGCCGCCAGCGAATTGCGCCTGACGTGCGGGAGCGTCATCTCCGCCCGGTAGTGCGGATGGTCGACGCTGACCCGGATCGGCGCGCCCGCCTTCGCCGCCGCGACCATCTCGGGCGTCAGCTCGAAGCGCAAAAAGTGCACCGCCGAAGTCTTCTCCGCCGTGGCGCGGTCGAGATCCTCGTTGGCGAACGGCGTCACGCGGGCGAAGTCGGCGACCTGGACGTAGGCCGCCTTCTCGACGCCGACGAGGCGGCCGAGCGCCGCGCCGCGCCCTCCGCCATTTGGGCGCTCGCGCGCGCCGGGGCCGCCTTGCAATCGCCGGCGTTCTGCGCGACTGTCGAGAATGGTGGCGCTGCGTCGATCCGACGCTGACACGAGGGACGCGTTCTTGAATCCCTTCAACGCTGCGCCGAGTTATGCGGAGCAACACGCAGAGGCGGCCTACAGCCGCTGGGCGCCGATCTACGATCTCATCTTCGATCTGCCCTTCCACCCGGGACGGCTCGCGGCGGCGCGATCGGCGGCCGGCGCGGCGGGGCCCGGCGGGGAGATCCTCGTCATCGGCGTAGGGACCGGGCTCGAACTTCCGCTCCTGCCGGGCAACGTCCGGGTCACCGGCATCGACATCAGCGCCCCCATGCTTCGCGCGGCCGAGGCGCGGGTCGAGCGCAAGCGCCTCGCCCAGGTCAAAGGCCTGCATCTGATGGACGCGGGCGCGCTCGACTTCCCCGACAGGGCCTTCGACGTCGCGCTCGCGCCTTACGTGATGAGCGTCGTCCCCCACCCGGAACGGGCGCTGGAGGAGGCGTGGCGAGTCCTGCGCCCGGGCGGCAGCCTCGTCGTGATGAACCATTTCGCCGCGTCCGGCGGCTTGCGCCAGGCGATCGAGAAGAGGATGGAGACCGCGGCCTCGTGGCTCGGCTGGCACCCGAACTTCCCCTACGCCGCAGTCGGCGACTGGATCGGCGCCCATCCCGATGCGCGAGTCGCCGAGCGGCGCGAACTTCCGCCGATGAGATTGTTCACCTTGCTCAGGATCGAAAAAGCCGGCCGCCCCTAGGCAAAAGCGCCGCCGGACGGCGTTCCGTCCATCCTCGGGCGCGGCTTGGGGCGCGGCTCGGCGGCGGTCCCATCGCTTGTATCGGCGGTCGCTGTTCACTACGTTTGTTTCGGGAACGTGAGCGTGAGCTTTTGCGAAAATCAGCGCCATTGAAGCAGGCCGCGGCCGTCGCGGAGGAGCGTGGGGAGGCGCGCGCTCTGCCGTCGCGCGAGCAGCTGATCGCCTTCATCGGCGGCGAGGCCGCTCCCAACGGGGAGCAGCCGCCGGCGCGCGTCACCAAGCGCGACATCGCCAGAGCGTTTGGCGTGAAGGGCGCGGCCAAAGCCGATCTGAAACTGCTGATCAAGAACCTGCAGAACGAGGGCGCGATCGCGCGTGGCCGCAGGGCGCTGCAGGTCCAGGGCCGGCTGCCGGCGATCGTCGTCGCCGACGTGGCCGAGCGGGACCGCGACGGCGATCTCATCGCCAAGCCCGCAGAATGGGACGGGGACGGCCCGCCGCCGCGGATTCTCGTCCGAAACCCGCGCGGCCGGCGCGACAACGCGCGGGCCCCGGTCCTCGGCGCGCGGGCGCTGATGCGGGTCGAATTCGATTCCGAAGTGACCGGCAACGAGCCCGCCTATTCGGGCCGCGTCATCAAGATCCTCGACAAGGTCAAGGCGCGCGCCTACGCCGTCTTCCGTAGGGCCGAGGACGGTTCGGGCCGAGCGCTTCCGGTCGAAAAACGCGCCGCGGCGCGCGAATTCAACATCCCGGCCGGGTTCGCCGGCGAAGCCGAGGACGGCGACCTCGTCGCCATCGAGCCGCTGCGCCAAGGGCGCTTCGGCCTTCCGACCGCGCGGATCGTCGAGTCGCTGGGCTCGGTGAAGTCCGAGCGCGCGGTGAGCCTCATCGCGCTCGCGACCCACCACATTCCGCATGTCTTTTCGCCGGCCGCGCTCAGGGAGGCCGAGGCTGCGCGCCCTGTCCGCCTCGCCCCGCCGCGCGAGGATTGGCGGTCTCTGCCGCTCGTCACCATCGACCCGCCCGACGCCAAGGACCACGACGACGCGGTGCACGCCGCGCCGGACCCCGATCGCGCCAATCCAGGCGGCTTCATCGTCACCGTCGCGATCGCCGACGTCGCGGCCTACGTCCGCCCAGGCTCGGCGCTCGAGCGCGAGGCGCTCGAGCGCGGCAACTCGGTTTATTTTCCCGACCGGGTCGTGCCGATGCTGCCCGAACGCATCTCGAACGACCTCTGCTCGCTCAAGCCGCTCGAAGACCGGCCGGCGCTCGCGGTGCGGATGATCCTCAGCGCGGACGGCCGCAAGCGCGCGCACGCATTCCACCGGATCATGATGCGCTCGGCGGCCAAGCTCTCCTACGAGCAGGCGCAGGCCGCCATCGAAGGCAGACCGGACGAAACCACGGCCCCGCTCCTCGACAGTGTGCTAAGGCCGCTTTACGCCGCCCACGCCGTGATCAAGATCGAGCGCGTGCGGCGCGATCCGCTCGATCTCGACCTGCCCGAGCGCAAACTGATCCTCGACAAGAACGGCCGCCTCGCAGGCGTCCGGTGGCCCGAGCGGCTCGATGCCCATCGGCTGATCGAAGAATTCATGATCCTCGCCAACGTCGCCGCCGCCGAGACGCTCGAGGCTCGCCATTCGCCGCTGCTTTATCGCGCCCATGACGCGCCGAGCGTCGAGAAGCTCAACGATCTCGTCGAGTTCCTCAGCACGATTGGCGTCAAGCTGGCCAAGGGTGACCGCGTCCGGCCGTCGCATTTCAACGGGGTCCTGAGCCGGGTGCGCGGCCAGGCGGTCGAGGCCCTGGTCAACGAGGTGGTGCTGCGCGCCCAGGCGCAGGCCGAGTACAGCCACGAGAACTACGGCCACTTCGGCCTGAATTTGCGCCGCTACGCGCATTTCACCTCGCCCATCCGCCGCTACGCCGACCTCATCGTCCACCGGGCGCTGATCCGGGCGCTCAACCAGGGCGAGGGCGGCCTCAACGACATGCGCGGCGGGGAACTTGCGCAGGTCGCCGAGCATATTTCTGCGGCCGAGCGGCGCGCGATGGCCGCCGAGCGCGAGACGGTCGACCGGCTGGTGGCGGCCCATCTCGTCGATCGGGTCGGCGCTTTGTTCGAAGCGCGCATCGCCGGCGTAACGAGAGTGGGCCTCTTCGTGAAACTGAACGAAACCGGAGCCGACGGGTTCGTGCCGGCCGGAACGCTCGGCGACGACTATTTCCGTTTCGAGGAGGCGACGCGGTCGCTCGTCGGGACGCGCAGCGGCGTGACCTACCGGCTCGGCGACGCCGCGCAGGTCCGCCTGGTCGAGGCGGCGCCGTTCGCCGGCGCCTTGAGGTTCGAGATCGTGTCCGGCGAGCAGGAGTCGGCGAGGGCCATAAGGCGCGGGCGGCCTGCCCCGACTGATCCGCGACAGCGCAAGCCGAGCCGCAAAGGCGCACGCCGATGAACGACATGTCGGGATTCCGCAATTGGCGGACGCCGAGGCGCGATCGACCGCTCGGCGAGGCTATCCGGCGCGGGCTCGTCGGACGCTGTCCGGCATGCGGACGCGGCCCCCTGTTTCGCGCCTATCTCAAGCTCAACAACGCCTGCAAGGTGTGCGGCGAGGACCTGAGCCATGCGCGCGCGGACGACGCGCCCGCCTATCTGACGATGCTCGTCGTCTGCCACGTCGGCGGCGGCGGCGTCCTCTTCTCCGATACCGTCTGGCCGCACATGCCGCTGATGCTGATGGCGCTGTTATGGCTGACGGTGACGATGGTGGCGAGCCTCCTCCTCTTACCTCGCATGAAGGGGGCGGTGGTCGG
The DNA here is from genome assembly GCA_963768555.1 of uncultured Alphaproteobacteria bacterium. Lineage (GTDB taxonomy): Bacteria > Pseudomonadota > Alphaproteobacteria > Rhizobiales > Beijerinckiaceae > Roseiarcus. The sequence goes on from CAVYIZ010000024.1 coordinate 24,843, forward strand.
CCAGCAATGGGCGCTCTGCATGCACGGCTTCGGGGGCGACGAGACGTGAGGGCTGGCGCGTCTCGTTCCCGCTGACGGCGCTCCGGAACTGGCCGCCGCGGGTAGTGTCTGAGTTTGAATTTCAGGTCCCGACCCCTTGCTGCCGTTCCTAGTCGGAGCTTCCTCTTTCCTACGTGATGAAGTGATTGAAATTTCAGCAGAAGCGGGGTTCGCGATGCCCAAGATGTAGCCATGTAAAAGTATATTTATTTGTTGATATTTGTAGAGTTACTGCCTATGATGCGGCCATGTACATCGAATCGGTCCGGAACCGCGACTCGCCCCCGGCGATCCTCCTGCGCGAGAGCTACCGCGAGGGCGGCAAGGTCAAGAAGCGCACGCTGCTGAACCTGTCCGACTGGCCGCGCGAGCGGATCGCAGGCTTCAAGGCGCTGTTGAAGGGCGGCGTGGTCATCCCGGCCGACCAGGAGGCTATCGCGATCCTCCGTTCCCTGCCGCACGGCCATGTTGGGGCAGCCCTCGGCACGGCGCGCAAGATCGGTCTCGACCGGCTCATCGGACCCGCGGGCGACCGCTGCCGGGATTCTCGTGCTGGCGCTCACGGTCAGCCGGGTCCTCGACCCCGGCTCGAAGCTCGCGGCCGCCCGCGCGCTCTCGCCGGACTCCGCGGCCTCCAGCCTCGGCGCGGTCGACGAGGAGGAGCTCTACCGCGCCCTCGACTGGCTGGCGGTCCGGCAGAAAGATATCGAGACGGCGCTGGCCCGCCGCCATCTCACCGCCGGCACGCTGGTGCTCTACGATGTGACGTCGAGCTACATGGAAGGCCGCTGCTGCCCGCTCGCCCAGTTCGGCTACAATCGCGACGGCAAGAAGGGCAAGCTGCAGATCGTCTATGGCCTGCTCTGCGCGTCCGATGGCTGTCCGATCGCCATCGAGGTGTTCGAGGGCTCGACCGGCGACCCCGCGACGCTCGGCAACCAGGTCGCCAAGCTGAAGCAGCGCTTCGGCCTCGACCATGTCGTCCTGGTCGGCGACCGGGGCATGATCACCGAGGCCCGGATCACCGAGGATATCAAGCCGGCCGGGCTCGACTGGATCACCGCGCTGCGCGCCCCGGCGATCCGCGGCCTGCTCGAGGGCGGCGCCTTCCAGATGTCGCTGTTCGACGAGCGCGACATGGCGGCGATCACCTCACCGGATTTCCCGGGCGAGCGCCTGATCCTGTGCCGCAATGCGGCGCTCGCCGCCGAGCGCGCCCGCAAGCGCGAGGATCTGCTGGCCGCCACCGAGCGCGAGCTTGCCCGCATTGCAACCGGCGTCGCCCGCACGCGCGCCCCGCTCCGGGGCAAGGCGGAGATCGGCATGGCGGTCGGCGCCGTCCGCGACAAGCACAAGATGGCCAAGCACTTCGCCCTCGAGATCACCGACACGACCTTCACCTTCGCCCGCAAGACCGCCGAGATTGCCGCCGAGGCGGCGCTCGACGGCCTGTACGCCGTGCGCACCAGCCTGCCCGCAACGGCGCTCGACGACGCCGCCACGGTCCGCAGCTACAAATCCTTGAGCCTCGTGGAGCACGCGATCCGCTCGCTCAAGACCGTCGATCTCCGCGTCCGGCCGGTCTATCACTGGCTCCCCGACCGGGTGCGCGCCCATGTCTTCCTCTGCATGCTCGGCTATTATCTCGAATGGCACATGCGCCAGCGCCTGGCGCCCATGCTCTACGACGATGCCGACAAGCAAGCCGCCGAGGCGCTCCGCGCCAGCGTGGTCGCCAAGGCGCAACGCTCCCCCGCCGCCGTCACCAAGCAGACCACCGGCCGGACCGAGGACGGTCTCCCCGTCCATAGCTTCCAGACCCTCCTCGCCGACCTCGCGACCCTCACCCGAAACACCGTCGCCACCGCCATCGCGCCAGACCATCCCTTCACCATCACTGCACGGCCCACCCCCATCCAGAAAAAGGCCTTCGACCTCCTCGGCGTCGCCCGTACCCAGTAGAGACCCCCGCTGACAGGAACTTATCCCGTCAGGTCAAAGACATGCGTTTAACGAAAGAGGAAGCTCCGCAATCGATCTTAAAAAAACTCAAATCGGACCACGTCTAAATATCTTGCACGGAAAGATATGCCATCATTCGTCGTAGACGAGCGGGTGAAGGAACATGCGCATGAATTTGCGATGTTCTCTTCAATTGTCGACATGCCAACTAAATCGCCAGTTGAAAGAACTTACTACAGTGAAAAACATGCTTGGCTTAGTCGGAGTTTTGACGCCCTAACGCAGAATTTAGCACACTCGTTCAAAGTCAAGCCGACCTGGATATTTGTCCAAAGCCTAGCTGGGGGCAACGACGGGAGACGTGCACTCGCGCACTCCTCTCTTGTTCGTCGGTATATGGCAAACTGCAGAACTTGGCGCAGTTCCTATCGGTTCGTTTTAGCCCTCGTGCAAGAGCTTCCGAGGACGCCGCAGTTTGAAGCCGAAGACATAATTCCTGAGGCTGGGCCGATGCGCCTCAAGATGCTCTTTGGGATGTTTTCTTCACTCGCATTAGTGGAATTCAAGAATATGGGTTTCATGCTGGAGTAGAAGAGCTTATGTGGGCGACGGATTATCTAAATGGAGGTAATTGCTCACCTCACCTGTCCTCACCTGGCTTCCGCATGACGGGTGCGGCGAATTAATCACCGGCTGTGAAGGGTCTGGCGGGGAGGCGACAAATCTGAAATCTTTCGGTCCATGACGGTCGGGCCGGACATATCGGGTCTCTCGCACGCGCAGAAGGACGCGTTGATCGCCTCGCTGACGGCGCAGGTGGCCGCCCTTGTGGCGAGGGTCGCCGAACTCGAGGCCAAGCTGGGCCTGCCGCCGAAGACGCCGGACAATTCGAGCCTTCCGCCATCGAAGGGACAGAAGCCGTCGGCGCCGGCCGCGCCCAAGGCGAAGGCCAACCCGCATGCGGGGGCGCATCGCCCGCTTCATCCCGATCCGACATCGAAGCGAGAATTCCGGGCCTTGCGCTGCCAAGGCTGCGCGCCGATGTTTCGGGCGTGGCGCAGAGCCCTTGCGAGAGCTACGACCGCGTCGAAATCCCCGAGATCGAGCCCGACGTGACGCGGGTGACGCTGCACGGCGGCGTCTGCCCGTGCTGCGCCAAGCGCTTCAAGGCGGAGCCGCCGCAAGGCCTGGAACCGGGATCGCCGTTCGGACCGAACCTGCGCGCCTTCGTGATTTATCTGCGCTCGGTCCAGGGCATCCCGCTGGCGCGGTTGAGCGACGTGCTGAAAGACCTGTTCGGCCTCGACATCAGCGAAGGCGCGCTGGTCAATATTCTCTCCGCCAGCCGCGAGCCCTTCGCGGCGCAGACGAGCCTGATCAAGGCGCGGCTTCTGGCCGGCACGGCGCTCGCCTCCGACGAAACCGGCATGAGGGTCGGCAAAGCCAATTGGTGGCTCTGGGTGTTCCACCATGGCGACAGCGCCGTCTTCGTGGCCGACCCCCATCGCTCGAAGGCGGTCGTGCAGGCGTTCCTGGAGAACAATACGAAACTGAACGAGGCCAACAAAACGC
>CAVYIZ010000025.1:0-31269 GCA_963768555.1 uncultured Alphaproteobacteria bacterium
AGCCAACCAGCGCCTGCGGCGCACCATTATGAATGAAAATGCTGGCGGCGCGGGCCGACTTGTCGGAGCCTCAGCGATGCGCGACCGTGCTGAGGCTGACGAACCTGCGGTGGCTTGCGACCCCGAATGGCAGTCCGGCCCGCGCTGCATAGAGGTACCATTCTTTGTCGCCCTCGGGAACGGGGAGCACGCGTAGCAGTGTCTTGAACGTACCTGCAGCGTCACGGTCGCCTTCGACGGAAGGAGGCGATGATGCAAGCGATCATCGAGCGGTGTTGTGGTCTGGACGTGCATCAGGAGACGGTCGTGGCGTGCCTTCTGGTCGGCGCGCCCGGGGCGCAACCGAAGAAGGAGGTGCGGACGTTTCGCACCATGATGCGGGACCTCGAAGCGCTGCGGGACTGGCTGCTGGAAGCGGGCGTGACGCACGTCGGGATGGAGAGCACGGGCGTCTACTGGCGCCCGGTCTATTCCGTCCTCGAGGGGTGTTTCGACCTCATCGTCGGGGACGCCCGGCACATCCGCAACGTGCCGGGGCGCAAGACCGATGTGAAGGATTCCGAGTGGATCGCCGATCTGGTTCGGCACGGCCTGATCGCCAAGAGCTTCGTGCCGCCCCGGCCGCTGCGGGAGCTGCGCGAGTTGCTGCGCTACCGCCGAAGCTCGTGGAGAGCCAAGCGGCTGAATGCGACCGGCTCCTAAAGCTCCTGGAGACCGCCAACATCAAGCTCGCGAGCGTCGCTTCCGACGTTTTCGGCGTCTCCGCCGCGCGATGCTCAGGGAGCTGATTGCGGGCGAGGCCTCTCCCGAGGCGATGGCCGATCTCGCCAGGGGCCGGTTGCGCCGCAAGCGCGCCGATCTGATCCTGGCGCTCGACGGGCGCCTCGAGGAGCATCACCGCTTCCTCCTGACGATGCAACTGCGCCGGCTCGAAGCCATCGAGGCCGACATCGCAGCGCTCGACCTGCGCATCGACGAGCGGCTCGAGCCCTATCGCGCGCCGCATACGCTCCTGATGCAGATTCCGGGCGTCGACTGGGTGGTTGCGGCCGTGCTGATCGCCGAGATCGGCGTCGACATGAGCGTGTTCGTGAGCGTCTATCATTTGGCCGCCTGGGCGGGCGTCTGTCCCGGCAATCACGAGAGCGCCGGCAGGCAGAAGAGCGGCCGGGCCCGGAAGGGCAACATCCACCTGCGCGCCATCCTGGTCGGCGCCGCGATCTCCGCCTCGAAGACCAAGGGCAGTTACCTCAAGGACAAGTACCACCGCCTCAAGGCCCGCCGCGGCGCTCTCCGCGCCGCCCTCGCCATCGCCCACAAGATCCTCGTCTCCGCCTATCACATGCTCGCTAAGAACTTGCCCTACCGCGAGCTCGGCGAAGCCTATCTCGACCAGATCGGCCAATCCCGAACCGTCGCCAACCTCAAACGCCGCCTCGAACGCCTCGGGTATCGCGTCACCCTCGAACCCAATGCCCAGGCCACGTGACGCCAACCCACAGCGGCGTCATTTTCGTAGCAGGCTTTCGAACGCCGGCCCCACAACCCGCACGACCGTCCCGCAAGGGGCCGGCGTCCGAAACCCTTCACCAAAGCCGACGGTTGGGCCACCCCTCTATTTTCTCAGGCTGAGCTCGAAGAGCGCCTCGCGCACGGGGGTGGTCGACACGCCGAGCCGCTCCGCCAGCGAAGGCACGGAGTAAAGCGCGCCGGCGGCGGTGCGGCCGGCCACGATCTCGGAGCGAAGCTCGCGCAGCACCTACTCCCGCAGGCTTTCCCTCCGTACGCCGGCCAAGCATGCGGGTATCCAGAAGTTCTAAAGCACCTCTCGTCACTGTCCTGGTAAACACTTGAAAGGACACACGAATCATGGCCGTTGTTGAACAAAACAGGAACTTTTCCTTGCAGGAAGCCGGACCTTGTGCCATTGTCCTTTCCGTGAGCCGATCATTCGGCGCCGGAGCCCATGCATGATGGACGAACCCTCTTCCCTCTCTCGGCGCGCCGGGCGCGGGCCGAGGTCAAGGCGCGGCGGGCGAAGCGCAACGATCGCCGGGAGGCCTTTTTCGACCTCGTCGCTCCGGTCATTGGCGCTGGCGGATCGCGACCGCGATGAAGGTCCTCCTCGCCACGGTCCGGCGCGAGGTCGACAAGGCGCTCGCCGCGCCGCCGCCTCGCGCCCTACCCACGCCGCCAACTCTGCCCTCCTCCCGATGCCGTCGGAAGTTGCACAATCTGGTGCCCAAGATGTTGAAATCGCTGGTGCGGCTATCGACATTGCACGGTCGGTCGCATGAGCCGGAGGCTCGCCGCCACGTCAGCGCGAGCGGCCACGGGCATGCCGATCTAGGACGAACAACTAACGCTCGGGGTCGCAATGACGCCCTCAGCGACGCAGCCGAGGGTGCGCTCCCGCCGCTGGCGTCGAAAGTTGCACAATCTGGCGCCCAAGACGTTGAAATCACTCGCGCGCTTATCGACATTGCAGGCTGGTCGGATCGGGATGAAAACCCGGAGCGGCCAGGTCACGGGACGCGCCTAAGACTTCGCGCCCTTCTCCGCCGCCCGCCGCAGGGCGTCCGCCAGCGCGCCGCCGCCGGGAGCGGGCCGGTTGGCCTCGGCGTTGACCTTGCGGACGGCGCTCGCATCGCCGCCCCTGCCGCCGCGGCTTGGCTCGGCCGCCCCTTCCGGGTCGCTGAGCCGCATGGTGAGCGCGATGCGCTTGCGCGGCGCGTCGACACTCAAAACCTTCACCTTCACCACGTCGCCGGGCTTGGCCACCGCGCGCGGGTCCTTCACGAAGCTGTTCGACATCGCCGAGACATGGACGAGCCCGTCCTGGTGGACGCCGACGTCGACGAAGGCGCCGAAGGCGGCGACGTTGGTCACGACGCCCTCGAGCACCATGCCGGGCTTGAGGTCCGCGATCGAGTCGACGCCCTCCCTGAACGCCGCCGTCTTGAAGACCGGGCGGGGGTCGCGGCCGGGCTTCTCGAGCTCCTTGAAAATGTCGGCGACCGTCGGCACGCCGAACTTTTCGTCGGCGAAGTCGGCAGGCTTCGAGGCCCTGAAGGGCGCGCGCATTGCCGATGACAGCGTGGATGTCGGCGCCGAGCCGGTCGAGGATGCGGCGCACCACCGGATAGGCTTCCGGATGCACGCCCGAGCGGTCGAGCGGCTGGTCGCCGTGGCTGACGCGCAGGAAGCCGGCGCTGAGCTCGAAGGCTTTTGCGCCGAGGCGCGGCACCTCCTTCAGCGCCGCCCGGTTGCGGAAGGCGCCATGCGTCTCGCGATGCACGACGATCGCCTGCGCCAGCGCTTCGCCGACGCCCGAGACGCGCGCGAGCAGCTTGGCCGAGGCGGTGTTGACGTCGACGCCGACCGCGTTGACGCAGTCCTCCACGACCGCGTCGAGCGAGCGGCCGAGCTTCTGCTCGGACAGGTCGTGCTGGTACTGGCCGACGCCGATCGACTTCGGGTCGATCTTGACCAGCTCCGCCAGCGGGTCCTGCAGGCGCCGCGCGATCGAGGCCGCCCCGCGCAGGGTCACGTCGAGCCCGGGCAGTTCCTGCGCCGCATAGGCCGAGGCCGAATAGACCGACGCGCCCGCTTCCGACACCGTCGCCTTGGTCAGCTTGAGTTCCGGATGGCGCGCGATCAGCTCGGCGGCGAGCCGGTCGGTCTCGCGCGAGGCCGTGCCGTTGCCGATCGCGATCAGCTCGGCCTTGTGCCGGGCGGCGAGCGCGGCGAGCGACGGCGATGCTCTCGTCCCATCGGCGCTGCGGCTCGTGCGGATAGATCGCCGTCGTGTCGACGATCTTGCCGGTCGCGTCGACGACCGCGACCTTGACCCCGGTGCGAAAGCCCGGATCGAGCCCGATCGTCGCGCGGCCGCCGGCCGGCGCGGCGAGCAGAAGGTCGCGCAGGTTGGCGGCGAACACTTTCACCGCCTCGTCCTCGGCCTGGGTCCAGATGCGCAGGCGCAGGTCGACGGCGAGCTGCGTCTCGATCTTGGTCCGCCACGCCCAGCGCGCCGCATCGAGAAGCCAGCGGTCGCCCGGCCGGCCGCGGTCGGCGATGGCGAAGCGATGGGCGATCGCGAGCTCGAAAGGCCCGAGCGCCCGGCTCGCGGGATCGGCGTCTGGGGTCGGGAACGAGCTTGAGATCGAGAATCTCCTCCCGCTCGCCGCGCATCAGCGCGAGCGCCCGGTGCGACGGGATTTTCATCAGCGGCTCGAAGAAGTCGAAATAGTCGGCGAACTTCGCCCCCGCCGCCTCCTTGCCCTCGCGCACTTTCGAGACGATCCGGCCGCCTCTCCAGAAATCCTCGCGCAGCCGGCCGATGAGCTCGGCGTCCTCGGCGAAGCGCTCGACGAGGATCGCCCGCGCGCCGTCGAGCGCGTCCTGCGCCGTCTTGACCGCGTCGGGCTTCACGTAGGCTTCGCCTTGCGCCAGCGGCTCGCGCTCGGGATGGGCGAGAAGCGCCTCGGCGAGCGGCTCGAGGCCGTTCTCGCGCGCGATCTGCGCCTTGGTGCGGCGCTTCGGCTTGAACGGCAGATAGATGTCCTCGAGCCGCGCCTTCGTCTCGGCCTCGTTGATCTGGGCCTCGAGCGCGGCGTCGAGCTTGCCCTGCTCGCGGATCGAATTCGAGGATCGTTTTGCGCCGGTCTTCGAGCTCGCGCAGGTAGGCGAGGCGGGCCTCGAGCGTCCTGCAGCTGCGTGTCGTCGAGCGCCCCGGTCGCCTCCTTGCGGTAGCGGGCGATGAAGGGCACGGTCGAGCCCCCGTCGAGAAGGGCGATCGCGGCGGCGACCTGGCCGGTCTTGACGTTCAGCTCCTCGGCGATGCGTTCGGCGATGGACTTCATGGCTCTCGAATCATTTCATGTCAGTGGAGCGCCGCTTGTAGGGGGCGGAAGTCGCGCAGGCCAGAGGCCTCGCGGATCAGCGCACGACGGCGGCGATCCTGGCGAGGCCGAGATTGAGCGTCCGGGACGTGGCGGCGGCGAAATCGCCCTTCATTGCAAGCGCGCGCTCCTCGATCAGCTTCCATGACAGAATGGCGATCGCGACCGAAACGAGCGCGGAAGACGCCATCATCGCGCCGAGCGACATGCCGGGGAAGAGAGAGGCCAGCGTCTGCTGGGTCGGGAAAGCGTAGATATAGACCCCGTAGGAATAGTCGCCCCAATCGTTGAACGAACGGATGCGGCCGCCCGGCACATAGGCGAGGTGAAGGACGAGAGGGGCGAGGCTCGCCGCATAGACGACGAAGAACAAACGTCTTGTCGAACGAAGCCAGCGCAAGCCCCATGAGCAGCCCGACGAGCAGAGCCGGGCTCATCGGGATCCTGTCGCGCCACATATAGAGGCTCGATCCGTAAAGGAACATGAAGACGCGGATGTTCGCGCCATTGACCGCGCCCCCGGTCAACCGGCCGCCGAGGACGATCGCGACCAGCGCGCCGGCCGACAGCGGGAGAATGACGCGCATAGCCTTGAGACGCAGAGCGGGAACGACCGCGAGGGCGACCCAGATGGCGGCGAGATAGAGATACATCCGCACTTCAACCGGCATCGTCCACAACGAGCCGTTGAACTCGCCTTTGAGCGGCACGGTCTCGAACACGCCGGGCAGCGAATAGCGCACGCCGCCGATCAACGTAGCGCATTTCCGGAAATAGTCCCAGGTCTTGGGCGACGCGAAATAGTCCGCGAGCTGCAGCGTCGTCAGGGCGGGCGCGAGAATGAAGACGGTCAGGACGAGCATGACCCACATCCCCGGATAGACGCGCAAGATCCGCGCCCAGAAATAGGCGATCAGATTCTGACGGCCCACCAGGCTCGCGGTGACCAGAAAGCCGCTGGTCACGAACAGCATGTCGACGCCCATTTCGCCGAGCGAAAAGCCGAGGCGGCTGAAAAAGAACTCCCGTTCGGGCGGAAGTCCGAGAGCGGCGATGCTATGTGCGAACAGCACCGTCATGGCCGCGGAAAAGCGGAGAAGGGTGAAGTTGTTGTCGCGGCCGACGGCGTAATCGGACAGTCGCACCGCACGCTCCTAAGGGACAGGCGCAGCGCCGCGGCCTGCGCCGCGCACGCGAAACGACATGAGCAAAACGCGAGCCGTCACTCCGCAGCCCGGACCGGGCGCTCGGGCTGGGCAAGCCGTTGGGCCTTCAACAGGTCGGCGACCATGAACGCCAGTTCGATCGACTGCTCGGCGTTGAGCCGCGGATCGCAGTAGGTGTGATAGCGGTCGCGCAAGTCCGATTCCGAGATCGCGCGCGCGCCGCCCGTGCATTCGGTGACGTTCTTGCCGGTCATCTCCAGATGGACGCCGCCGGCGTGGACGCCCTCGGCCCGGCAGACGGAGAAGAAGCTGCGCACCTCCTGGGCGATGCGTTCGGTCGGCCGTGTCTTGTAGCCGGTGGAGGTCTTGATCGTGTTGCCGTGCATCGGATCGCAGACCCAAAGCGCCTTGCGGCCTGCGCGCTTGGCGGCGCGCAGCAGCGGCGGCAGGGAAGCCTCGATCCTGTCGGCGCCGAACCGGCAGATGAGGGTGAGGCGGCCGGGTTCTCCTTCCGGATCGAGGACGTCGATCAGGCGCAGCATCTCCTCCGGGGCGAGCGACGGCCCGCATTTCAGGCCGATCGGATTCTTGACCCCCCGGCAGTACTCGACATGGGCGCCGCCGAGCTGGCGGGTCCGGTCGCCGATCCAGACGAGGTGGCCGGACGTCGCGTAATAGTCGCCGGACGTCGAATTGAGCCGAGTCAAAGCCTGCTCGTAGCCGAGCAGAAGCGCCTCGTGCGAGGTGTAGAAATCCGTCGCCCTGAGCTCCGGATGCGCCTCGGCGTCGAGGCCGATCGCGCGCATGAAGCCGAGCGTCTCGGTGATCCGGTCGGCGACGCCCTGATAGCGTTCCGACTGCGGGCTGTCCTTGACGAAGCCGAGCATCCAGCGATGGGCGTTCTCCAGATTGGCGTAACCGCCGGTGGCGAAGGCGCGCAGCAGGTTCAGCGTCGCGGCCGACTGGCGATAGGCCTCGATCTGGCGGCGCGGGTCGGGCTCGCGCGCCTCGGCCGTGAACTCGATGTCGTTGACGATGTCGCCGCGGTAGCTCGGCAGCGACACGCCGTCGATCGTCTCGACGTTCGAGGAGCGGGGCTTGGCGAACTGCCCTGCGACGCGGCCGAGCTTGACGATCGGCGAGGCGGCGGCGAAGGTCATCACCACCGCCATCTGCAGGAAGACGCGGAAAAAGTCGCGGATGTTGTCCGCCGAATGCTCGCCGAAGCTTTCGGCGCAGTCGCCGCCCTGCAGCAGGAAGGCCTCGCCTGCGGCGGCGCTCCCGAGCGCCCGCTTCAGTTTGCGCGCCTCGCCCGCGAACACCAGCGGCGGATAGCCGGCGAGCTGGCGCTCGGTCTCCGCCAACGCGGCGAAGTCCTTGTAGACCGGCGACTGCTCGACCGGCTTCATCCGCCAGCTGTCGGGGGCCCAACGTTGGTTCGCCATTCCTCTACGCCTCGACACGTCCCCAAGGGCGGCCTTCTGAAGCGAAAGGCGCGACATTACAAGCTCAAACGCCATCGTGACATGCCGAATTTCGGCGTCGCCTCGACTTTATTCGTACGCAGCGCGAGCCTATTCGCCTCGCACCTCTGCGTCTGACGTGCCACGATGCGCGCGACGACCTTCCCCGATTTACCGCTTGACCGCTCTCTCCTCGATCGCCGCGCTTCTTTTTTCCGTGCTCTTGCTGATCGGCGGCAACGCGCTCATCGGCGTCACGACGCCGTTGCGCGGCCGGATCGAGGGGTTTCCGGATCTGATGGTCGGCCTTCTCGGCTCGGCCTATTTCGCTGGAATGCTGGCTGGAACGCTGGCCGCGCCGTTGTCATCCGGCGCGGCGGCCATATTCGCGCCTTCGCCGCTTTCGCCGCGTTGGGCGGTGGTTTCCGTCATTCTCATGCCGGTGTTCGTGTCGCCGTGGGCTTGGCTTCTTTTCCGCGCGCTGATCGGCTTCGTTTTCGCCGGGATTTATGCGGTCATTGAGGCCTGGATCAACGCGAAGGCGACCAACTCCAATCGCGGCGCGCTCTATGCGCTCTACCAGATCGCGAATTTCAGCGCCTCGGCCGGTGGCCAGATGATGCTGCAGCCTTTGGGGCCGAACGGCTTCTCCCCTTTCGCGGCGGCCGGCGCGCTGCTTGCGCTCGCGATCCTTCCCATGGCGATGACGAGCGTCGATCCGCCGGCCCAACCGCGCAGCGTCCGCCCCCGTCTCCTATGGCTCGTCCGCGTGGCGCCGCTCTCCTGTCTTGCGGTTCTCGCGGCAGGGGCGGCCAACGGCGCTTCCTTCGCGCTCGGCCCGATCTTCGCCGTCGGGGTCGGCCTGTCGCCGGACAAGGCGCCGCTCTTCACCTCGGCCATCGTGATCGGCTCGGCGCTCGGCGTGTTTCCGATCGGCGCGGTCTCCGACCGCATCGATCGGAGACTGGTGATGGCCGCCGCGATGATCGCCGGCGCAGCCTGCGAAATCGCGCTGAGCGGCCAGACCGGCCCCGGAGTCTGGCTCATCGCGCTGGGTTTCCTTGCCGGATTGACGACCTACTCGCTGTACACGCTCGCCGTGTCGCTCGCCAACGACGCCGCCAAGCCGCACGACCTGATCTTCATCTCGGTCGGCCTGCTGTTCATTTATTGCGTCGCGGCGATTGTCGCCCCGGCGATCGCGTCGGTGCTGATGCGAGACTTCGGCCCGAGGGCGCTTTTCCTGCAAAACGCCGTCGCCCACCTGGCGATCGCCGCCTTCGCCGTCTGGCGACTGATCGCCGAGCCGGCGAAGCTGCAGCGGCCGCGTCGCGGCTAATCCTCCTTGGCGACGGAAATGTCGGGCGCGGCCGGGTTTTTCATGCCGACGACATGGTAGCCGGCGTCGACATGGAGGATTTCGCCGGTCACGCCGCGCGACATGGGCGACAGCAGATAGACCGCGCTTTCTCCGACCTCTTCGGTCGTGACCGAGCGCCTCAGCGGCGCGTTGTATTCGTTCCAGCGCAAGATGTAACGGAAATCGCCGATCCCCGACGCCGCCAAGGTCTTGATCGGGCCGGCCGAGATGGCGTTGACGCGGATCTCCTTTTCGCCGAGGTCGGCGGCGAGATAGCGGACGCTCGCCTCCAGCGCCGCCTTGGCGACGCCCATCACGTTGTAGTGGGGCATCCATTTCTCCGCCCCGTAATAGGTCAGCGTCAGCATCGAGCCGCCACTGCGCATCAATTTTTCCGCCCGCTGGGCGATTGCGGTGAACGAATAGCAGGAGATCGCCAGCGACTTGGCGAAATTGTCCTCGGTGGTGTCGATATAGCGGCCGGTGAGCTGGTCCTTGTCGGCGAAGGCGATGCAATGGACGACGAAATCGAGCGAGCCCCAAAGTTTCTCGGCTTGCGCGAACACCGCGTCGATGGTCGCGCTCTCGGTGACGTCGCAATGGCCAAGCACTTCCGCGCCGATCTCCTTCGCCAGCGGGCGCACCCGCTTTTCCAGCGCCTCGCCCTGGTAAGTGAGCGCGAGCCCGGCTCCGGCCGCGCGCGTCGCCTTGGCAATGCCCCAGGCGATCGAGCGATTATTGGCCACTCCGAGGATGACGCCGCGCATCCCGCGCATCACGCCCGCTTCGGCGACGACTAGATCCGTCTGCTCCATCAAAGCCTCGCTGCGCTTCGTCCCGAACGGCGAAATCTGCGAGCATCCCTTAACCTCGCCGACCGCGCATGGGAAGCAGGCGGACCCCTCCCGCTGTCACAAAATGTTTGAATCCGGTCACAGGCGTCGTCTTGGAGCAGCGGAGGCCGGAAAACGAACTCGGCGCAGGAGCCGTCAACTCATCGCCGAACGCGGATCGTAGGGCTTGCGATCGCGCCATTTGCGCATCAGCTCGGTCAGCTCAGGGTCCGCGGCGTTCGGAAGCACGATCCGGATCGTCGCGAGAAGATCGCCGGCCGGCTGACCAGCGGAAACCGGCATGCCTTTGCCGCGCAATCTCAGCACCCGGCCTCCGCTCATGCCCGGAGAAATCGACATTTCGACCTCGCCGCCGAGCGTCGGCACGCGCACCTTCCCTCCGAGCACCGCCTCATAGAGAGTGACCGGCAGATCGAGCCGGAGGTCGCGGCCTTCGACTTTGAAAACCGGATGGGGCGCATAGCGGATCGTGATGATGACGTCGCCTGCCGGTCCGCCGCGTTGGCCGGGCTGGCCCTGGCCGCGCAGCCGAATCGACTTTCCCTCCTCGATTCCCGCCGGCACTGTCGCGTCGAGGGTTCTGCCGGTCGGCAGCGCGACGCGGATCGAACCGCCGTGGGCGATGGTGGTCAGCGGCGCGGCGACGGTGACCTCGATGTCTTCGCCGCGGGAGGCCTGCGGCCGGGAGCGGCCGCCGCCGCCGCGCCGGCCACCGCCGCCGAACAGCTCGGACAAAATGTCAGGATCGATCGAGCCGCCTGCGGCAAACCCGCCCGGCCCGGAGTCGAAGCCGAATCCGCGGAAATCCGCGCTTCCGGCGCCCGGCTGCCGGCCAAAGCCGAAGCCCTCGAACTGCGGGGCCCGAGGCTTGCCTTCGGCGTCGATCTCGCCGCGGTCGAAGGCGCCGCGCTTCTTCTCATCCCCGAGAATCTCGTAGGCCGAGCCGACCTCCGCGAAGCGCTCCTTCGCCCGGGGCTCCTTGCTCTGGTCAGGATGGTACTTCTTGGCGAGCTTGCGGAAGGCGGACTTGATTTCGCCAGCGCTGGCCGATTTCGGCACACCAAGAACGTCATATGGATTACGCATCACGAGCCCATTCTGAGACGCCCGCCTCGTCGGAGCGCCGGCGCCAATGTCTCCCTTGTCTATCTGGGCCTTCGCCCCGAGCCCCGCAAGTCCGGCGAGGAGTCCGGCGGTTTTCCGGCGTGATTCGCCCAGAGCTTCGCCGAGCCGGACGCTGTTGTCGATTCCGATTGTGGCGACTATGACGGTAGCGCCGGATCGGCCGACCGATTTTTTCCCGAACGGAGTGGGAGCTTCTTGAGCGTCTTGCCATTGCCTGACTTTACCGAGACCGAGGATCCCATCGCGCTGTTCCGGCTGTGGCTCGAGGAGGCGGCGGCGGCGGAGATCAACGATCCCGAGGCGATGGCGCTCGCAACGGTCGACGAGAACGGACTGCCCGACGTCCGGATGCTCCTCTGCAAGGGCGTGGACGCGCGCGGCCTCGTCTTCTACGGCAACGTCGAAAGCGCCAAGGGACGGGAGCTCGCAGCTCACCCGAAGGCGGCGGCGCTGTTCCACTGGAAGTCGTTGCGCCGGCAGGCGCGGTTTCGCGGCCCGGTCACCCCGCTCACGGAGGCGGAGGCGGATTCGTACTTCGCCACCCGTCCGAGGCAAAGCCGGATCGGCGCCTGGGCGAGCCAGCAGTCCCGTCCGCTCGAATTGCGCGCCGCGCTGGAGGCCGCGGTCGAGGCCTACGCCGAACGCTTGGGCGACAGCGAGATTCCCCGGCCGCCCTACTGGCGCGGCTGGCGGCTCGCGCCGATCGAGATCGAGTTCTGGCGCGACGGCGCCTTCCGCCTGCACGACCGGGTCCGCTTCACCCGGGCGACGCTCGAATTGCCGTGGGACCGGCGACGGCTCTTTCCCTGAAGCGAAGCCATGTCCTGGTCGGCCGTCCAGTACGTCAAGTTCGAGGAGGAGCGGACGCGGCCCGTGCGCGACCTCGTGGCCCGGATCCCCAACGCGGACGCGCGCCGCGCCGCGGACATCGGCTGCGGCCCCGGCAATTCGACCGAGATCTTGCGCGACCGCTATCCGAACGCCGAAATCGTCGGCGTCGACAGCTCGTCCGACATGATCGAGGCCGCGCGCAAGCGGCTGCCCGACGTCTCCTTCGAGATCGCCGACATCGTCGGTTGGGGCGGCGCAGGCTTCGACGTCATCCTCGCGAACGCGGTCGTCCAGTGGATTCCCGACCACGAGACGCTGCTGCCGGCGCTGATCGCAAAGCTCGCGGCGGGCGGCTCGCTCGCGGTCCAGACGCCCGACAATTTCGACGAGCCTTCCCATCGGCTCATGCGCGAGGTCGCAGCCAACGGCCCCTGGGCGGGCAAGCTCGCCGACGCGTCGAAGGCGCGCGCGGCGCGCCATGCCGCCGACTGGTATTTCCGGCTGCTGAGGGCGCAGGCCCCCCGCGTCGACATCTGGCGCACGACCTACTTTCATCCGCTCGCCGGAGCGCGCTCGGTGGTCGAATGGGTAAAGGGAACGGGCCTGCGCCCGTTCATCGACCCGCTCGATCCGGGCGAGCGCGAAGCCTATCTCGCCCGCTACGAGGCGGCGATCGCAAGAGCCTATCCGGCCGAAGCGGACGGAACCGTGCTGCTGCCGTTCCCCAGGCTGTTCTTCGTCGCGACGCGCTGACAGCGTGCCGCATCACGGCCGCCTGGACGGCAGCCGCTCCGACGGCCCGGGGCCGGCGCGCACTTCGAGGGTTTCGCGGGGGCGCGCGCAATACAGTTCGCGTGCAGCCGATTTCAAGGGATTAGGCGCCATTTTCTGCAACCCTGCAATTTTTTTCGGCTCTTAAGCCGCCCAACGAGGGAAGCGGGCGGCGGCGATTGTCGAAACGATCGCCGCCCCTCGCGCGCCGGGGCTGGAGCGCGGTTCCGAGACCTCCTCAGCGCCTGCGCAAAACGGGTCGCGCACGAGCGCTTTCAAAAGCTTAGGCGTGAAAAACTGTCACTCCGTCACTCCGGCGAAATCCCATTTGACCTCTCCCCGGTCCGCCTCTGGTCAAAGGCGCCTGCGGCAAGAAGGGAAAGAACACAACATGAACATAACACAGGCTCGGCTTTTCGCCAAGCATTTGTTGTCGCCGTTCCGCAGATGCGCCGTCGCCGCGCGAACGGGGAGCGAAATGCGCAGAACTGCTGTAAGATGCTCTCGCCGCTCCGCCGGCTCGAGCGAGGCGCGGGGCGAGAACGCGAACCAATGGAGGACGCCAATGCCGAAATATCTGTTCGAAGGGCGTTACAACGCCGAGGGCGCCAAGGGGGTCGCCAAGGAGGGCGGATCGGGACGCCGCGAGGCGATCAAGAAGACATTCGAGAGCCTGGGCGGAAAGCTGGACAGCGTCTATTTCGCTTTCGGCGACATCGACGTGTACGTCATCTGCGAACTGCCGGACAATGAGAGCGCCGCCGCCATGTCCCTCACCGTCAATCAGAGCGGCGTCGCGACCGGAAAGGTGGTTGTCTTGCTGACGCCGGAGGAGATGGACAAGGCCAGCAAGAAGGCCGTCGACTACCGCCCCGCCGGGCGCCGAGCCTCAAGGAAGCGGCCGGCGCTTCCAACGCCCCGGCGGTTCATGCTATGGCGTGCGCCCTGAGCCGCGCCCGTAGCTCAACTGGATAGAGTATCGGTCTTCGAAACCGAGGGTTGGGAGTTCAAGCCTCTCCGGGCGCGCCAGTCGCTTCCCCTTGAAATCACTGCGCTCCTTGCGATAGCAGGGGTCTTCGTGGCTCGCCCTGCTACACGGGGCTGCTACACACATGGTTTTGAGGATGGCCCGGCCTATTGCCCGCAAGGGGACCGCCAATGCGTCGTTTCGACCGCGCATCCCGGCTGACATCAAGCGCATTTTGACGCGCCTCCCGTCCCAATACCGCCCGACCGGCTGGGGGAAAGACGAGATTGTCATATCGCTCCGCACCGCCGACCCGAAGGCGATCTCCGCCGAGCATGCGCGGGTCACAGCCGAGGTAGAGCGCCATTTCGCGAGCCTGCGTGCCGGTGTCCGTCCGTTGTCGAACAAGGAGACGGTCGCTCTCGCAGGCGAAGTCTACCGCCAGTTCCAACAGTTCGAGGATGACCCCGGCGACGCAGCCGTGCGGCGAAGCATCTTGGAGCAAAACAAGGACGCGCAGGCCGGTCGCCTCGGCCTCCAACTGACCATCGGTGAGGACGCGCGACTACGCGAGGCGATGGAGTACCGTTTCGGCCATCTCGCGGATCACTGCCTTGCCCGACACGCGATCCAGACCGATGGGGATAGCCGCTGGAAGCTCATCAGGGCGCTGGCCGAAGCAATGAGAACGACGCGGCCGTCAAACTGGCCCAGAATGCAGATGGCGACTATCGGCCGGACCGCAACGCGGATCGCCTCCCGGAGTGGAAGCCGACCGTTCGGCCGGCCGCGACGGCTCGCGCTACGCCTACCGGCTCTCACCCAAGGGCGTCCAAGTCGCCCTGCTCTTCCTCTTCTTCCACAAGCGCCTGTGCGGCCCCCTCGCCAACAGCCGCTTCCATCACCGGCCGGACCCGCAATACCGTCCACACAGCCGGCTCGAAGCCGCCTATCACCGCGCCGGCACCGCCATCCAACGCGTCGTCGATCTCTTGGCTGCAGCTTGATCGCCCGGCGCCTCAATGACAATCAGCAGCACCGAGCCGCGATCGACCATGCCCAGCATCTTGCGATGGCGCTGCACGAAAGCGCCGATCCATCGCTGCAATGCCTGGCCGGCGACGAACGGCGCCAGCAGCTCGAACGCGATCGAGCGCAGCGCATCGAACGAAAATCCACCATGCGCGTGCAATAACACCGCCGCCAACAGCGGGGTCGCGGCGATGCCGACGAGGCTCGACGCGGAGGCGCTGCACAAGGCCGCGGCGATGTTGCCGCCGGCAATCGAAGTGAACGCGATCGAAGTCTGCACGGTCGAAGGCAGGGCGCACAGGAAGATGAAGCCGAGCACCATCGGCGGCGCCAACAGAGCCGAAGCCAGCGGCCGCAGCGCCAGGCCGGCGAGCGGGAACAGGACAAACGTAGCTGTGAAGATCACCAGGTGCAGCCGCCAGTGCGAGGCCCCGGCGGCGACGGCTCCGCGCGAGAGCCGCGCGCCCTGCAAGAAGAACAACAATCCGATCGCTGCCGAAGTGAGGGCCGCGAAAATCTCGGCGCCGGCGCCATAGCAGGGCGCCAGCAACGCTATCGCCACCGTGGCGGCCATCGCCAGCGTGAATTCGTCGGGGCGGAAGCGTGCGAGCATGTCCTTCACCGCGGCCTGCGAAAAAATCCTTCCCGCGATAAATGGCGCTGCGCGTAGCTATTGTGAACCAACATCGCCGTCGCCAAGGCTGCGAGCTTCAGCGAGGCCGGGCGCAGGCTCGACCTCAGCCAATCGACGGTCAGCCAGCATATTCGGCGTCTCGAACAGGCGGCGGGGCGGCGGCTGTTCGTCCGCGACACCCATAATGTGACGCTGACCGCCGACGGCCAGGCGATGGTCGCCCTTGCCCGCGGCATTCTCGAAGCCAACGAGCGCGCTGAGGCATATTTCGCCGTCTCCGAATTGCGCGGGCGGCTTCGGTTCGGGGCCGCGGAAGACTTTGTGCGTAGCCGTCTGCCCGAAGTGCTGCGCGACTTCACGCGCGTCCACCGCGCCGTCGATCTCGAATTGAGGGTCGATTTGAGCGGGACGCTGTTCCAGGCGCTCGAAGCCGGGGAATTGGACCTGGTGCTGGCGAAACGCCGCCCCGGCGAGGATCGCGGCCGGCTGGTGCGGCGCGAGCGTGTGATCTGGATCGCGGCGGATTTGGCGCTGGCCGATCCCGAGCGGCCGTTGCCGCTGATCCTCTATCCGCCGCCCAGCATCAGCCGCGCAATCGCGCTCGAAGCGCTCGAACGGGCCGGCAGAATCTGGCGCGTCGTATGCACGTCAGGCAGCCTCAGCGGCCTTAACGCCGCGGCGTTGGCCGGGCTCGGAATATGCGTCCAGTCCGACGGCTTCGTGCCGGCCGGGCTTGCGGAACTGCCGCGATCGGCGGGATTGCCGGAACTCGGGAACATCGAATTCGTCGTCGCCGGGCACGGGCGCGCCTTGCGCGGCCCCGCGAACGCGCTGGCTTCGGCCATTCTCGACAATGCGGATCGGCTGTGATGAGGGAGGCGCTCGGCGGCTCAGGTCGCGGTCTTCCTTCTCCCGTTCGGGAGAAGGTGGCGCGGAGCGCCGGATGAGGGCGCTGAATCGACGCCATTGTCCGCAAAGGCGGCCGCGCAGCTGCGGCCAACCCCGCCCACCTGCACCCTCATCCCCGGCCCTTCTCCCGAACGGGAGAAGGGAGCGCGCGCTCGGGAAGTGTGTACGCCGGCAGAGCCCCACGCCGGCCCGTCGTCCTCAAGGCGCACACGCACCTCCTCCGCTTCGCTCCGGCCCTTCGGGTGACGCCGCCGCTCCGACGCGGCATTGTCTCACCATGGACTTCGACGCCAAAATCGGCGCTTTTGGCGCCGGATCCGGGCGTCGAAGTCCATGGCTGAGGAACGGCCTGAGCCGCGCGCAGGGGTCAAGGCTCGTCGAAGGCGACCCGCGAGCGGGCTCGGCCTTGACGCCGAGCACGGATCAGGCATGGCAGACGACAGTCGTATTGCCCTTTTGAAGTCAGGCGAGGATAGACATGATACAAAACATAACAAAACCAGCTCGTCAATCATCGATTACCTCGATCAGTATTGCGATAACCAAAACAATTTCGATTTTGCAGTAATGCTGAAAGGCCCGTGGGGTGTCGGGAAGACACATTTTATACAAAGATATATCACGAGTAAGAATTCTGAGAGCGCCAAGGGTCGGTTTATGTACGTAAGCTTGTATGGCGTTTCTTCGCCTTCTCAAATAGATGACGAAATATTCCGACAACTACATCCGATTCTGTCTTCAAAGCCAGTACAGTTTGGGTCCCAGATCATGAAGGGCTTACTTCGAGGAGCCGTCAAGATCGATCTTGACTTAAAAGACTCTGCGTCAATCGACATACAGACGCCAAGCATCGACATTAGGGAATTCCTGAAGAAAGCAATCGATCGGGTTATAATATTTGATGACTTAGAGCGTTGCTCGGTGAAAATGTCAGACATATTGGAATATATTAACGTATTCGTTGAACACCAGAAGCAAAAGGTATTGATAATTGCGAACGAAAACGAACTAATAGAACGTGAGAAACAAGACCCAAAAAGCAACCGGTATAACGAGATCAAAGAAAAAGTAGTTGGGCGCACCCTAGAAATCCAATTAGACGTTTCAGCGGTACTGCCTGAGTTTGTGAGTAACATTAGGCACGATAGAGCTCGTAGGTTATTTGAGGATCTTACCAAGGACGTAGAAGCTATTTTCACTCAATCAAAAACTCAAAATCTTAGGCTTCTGAAGCAATCCCTTTGGGACTTCGAGTTCCTTTGCGCAAGCTTCAAGGACCGCCATACAGAACAGGATGTAACCCGCACTATCATGCGCGTTGTGTTAGCTCTTTCCTTTGAATATCGGTCTAGTCGACTTCGACGCGAAGAGATGGCTGAAATTCAGGTGAATCGTTTGTCGCGAATGTTGCGGGCAGATAAAGGCGATAAGACGTTGATAGAAGAGCTTGAGGCGCGGTATCCGGAAGTTGAGTTCGATCAGACTTTCATCGGAAGTACTGAATTGACAGCTTTGCTCTTTGATGGTCGGGTTGAAGCCAATTCAATTCAAACAAGCCTTGTTCAGAGCCTCCCTTTCGCTTCACCAAATTTGGAGCCTGCTTGGAAGCGTATAGCAAACATTTTTGCAACTGAACCACGAGAGTTTGATGAGGCGGTTTCCGAGATGGAGTCGCAATTCACAAGGAGAGGGCTTATAATTCCGGGTGAGATATTTCATATGTTTGGCCTAAGTTTATTCTTGTCGAAAATTGGTATTATTAAACGAAGCAAGGAAGCCATCATTAATGAATGCGAATTATATATAAGGGATCTTAAGGCTAAAAATATGCTTGTTGATTTATATGTAGACGATGTAGAAGATATCTGGATGATGAACGCATATGGTGGTTATACGTTCACAAATCAGGCGAGCCGCCCTGAATTTCAAAAAATTAAGCAATTTTACCAAAAAGAGCTCAAGGCGTATGCATTGAGTAAACTCCCGGCGCACGGTCAGGAATTATTAATATTGATGCAAACAAATCCGACACGGTTTCTTCGACAATTGTGCTTAAATTCCTTCGAGAAAAGTCCTTATCATAATGTGCCGGTACTCGCGGCTATTGCTCCCGAACGATTCGTTGCTTCCATCCTAGACCTAAATCCAGAACTCTCAAAGGACAGTATTTGCGACGTTGAAATCTAGATACGAGCGTCAGGAGATCGAGGGAGAATTGGCAAGCGAAGAACCCTGGTTACGAGACGTTAGAGCGTTACTTCTTGATAAGGTTAACCACGAGCATCCTATAATCGCGTTTAGAATTAAGTCTTTTATCGAACACAGCTTTGATCCGGCACTTCAGGCCGCTGAGCGGAATCGGAATCAGACCGCGCCGGGGTGACGGACGTTTTAACGATGAAGGTCTAACCATCTCGTCGCTGGCGAGACGCCGCGGCGCCGAGGTGCCGCCCTATCTTTCTCCCCGCCCGATCCGCCCCTCCAGCCGCTCGAACAGCGGGTTCTTCGCGTCGAAGACGTGCTCCAGCGCGGCGACGCTGACGCGGTCGGCCCCTTGCGATAGGAGCCAGTTGGCGAGCTCAGCCGCGTCGGCTTTGGCGCAGTGCAGGGCGACGAAGCCTCTTGAATCGGAATCATCGCCGATGGCCGAGACCGCGCCGAATTTTTCGCACGCCGTCTCCACGATCTTTTGCGCCGCGCCCGGCAAGCGGGCGCGGACTTCTCGCGTCCGGCGCGCCTCTTCGCTCGCCGCGATGCGGTCGAGGATGGCCCTGGCGCTCGCGCGCGCCGACGCCCCCCAGGGCGCGCCCATCGAGGCGACCAGCGTCGCCTGCGAGCGCAAGATGACCCCATCGTCCAGCGGCTTCAGGGCATTGGCCGCCAAGGTCGCGCCGGTCGTGGTGATGTCGACGACCAGCTCCGCGGCGCCCGCCGCTGGCGCGCCCTCGGTCGCTCCCAGACTTTCGACGATGCGATAGTCGGCGACCCCGTGCCCGGCGAAGAAGCGCCGCGTCAGATTGACGTATTTCGTCGCCACCCGCATCCGCTCGCCGCGCCTCGCGGTGAAGGCGGAGGCGACGTCTTCCAGGTCGGCCATGGTGCGCACGTCGATCCAGGCCTGCGGCGCCGCGACGACCACATTGGCGCGGCCGAAGCCGAGCGGCGCGAGTAGCTCCAGGCGCTGGTCGGCGTCAAAAACCTTTTCGCGCACGAGGTCTTCGCCGGTGACGCCGAAATGGGCCGCCCCGGCGGCGAGCTGCCCGGCGATCTCCGCCGCCGTCAGATAGGCGACGTCGACGCCTGGCAGACCCATAAGCGCCCCGCGGTAGTCGCGCGCTCCGCGGCCCTGCTGGAACTCGAGCCCGGCGCGGGCGAAGAACGCCGCGGCGGCTTCCTGCAGCCGTCCCTTGGACGGGACGGCGAGAACGAAAGGCGCCTCCCCGTTGGCGACTTCGAAGGCCATCAGCGCGCGCTCCCGTTCGGCAGCCGGTCGAGCGTGATCGCGGCGCCGACGGCCGGGATGTCCGCGCTGGCGCCGAGACGCCGGGCCAGCCCGTCGTAGCGGCCGCCGCCCAGGGCGGGCCTCGCGGCGGGTCGCGCGGCGTCGCGCGCCTCGAAGACGAAGCCCGTGTAGTAGTCGAAATCGCGCACGAAGGCGGCGCTGAAAACGGTCTCTTCGAGCGCAACGCCGCGGGCCGCGATGAAGCCGTTGCGCCTCTCGAACGCGTCGAGCGCCCTGTCGAGGTCCAGTTTTGCATCATCCGCAAGATTTCGGAGGCGGCTTGCGGCCTCGTCCGGGTCGCCGGTGACGGCGAGGTAGGATTCCAAGACCTTGCGCTTGTCGGGGTCGATCGGCTCGCCGGACCGCAGCGCCGCCTGTTCCAGGAACCGGTCGGCGATCTCGCCGGCGGTGCGGCCGCCGACCGCGTCGATGCCGGCGATCGCGAGAAGATCTTGCACCAGCGCCTTGGCCCCCGCGTGGTCCGCGCTTTCCAGCGCCGCCAGCACGCCGGGCTGGGCGAGCGTGCTGGCGCCGCGTCCGTCGAATATGGCGGACAGGCTGCGGCCCTGGGCGATTCCGCGGCGCAGGCGCCGGCGCCAGACGTTCGGCAGCGAAAGCGCCTCGAGCAGGCTGTCGAACAGCCCGGCGTCGCCGAGGCGCGCCGCGAGCGGACCGCCGACGTCGACCGCGGCCTCCATCGAGAGGGCAAAGATCTCGGCGTCGGCGGCTTCCGCATCCTTTCGGCCAAAGCTTTCGAGGCCGGTCTGGGCGCGCTCTCCGCCCTCGACCTGCGAGCGAAAGACCGGACCGAGATAGGAATACTCGGCGGTCTTGCCGGCTTTCTCCGAAGCGAGATAGGTCCGGCAGACCGGGATCGTGTATTCGGGCCTCAGGCAAAGCTCCTCGCCGGCGGCACCGCTGGTCAGGAACAGGCGGCCGCGGATCTCCTCTCCCGACATGTCGAGAAAGACCGCGGCCGGATGAAGGATGGGGGGCTCCATGCGCACGAAGCCGGCGGCAAGGAAATGCTCGAGAGCTCGTTCGCCTGCGCCTCCAGCGCACCGGGCTTCGGCGCCAAGGGAAATCGAATTCAACGGGTCGTCCTCAAAGTCATGCGGCTCTTTAACAAAGCCGAGGAAGGGCCGCAGCCCTTTTCACGTTCCAAGGTGAACGCCGGCTTGTAGCCGCGCGCGATGAGCGCGGCTGACGCGGCCAGCGGCCGCGTCTACAAGGGGCGTGAGGGGCCGCCGCCAGTCGCGTCATCCCGTATCGCGCTCTGCCCGCCCGGCTTCCCAGGCGATCATCGCCTGTTTGCGCGCGAGCCCCCAATGGTAGCCGGTCAGCGCGCCCGAGCGGCCGAGCGCTCGATGACAGGGGATGACGAAGGAGATCGGATTGCGTCCGACCGCCGCGCCGACGGCGCGGGCGGCGTTCGGCTTGCCGATCTTGCGCGCGATGTCGGAGTAGGTCGTCGCCCATCCCAGCGGCACACGGAGCAGCGTCTCCCACACGAGCACGTCGAAATCCGTGCCTATCATCGCGAGCCTGATCGGCGCTTCCGGACGCCAGAGTTTTGGCTCGAAGGCGCGCGCCGCATAGGCGGCCGTCGCGCCCGGATCCTCGCGGAAGGCGGCGGCGGGCCAGCGGCGACGCATGTCGAAGAGAGCCGCCCCGCGATCGCCGTCGTCGACGAAGCCGAGGGCGGCCATTGCACGGGGCGCTGCGACCACGATCGCCTCGCCGAACGGGGAAGGATGAAAGCCGAAGCGGAGGACGAGGGCGGCGGCGAACGCATGGCCCTGCGTCAGCGCTTCATGAGTCGTGAGCCGATCGCGCGGCCGGCTCAGGCCGGCAAGATCGACGGAACAGGCCACATCGCGCGCGGCCGCCGAATCCCGCAAAAGCTTTCGCACGCGCTCGACGCTGATCGCCTGCAGAAAGGCCTCCGCCGTCAGGCCCGCCCATCGCTGGAAGACCTGTTCGAGGCGCGCGGGCGACAAGCCGGCGTTCTTGGCGATTTCGTCAATGGAAGGCTGTTCGCGCCGGCGGCTCGACACGAATTCGATCGCGCGTTTGACGATTTCGTAGTCCGCGACGACTGTCGGAGCCGCGGTCGTGTCGAGCATGCGGTCTTAACTCCACCTTTCGGTCCTTAGCCCTCTCCCGCAAGCGGGTCGCAAGCGGGAGAGGGGGAGCGCGTACCCTTCTTCCGCCTGCGGGAGAAGGTGGCGCCATAGGGCGTCGAGAGACGCCCGTCTCTCGACGGGCTATGACGCCGGATGAGAGGTTTCACCGCGAAGCGCAATTTCGTCAGGCTTCCTCGAACAATCCGGTCGGCAGGCCGTCGATGCTGAAGGCGTTCTTCGCGCGCCGGTAGGCCTCAAGCCCGTCTTCGCCCTTGGAACGGGCCCAATTGTCCAGGGACGGGCGCTCGCCGCGATACTCGAACAAAGGCGTTCCATATCCGCAGGACGTCTGAACGCGATCGACATGAAGGAGAACAATCTGGCGCGCGCCGGGCGGTTCGATGCCCGCGAACGCGCTCTCCAGGACGGCTCGGTGAGATTCGCTTCCGCGCCGCAACACCTCGCCGCGCCCGTACAGGCGCAGAATATTGGGCGGTCCGTCGAAGGCGCAGAACATTAGCGTCAGACGCCCGTCGGCCTTCAGATGGGCGGCGGTTTCGGCGCCGCTGCCGGTCCTGTCGAGATAGGCGACGGTGAGATCGTCAATGACCGCGAACGTGTCGGTCCCGGGCGGCGAGAGGTTGATGTGCGCGCCCGGCGCGGCGGAGGCGGCGAAGAGAATCTTCTGACGCAAAATGAAGTCGCGGCAGGTTGCGTCAATGTGCGGAAGCTGTTTGGCCATGGCGAGGAATTCTAACGCGAATCGGCCAGCGCGTCCCAGCCCCATTTCAGGAGCGGCAGCGCATGCGAAGCGAAGGCGCGGAAATCGTCGACCAGCGCCGGCGCATGGATCCTTGTTGTTCGAGAAACGCACGTCGCGATGGACGCGAAAGAGCGACGACTTTCGGTCGCCCTTGATCGGAATCTTCGCTGTCGCCAGACGCACGGCGGCCTCGTCGACGAGATCGCCCATCGTCCCCTTGACCGCGCTCTCGTAGGTTTCGCGATTCTCCGCGAACCATTCCTTCGTCTGGTCGAACACCAGCGCCTTGAAGAACGGCAGCGTCTGCGGCGGAAATCCACGGAACGTCATGAGCCCCCTCTCGTCGGTCAGGCCAACGCCGGCGGCGCCGGCCCTCCGCTCGCCCAGTCCAACAGTTCAACCGTGTGTACGACCGGCGTCGGACTGGCCGACGCGATCTGAGCGATGCAGCCGATATTGCCGGCGGCGATCACGTCGGGCTTGACGCGCGCGATGTTGGCGACCTTGCGGTCGCGCAGAGCGTTGGCGATCTCGGGCTGGAGGATGTTGTAGGTTCCGGCCGAGCCGCAGCAGAGATGCGACTCGGGAATCGCGCGCACCTCGAACCCGGCGCGGCGCAGCAACGCTTTCGGCGCATCGGCGATCTCTTGCCCGTGCTGGAGGGAGCAGGCCGCGTGGTAGGCGACGACGAGCGGGCGCAGCCGGGCGAATTCGAGGTCGAGGTTTTGCGCGACTTCGCTGATGTCCTTGGCGATGCTCGCGACCACCTTGGCCTTTTCCGCAAAGGCCGGATCGTCGCGCAGCATGTGGCCGTAGTCCTTGATCGTCGCGCCGCAGCCCGACGTCGTGACGACGATCGCCTCAAGCCCCTCGCCCTCCATCTCGCGCGTCCAGGCCTCGATGTCGGCGCGCGCCTGAGCGAGCGCCCGTTCCTCGGCGCCCATGTGATGGGCGAGCGAACCGCAGCAGCCTTCTCCTTTTGGCACGACGACCTCGATCCCGGCGCGATTGAGCAGGCGGACCGCCGCGGCGTTGATCTCGGGCGCAAGCACGCTCTGCGCGCAGCCGGTCAAGAGCGCCATGCGGCGGCGCGGTCCGCCCGGGCCGCCCGGCGCGAAAATGGCCGGCGCAGGGCCAATCGCGGCGCTCGGAATCGCCTTCGGCGCCAGAGCCAGCATCGCGTCGAGCCGGCGTCCGATTCCGGGCAGACGTCGAATGACCGGACGAAACATCCGGCCAAGCGCGGCGAGCCGCAACGCCGTGCGAAATGCGCTCGGCGACGGCAGCAGGCGCAGGAGAGCGGCGCGCAGCGCGGCGTCGGCCGGCGAGCGCCGATAGTCTTTCTCGATGCGGGTCCGCGCAAAATCGACAAGCCGCCGGTAGTCGACGCCGGACGGACATGTCGTCATGCAGGACAGACACGACAGGCAGTGGTCGATCGGCGCGACGTCCTCCGCCGTCATCTTGCGCCCGGTCTCGAGCATGTCCTTGATGAGATAGATCCGCCCGCGCGGGCTGTCGCGCTCGTCGCCGAGCGTCACATAGGTCGGACAGGTCGCCGTGCAGAGCCCGCAATGCACGCAGGACCGCAGAATGCCTTCCAGTTCGCGCGTATGCGGATCCGCGAGCGCCTCGGCTGAGAATCGGGTCTGCATGAAGCCCTCACACGCCGGGATACATTCGGCCGAAGTTCAGGACGCCTCCCGGATCGAAGCTCGACTTGAGGCTGCGGCTTAAGCGAAGCTCGAGTTCCGACAGGGGCTGAAACACCGCAACCGACTTCCTGAGTTCGTCCCTGGCGCGCATTAGTGTCGCATGTCCGCGGGGAGGCGCCAGCGCCCGGCGGACCTCGGCCACCGCGACTTCGCTTTCATCGGTGGCGAGCCAGACGAGGCCGCCGCCCCAATCAACATAGTGCGCCAACGCGGTCTCGGCGAGGCGCCCGATGAAGGCGTGCGCCTCTGACGGCGCAAGGCTGACCCGCCAGACCGCGCGGTCGCGGGGCTCGGCAACGAATTTGGCGTCGCGGATCGCCCGCCACAGGCCCGAGGAGGCTGCTCCGGTCAGAGGCTGGATCTCCCCGAATTCCGCCAGCAGCTCCGTCAGCCGGCCGGCGCGATAGGCGACCGAATCTTCGAAACCTTCCAGCCGCAGCAGCGCGCGAGAAAAATCCGCCCCCATCCCTGCAGGCAGCCAGGCGGCGGCGCTGACGCCGAAGGGCGAGCCGAGCGCGCCGGTCATCGCTTCGATTGCGCGCGCTTCGTCCACACGGCAGATCGCCAGCGTCTGCTCGATTTCGGGTTTGGGGGCGACTTTGATCGTCGCCTCTGTCAGGAAACCGAGCGTGCCATGCGCGCCGCAGTTCAGCTTCGTCAGATCGAGTCCGGTTACGTTCTTCATCACCCGGCCGCCGCAATGGATCACCTCGCCTAGGCCATTGATGAGCCTCAGGCCCAGAACGCCGTCGCGCACCGCGCCGACGCTCACGCGACGCGGACCCGAGTGGTTCGTCGCGACCATCCCGCCGATCGTCGGCTCGCCCTCGGCGCCCCATAGCGCCTGCGGACGGATGGGTTCGAACGGCAGGATATGATGATGTTCGGCGATCGCCGCCTCGATCGCCTCGATCGTGGTTCCGGCTTTTGCGCAGATCGTCATTTCCGCCGGTGCATAGAAGACGATGCCCGCGAGCGCGGCGCTTGAAAGTCCACGCTCGGCGGACCGCGGGCGCCCCAAGCCGCTGCGCGTATCGCCGCCCCGAATGTCGAGCCTGACGCCGCCCGCGCAAGCCGCGCGGATCATATTCGCGGCTTCCCGTTCGCCTTCCGGCGTCAATACGACCTTCATGCCGCGCGCTCGCCGAGCGGGAACACCTTTGCCGGGTTGAGGCGGCCGTCCGGATCGAACACTGCGCGCACCCGCTTTTGCTGCTCGATTTCGACGGCGCTGAACTGGCGGGTCATCAGTTCGCGCTTCTCGATCCCAACGCCATGCTCGCCGGTCAGGCAGCCGCCGAGCTCGACGCACATGGCAAGAATGTCGGCGCCGGCAGCCTCCGCCTTCGCGGCGTCCGCGGGATCGTTGACGTTGTAGAGAATGAGCGGATGCATGTTGCCGTCGCCCGCATGAAAGACGTTGGCGACGCGCAGGCCGTAGGAAGCGCAGATTTCGCCCGTTCGGCGCAAAGCCTCCGGCAGCCGGCCGGTCGGGACGGTTCCGTCCATGCAGATATAATCCGCAACCCGGCCGGTGGCGCCGAACGCCGATTTCCGCCCCTTCCAGATCTGCGCGCTTTCCATCGCCGACATCGACTCGCGCATTGTCCGGACTTTATGCGCTTTCGCGATTGCGGTGATCCTGGCGAGCAGCGCCTGCATCTCGGTCTCGCTCCCCTCGACCTCGATGATGAGCATCGCCTCGACATCGAGCGGGTAGCCCGCGTGAGCGAAATTCTCGCAGATGTGGATGGCCGGACGGTCCATATATTCCATCGCCACCGGCACGATGCCCGCGCCGATGATCGCAGCGACGCACTGGCTCGCGTCTTCGACGGTATCGAATCCGAACAGGACCGGCCGCGCGCCTTCCGCGGATCGTATGAGTCGCACGGTTGCTTCGGTGACGATGCCCAACTGGCCCTCGGAGCCGCAAATCAGACCAAGCAAGTCATAACCCGCCGCGTCAGACGCCGGCCCGCCGACGTCGAGAATCCCGCCGTCGAAGGTGACGAATCGGACGCCGAGAAGGTTGTTGGTCGTGACGCCGTACTTCAGGCAATGCGCGCCGCCCGAGTTCATGGCGATGTTGCCGCCGATCGTGCAGGCAAGTTGAGAGGACGGGTCGGGCGCGTAGAAAAAGCCTTCGGGGCCCACGGCTTCGGAAATCGCCAGATTGGTCACGCCGGCTTCGACCCGGGCGAAGCGATCGGCGAGGTTCACTTCAAGGATGCGGTTCATCTTGGTCAGCGCGACGACGATGGCATCTTCCTGCGGGATCGCCCCGCCCGAAAGCGACGTGCCGGCGCCGCGCGGAACGACGTTGACCTTCTCGTCCCGGCAGAACCGCAGCACGCGCGCGACTTCCTCGGTCGAGCGCGGCAACGCCACTGCGAGCGGCAGCCGTCGGTACGCCGTTAGCGCGTCGGTCTCGAAGGCGAGCCGGCCCGATTCGTCGGCGATCAGACATTGGGGCGGCAGGACTTTCGCCAGCCCTTCGAGGATCGAATCCCGACGTCGGAGAATATCGTCGTCGAGACGGGGAAAAGCGATTTGCGCCATGAGATCCTCCGCTAGGGAATTAGGCGCGTTCCTGCGGCCCGAACGCCGGGTTCACACGTCCCCCGCCTCATAGATAGTCGCTACCTTTAGCGCTGTCATGGGCTTGGAGCCGCCAGGGACCTTCAAACCTCGACCGGCTGCTTCGACATGCCGTCCACCCCGAAGACGCGCTGGTACCGTTCGATCTCCTCGGGCAGGCCAAGCGCCTTGTTCGGATTGTCGGACAGCTTCACCGCGGGTCGTCCGTCGGCCTCCACAACCTTGCAGACGAGTGAAATCGCCTTGAGGTCTCCGTCCGCTCCCGCCGGCACGCATCCCAGAAAATCGTTGGTCAGGTTGGTGCCCCAGCCGAACGACAGATTGACCTGCCCGCGCAGCGCCCGGGCGGAAGCTTCGATCGAGTTGACGTCCATCGCGTCGGACAACACGACCAGCTTCTCGTGTGGATCACGCCCTCGCTTCCTCCACCAGTTGATGAGTTCACGCGAGCCCTCGATCGGCGGCTTGGAGTTCGGCCGGGCGCCCTTCCAGTCAGCGACCCAGTCGGGCGCGTTGCGCAGGAAGGACGTCGTGCCGAAGCAGTCGGGCAGAACGACCAGCAGGTTCCCGCCATACATCTGCGCCCAGTCTTCGAGGACCTTGTAGGGCGCCGCGCGCAGCTCGTCGTCGTCGCGCGCGATCGCCGCGTAGACCATCGGCAATTCATGAGCGTTGGTGCCGATCGCCTCCACGCCGGTGTCCATCGCATGCTTGACGTTGGACGTGCCGATGAAGCTTTCGCCGAGGCCCTCCTGCAGCGCCTCCACGCACCATAGCTGCCAAAGAAAGCCGTGCCGGCGCCGAGTGCCGAAATCCGAGATCTTCAACGGCCCTTCGCGCTCCAGACGACGAAGCCTTTCGAGCTTGGACCAGAGCTTCGCCTTCGCCCGCGCATAGAGCACGTCGAGATCGAAACGGCTCATGTTGCGCATCGCCGCGCGGGCGCGAAGCTCGTTGATGATGGCGAGCGCCGGGATCTCCCACATGGTGGTGTGGGTCCACGGTCCCGCAAAGCTCAGCTCATATTGCCCGTCGCGCTGCGTCAGCTCGTATTCGGGAAGCTGGAATGCGCTCAGCCACTCCATGAAGTCGGGTTCGAAGATGTGCCTTGTGCCATAGAAGGTGTTGCCGGCGAGCCAGATCAACTCGTTCTTGGCGAACCGCAGCGTTCGCGCGTGATCGAGCTGGTCGATCAGCTCTCGCTCTTCGACGATTTCGGCAAGGCGGACAGACGTCGTCCGATTGATAAGCTGAAAGGTTACTTGCCGCTTCCGATGCATCTTCCAGATCATCTGGAGCATCAGCAACTTGTAAAAATCCGTGTCGAGCAGCGTTCGGATTGCGGGGTCGATCCGAAACGTGTGGTTATAGACGCGGGTTGCGATGTCCGTGGCCATTGTGCGACCTTATGGAGGCTCTCAAATTGCGGCAAGGGCGAGCAATGCGCCCGGACCAGGGAATTGACATGAACGAGACGTCGGCCAGCGCGTCCCCGCCTTTCAGGCAGAAACCGCGCGTCGGTTTGTTCGTCACCTGCCTCGTCGACATCATCCGCCCGACGATCGGCTTCGCCGCAGTCAAGCTGCTCGAGAACGCGGGCTGCACGGTCGTCGTGCCCGGGCAGACCTGCTGCGGCCAGCCGGCTTACAACTCCGGCGATCGGGCGACGGCCAAGGAGCTGGCGCGGCAGGCCATCGAAACATTCGCGGATTGCGACTACGTCGTCGCTCCGAGCGGGTCATGCGGGGGCATGCTCGCCAGGCACTACCCCGACCTGTTTGCAGGCGAGCCGGATATGGCGGTCAAAGCCGAACGCTTCGCCGAGAAGACGCATGAACTCGTGAGCTTCCTCGTCGACGTCATGCGGGTCGAGGGGGTGGAGGCGCGCTTCGACGGAACGGTCGCCTATCACGATTCCTGCGCGGGCCTTGATTAGGGAACTCGACGTCAAGGGCCAGCCGAGGCGCCTGCTGGCGAGCGTCAAAGGGCTTACGCTAATCGAGCTCGAGGAGGCGGAGACGTGTTGCGGATTTGGCGGGCTGTTCGCGGCGAAGTACGGCGAACTATCCAACGCAATTGTTTCGCGCAAGGCCGCGGACATTGACCCGGCGAAGGTCGGCACCGTGTTCGCCGGCGACCTCGGCTGTCTCCTGAACATGGCAGGAAAGCTTCAGCGCGACGGTTCGCCCGTCAAGGCGCGGCATATCGCGGAAGTTCTGGCCGGGATGGCCGACGTGCCGGCGATCGGCGAGCCGCAGGGCGAGATCGGCCGATGAGCGAGGTCGCGACCACGCGCGAAGTTCAAGAGCAACGCCCACGAGGCGCTGACCGATGCACGGCTGCAGGGCGCGCTTGTTCATGCGCGCAATTTCACTTTCCGGCGGGCTGCGGCCGCCGAACGTCTGCCCGAGTTCGAGGCCCTTCGGGACAGCGCGCGCGCGATCAAGGATCATACGCTCCTCCATCTCGACCTCTATCTCGAAGCCTACGAACGCAAGGTGCGCGAAAGCGGCGGCCACGTTCATTACGCGCAGGACGCCGAGGAGGCGCGGAGGATCATCGTCGACCTCTGCCGGTCGCTCGGGGCGAAGACGGTGACCAAGGGCAAGTCGATGATCTCGGAGGAGATCGGGCTCAATCAGGCCTTGGAAGCGGCGGGGATGGAGCGCGGTCGAGACCGATCTCGGCGAATACATCATCCAGCTTCGCGGCGAGACCCCCTCCCACATCATTGCGCCGGCGATTCACGTGACGCAAGCACGACATCGAGCAGGACTTCCGCAAGGCCCATCGCGATCTGCCGCCGAACCGCGACCTCTCGGCGCCCGAACCGCTGCTTGCCGAGGCGCGCGGCATTCTGCGCGCCAAGTTTCTCTCTGCCGACGTCGGCATGACGGGCGCGAATTTCCTCGTCGCCGAGACAGGAGCATCCGTCATCGTCACCAACGAGGGCAACGGCGATCTGACGCAGATCCTGCCCAGGGCGCATATCGTGATCGCGTCGCTCGAAAAGATCGTGCCGACATGGAGGACGCGGCGCAGTTGCTTCGCGTCCTCGCGCGCTCGGCGACGGGCCAGGACGCCTCGGTCTACACGACCTTCTCGACCGGGCCGCGTCGACCGGACGATCCGGATGGTCCGTCCGAATATCACGTCGTCCTCCTCGACAACGGCCGATCGTCGATGCTCGGCGGCGAATTCGAGGATATGCTGCGTTGCATCCGCTGCGGCGCCTGCATGAACCATTGCCCGGTCTATCAGGCGGTCGGCGGGCACGCCTATGGCTGGGTTTATCCCGGCCCGATGGGCGCGGTGCTGACGCCGTCGCTCATCGGCGTCGCGGAAGGCGGTCAGCTCCCGAACGCGTCGACGTTTTGCGGGCGATGCGAAGCGGTTTGCCCGGTGCGCATTCCCCTGCCCCAGATGATGCGTCACTGGCGCGAGCGCGAATTCGAGCGCGGCCTTTCTCCGGCGCCGTTGCGCTACGGCCTCGGATTTTGGGCGTTTTTCGCGAGGCGGCCGACCCTCTATCGGCTGGGCGACCAGCCTCGCCGCGCGCGCCATGCATCTTGCCGGACGCCGGAAGGGGCGGTTCTCCTCGGCTCCGTTCGCGGGCGGCTGGACCCAGTACCGGGATCTCGCGGCGCCCGAGCGAACCACGTTCCAAAGCCAGTGGCGAGCCAGGAGCGGGGCGACGAAATGAGCGCCCGCGACGCGATCTTCGCCAGCATCCGCCGCTCGCTCGGCGTGACGGGATCAGAGGGTCCGCGTCTGTTCGAGGTCGAAGCCGGCTCAAGGAGGCCCCGGCCGGCGTCGTGCCCAAGCGCGGGCAGGGGGACGTCGAGGCCCGCGTCGAGACGTTCAAGGCGGAGGCCGAACGGGTCCAGGCCAGCGTCTGGGAGATGGAGAGTCTTGCCGACGCTCCCGCCGAGGTCGCACGGTTCCTGCGGGACAACAATTGCCCCGCCTCCGTGCGCATGGGAGCCGACGAGCGGCTCTCGGCGATGCCGTGGAGCGCGACCGCGCTGGACATCCTGCGCGGGGCGTCGGACGGTCACGACGCGAACGCCGTGTCGATGGCTTTCGCCGGCATCGCCGAAACGGGCACGCTTGCCCTCGTTTCCGGGCCGGCCAACCCGACCACCCTCAACTTCCTGCCCGACAGCCACCTCGTCGTGCTTCGCAAACAGGACCTGGCGGCGGACTACGAAAGCGTCTTCGCCAAATTGCGGGCGGCTTACGGCAAGGGCGGCGCGCCGCGCACGCTCAATTTCGTCACCGGGCCATCGCGCTCGGCCGATATCGAGCAAACGCTGCTGCTCGGCGCACACGGCCCTAGCTAGCTAGATGGAATCTAACTCGACCAATCTCGCGGACTTCACCGCGACCGCCCATTGATAATCTTACCAGTGGTACCGCCACCCCGGATCGAACGGGGGACCTCTAAATCCACAATCTAGCGCTCTAACCAGCTGAGCTATGGCGGCGCTTTTCGCGTCGGCGGCAAAACTCGTGTCAAAGCGCGCGCCTTGCAAGCACGCCGATT
>CAVYIZ010000026.1:0-22268 GCA_963768555.1 uncultured Alphaproteobacteria bacterium
TCGCGCGAAGGGAGCTCGCGGGGTGGGCGGGTAACGAGCTCCGCTGTACGAAACTAGCATCGATGTAGATCACGTCATGACCGCGCTCGTGCAAGAGTTCAGCCACGCGTCCACACACTCATCGATCAGCCAGCGCGCGCTCTAGCCGTAGACGAGCAACTCGTCGGCCAGGTAGTCGCCGCGAAAGCCTGTGCGGCGCCGATGTCCTCCGCCGTCACGCGCGGATGGTCGGCGATGATTTGATTCGGGCGTCATGGCGGCCCCAAGCTTGCTCAGCACGATCTCGACGGGAACTCGGGTTTCCCGGATCACCGGTTTGCCGCCCATGACGTCCGGATTTGTTTCGATCCGCTCGTGCATCGCTATGGCGCCTCGGTCGGTTGACGGTGCTCCGCCACCCCGGGCGTGAGCATAGCATGACGCCTGGGTCGGTGGATGAGCCCCTGCCATAGTTTGCCTCGTCCGTCTTCTCACCTTCGCTGGACGCTTTGTTGATCCAGCGGGCCGCGTTATAGGCGCCGGCATGTCTTACGACACCGACGTCTACGAATGGACGAGAGAGCAGGCGGGCGCCTTGCGGCGGCGGGCGGCGAACAAGCTCGACTGGGACAATCTGGCGGAGGAAATCGAGAGCTTGGGCAGCGGCGACCGGCGCCAGATCAAGTCTCGCCTGGAAATCCTGATCCTTCATCTTCTGAAGTGGAAGTATCAGCCGGAATGGCAATGCGGCAGCTGGCGCGGCTTGATTCTCGAGGCGCGTCACCGCCTCGAGGATCTTCTGGAAGAAGTCCGTCGCTGCGCCCGCTTCCTGCCGAACATCTGCCGAAGGCCTTCGCGCGGGCGCGCCAAAAGGCGCTCGCCGAGACCGGTCTTTATCGCCTTCCCGAGGCCTCTCCGTGGACGATCGAGCAGATCCTGGACGAGGATTTTCTGCCTTGACCCGACTTTCGTTCGAATCTGCGGTTTTCTCCAGTCGCGCTTCGGCCTCGCGGCGCGGCTGAAACCTTATCCGCCGAGTCGATGCGCAAATTGGCGATGAGCCGCGTCCGGCGCGTCGCCATCGTGACGCCGGGCTTCGCTGCCGATTGCCTCGAGACGCTGGAGGAGATCGGCGTCGAGAACGCCGGCTATTTCCGCGAGGCCGGCGGCGAGCGCTTCGCCGCGCTCCCCTGCCTCCACGACAGCGCGGAGGGCATGGCGGTAATCGAGACGGTCGCGCGCCGGGAGCTCTCGGGGTGGGCGGGGCAGCCCTGGACTGTCGGCCATTTGGGTACGGCGGGATCGATATTCGACTTACGTCGCTGCGCGCACGCCAGCGAATACAGATTTGGCGACCCGAGTGGTGTGAAACGCGATAAACGCTTGGATCGGCGACTGAAGGGCCGGAATCGACCCTGAGCGGGCCTTTAAAGATCGATCCTATGAAGGGGCGGTAAGCGCCGGGTTGCAGTCGTTGGCGGAAGGCGACTGACGCGCCAAGAACGGTCGTGCGCTGGCAACCCGTACAGTCATCGATCCGGGTGCACGACGTTTTCGACTTCTATAAAGTTGGTAAACTTGGGGTCGACAGCATGAAATACGGCGCAAAAATCAGGTAGAAAACTCCCACGCTGCCTGAGATTATGTCGCGCCTGCCGCCCTATCGCGTGCATAACAAAATCAGCAACTTCCAGTGCTGGTTCACCTACGGTTTTCGGCATAAAGCCGCATTCCGCTGGGATGTGTTTTTCACCTCTGTAAAAATCAAAAGCGTGAAACGTTTCCTCAATGCGAGCGTCCATCCTTTCAGATGAGCCTCTTGCAGAAAGGCTGACCGAAGCGATTTTTTCGTGCCGCGCCGGGTAGGCGCGGCTTGGTCAGGCAGGGGCGGGCCTGCAGTCGACGACGCGGATGATCTGATCGACGGCGAGCGCGACGATGCCGAACATGAGATGGCATTTGACCTTGAGCGCGCCGCGGACGCGGAGAAATCTGCGCCGAACTCGTCTTTCAACCGGGCGTTGACGCGTTCGGCCATGGTGCGGAAATCGTAGATCCGGTCGTCGAAGTCGGGCATGTGGATGAGCTTGAGGCGCTCGACCTCGCGGCCCCATTCGGCCTTGCCTTGGTGGTCGGCGCGAAAGTTGCGGTCGACAATGGGGGCGTGGCCGAGCGCCCGGCTCTGGTCGTGGATCGCGGCGGCGTCGTAGGCTGAAGTCCATGAGATCGTAGAGATAAGAGACGCGGGCGCTCGTCATGGTCATCAAGGGAATGGCGACCTGGCTGTCGTGGACGGAGGCCGAGGTCAGCACGCAGGAGACCGGGATTTGGCCGCAGGCCACGTCGATGTGGAGTTTGTACCCGGTCCAGGTCTCTTTGTAGCCCTTGCTGTTTTTCTTGCAGCCGACGTCGCAGGCGGTGGGCAGGTCGGCGAGCATCTGGCCGAGGTTCTGCGTGACCTGCCGCTCGAGACGCGTCGGCTCCGGCTTCGGCCGCGGTTCGTCCTTGCGCGGACGTCCACGCTTGCGCGGCGGAGGGGGATGATCGGGCGCCGGGGGATTGTCTTTGCCGTCGTTGGCCTTCATCTCAACCGGCTTCTCGCGCGCTTCGATCTCGGTGGCGTCGCGCGCGATCGCCCCGATGATGCGTCCCCCGAGCGCACGCTCGATCAGCGCCGCGTGGATCTTGTCTGGCAGCTCGCCCTGCGCGAATTCGGCGAACGCCCGGGAAAACGTGGCCTCGGACGGAACTTGCGCGCGTCGCTCCCAGCCGAGGATGCGACGCAGGGACCTGTCGACCGCGAGGCGCTCGATCAGGGCGCTGGTGGTGGGAACGCCCAGGACCACCTTGGCCACGAAAGCTCGGGCGAGGGCGCGACGGTCTTCGGGCGGCCGGCCCGGCCCCCTGGGCGGGTCGGGAACGAAGGCTTCGAGACCGATCACGTCGAGCGTGGTGATGAGACGACCCAGCGCTTCGGTGACCGGATCGTTGTCCTCACGCATCCAAGGGAACAAATGGCCCTGCAAATAGCCCTGGATGTGGCTCCAGCGCGCCTTTATCGCGTCGAGAGGGTCGTCAGTCATGTCTACAGCCAAGGCTGAAGCAAATCGTTTTCTATGATAACGGCGCGGTACCTGATTCGCAATCTGAATATATTTCTATGCAGCACTTGCAACCGATCCCAATATCTATAAATATTAGCGCCTTACTAGACCGGCTTCATCACTCTTTTTGCAAGAGGCTCAGATCATTCAAAAACGATTTTGACTTCCTTGCATAGCGTCATTTGCACGATGTCATCTATGCGGTTCTGAAGAACGCCTTTCATCGTTCGCAGTCGAGTTAACTCGGGCAGCAAGGTCGTTTCGGTTGTGAAAACGGCACCAAAACGCCAAAATGTGTGAGCACGAAAAAATTGCGCCATTGCTTCAAATTCCTCGGCCTTTGCAATGTTGGCAAACTTGTGGGCATGAAGCGGCGCATTGGGCGAGCCTGCTACGCGTCGCCGCAACTCCTTCCACGGCCGATGAATAAGGCGTTCAATGTCACGCCCTAGCGCGGCACAGCCGCCAAGCCCATAAACCGGGTGACCGTTCGCGAGGTCTTCGTGTCCAGTATCATCTACAAATACTGCCAAGCAACGAGGTCCAAGTACGAGGTTTGATTGATCACGCTTTTCCGTCAAGGTCTCGGCTCTAACTGGCGACACGGCGTAGTCAAATCATCTCTGACGAAGCTAATCCTGCGAATTCAGGAAGGCAAGCCGCGCGGCCCTCGGCGTAGACCATGTTGCCTCACAAAGTTTGGATCGGCAATGCGTGCCGTGTAGATTTCGACCGCTAGTCGGGCAGGGATTCACCGCTTCGGTGGGACGTTCAAGTATCAGTTGCTTAACCATAGAACGGCGTTCAGTCGTCTTCGGAGAAGAAATCTTCATCCAGTCGTTTGAACTCGACCGACCTGCTTGTGCGAACCCCAACCCCATGCTCAATCATCAGGTCCGCGAGGATCTGTCCATCCAAGAGGATAACCCGTTGGGACAGGTGCTGTACGAAATCACGAGCTTGAGGGCTGAAGCTTGAGGTAGTGACGAATACGCCTTTCGTTGCCCCAAGGCCAACAAGGCTGCCGACGAACGCTTGCACCTCGGGGCGTCCTACGGCATTGCCTTTCGCGTACCTTTTCGCTTGAACATAGACCCGATCAAGCCCGAGCCGGTCTTCGTTGATTACTCCGTCTACTCCGCCGTCGCCTGAGCGGCCGAGCTGCGACGCTGCGTTCTTGCGCGACCCGCCATATCCCATTGCGACAAGAAGATCGACAATAAGCCGTTCAAAAAACGAGGGTGTGTTCTGAGCAATTCGGTCCAATAGGTCCGCCCGCAACGTTGACTGAAGGGCTTGGTAGGCGGTCTCAATTTGCTCTTCGGGAGTTATTTCGCCCGATTTCATTGGCTTGTCGTTAGGTGCGACATCCGCGGCGTCCGGCGTCTGCTCTCTTTCGCCCTTATAGAACTACAGAAATGGATGGTATTTCATCAGCACCGCGACATTGATTTGACTTGGGTTTGTCGCCAGAAGCTGCCGCCCTTGCTCCGTTGCCACGAACCGCCCTCGCGCTGGCGATGATATCAATCCCGCTTTTGACATGTAGAACTTGGCCCAATGGATACGATTATTCAGCAGGCGCTGTCGGCCGCTAGGAAGCATTGTTTCGCGTTCCTCGCTGCTTAAGCCCAACTCGTCGGCCACCCGATCAGCAGCAGCGCCAACACGCTGTTCCCCTATCGCGGCCAGCCGAAGAACTGGAAGCATGAGCGTTTGGTAGTCGGGGATGGCCATGTGCTCTCGGCTCGCAACGTCCTCTTTGATCCAAAGGCAAATGAAACAAGCTCGCGACCCTGCGCAAGCGGTGAATGGTGCAACATCCGGGTTCAGACTGGCGCGTGCCTGGAATGACGGGTGTGGTGCGAACCCCGGTCCTTCCCGAGGCGATATCTGTAAGCCCGTTCTCTGCCCGTTCCCGCCGTTCGGCCAACGGCCGCTCCCGAGCAGGCCTCAAGCGCCTCGCCTTCGCCGACTGCCTCGAGACGCTGGAAGAGATCGGCGTCGAAAACGCCGGCTATTTCCGCGAAGCCGGGGGTGAACGCTTCGTCGCCAGCCCTTGCCTCAACGACAGCGCGAAGGGCATGGCGGTGATCGATACGGTCTCCCGGCGGGAGTTCATGGGGTGGACGGGGTAGCAGGGCCGCTCACGTTTCGCCCTCTCGCGAGCGGCAGGACGGAAAGCGAGCGCACGCCTTGGGCGCCGTGGATGAGAACGCCCTCGATGTCCGCCGTCGCGGAGGGGCCGGTGTGGAACGCGGCGTAGTGGCCGGTTCTGAACTCCGGCCGCGATAGGCGTGATGCAGGTTGACGACGATCTCGGCGGGGTCGAGGAGCACGATCAGGTGCTGCGCGAGATAGGCGAGCGCATTGACGCCGAGCTCCGTTTCGCCAGCAGGACGGAGCCGGTCTCGGCGACGGCGAAAGCGGCGCGCACGATCGCGACATCGACATCCGCCAGGTCCTGCGGCGCCCGGACCGCGGCGATGTCGCGGTTTCCCGCGATCTCCGGCACGGTCGAGCAGACGACCTTCGCATTCGCGAGTCTTTCCCGCACCGGCGCCAGCACGTCGCCGGAATCGGGCGGATCGAGAAAAACGCCGCCCATGCGTTCGAGGCTCGCCTTGAAGGCCGCCAGAAGGGAGGGCGGCCGGCTGTCGTCGAACAGCGGAACGGCGGGCAGCGGCCGGTCGAGCTTGGGCCGGTTCGCGCGGACCGCTCGCGAGAATGTCGTCGCGGCTGCTCATCGCTTGTCCCCGCGATTGGCGAGATGCCAGCTGTGGAACGTCTGCTTGGGCGGCTGCGGCGTCTCGCGGCCCTTCCCCCAGGCGTTGAGGCCATTGTAGATGACGAAGCGAGGCAGTTGGGCGAGCGCAACGTTGGCCGCGGCGATTGCGGCGCGATAGGCGGCCGGTCGCGACAGCAGCTCGCCGGCCGCCTTCATCGCCGCCTTTTTGACGAACGGGACCTCGTGCCGCTTCACCAGCTCACGCCGCCAGGCGTAGATCTGTTCGTGGATGTTGATCTTGACCGGGCAGACGTTGGTGCAGCTGCCGTTCAGCGTCGAGGCAAAAGGCAGGTTGCTGTATTTGCGGGCGTTGAAGGTCGGGTCGATGATGAGGCCGATCGGGCCGGAATAGGTGGCGCCGTAGCTCAGGCCCCCGCTGCGCCGATAGACCGGACAGGTGTTCATGCAGGCCCCGCAGCGGATGCATTTGAGCGAGGTCCAGAACTCGTCGAGGCCGAGGCGCTCGGAGCGGCCGTTGTCGACCAGCACGAAGTGCGTCTCGCCGCCTTCGCGTGGGCCGCGGAAATGCGAGGTGTATTGGGTGATCGGCGAGCCCAGCGCGCTGCGCGACAACATCCGCACGAACACGGCGAGATGCTCGAGCCGCGGGATGATCTTCTCGATGCCGATCGAGACGATGTGCAGCTTCGGCACGTTGGCCGAGAGATCGGCGTTGCCCTCGTTGGTGCAGACGACGACGTCGCCCGTCTCCGCGACCGCGAAATTGCAGCCGGTCATGCCGGCGTCGGCGGCGAGGATCAGCGGACGGTTCGACTTCGCGCTGCGCCTCGGCCAGGTAGTGCGCGTCGCTGTTGTCCGGGTCGGTGCCGATCGTTCTGGCGAAGACCTCGGCGACATCGGCCCTGAGCTTGTGCACGGCGGGCACCACGATATGGCTCGGATCCTCGTTGTCGAGCTGCTGGATGCGCTCGCCGAGGTCGGTCTCGATCACCTCGACGCCGACCGAGTCCATGTAGGCGCGGAAGCCGCATTCCTCGGTGAGCATCGACTTGCTCTTGACCAGGGACTTGGCGCCGTGGTCGTTCAGGATGCCGTGGACGATGCGGTTGTGCTCGGCGGCGTCGCGCGCCCAATGCACATGGACGCCGTTCGACCGCGCATTCGCCTCGAATTGTTCAAGATGCTCGTCGAGGTGGACGAGCGTGTGCTCCTTGATCGCCGAGGCGAGCGAGCGCAGCTCTTCCCACTCGGGGACGGCGTGCATCTCGCGGTCGCGCTTCTGCCGCAGATCCCACAGCCGCTCGTCATGCATCTTTTCGTGTTCCGGCGCGGCGATGAACCGCGCCGCCGCCTCCGCCTGGTCGATCGGCCGGGCGCCGTGGACCTTGGCGCCGCGCGGTTGCGGCTCGGGCCGGCTCCGGAGCGGCTTCGAGGCCGCCTCGGCGTGGTCGAGGCGGCGGCCGTCGCGCACGATCGAATTGCGGTTGTCGGGCGCCTTGAGCTCGGGATGCAACATGTCGGGGGAGTTCGCTCATGCGCCGGCTCCGTTCAGGATCTGAGCGATATGGATGAATTTGACGGCCAAGCCGATGCGCTCGGCGCATCCCTGCTGGTGCATCAGGCAAGACGAATCGGCCGAGACGATATATTCGGCGCCGGCGCGGGCGTGATCGCTCACCTTGTCATAGCCCATCTTGACCGAGACCGCTTCGTCGAAGACGGAGAAGGTTCCGCCGAAACCGCAGCATTCGTCCGGGCGTGACGGATTAGCGAACTCGATTCCTTCGACTTTGGACAGGAGATCCATCGGCTTGGAGAAGAACGGCTCGCGCAATTCGGAGGGCGACGCGTGCTTGAGATAGCGCAGCGTGCCGCAGCTGTTGTGCAGCCCGACCCGATGCGGAAACTTCGCCCAGGGGAACGCATCCGCCTTTTGGATGTCATGGAGAAACTCGACCAGCTCGACGGTGCGGGCGCGCACCTCCTGGACCTCCGGCGTCTGCTCGACTGCGTCGAAATTGTCGCGCACGTGGTGCACGCAGCTGCCGGACGGCGCGACGACATAGTCGAACCCGGTGAAATTGCGCACGAACAGCGCTTCGGTGGCGGCGCAGTCGGCGTTGAACCCGCTGTTCGCCATCGGCTGGCCGCAACAGGTCTGGTCGCGCGGATAGACGACCTCGTGACCGAACCGCTCCAAGAGCTCCAACGTCGCGATCCCGACCTCGGGAAAGAAGGCGTCGATATAGCAGGGGATGAATAGCCCGATGCGCATTGCGCTCGCCTCCCTTCCGCCCCGCCGCCCACCGGCTCTGAGGGAGGACGGTCCGTCTCCTCTTCCTCACGCAAAGCGGGACGCGGTCCAGCCGAAAATCTTTGGGCGCCGGGAAACCTTTTCGCCTGGCGCGGATTGTTGTCAAGTTTCCGCTTCGAGCAGCGTCGCCGTTTAGGTAGCCAAGGCGCCGCGTTCTCGCGCATCGGGACAAACCGCATAGCCAGAGCCATCGCCGTGGACGTCTGTCAAAGCAGGACGTCAAGAGGAGGAGAGGAATGCGAGCTCTCGTTTGGCACGGGAAGGAAGATATTCGCTGCGACACCGTCTCCGACCCCAAGATCGAGGAGCCGCGGGACGCATCGTCAAGGTGACGAGCTGCGCGATCTGCGGATCGGACTTGCACCTCTTCCACAACATGATCCCGGCGATGTTGCCCGGCGACATCATGGGCCACGAAACGATGGGAGAAGTGGTGGATGTCGGCTCAGGCGTGAACGGAAGATTGAAAAAGGGCGACCGGATCGTCATTCCCTTCACGATCATTTGCGGCGAATGCGACCAGTGCAAGGTCGGCAATTTTTCGCTCTGCCAACGAACGAACCGCAACAAGCAGCTCGCGGACAAGGTGTTCGGCCATGGGATGGCGGGGCTGTTCGGTTACACCCATCTCACCGGCGGCTACCCGGGCGGGCAGGCCGAATATATACGACGTGCCGTTCGCCGACACGACCCACATTAAGGTGCCCGAAGGGATCCCAGACGAGAAGCTGCTTTTCCTCAGCGACATCTTCCCCACAGGATGGCAGGCGGCGGTCCAGGCCGAAATCGAGCCGACCGACACGGTCGCGATCTGGGGCTGCGGGCCGGTCGGCCAGATGACGATCCGCAGCGCCGTCCTCCTCGGCGCCGAACAGGTCGTGGCGATCGACCGGATCCCGGAGCGCCTCGAGATGGCGGAGGCCGGCGGCGCCATCACGATCAACTTCGAGAAGGAAAGCGTCATCGAGCGCCTGAACGACCTGACGGACGGGGAAGGACCGCAAAAGTGCATCGATTGCGTCGGCGTCGAGTCGCACATCTCGCTCTCCATGCCCGATACGGTGTTGGACCGCGCCAAGCAGATGGTCGGTCTCGAGACCGACCGCCCCCACGTCTTCCGGGAAATGGTTTACGCCTGCCGGCCCGGCGGCGTGCTCTCGGTCCC
Source organism: uncultured Alphaproteobacteria bacterium (assembly GCA_963768555.1). Taxonomy (GTDB): domain Bacteria; phylum Pseudomonadota; class Alphaproteobacteria; order Rhizobiales; family Beijerinckiaceae; genus Roseiarcus. The sequence goes on from CAVYIZ010000026.1 coordinate 9,312, forward strand.
GGGCGTCTACCTCGGATTCGACGATAAAATCCCGATGGGCATGCTGATGAACAAGGGCCTCACGATCCGCACCGGGCAAACCCACGTGAATCGCTGGACCGACGATCTCTTGCGGCGGATCGAGGACGAGCAGATCGACCCGTCCTTCGTCGTCACGCACGACGTCGGCCTCGAGGAAGGGCCCGAGATGTACAAGGTCTTCCGCAACAAGCAGGACGGCTGCGTGAAGGTGGTTCTTCGGCCGTGACGGCCAAGTGCGGAGGCAATCAGGCGCAAATCGTCGTTGCGAGAGCGCGGTTGCGAAGCGATCAGAAGAGCAACGGTCTCTTTGCCATCCCTGGCTTGACGATCTTGCTTCAGTTGGATTTGGCGCTGCCGGAAAACGCGAGGAGAGCGCGATGACTTACGCCTCGAGCATGTCGAACATTGTCCGCTACGAAGGCGACCCGAAAGTGCTGCAGACGGGTCCGAGCTCGCTTGGCGGCGCGGACCGCCTAGGACGGGCGCTCGGCTGGCTCAGCCTGGGCCTCGGGCTGACGGAACTCCTCGCTCCAAGAAAAGTCGCGCGCACGATCGGCATGAGGGGCGGGGAAAGACTTGTCCGGGCCTATGGCGCACGGGAAATCGGCGCGGGAATCCTGTCCCTCTCGACGGAGAGGCCGGTCGGCCTCTGGAGCCGGGTCGCCGGAGACGCCCTGGACATTGCGACGGTGGCGCCTGCCTTGCGGCGAAGCAATCCCAGGCGACACTACGCCGGATTCGCTCTGGCCGTTCTCGTCGGGGTTGCCCTCATCGATCTCGTGGCGGCGCAGGCAGTGACCACCCGACATAGCCGAAGCTCCGACGCGCGCCGCTCCTACCGGGCTCGCAGCGGTTTCCCCCGCGGCGTCGAAGCCGCCCGCGGCGCGGCCAGGGATTTTGGATCCGCCGCCGACGATCGCGCTGCGCCGGTCCTGGCCGCAATCTCCAATCAGCAACCCGCAGACACGAGCGGTATCCGCTAGCCGCACCGGCGGAAGGGTATTGGTTCTAAGCCGGAGCCAGCGCCGGTTCCTGGGGAGCGGCTCGGGCGCTATCGCTGGCTGAGGCCCTGAGCCACGGCCGCGACCCGGCGGGCCGTTCGCCGCCGCCGCTGCCCGGCTGGTAATGGATCGGCGGACCCGGCAGGCGTCCGGCGCTGAGCGCGCTCAAGGTCGGCGGGTTGCTCACCTCGAACGAATCGAAGCCGCAGCGCAGCATGAGCGGGATCTCGTCGATCAGCACGTCGCCGATAGCGCGCAGTTCGCCCTTAAATCCGTAGCGGTCGCGCAAGCATGCGCGCGTAGGAGAACGCGCGGCCGTCGGCGAATTTGGCGAAGGCGAGCGCGACGAGCGGCCGGCCCGCGAGGTCGGCGAGATGCGCCTGCGCGTCGGCGCCCGCCTCGACCGCGACGCCGACCGGCGCTCTCCGCGCCGCAAGCGCCTCGCGTTCGGCGAGCCAGCGCTTCAGCGAAACGACGATCGCGCCTTCGGCCGGGGCCGGCGCGTCGTCGGCGAGAAAAGTCCAGTCGTTCTCGGCGAAGCCGCCGCGCCGCCACAAAGCCATCAGATGTCCGCTCCCGCGTCGAGCACGCCGAGTATGAATGCCGCATTCGGTCTTCCCCCGCCCGCGCCAGCGGCCGGCGCGCTCGTCCTCGCCGGGCCTGACCGCGCTCGTGCAGGGCAGGCAGCCGATCGAGGGGAAGCCCTTGGCGACCAGCGGGTGGCGCGGCAGTTTCGCCTCGGCGATGTAGTCGAGCACGTCCTTCGCGCTCCAGCCGACCAGCGGGTTGATCTTGATCCGGTCGCCCTCGGCCTCGAACAGCGGCAGGGCCGCGCGCGTCGCGCTCTGGAAACCCTTGCGCCCGGTGATCCAGGCGTCAAAACCCTCCATCGCCTCGGCGAGCGGACGGACCTTGCGGATCTCGCAGCAGCGGTCGGGATCGCTGGCGAACAGGAATTTTTCCGGGTCCTCCTGCGCGACCGTCTCCGCGCGCGGCTCGCGCTGATCACGTTGGTCAGGCCGAGCATGTCGCAGAGCCGGTCGCGGTAGTCGAGGGTCTCGGGAAAATGCTGGCCGGTGTCGACGAAGATGACCGGCGTCGCCTTGTCGACGCGCGAGACCATGTGCAGGAGCACCGCGGCGTCGGCGCCGAAGCTCGACACGAGGGCGACCCGGCCGGGATAGAGGTCCTCGACCGCGAGCCTGATGAGCGAGGACGCCTTGACGCGGGCGAACCGGTCCTCGAGGCGCGAGGCGGCGATCTGGTCGCCGAACAGTTTGACGTCGTGGGCGCTCATCAGATGTCCGATCCGGCGCTTCGCTCGTAGAGCGCCTCCTTGAACGGGGCGAGGCCGACCCGCCGGAACGCTTCGAGGAACGTCTCCCTCTCGTCGCGCCTCAGGCCCATGTAGGTCTCGACGATCGTCTCGACCGCCCCGACGACGTTCTCCGAGCTGAAGCCGGGGCCGACGATCTGGCCGATCGCCGCCGTTTCGTCGCCCGAGCCGCCGAGCGTGATCTGGTAGGTCTCCTCGCCGGCGCGCTCGAGGCCGAGAATGCCGATGTGGCCGACATGGTGGTGGCCGCAGGCGTTGATGCAGCCGGAGATCTTGATCTTCAGCGGGCCGACGCTCTTCGCCCGCGCGCCGTCGCCGAATTTCTGCGCGATGCGCTGGGCGACGGGGATCGAGCGCGCGGTGGCGAGCGCGCAATAGTCGAGGCCCGGGCAGGCGATGATGTCGCTGATCGAGCCGGCGTTCGGCGTGGCGAGGCCGACCGAGGCCAGGCGGTCGTAGACCGCCGGCAGATCGTCGAGCGCGACATGCGGCAGGATGAGGTTCTGCTCGTGCGACACCCGGACCTCGTCGTGCGAATAGTCCTCGGCGAGATCGGCGACGGCGTCCATCTGGTCGGCGCTGGCGTCGCCGGGCGGCGCGCCGATCGCCTTGAGCGAGACGGTCACGACGACGTAGCCCGGCTCCTTGTGCGGGCGCACGTTGGCGGCGAAGAAGCTCGCGAAGCGCGAATCCTTGCCCTTGCGGCGCTCGACCCGGTCGCTGACCGGCTTCTTGCGCTCGAGCTCGGGCGGGGCGAAGAAGGCGCGCACCCGGGCGACCTCTTCGGGCGGCAGGTCGAGGAGCTTGCGGTCGCGCGCGGCGAACTCCGCCTCGATCTCCTCGCGAAGCGTCTCGAGGCTCTTCTCGTGCAGGAGGATTTTGATGCGCGCCTTGAACTTGTTGTCGCGCCGGCCTTCGAGGTTGTAGACGCGCAGGATCGCCTCGATATAGCCGAGCAGGTCGCGCTCGGGCAGGAACTCGCGCACCTTGCGGCCGATGAACGGCGTGCGGCCGAGGCCGCCGCCGACATAGACGGTGAAGCCGAGCTCGCCCGCTTCGTTGCGCACGACCTGAAGGCCGATGTCGTGCGCCTGGATCACCGCGCGGTCGTGCGCCGCCCCGTTGACCGCGATCTTGAACTTGCGCGGCAGGAACGAGAACTCCGGATGGAGCGACGACCATTGCCGCAAGATCTCGGCGTAGGGGCGCGGGTCGGCGATCTCGTCATCGGCGACGCCGGCGAAATGGTCGGCGGTGACGTTGCGGATGCAGTTTCCCGAGGTCTGGATCGCGTGCATCTCGACGCTGGCGAGCTCGGCGAGAATGTCGGGCATGTCCTTCAGCGCCGGCCAGTTGAACTGGAGGTTCTGGCGGGTGGTGAAATGGCCGTAGCCGCGGTCGTATGTGCGGGCGATCTCGGCGAGCTTGCGCATCTTGGCGGGAGTTCAGCGTGCCGTAGGGCACGGCGATCCGCAGCATGTAGGAATGGAGCTGCAGATAGAGCCCGTTCATCAGCCGGTGCGGGCGGAACTGCTCCTCCGTCAGTTCGCCGGAAAGGCGGCGCGCGACCTGGTCGCGGAACTGCTCGACGCGCGCGGCGACGAAGGCCGGCGTCGAAATCGTCATAGTGATACATGTTCGGCCTCCAGGACGGCGGTCGGGCCGGAGAGCGGGGCGCGGCCCTCGGCCTGCTTGCCGAGATCGCGCCGGACCGTCGGCCCTGCCGCGCGGATCGCCTCGCGCAACGCTTTCGGGACGACGTGGCCGTTGCGGATCTCGACCGGGACCGCGTAGGGCTCGACGACGAGGTTGTGCGCCTCGTCCTCCTTGGCGCGCGCGAGCGCGGCCTTGGTCGCCGCCGCGTCCGGCCATACCGCGGCGCGGTTGAAATCCTCGCTCCAGCTCGTGATCGGCGGTCTGAAAAACGACAACGCCATCCGCGAGGCGGCTGGCGGTTATGACATCGGGCATGCAAGTCTCGCGGGCGGCGCACCGGCGCCGCTCGAAAACATCGTAGCAGATTATACGATAAACATCTATAACTAATTTTGTATCACAAGCGTATATAGTAATAGTTTGCGCCCGTTAGGACGCCCGTTGACCGGCCGGCGAAGACCCTCCGCCCGCGCGAGGAGCCTTCAAAAGCGAGCGCCGACCTCAGCAGCCCAAAAACTGCCGCTCGCCGACGTAACGCCCGGCGGCGTCGTACCTGAGCATGTGAATCACGCAGCCTCCGGCGGGAGGATCGCCCGCGCCGGCCGCCACCGCCGGTAAAGATGTTGATCGCCATCGGCGGACGCACCCGCCGTCCACGACGATCGGCGCGGCGGGCGCCCGCCGCTTGCGGGTAGCCCCAAGGGTAGCCCCAATAGCCCCAGCCACCGAGACCGAACAGGCCGGCAGTCCAAGGCATTGGCGTTCGAGCCGAACCGGCTGCAATCCGAACTGGTTGAATCTGGAGCGATTGGAGCGGTACCGGTCAAAGCCAAAGCGGCCGGATCGGCCGCGGTTCCCGCCGAACCGGCCGAAGCCGCGAAACTCCCGGCGACCGCAAAATGACCCGGCGCCAGGCCTGGGCGCGCCGCCGGCCCTGCAAATGCGGACATGCGGGCGAAGGCGGGCGTGAGGGCAGCGAGAGAAAGAGCGCTCCGGCGGCGCAGACGCGGAAGGCTCTCCTTGAGAGAGAGTTACCCATGGGGATGTCTCCGGCGCCGCAAGGTCAAGCATAGCGGCTTCGGCGCGAGAGTCGAGAGCGTTTCGTCACGCGTTTTTAACCTTGCCCCGCGTGGCGGAGGTCTCCGCCGCGCGCTCTCACCTGACCAGGGTCAGCCGCTTCGCCGCGCGGGTCAGCCCGGTATAGAGCCAGCGCGCGCGGTGCTCGCGGAAGGCGAAGCTTTCGTCGAACAGCATCACGTCGTCCCACTGCGAGCCCTGCGCCTTGTGCACGGTGAGCGCGTAACCATAGTCGAACTCGTCGGACTGGCGTCTCACGAGGGGAGTGAGCTCGCCCTCGGTTCCCTCGAAAAAGTTCTTCAGCACCGCGACCTTGACCGCCTTCGCCGAGCCCTCGTCCTCCGAGCGCACGGTCATCTTCACGAAATCCTTCTGCACGCCGCCGAGCGCCTCGACCCGCCAGAGGCCGCCGTTGATCAGGCCCTTGGTCCGGTCGTTGCGCAGGCAGACGAGCCGGTCGCCGACGAGCCGGCAGCGGCTCGGTGAAAGCCGTTGAGCTCGCGCATCCGCTGGTTGTAGGCGCGGCGCGTGCGGTTGACGCCGACCAGCACCTGGTCGGCGGCGAGCACCTGCGCCGCGTCGATCGCGCCGCGGCGGACGATGCGGGTGTCGCCGTAGGCGCCCTCCTTCAACTCGCCGCCGGAGCGGACGATCTGCGACAGGTGGATGATCGGATTGTCCGCGGCCTGACGATGGATCGCGGTCAGCATCACGTCGGGCGTGCTTTCGGTGAAAAAGCCGCCGCCCTTGACCGGGCGGCAGCTGGAACGGGTCGCCGAGCACGAGGATCGGCTTGCCGAAGGAGAGCAGGTCGCGCGCCAGCTCCGCGTCGACCATCGAGCATTCGTCGATCACAATGAGGCCCGCGCGGGAGGCGGGGCCGTCCGCGTTGAGGGTGAAGGTCGGCGCGCCCTCGGCGCCTTCGCTCGCCCGGTAGATCAGGGCATGGATGGTCGTCGCGCCGGCGCAGCCGTTGGCGCGCATCACCAGCGCCGCCTTGCCGGTGAAGGCGGCGAAGGCGGTCTCGCCGTGCGCGCCCTCGGCGACATGGCGGGCGAGCGTCGTCTTGCCGACGCCGGCGTAGCCGAACAGGCGGAACACCTGCGGCTCGCCGGCCTTGAGCCACCGGCCGACCTTGTCGATCGCCTCGGCCTGCTCGCGCGACCATTCGCGCCCGACCGGCCTCGCCCGCGCCGCCGGTGCGACCGGCGGCGCGGCGGGCGCCGGTTCGCAAGCCGCCGGCCTGTTCGCCGCCTTCGCCTGCCCAGGCTCCGCCTTCGCTCCGCAGCGCGAGCAGGTCGGCGGCTTGCGGCCGAGGTCATAATACTTGGCGCCGCAGGCCAGACACCGGCGTTTGGTTCCGAGCCGGGCCGCGGCAGGCGTTCTCTTGGCCAATCGTGGGTCCCTCAAAGGCCGCATAAGATTCTCGAATCAACCGTTGATTCATGATTTGAGCGCAGGATTTTACCAGAATTGGACAAAGAAACCCCCCGCTATCCAAGCTTGGTCCTCGGCGAGACGTGGCGCATCGCCTCGGCTACTGGGCCCGGCCTTGAACCCGCGCCGCGCCAACTTATATGGAACTGCTGAAGGCGGTCGGGAGTTTTCTTGGCAGCCGAAGGAAATCTGCAACGCCGCCCGGACGGTTCGATCGCGAAAGTCTCGGGCGGGTGAAGCGCCTGAAGGGGCTTCCAATGGTGCGTGTGACGGCGCTGAGCTCTCCGTTCCTGCTCGGTTTCGACGACATCGAGCGAGCGCTCGACAAGGTGTCGAAGACGGCGGCGGACGGTTATCCTCCGTATAACATCGAGCGAATCGCCGCGTCGGGCGCCGAACCGGAGAAATTGCGCATCACGCTTGCGGTGGCGGGCTTCTCGCACGACCAGATCGAGGTGACGGTCGAGGAGAATCAGCTGACCATCCGCGGCCGGCAAGAGGACGACAAGACGCGCGAATACCTGCACCGCGGCATAGCGTCGCGGCAGTTCCAGCGTAGCTTCCTTCTTGCCGAGGGCATGCAGATAAAGGGGGCGGAGCTGACGCAGGGTTTGTTGTCGATCGATCTCGTTCGGCCGCAACCGGAACGGGTCGTGAAGAGGATCGAGATTTCGGCGCGCGACTGACGTCGGCGCCGGCGGCGGGTCCAGCGGGTCCGCCGGGAAGGAGGGAAGGATGACATCTGCAACGGAGAAAGCCCTGGCGCTGACGCCGCAAGAGTTCGCCCATCTGGGCGACGGCGCGCTCGCCTACGTCAAGGCGATCGATTCGGAAGACGTCGCCCGCATCTTTCCGCAGGCGCCTCCGCTCCGGCCCGGCATCAAGCTGTTCGCCCTCCTGGGCGCCGACGGCTCGCCGATCCTGCTCACCGACTCGAAGGACGCCGCGCTCGCCAACGCGATGGAGAACGAGCTGCAGACCGTCAGCCTGCACTGACGGTGCAGAACTGCGCGCTGGCGTCGTCCGGCGCGGGAGAATCGGATAGAGAGGGCGGTCCGCGGCTCGAAGGATCGCTCCGATGCGCCCCTACCTCGATCTCATGCGCGACGCGCTGGAAAACGGCACGGTCAAGGGCGACCGCACCGGGACCGGAGTCCGCTCGCTATTCGGCCGCCAGATTCGCTTCGACCTTTCCCAGGGCTTTCCCCTGGTCACTACCAAGCGCCTGCATCTCAAGTCCATCGTGCGGGAGCTCGTCTGGTTCCTGAAAGGCGACACCAACATCGCCTATCTCAAGGCGCACGGGGTCTCGATCTGGGACGAATGGGCGGACGCCGGCGGCGACCTCGGCCCCGTCTACGGCAAACAGTGGCGCGCCTGGGAGGGCCCGGACGGCAAGACCTACGACCAGATCGACTGGCTCATCAAGGAAATCCGCCGCAACCCGGACTCGCGCCGCCTCGTCGTGTCGGCCTGGAACGTGGCGGACATCGAGCGGATGAAGCTGCCGCCCTGCCACTGCCTGTTCCAGTTCAACGTGACGAACGGAAAGCTGTCGTGCCAGCTCTACCAGCGCTCGGCCGACATCTTTCTCGGCGTGCCCTTCAACATCGCGAGCTACGCTCTGCTCACCCATTTGATCGCGCGCGAGTGCGGGCTCGAGGTCGGCGAGTTCGTCCACACCTTCGGCGACGCCCACCTCTACCTCAACCACGAGGACCAGGCGCGCGAGCAACTCGAGCGCGAGCCGCGTCCCCTGCCGAAGCTCGTGCTCGGCGACGTCGGCTCGCTCGTCGATCTCAACGCCGACGCGATTTCCTTCGAGGGTTACGACCCCTGGCCTGCGATCAAGGCGCCCGTGGCGGTGTGAGGGCGCCGCAGAAGGCGGATATCGCCGGCGGCCCAAACCCCGTCGGCCCTCACCCGGCCGACTGGCGCCGGCCACCTTCTCCCGCAAGCGGGAGAAGGGAACGCGGGCCACAAAATTGAACACGGGTGACCGATAATTGTGTTTGGACGCGCCGCGGCGCAAGGGGATAATGCCGCCCAATCAAGGGTCTGCGCCGCAGGCCCCTTCCTTAACTCAAAGACGCTAACGCGTGGACGGCGCGGGGTCGCCCGCCACGAGCAGTTAGCGGGAAAAAACACGATGGCGGACGACGAGCTCGACCTGAATACGCCTCTCCGACGACGAACTCGTCGAGCAGATGCACGACGACCTCTATGACGGCCTCAAGGCGGAGATCGAGGAGGGCGTGAAGATCCTGCTCGAGCGCGGCTGGGCGCCCTACGACGTGCTGACCCAGGCCCTGGTCGAGGGCATGCGGATCGTCGGGATCGATTTCCGCGACGGCATCCTGTTCGTGCCGGAAGTGCTGATGTCGGCCAACGCGATGAAGGCGGGCATGGCCATCCTGAGGCCCCTGCTCGCCGCCACAGGCGCGCCGCGGATGGGCAAGATGGTGATCGGCACCGTCAAGGGCGACATCCACGACATCGGCAAGAACCTGGTGTCGATGATGATGGAGGGCGCCGGCTTCGAGGTGATCGACCTCGGCGTCAACAACAGCGTCGACAAATATCTCGCGGCTATCGAGCAGCATCAGCCGGAGATCCTCGGCATGTCGGCGCTTTTGACGACCACCATGCCTTATATGAAGGTCGTCATCGACACGCTGAAGGACAAAGGCATCCGCAACGACCATATTGTCCTCGTCGGCGGCGCGCCGCTCAACGAGACCTTCGCGGAGGCGATCGGCGCCGACGCCTATTGCCGCGACGCCGCGGTGACGGTCGAGACCGCAAAGAGCCTGCTCGCTCGCCGGCAGGGAACGGTGCAGGCGCGCGAGCAGGTTTAAAGTCCGAAGTTATGACCCTCACGCCCGCCGCCGGCATCGACGCAGAGGCGAGCCATCCGGGCCGCCTCGCAAGCGGACACGTTCCCTCCCCCCTTGTGGGGGAGGGACAGGGAGGGGGTCGGGCCACCTTCTGTCGGCTGTCGACCGCAAAGGCCCAAATCGGAAAGCGCGGCGCGACCTCCCACCCCGGCCCGCCCCCACAAGGGGGGCGGGGGAGCGCTCGTCGCCCGCCGCCGACGTCGAGGCCGAGGCGAGCTACCCCGCCGCCGGAAGGGCGCGCGAAAAGTGCTCGTCATCGGCTGCGGCGCGCTCGCCCGCGAAATCCTGGCTCTGAAACTCGACTGGATCGACCTCGCCTGCCTGCCGGCGAGCCTGCACAACCGTCCCGAGCGGATTCCCGAGGCCATGCGGGCAAAAATCCGCGCCAATCGCGCCGCCTATGACGAGATCCTGTGCCTCTATGGCGATTGCGGCACCGGCGGCGCACTCGACCGCGTGCTCGCCGAGGAGGGCGTCAAGCGGATCGCGGGCGCGCATTGCTACGAATTCTATGCCGGGCAGCGAGGCTTTCGCGGCGCTCGCCGAGGAGGAGCCGGGGACTTTCTATCTGACGGACTTCCTCGCCCGCCATTTCGACACGCTCGTCGTCAAGGGACTCGGCCTCGACCGCTTCCCTCAGTTGCGTGACGACTATTTCCGGGCCTACCGGCGCGTCGTCCATCTTGCGCAAGTCGATGACCCGGAAACGACGGCCAAGGCGAAAGCCGCCGCGGAGCGGCTCGGGCTCGCCTACGAGCGCCGCTTCACCGGGCTCGGCGGGCTGGCGCGGTTCCTGAACGAAGAGACGCGGGACGACGCGATCGAGAAGGCGACGCCATGGCCAGCCTGATCACCGTCTACTGGCGCGACATTCCGAGCCAGGTCATCGTCAAGTCCGGGCGCCAGGCCGCCAAGCGGGAATTGTCCGAGCGCTTCATCCGCGCGATCGACTCCGCGGCGATGCACGCAGGAGCGAAAAGCGCCGACGATTATCTCGCCGACTGGCGCCGCGGCGAGCCCGTCGCATGCGGCGACGATATCGAGCACGAAGCCGAAGCGGCGGCGGCCCGGCTCGAGGCCGAGTACGACATCCACCGCCTCGCGCTCCTCGCCAGGCATGACGGGCGCGAAGCGCCGTCGTGAAGCGGCTCGGCTCCTCCGCCTTGAAACCGTGCGGGAAGCGCCGCGCCAAAGTCTGATACTGTTTCCGGATGAATGGATCGGGGCCTGTGGGTCGTTCGCCGAGCGAGTTCCTGCCCCCTTGTGGGGGAGGGTTAGGGAGGGGGGTTGCGCCGTACGTTTCAATTGTTCGCTTCGAAATGCCAAAGGGAGAGGCACGGTGCGATCACCAGCCCGGCCCGCCCACAGGGGGGTGGGTGGGGCGGCGCCGGAGCCAACCGTCAGGGACCGTGAGAGAGCCGACTTGAGCTTTTATCGCGTCGTCTTCACGCCGTCGGGCAAACGCGGCGACTTCGCGGAAGGGACGAGCTTGCTCGCCGCGGCGCGCTCGCTCGGCGTCGATCTCGATTCGGTCTGCGGCGGGCGCGGCATCTGCGGGCGCTGCCAGATCGAGGTCGCCGAGGGGCAGTTCGCCAAGCACGCGATCGAATCGCGCGGCGATCACGCCACGCCATGGAACGAAGTCGAACAGCGCTACGTCGACAAGCGCGGAAAGCTCGCGCCAGGGCGGCGGCTCGGCTGCCAGGCGAAGATCTGCGGCGACCTCGTCGTCGACGTGCCGGCCGAGAGCCAGGTCCACCGGCAGGTGGTGCGCAAGCGCGCCGAGGAGCATCCGATCGAGATCGATCCGGTCGTGCGGCTGCACCTATGTCGAGGTCCGCGAGCCGAACATGCGCGAGCCGTCGAGCGACTTCCGCCGTCTGCAGGAGGCGCTCGCAGAGCAATGGGGCATCGTCGACGCGGCGGCCGACCTCGCCATCGCTCGCAACGCTGCAGAAGACGCTGCGCGCCGGCGGATGGAAGGCGACCGTCGCCGTGCGCAAGGGCCGCGACATCGTCGCGATCTTCCCCGGCTTCGCCGAGCGCGCCTTCGGCGTCGCCGTCGACGTCGGCTCGACCACCATCGCCGCCTATCTCTGCGACCTCGCGACCGGCGCGGTCGTCGCCTCGGTCGGCGCGATGAACCCGCAGATCCGCTTCGGCGAAGACCTGATGAGCCGCGTCTCCTATGTGATGATGAACCCCGGCGGCGACGCCGAACTCACGCGCAGCGTCCGCGGGGCGATCGACGCGCTGATCGGCGAGGCGGCGACGCAAGGCGGCGTCGCGCGAAGCGAGATCGTCGAAGCGACCCTGGTCGGCAATCCGATCATGCATCATCTCGTCCTCGGCCTCGATCCGACCGAGATCGGCGGCGCGCCCTTCGCGCTGACGATCGACGGCGCCTACGAGGCCGGGCGCGCGATCTCGGCCTCGACGTCGCGCCCGGCGCGTTCGTCTATGCGCTGCCCTGCATCGCCGGCCACGTCGGCGCCGACACGGCCGGCGTCGTGCTGGCCGAGGCGCCCTATCTCGGCGACGAAATGAGGCTCATCGTCGACGTGGGCACCAACGCCGAGATCGTGTTCGGCAACCGCGAGCGCCTGCTCGCCTGCTCGTCGCCGACCGGCCCGGCCTTCGAGGGCGCCCAGATCTCCTGCGGCCAGCGCGCCGCGCCGGGCGCGATCGAGCGCATCCGCATCGACCGAGCCGACGCTCGAGCCGCGCTTCAAGGTGATCGGCTGCGACCTCTGGTCGGACGAGCCGGGCTTCGCCGAGGCGACCGCGAACACTGGCGTCACCGGCGTATGCGGCTCGGGGATCATCGAGGCGATCGCCGAAATGTTCCTCGCCGGGGTCATCCCGCAGGACGGCGTCATCGACGGGGCGCTCGCCGCCCGCTCGCCGCGCGTCGAGCCGGTCGGCCGCACCTTCGCCTATGTGCTGAACGAGGGCCCGCCGCGGCTCCAGATCTACCAGACCGACGTGCGCGCGATCCAGCTCGCCAAGGCCGCGCTCTATGCTGGCGCGAAGCTTCTGATCGAACGGCGCGGCGACGCGCCGGAGCGCGTCACCCTCGCCGGCGCGTTCGGCGCCCAGATCGATCCCCTCTACGCGATGGCGCTCGGCCTCATCCCCGACTGCGACCTCGCCCGGGTCGCGAGCGCCGGCAACGCCGCCGGAACCGGCGCGCGGGTCGCGCTTCTCAACCTCGCGGCGCGGGCGGAGATCGAGGCGCGTGGTGCGGCGGATCGAGAAGATCGAGACGGCGATCGAGCCGAATTTCCAGAACCTGTTCGTCGCGGCAATGGCGATCCCCAACAAGACCGACTCCTTCCCGAACCTTGCGCGGCGAGGTCGACCTGCCGGCGCCGCGGGAGGCGACAACCGCGGCGCGCGCCGCCGCCGGCGCGGCGCAGCCGCGCAAAACGCGTAGCGCCAGTCATTGATGCCGCGCGAGGCAGTACGAACGGCCGGGTTCGACCGTTGCTGCCGTTCAAATTCGTACCGATGAAAGGCGGGAATGCGCAAA
>CAVYIZ010000027.1:0-10897 GCA_963768555.1 uncultured Alphaproteobacteria bacterium
CGGCCGACGATCGTCGGCTTGGGCGCGGCGATGCTCGGACGCCCCCAAGGTACAGTTCAACGCCGCGCTGCAGGCCTTTCAGAACGGGCAGTATCAGCAGGCCGAGGACGGCTTCAAGGCGTTCCTGGCCGCCAACGCGGACCACCGGCTGACGCCCGACGCGATCTTCTACATCGGCGAGACCTATTTCCAGCGGTCCGCGCCACAGGGCGGCCGAGCAATACCTGAAGGACGACCAAGCTTCGCCCGATCGTCGCGCGCGCCCGAGAGCATGGTTCGCCTGGGCCAGGCGCTGGCCGCGCTCGGCAATAATGAGCAGGCCTGCGCCACCTTCGCCGAACTCGGCAAGCGCTATCCGAACGCGACCCAGTCGGTGAAGAAACTCGCCGATCGCGAAATGGCCAAGGATCATTGTTGAGCGCAGGCGGAGCAGATCCGCTTGCGGCGGAGCAAATCGACGCGCTGTTTGCGCCGCTTCTGGGCACAGAGACGGTGCTGATCGCCGCGTCGGGCGGCCCCGATTCGACCGCCCTTCTCGTGATGGCCGCCGGATGGGCGGCGCGGCGCGGCGCGCGCGTCGTCGCGGCGACCGTCGACCACCGGTTGAGGCCGGAGAGCGCAGCCGAGGCGGAGACGGTCGCGGCGCTCTCGGCGGAGCTCGGCGTCCCGCACACGACGCTGCTCTGGACGGGGGCCAAGCCGACGACCCGGGTGCAGGAGCGCGCCCGCGAGGCGCGCTACCGGCTCCTGATCGAGCATGCGCGCGCGATCGGCGCCGATGCGATCGCGACCGCCCACCATGCCGACGACCAGGCGGAGACCGTGCTGTTTCGCCTCGTGCGCGGCTCGGGGATCGCGGGTTTGAGCGGCATGGAGGCGATCAGCCGGCGCGACGGCGTCACGATCGCACGCCCCCTGCTCGGCGTCGCGAAGCGCGATCTCGTCGCCTTCTGCGGCTCGCGCGGCATAGAATTCGTGGACGATCCCTCCAACGCAAACCCGCGTTTCGCCCGCCCGCGCCTGCGCGCGCTGCTCGACCGGCTGGGCGAGGAAGGCCTGAACGCGGAGGGCCTCGTCCGCCTGGGCGCCGCGCCGCGAGGCGACGAGCGTCGGCGAATGACGGCCGACGTCGAGGCGAGGCTCGGCGCCGACGGCCCGATCGACGCGCGGGACCTGTGTTCGCCGAGCCGATCGCGATCGTCCAGGCGGATGCTCGCGCGGCGCATCGGCAAGGCAGGAGGTCGCGACGAAAGCCGCATCGGCCTCGAAAAGATCGAGGCGCTCGCTCTGCGCCTGCGCGACGCGCTCGGGAACGAACATGCGTTCAGCGCCAACGTCGGCGGCGCGTTCGTCCGCCTCAGCGCGAAGGGATGCCTGAGCTTGGCGTGCCGCCGAGGAAGGGCGAAAGCCGCAGCCAATAGCGAACAGCGGCGCGTTCGCGGACTCGCCATGGCGCAGCCCCTATGCCAATTTTCGCGTTTTGCCAGGCGCCGCCGGCCGGATTATCGGATGATCCTCCTCGGACGGCGTCGCAGCGCAGCAGCTGACCGCTCCTTCTTCAGGCCCGCGGAGAACGGTTTGCGCCCGTTCCTGTACCAAGGTGCATCGCTCTCACCTGCACGGATGCAGCGACGATCCGCGCGCTCAATAGCGCGAGCGGAATCGCGCGCGTAAGCTCGCGGCCATGTCCGCAGCAGCCGGCCCGATCTCAATAATGATCGGAGATCTGCTCGTTCAGACGCCCTTGCAAGACGGCTGCTGTTCCTGAGCTTGCAATCAACGCGAGTCAGATCGCGACGAAATAGGAGGAAGTTTGATGTTGAGGGACATATCCACCGTCGGGTTTCTATATGTCTAGGGCCTGTCCTCAGTTGAGCTGGATGACGACGGCGACGAGGCGGATTGCGCCGAGGAAGTTTCTCGCGAGCTTGTCGTAGCGTGTCGCAATCGCACGAAATTGCTTGAGTTTTTCGAAGAGACGTTCAATCAAGTTGCGCTCTTTGTAGAGAGTGAAGTCGCATTCCCTTTTCTGCTTGCGATTGCTCCTTGGCGGAATGACGGCTGCGATTCGCGCGTCCCGCAGCTGTTCGATCAGGCCGTCAGCATCGTACCCTTTGTCGCCAAGCAGCGCGCCGCAAGCGACGCCTTGGAGCAGTTGCCCCGCAGCGCGAACATCGTGGACGTGACCCGCCGTCAGAACAAGTCTGACCGGATTGCCCAAGGCGTCCGCGAGCGCATGGATTTTGGTTGTCAGGCCGCCCCGGGAGCGTCCAATGGCTTGGTCCTCGCCGTTTTTTTCGCGCCCCGGCGCTGTGCTGATGGGCGCGGACGATGGTGGCGTCGATCATCACGTATTCGGTGTCGGCGTCACTGGCCAAGTGATTCAGAACACGCTCGAAAACCCCGCTCTTGCACCACCGGCTGAAGCGTTGGTGCGTGCTCTTCCAGGAACCAAAATGCGCCGGCAAATCGCGCCATGGAACGCCTGTCCGATAGCGGTAGAGCACCGCCTCGACGAAGAGCCGATTGTCTGGCGCAGTACCGCCGACATGGCCCCTACGCCCAGGAAGAAAATCCTTGATCCGATCCCACTCATCATCCCGCAATCCATCCCGATCCATGGTCAGCCCCTCAAAAAGCCGACCACCCATGAGTCAGAGATTTGCTGATTCGGGAATCCCCTTTCTAACTCGGCGCTAACTGAGGACAGCCCCTACCACAGCAGCTGCGAATGTCTCGAATTCATTTCTTGACTGAGCAATATCCGTGCTGGAGTTGTTGTTACGGCCGACGAGAACTGAGTGGGTGCGGTCAGATCGGCGAAGACCTTTCGTCGAGCCAGCGGCGCTGAGCGACGAACGCATTACGTAAATACCGAAAATGCGCCATCGGGCCGCCGAAGCTGGTCGGGCCGTGTTTAAGGAGGACGCGGAAGACCTCGAGGGGGTGGCCTCGCGCCCCGCTCACGCCGCCGCCATGAGCTGCTCTTTCGCCATTGTTCTCTGGACCCGGACGTTTTGAAGGATTTGGTCTGAAACCCTTAATGAAACGTCAATATCACCCGAGGGCGACAGACACTGCGCGCCAACTCGCCGCTCGCGCGGCTTTCGAGCTGCTCTGCGGCAAGCGTGAATACGGAGAAATGGAGCGACGTCCTCCGCCGATTTCGAGTTCAAATCCGACCCGCGCCAACGAGCGACGCGACTGGCCGGCCTTGGGTCTGCTCGCGGCCGTTGACGCGGGCCTCGACGACCGCCGCTGAAGCCGCCGATCACCGTCTGGTCGTAGCGCCCATTTTGATCGGATGAGCTTCGAACGTCGCGGACCTATGCGAAGGAGGCGGACATGAACATGAATTTGGCATATGCGACCCTCGTCGGAACGGCGCTCGTAGGGTCGGCTGCGCTCGCTCAACAGGCTGCGGGCGCGGGTCAAGCTCCGGTGCAGGCCGACCAGCCGGCCCAAACCCAGCCCGAACAAGCGGCTCCGTCAGCAGGACAATACATCAAGCAGCAGGCGGTCGATCAATGGCGGGCCCCGAAGCTGGTCGGCGTCGACGTGTACGGCGCGGACAATAAGCCGATCGGCAAGATCAAGGACATCCTGATGAGCCACGACGGTTCGGCCCAGGCGGTCGTGATCGGCGTCGGAGGCTTCCTCGGGATCGGCGCCAAGGACGTCGCCGTGCCCTTCCAATCGGTGCAGTGGCGAACCGAGGGTCGGGTCCTTCCGACCGAGAGCCCGACGGCGCCGAGCGCCCCGCTCGCCTCGTCGAGCGGCGCGCAGCAGCCTCCTCCGCCGCCTCCGCCGAAAAAGACCGACCCCGCCGCCACCGAGGCGAGCCAAGGCTATCCCGACAAGGCGATGATCGACATGACTACTGGCGCAGCTGAAGTCCGCGCCCGAGTTCCAATATGCGCCTAGCCCGTTGAATGAGGCGGCCGAACCCGGCTCGGAGAGCGCCGCCACGCAGCACCCGCAGCCGCAGCCATCGAAGCCGTAAAGCGCGCCGCTTCCGGCCGACCGGAGTCCTTAAGAGAACCGTCCGGTCGGTCCCGGGCGTTTGCGGGCTAGCGCATCCGAATGAGTTGTAGGGCGAAGAGGCTGCGCGCGGCACGCGTGCGCCGCCAGTGACAAGCGAGGTCGCCATGACCCGCGGCGTTCTTCGATTCTCGGCCATCGCGCTTGGCGTGGCCGCTTTTGTTTCGCTATCTCCTCATTCCACTGCCCACGCGGACACGTCCACGCCTAACGGGGCGGCGTCGGCGCCAAGTGGGGCGGCATCTACACCTGACGGGGCGCCCACTCCGAGCGGGGCGGCGTCCATACCTAACGGGGCGGCGTCCACACCTAACTAACGGGGCGGCGCGCGCAACGAGCGGAGCGACGTCAGCGCCAGGCGGGGCGACAGCAGTTCAACACCCCGCCCGCACCTATGTGCGCCACTACGCCCACCGCTACGCGCGCCACTATGATGGCGGAACGGGCATCGCTACGTCTATTATCGCCACAACCCCGTCGCGGCCGCCGCCACCGGAGTGGCCGGAGGCGTCGCCGATCTGGGCTCGCTCGCCGCCTATCCGTTCTATTGCTTCCCGAACTACGGCTCCTGCCACCCCTACTTGCCGTATTGAGGCGGCTACTATGCGAACCGGCCCGGAGCCCGCGGCTATGGCCATGGCGTCAACGGCGGAGGGACTAGATTCGCCGGCGGAAACTTCGCCCACACGGGCGGCTTGGGCAGCGGGGCGTTGCACCCGCTGAGCTTGCGACGGGCGCGACGTTACGGCTTCGAGCGGCTCGTTGGGCCGCCCGACGGCGTTTAGCGAAACCGCTCTTTCAACGAAACCGCTTGGCTAAAGTACTGCGCCAACGAGGGTTTCGGCCCAATTTCTTCAAGTCGTCTGGGACCTGGGATAATGGTGAAACAGCGGCTCATGGCGACGGCATGAAAGCTGAGCGAGGCTCCCCCCTCGAAGTCCTGCGCGTCTTCCTCAAGCTCGGGCTGACCAGCTTCGGCGGGCCGGTGGCGCATCTCGGCTATTTCCGCAACGCGTTCGTCGTCAAGCGCCGCTGGCTCGACGAGCGCGCCTTCGCCGATCTTCTCGCGCTCTGCCAGTTCCTTCCCGGCCCGGCGAGCAGCCAGGCGGGCTTCGCGATCGGCCTTATGCGGGCCGGCTATCTCGGCGGGCTCGCGGCCTGGGCAGGGTTCACGCTGCCGTCGGCGATCGCGCTGACGCTCGTTCGCCTATGGCGCGGGCGCGCTCAAAGGGCCGGCGGGGGAGGGGCTGCTGCATGGCCTCAAGCTCGTGGCCGTCGCCATCGTCGCGCAGGCGGTGCTCGGCATGGCGCGAACCTCGCGCCCGACCGGCCGCGCGCCGCGATCGCCGTCCTCGCGCTCGTCGCTGACGGCCTTCGCGCCGGGCGGGGCGAGCCAGATTGCTGCGATCGCGGCGGGCGGCGCTGCTCGGGCTCGCCTCTGCCGGCAGGGCGCCGCGGCCGCGGTCGACGGCGCGGAGGCGGCGCCGGTGTCGCGCCGCATGGGGCTCGTCTTCCTCGCCGCATTCTTCGCCCTGCTCGCGCTGTCCTTCATGCCCGGCCGCGAGGGCGCGCTGGCGTTCCTCGCCGCGATCTACCGGTCCGGCGCGCTGGTGTTCGGCGGCGGCCATGTCGTGCTGCCGCTGCTGCAGGGCGCGGTGGTCGCGCCGGGCTTCGTCTCCGCAAAGCGCCTTTCTCGCCGGCTACGGCGCGGCGCAGGCCGTGCCCGGGCCGCTCTTCACCTTCGCCGCCTTCCTCGGCGCGGTCGCCAACGCCCCGCCGGGCGGCGCGGCCGGCGCGGCGCTGGCGCTGATCGCGATCTTCCGCCCGGCCTGCTGATCCTGATGGGCGCGCTGCCGTTCTGGCATGGGCTTCGCGCCCGGCCGGGGGCGCGGGCGGCGATGGCGGGGGTCAACGCCGCGGTCGTCGGCCTGCTCGCCTCCGCCCTCTACGATCCCGTCTGGACCAGCGCGGTGCGCGGGCCGGCCGATTTCGCCGTCGCCGCCGCCGGCTTCGCCGCGCTCGTCGTCTGGCGCGCGCCGCCGCTGGCCGTGGTCGCCCTCACCGCGGCGGCGGGCGTCGTTCTGGGGGTCTATTCCGCTGGATAGATCGATGATTTGGTCGTTCCGCGAGTCGGCTCTCCAAACCATTCCTCGGTCCACGGCTGGCGCTTGACGGGTTGGAACTCGGTGAAGGTGAAGGTCGCCAGCCTCTCGCCGATTGAGGGGCTCCTCTTCAAACATCGCTCCTGAGGGCCTCCGCCGATCTCGGCGCGGGCGACCAGATAGCCGCCGGTCGGGCGGGTCCTTCGGTCCCGAACAGAGGAAGAGGCCGAGGTCGTACCCCTTCTGCAGCCAGGCGCGATGCCGATGCATAGGCCTCCCGGACGTTGCTCGATCGGCGCACAAGAGGTCGCCTCGACCACGAAATGCTTCATCCGGCAGCTCCCCTTCATTCGGATCCCGGGAGACGAACTCGGACTTCATGTGACTGACCGGTTCGTACCGCCTAGACGAATACGAACCGGTCGGTTACATGTCAAGCGGAAATGTTGGAAGCGGATGCGCGATGGGGAGTGACCAGGTGATGCCGCTCGACCTCGGAGGCCTGGAGGCAAGCTGGCGCGCGACAAGCTCGCCGAAGCGGCTGACCTTTTCTATCGCAAAGGCATCCACGCCGTCGGCGTGGAGGAAATCGCCAAGGAGGCCGGGGTCGCGAAGATCAGCCTCTATCGGAATTTCGCCTCCAAGGACGACCTTATTGTCGCCTACCTCGAAGACCGCATGGCCGCGCGTTCCTGGCGCCAATGGGACGAGGCGTTCGATCGATATCGCGATGATCCGCGCGCCCAGCTTCGCGCCATCATGGCCTAACAGCGCTCGAGCGGGACGACTCGAGGACGGATACCGCGGCTGTCCTTTCATCAATTTCTGCGCCGAGTTTCCGGACCCTTCGCATCCCGGGCGGCGCGTTGCGCAAGCGACCAAGCAGGCGCTGAGGGAGCGCTTCGTGCGGCTTGCCGAAGCCTTGCAAGCCCCTCAACCACAACACCTGGCGGATAGTTTCCTGCTCCTCGTCGAGGGAGCGTACGGCATACGCCAGACGCGCGGCGGAGGCCCCGAGGGCGTCGGCCGCTCAGTCGTATGGGCCGGCGAGATGCTTGTCACGGCTCAACCGACGGCGGCGAAGCCCAAGCCGCCCAAGCATGTCTCATGACGCCCTGCGGAGCACGCACCTGGTGGGCGTCAACGCCGCGGCCGTCGGCCTGCTCGCCTCGCCCCTCTACGATCCCGTGGACGAGCGCGATTTACCGGCCGGCCGATTTCGCCGTCGCCGCCGGCTTCGCCGCGCTCGTCGTCGGGCGGGCGCCGCCGCTGGTCGTGGTCGGTGCTGACCGCCGTCGCGGGCGTGGCCCTTGGAGTTTTGTCCGCCGGATAGGCGCTGCGGTCTTTCAACTATCACATTTGTTTTTTGTTCAAACGGCATTGAACAAACGAATTAAATAGGAATTGTTCAACCGACTTGGAAAGATAATTCTTGCCAAGGTCGCAACCATGTTCTATGTCTGTTCTAAAGCCTTCCTGAAGGAGATCTCTCGGTTGCCAGGTCACGTTGAACCCGCCCAGCCCATCGCACCTGCAACCGACCAATCGGCACGCTTTGCGCTGCCCTGCGGGGCGCTCGGGGGGCTCCGGCTCACAAGCCGCGCGGGGGCGACAAACAAAATTTCTATTTGGGATTTGTCGTAACCTATTGAAAAGCCCCGGATCGGACGAAGAAATCCAAGAAAATCCAAGCCCGTTTTCTTGGTCTCGCTTGGTCTGGCTTGGTTTCGGCTTGGAGAAATTTTGGCCTTCGTTCCGCCAGCTGGCATCACAACGTTGGGAGTTCCGTTGGCAGCTTTTGCGCCTAACACCCAGGAATTGCTCGCCGAACTGCCCCGACCGGCCGCGGAGGCCGCCCGCTCCGGCGGCGTCACCGGTCGATGAACGCCTTCTCGATCACGTAGTCGTCCGGCTCCCCTTGATTGCCCTCCTCGAAGCCCTTGGCGTCCAGGATAACGCGGAGGTCGGCGAGCATGGCGGGGCTGCCGCACAGCATGAAGCGGTCGCGCTCGGCGTCGATCGGCGGCAGGCCGAGGGCGTCGGTCATCCTGTTGCGATCCGGGTCGCTATCGCCTTGACTCAATTCCCGTACGGGACGGACGTCGAGGCGCGCCAGTCCCGACGGGTGGCGATTGAAACAATGGGCGTCGTCGACAAGCCCAAGCCGTTCCGGCAAGGAATGGAGGCGCTCCGGGCGGCCTCGACGTTGTCGAGGAACTGTTGCGCGCTCTCTTTCCAGGTGAAGCGCAGCGAGTATTCGCGCGCCGCCTCGCGCGGGATCGTCAACGCCTTCAGGCAGGCCCCGCGCAGGTCTTCGTCGAGGACCCCCGCGCCCGGCCCGACGACGTCGATCGGGCCGGGGACCGGAAAGGCTGCGACCGGCAGGCCGCTCGCCATGGCCTCGATCAGGACGTTGCCGAACGTGTCGGTCCGCGACGGAAAGACGAACACGTCGGCGCTGGCGTAAACCTCCGCAAGGGCTTCGCCGTATCTTGCGCCGAGGAAATGAGCGTGCGGGTAGCGGCGCTCGAGGTTTGCGCGCGCGGGCCCGTCGCCGACAATGACCGTCGAGCCCGGCAGGTCGAGCCCGAGCAGCGCCTCGAATTTTTTCGACCGCCACCCGCCCAACCGAGAGAAAGATCGGCCGCGGCAGGTCGAGCGCGTTCCGGCCCGCGGGTGGAACAACGCGTGGTTCACGCCGCGCGTCCACAGCCGGACCTTCTTGAAACCCCGCCTTGTGAGCTCGTCGACGATGGTCGGCGTCGGCGCCATAACCGTCGCCGAGGGCGCATGAAACAGGCGAAGCCCAGCATAGGTCACCGCCTCGGGAATGCCGGTGCGCGCCCGAATATATTCGGGAAACCGGGTGTGGTAGCTCGTGGTGAAGAGGCGCTTCGTCTTCAGGCAGTAACGCCGCGTCAGCCAGCCGATCGGGCCCTCGGTGGCGATGTGGACGTGGTCGGGCGCCGCCTCCTCGATGCGGCGGCCGATTTGGCGCAACGAAGTGACCGCGAGCCGGATGTCCGGGTAGGTCGGCATCGGCGCGGTCCACATTCCCTGGGGCGTCAGGAAATCGAATTTCGCGCCAAGCTCGCCGGCCGCCTGGGTCATCCGCTCCAGGGTCAGGACGACGCCATTGACCTGCGGCCGCCAGGCGTCGGTCGCAATAAGAACGCGCATCAGGCCGCTTCCGCTTTCACCTCTTCGCGCTCGTCCTCGAACGGCGTGTTGTCCTCGTGAACGACGAGTTTCAGAGCCACGGGCCAGCGCATGACCTCCAACCGGCCGTCGAAATGCTCCACCACGAGCGAGCAGGATTCGACGAAATCGCCGGTATTGACGTAGGTGACGCCGTCGATCTCGCGAATGACCGGATGATGGATGTGCCCGCAGACGACGCCGTCGACCCCGCGCCGCTTGGCCTCCCCAGCGAGCTCCTTCTCGAAGGAGCCGATGAAATTGACCGCGTTCTTGACCTTGAGCTTGGCCCAGGCTGAGAACGACCAATAAGGCAGGCCGAGCGCCCGGCGCGCCGAATTGAAATGGGTGTTGACAAACAGGGCGGTCTATAGGCCCAGTCGCCAAAATAGGCGAGCCATTTCGCATGGCGCACGACAACGTCGAATTGGTCGCCGTGCATGATCAGATAGCGCTTGCCGTCGGCGCAGGCGTGGATGGTCTGGCGCTTGATCTCGATACCGCCGAACGTCAGACCGAAAAATTGGCGCGCGAATTCGTCGTGGTTCCGGGGATGAACACCATGCGGGCTCCCCTCCTCACCTTGCGAAGAAGCTTCTGCATGACGTCGTTGTGCGCCTGCGGCCAGTGCCAGCCCGAACGCAGCCGCCAGCCGTCGATCATGTCGCCGACCAAGTAGATCTGTCGGCCTCGACTTGCCCAGCAAGTCCAGAATCAAATCCGCCTGGCATCCGCGCGTTCCCAGATGCGGGTCGGAGAGGAACAACGTGCGGTAGCGATGGTCCCCGTGTTGCTTTGCCACGTCGCCCTCTCGCATGAAGAGTAAATCAATCCGATACTTTCCTGCGCAGATTCTCGTGTCGCTTCGATGACGCAAAGCTTGCGTTGCGCTTATAAGTCGCCGATTCAGACGTGTCGAGCAATCGGGAGCTGGCGTTGGACCTCGGAATTTCCGGCCGCAAGGCGATCGTGTGCGCCTCGAGCAAGGGCCTCGGACGGGCCTGCGCCGAGGCGCTGGCCGAAGCCGGCTGCGAACTCGTCGTCAACGGCCGCAGCAGGGACGAACTCGCGTCGGCGGCGAAAGAGATTCGCGACCGGACCGGCGTCGTCGTTCACGAAGTCGTCGGGCGATCTCGACGATCCGGCGACGCGCGCGGCGCTGATCGCCGCCGCTGGACGGCACGAAGATCCACGCCAACGCCAGCCGGCACAGCGCGCGCTGTCGCATGAGCACGCCGGCAAGATCGAAGCGCAATTGAAAGCCGAGGTCGCCGATCTGATGGCCAAAGCCGAGGCGGCCGACGCGGCGGACATTCCCGACGGCATGTCGATCCCGGACGAACTGGCGCGGCGCGAGGAGCGGTTGCGCAAGCTTGCCGAGGCGCGCGAGAAGATCGAGGCGCAGGCCAAGGAACGCCATGCGCGCGAGCAGGCGGAGCACGAAGCCAGGCTCGCGGCGCGGCAGGCGAAGGCCGAGGCGAGCGGGAAAAAGCCCGGCGGCAGGCCTCCCGAACCGCCAGTCGAGGGGCCGCGCCCGAACGACCAGATCAACCTGA
>CAVYIZ010000028.1:0-26656 GCA_963768555.1 uncultured Alphaproteobacteria bacterium
AAACCCTCCACCTAACCCGAAATTCAAACTGAGACACTACCCGCGCAAGCGCGCCCCTGATAGCGCGAGACGGCGGAAGCCCTCAAATCATGAGATCGATGGCGCGGCGGGCTAGGCTGCGGCTTTGTGAGCCGCCACGAGCGCTTCGACGCGGACATCGATGGTCTTCTCGTTCTCGGCGGGGCTGGGCGTGGGCAGCGATTTGACGCGCGTATAGTCCAGCGTCCGGTTCTTGCAGCGCACGCGCATCGGTCATCCAGGAAGTGAAAGAGCGCGACTTGGGTCCTGCCCTTCCCTGGCGACGCCAGTAGGGTCAAGGGCGGCTCGTGCGATATGTAGCCGGGCATCTCACCGCCAGATCGGTGATCCGCCTCAACCGCCCGGCGTATTGCCCGCCGAGGCCCCAGCCGTCGTATGCGCGAGAAAAACCGATGCTACGATCTGCTTCCATTTCTTCATCTTCCGCGTGAGGTGGACGCGTGCTCCCCCGTTCAAGCGTCATTGGAGGCGAACCGCCAGATCGCCATCAACCGCCCGGCCAATTCTACGCCGAGGCCGGTGCCGGTGCGAGTGTGCGCGAAAGCCTAGGGCTATCAGTTGCCTGCGTCAATTCTTCATCTTTCGCGTGAGCGGACGCGCTTCCCCGTCCGCCGGGGCCTGCCCGGTTCCATCTCCCTGTTCCGCGCCGAAACAGGGGCGTTTTCTTCCCTGTTATTTACACGTACCATCAGGTCAATTGTCAGCCAATCCATTGAAGAAAAACATATTTTTCGCGAATTCCGAGCCCGCGGCGCCGTCCGCCCTCCCTGTCTTCTCCCTGATACCAGGGAGTAACAGGGGTCCTCTAGGACGAGGGCGGGAGGGAGTCGTCGCGACGCAGGCCCCCCAGCGCTCTCTTCCCCGCCTCGACCGCCGCCTCCGGCAGGGTCCATTCGAATCCCTTCAACTGATGCCGCGCCCAGGTGAACTGGCGCTTGGCGTAACGGCGGGTTTCGAGCTTCGAGCGCTCCGTAGCCTCAGCGAGCGAAAGACGGCCCTCGAGATGGGCAATGAGATGCCGGACGCCATGCGCGCGCATGACCGGCAGCGCCGGATCGAGGCGGCGCTCCATGAGCGCGGCCGCCTCGTCGAGCGCGCCTGCTTCGAGCATCGCGTCGAAGCGGGCGTCGATGCGCCGATAGAGCGCGTCGCGGTCCGGGGCGAGGAAGAGGCCCGTCCATTCGCTTGGGCGAAGCGCCGGCGCCGCGCGCGCGCCCTGGAACGAGGCGAGCGGCCGGCCGGTCGCCGCGAACACTTCGAGCGCGCGAAGAGTGCGCTGGCGGTCGGACGGCCTGAGGCGGGCCGCGGTCGCAGGATCGAGCGCGGCGAGTTCGGCGTGCAGGTCGGCGGTCGCGCGGCCTTCCGCTTTGGCGCGGATCGCGGCGCGGACGGCCTCCGGGACCGCCGGCATGTCGGACAGTCCTTCCGTCAGCGCGCGGAAATAGAGGCCGGTGCCGCCGACGAAAATGACCGGCTCTTCGCCGATCTCCGCCAGGATTTCCCGCGCCCTGCGCGACCACAGGCCGACCGAATAGTTGATCGCGCCGTCGATCTCGCCGAACAGGCGGTGGGGCGCGCTCGCCTCCTCGTCCGGCGTCGGGCGGGCGGTCAGCACGCTGAGGTCGGCGTAGACCTGCATCGAATCGGCGTTGACGATCGTCGCGCCGAATGCTTTCGCGAGATTGAGCGCCGCAGCGGATTTGCCGCTCGCCGTCGGGCCTGCAATGAGGAGCGCGCGTCTCAACTTTTGGCCTCGCCAGCCGCCGGAATTCGCATGACGTCCATCATACTCGTCGCCACGCTGATCGCCGATCCCGCGCGCGAGCCGCTCACCGAAGCAACGCTGGACCGGGCCGCAAAAGCCCTCGCAGGCATCGACCGCCGGCGCTGGCTCGGCGAGAGAGAAGCCGCCGACATCGTGTTCACCGGCGAACTCGAATCCAAGCGGGCGGCGATCGAGGCGGCCTTCGTCGGGGAGCCGCTTGACGTCATCGTGCAGCCGCTGGCGGGGCGGGAGAAAAAACTCCTGGTCGCCGACATGGATTCGACCCTGATTGGCCAGGAATGCGTCGACGAGCTCGCCGCCCACGCCGGGGTGGGCGCGCATGTCGCGTCCATCACGGAGCGGGCGATGCGCGGCGAGATCGACTTCGCGCCTTCCTTGCGCGAGCGGGTCGCGCTGCTCGCCGGCCTGCCGGAGACGGTGATCGACGAGGTCTTGGCGAACCGCGTCACGCCGAACCTCGGCGCGCGGACCCTGGTCCAGACGATGAGGGCGCGCGACGCCCGGGTCGTGGTCGTCTCCAGCGGCTTCCGTCCGTTCACCCGCGCCGTCGCCGACCGGCTCGGGGCCGGCGAGGACCGCGCCAACGAGCTCAGGATCGCCGACGGCCGGCTGACGGGGAAGGCGGTCGAACCGATTCTGGCCAGGACGCGAAGCTCGCGGCGCTGAACGAGATCGCCGCCGCGATGGGGCTCGACCTTGCCGAGACCATGGGCGTCGGCGACGGCGCGAACGATCTCGCCATGCTGCTCGCCGCCGACCTCGGCGTCGCCTACCGCGCCAAGCCCAAGGTCGCCGCCGCCCACGCGCGGATTGACCATGGCGACCTGACGGCGCTGCTTTACGCGCAGGGGATCGGGCGGAAGGAGTTTGTGGAGGGGTAAGGAATGCGCGGCCCGTTGCGGGACGGGCCGCCGAGTTCCCCGGACAATCACACAACTCGCCGCGAGGCGAACGGCAAGCGCCAATGCCTTCCGGACGCTGCGCCGTCGCCAATGGGAGTCTCACCCTTATCGCCGCAGTGCGCCAAATTTGGTGACGCTACTCGCTTGGATTGTCTATGAAAATTATTCTCGTATAGGTTGTACACAGGATTACGCATTGAATTCGTCCCGACGCTGGGCATTACAAGGGCGTCGGCGTCGCGATTCCTGCGGCCTGCTTCCGCTACCGCTCGCAATAGACCGCGAGCAGCGACCCCTTCTCGCGCTCGGCGATCGCTCCGGCGCTAAGCGGCGGGGAGGGCGCGGGCGTGAGCTCGCCGCCCCCGAGAAAGGCGCCGATCGCCTGCGGCTCGATGATTGCGTGCGGGGCCGCCAGCGCGACGCCGGCCACGCTTGCCGCCGATGGTCGGGGTCGGGCAGTCGTCGGGTTTCAACACCGTCAGCGCCTTGCCCGGCGCGACGACGAGCGCGGTCGCGACGGGGGCGGGAGGCGGGGCGGGGACGGGCGGGGTCGGCGAGGGCGGGGCGCCCGACATGTTGGGGGCGGTGTTCGCCGCTGCTTCGCCGGCGGTCGGAAACGGTTCGAACGAATTGGCGACGGCGAGCGCGACCCGGTCGAGGTTCTGCGCCGCGGCGGGGTAGCTGAAGGTGAAGCCGCGGATCGGCGGACTCGCGCCGTCGTTCTTCTCGAACCGCGAATAGAACTTATGCGCCCCGTCCTGGCCGGAGATGACGAAAAAGGCGTTCGGCTTCATCGCCTTGTAGGCGACCTTGCGGGTCGGCGTTTCCGTGCTCAGCCGCGTGTAGAGCGCGGCGAGGTCCGGGTCGGCGCTCGAGGCGAAATCGAGCTTCGGGCCATTCTTGTCGGCCATGAGCTTCGTCGGCGCGCCGATCCGAGCGCCGGTTTTTGCGTCGGCGATCGTCTGGAAGCCGGCCGCCGCGCGGGCCTTCTGGCCCGCCGCGAGCAGGGCCTGAAGCTGCCCGGGCGAGAGCGCGCCGTCGCCGGTCGCCTTTTGGCTCAGCTGGAAAGCGACGATCGAATCGCGCGTCCGTTTGCCAAAATCGCCATCATTCGTTCCGTTGTAGAGGCCGAGCCAGACGAGCGCGTCCTGCGCGGCCTTGCGCGTCGCGAGCGGCAGCGCCAGGAACGAAGCCTTCTGGGCGGCGAGCGCCGCGTCGGCGGCGGCTGGCGGGGGCGGCGGCGTCTGGGGCGTCTGAGCCTCTGCCGGAAGGGCGAGGATCGCGGCCGCCAAAAAGACGGCGAGGCGGGTCGGCGGTCGTTTCATGGGCTTTTCCCCCCACCGCGGCGTTTTTTTAACGCTCTTATATCGAGTTCTGTTGATATGGACCCAATCCGGCGGCGCCCATGATCCAGGCGTCCGGGACCGAGTTTGTTGAGAGGGCCTCGATCGTTCGCCGCCAGCTCAGATAGCTCGGGAGGTTCTTGGTGGCGACGCCATGGAAGCGCCGCATCCACTCCTTCAGCCGGCCGTGGTAGGCGTTCACGTTGTTGATGTGGAGATCTGGCGCCTCCGGCTTGGGCGTGCCGGGTGCGGGCAAGACATGGAACTTGACCCGGGCGCGCCGAGCGAATGCGGTGATCGCCGCACCTCCATCGCAGCACAGTTCCGCTGGCCGGGTAATGACCTGCCCGAGCGCGGCTGTGATGCTGGCGGCGTCGAGCCGCGGCAGGACGGCATCGATGGTCGCGCCGGTGCGGTCGCGGGCGACGATGACTGGGATCTGCTCCGCCGACAGACCCCGCTTGGCGGCCTTGCCGCCCCGCTTGCGCGATGCTCTCGGCAGATCGCGGCGTTTGCCCTTGAAGGATTCGAGGATGAAGGTCTCGTCCGCCTCGACGATCCCGGACAGGCGCCGCGGCTTGTCGAGATTGAGCGCGGACAGGAACCGATGTCTCCACCGGAATGCGGTGGTGTAGGCCACCTTGCAACGTTCCGCAGCTTTCGCGATCGTCTCGCCGGCGATCAGCGCCTGCGCCTGGTCAGGCCAGCGATCCTGGTGATGCAAGCCGGCCAACGGCGTCCCGGTCAGCGGGTTGAATGTCTTCCGGCAACTCGTGCAGCGGTACCGAGGCTTGCCGCCAGCCTTGCCCCAGGGACGAACGTCATCCCGACCGCAGTGCGGACAGCCAAAGCGCGCAATCCGATCCCGCCCGACCTTCGACAACAGGTCTTCCTCAGTCGCGGCATCGTCCGTCTCCGCGACCGGGAGCGAGGGCGCAACAGCAGCCTCAGAAGGCCGCACGGCGGCATCGACAGGGTGAGCCGAAAGGTCGATCGGATCGTCCGCTTCGGCCAGCGCCAACTCCCGGAACGCCTCGGCGCGTTGCGCCGGGTCCAAAAGCCCAATCCCGCCAAGCCAAGTCGCAAACGCCGCGGTATCCATCTCATGCAGCCCTCGAAGCCCGACCCAACTCTCTCATCTCTCAACAGACTTCGCAATAAGAGCGATTTAACGCCGCGGCGCATGCTAGAGGAAGAACGGTCTTGGCGAAACTCGCGGTCGAAGGGAGAAGAATCTTAGCGAAACCATTTCCCGTAGAGCGCATCGAACTCCCCGTCCTCCTTCGCCAGGTGCAGCCACTGATCGACGAAAGCCTTGAGGGCAGGATCGGGGACCATCCAGAAAGCCTTCTCGCCGAAATCGAACGGCTTGTCCGGATGGATGGCGCACAGCACGTTCGGGTGCAGCTTCTGTTGATACCGCGTCTCCGACGCGTCGGTGATCATGACGTCGGCGTCGCCTTCGGCCAGATGGTCGAAGATCGTCAGATTGTCCGGATAGACGATGATGTCGGCGGCATGGAGACGGGCGCGGTCGAAACGCTCGTTCGTGCCGCCGGGATTGGTGAAGACGCGGACCTCGGGCCGATCGATATCCGCCATCGTCTGATACTTGGCCTGGTCGGCGCATCGCGCGATCGCGGCCTTTCCCTCGCGCAGGTACGGGAGCCGAGAAGAAGCCGGTCTTTTGCCGGTCGAGGGTGACGGAAACCCCGCCCATCGCAATATCGAACGCCCCGGACGCAAGGTCGTGGGCAAGGCTCGCCCATGTCGTAGGCACGAATTCGACCTTCGCGCCGAGGGCCGTCCCGAGCGAGCGGGCCAAGTCGATGTCGAGGCCCGAATACGCGCCCGTCGCCTTGTCCAGAGTCGTGAACGGCCGGTAGTCGCCGGTCGTGCCGACCTTGAGGACGCGCGAAGCCAAAATGGAATCGAGCCGCGAGGTCTCCGCCGAAACAGGCGCCGCGAGCGTCGAGGCCGAGGGCGAGAAAGAGCCAACGCCGCGCGCATGGGCGTCCTCTCAGGCTTCTTCGCGTCGACCAGCTATTCCTCGCCGTCAGGCCGCCCTCAGCAGCCGCTCGACCTCGTTGACCAGGTCGCGCAGATGAAACGGCTTCGACAGGATCCGGGCGTCCTTGGGGGCGTTGTTGTCCGGGTTCAGCGCCACCGCGGCGAAGCCGGTGATGAACATGACCTTGATTTCCGGATCGAGCTCGGTCGCCCGCCGGGCAAGTTCGATCCCGTCCATCTCCGGCATGACAATATCGGTCAGCAGCAGTTCGAACGGCTCCTCGCGCAGGCGATTGTAAGCCGAAACCCCGTTGTCGAATGACGCGACCGAATAACCCGCGTTTTGCAATGCCTTGACGAGGAAACGACGCATGTCGTTGTCGTCCTCGGCAAGCAGAATTTTTGCAGAAATCTCGACCGGCGTACCGCATCCCTGTCCCCTCGTGAGGCTTGCAACTTTGCGGCGCCCCGGTAAAAATTCCCTTGAAACGCCGCGCAGGCCTCGCGCGCGGGCGAACCTCAGGCGTATGATAAAAGCCGAAGCTGGCGCCGAGAGCAAGCGCGTCGCCGGCGGGAGAGACGATGGACGAATTCGTGCGGTTGACGGCGTCGGACTTCGATCCTCCGGTCGAGACGATCGAACCAGTTCGACTGTCTTCGCCCGCTGATTTTCAGTTCGCCGCACTCGGGCGCGACCTACCCCGACGCGTTTCTTGGCCGCCTCCCGCCTCGACCCGCTGACGCTGCGCCGGTCCGAGGACGCTTTCGTGGACGAACTGTTCCTGCCTTGCGTCGCGCTCGGCGCGCCGCTGTTGCGGGCCAAATTTCCCAGAGCGTATCTGGACGTGAATCGCGAGCCTTATGAGCTCGATCCGAAGGTTTTCGAGGGGAACCTGCCGGAGTACGCCAACACGCGCTCGCTGAGAGTGGCGGTGGGTCTCGGCACCATTCCAAGGGTCGTGGGCGACGCGCAGCCGATCTACAAGCAGCCGATATCCGTCTCCGAGGGGCTCGGGCGCATCGAAGCCCTTTACCGGCCCTATCACGAGAAGCTGCGGGACGCTTGTCGAGCGCGCCCACCGGCGGTTCGGGCTCGCGGTGCTGATCGACTGCCACTCGATGCCGAGCAACGCCGCCGACGTGGGCGGCTTGGACATCGTGCTCGGCGACCGCTACGGCGCGAGCGCCGCGCCTGGCGTCATCGAGATCCTGGAGACGAGCCTGCGCGGCGCAGGATATCGGATTCGACGAAACAAGCCTTTCGCGGGAGGATTCATCACCGAACACTTCGGGGCCCCGGACAAGGGGATCCACGCGGTCCAGATCGAAATCGCGAGAGCGCTTTATCTGGACGAGCGCAGCATCGTCAGGAACGAGAGATGGACCATGCTGCGCGACGATCTCTTCGCCGCCGCGAAGGCCTTGGCGAGCGAATTCCGCGGCGGCCTCAGGCCGAACCGCCTCGCCGCCGAATAGCGAACGGGAATGACGACCGTCGCAGAGGCCGGCAAAAAAGGAGGCCGCCGTAAGGCGGCCTTCAGTCTAGGGAGGAAACGCCCAAGGAGGGCATGTGCGGCAACTCATGCCGCACTGCAACAATATCGGCGCTGACGGGCGCACTTGCAAGAGCTTTCTTCGTCCGATAGGCCACTGTCGGCGGGAGGCGTCCGCGACCCCAAGTCGCAGTCAGCCCGAGCCGAGCTGCCTGGATGGCTTTTCTATTCGCTAAAACAAAATGTTACGTCGCTTTTGCGAACCGGCCGAGAGCGCAAAGCCGGCCGAAGATCGGGATAGCAGATATGCAGCAGCCGCATGACTTTCCGTGTTCTTTTCAGGGGATATCTCATGACCGCGGTCGACTTCGCTGCCTTCGTGGAGCGCCTCGCCCAGGTTTCGGGCGAAGTGATTCTCCCGTTCTTCCGCAGCGCGATCGGAGCGGAGGACAAGTCGAGGGGAGGCCCGTTCGATCCGGTCACGGAGGCGGATCGCGGCGCGGAGGCGGCGATGCGGCGGCTGATCGGACAGACGTTTCCCTGCCCATGGCGTCATCGGCGAGGAATACGGTTCGGACCGTCCCGACGCCGAATATGTCTGGGTGCTCGACCCGATCGACGGCACGAAGAGCTTCATTTCCGGCATGCCGACCTGGGGGACGCTGATCGGACTGATGCACCGCGGTCGCCCGGTCTACGGCATGATGGCGCAGCCCTTCACCAGGGAGCGCTTCTATGGCGACGGCAAACGCTCCCGCCTCCGGACTCTGGCCGCGACGCGGGGCGACTCGCCGCCGTCCGACTGGACGACGCGGACCCTGCGTACGCGGCCTTGCGCCTCGCTCGAGCGAAGCGTCCTTGTTCACGACGAGCCCATTGCTGATTCGCGACGATTCCGACCGGGAAGCGTACCGGCGGGTCGAGAGCAGGGTGCGGCTGCCGCGTTACGGCGGCGATTGCTACGCCTATTGCGCGCTTGCCGCCGGTTTCGTCGATCTTGTCATCGAGACCAATCTAAAGCCGCACGACGTCGTCGCCCTCGCGCCGATCATCGAGGGAGCGGGCGGCGTCGTCACGACCTGGGACGGCGACGACCCGACCAAGGGCGGACGGATTCTGGCCGCGGGCGATCGGCGCGTTTACGACGAAGCGCGCCGCCTGCTCCTGGCCTCGCCCTGACGGGTCCGCGAAAGGATCGAAGGCGACGGGCGTCGGAGGCGGCGCTCCGCGCGGAGCGACAAGAGCGGCCAAGGCGCCGGCGACGAACGCGGCCGCAGCCGCAGCGAGGGCGTTTTCGAAGGCCTCCGCGGCGCCGGGCGGCCGCGCGATTGCGATCTCGCGCGCGGCCCCGACCGCCAGAGCGGCCAGCGTCGCGACGTTGGCGGAGAAGGGCCCGACTCGCCCGATCGCCGCCAGGACGACGATCGGGGTCGTCACCGCGAGCGACAGCGCCATGGCGAGCACGAGCGCGGCGCGCGAGTCGAGGACGCCTCTGCTGTCGCAGATCGCGCACCCGACGACGAGCGCGACTTGAGCGAGGCGCATCCGCGCGAGACGCACGCTGGCCGGCGTCGGAAAAGGCCGCCGGCCGTCCGCGAGCGCGACGCCGAAGGCGCGCGACGAAGCATGCGCGCCGACCCCTGCGAGCGTCAAGGTCGAGGCCAGCGTCAGGGCGCCGATGAGGGAATGGGCGACCGCGTGGAGGCCGAGCGGACCCGTGTCGGCCGGAAAGGCGGAGAGCGCGGCGATCGCCATGGCGGTCAGCGCCAGGCAAAAGGCGGATCCCGCGACCCCGGCCCGCACCGCCGAGCCGACGTCCCGGCTGGCGAGCGCCGGCGGCTGCAAGGCAAAGAAGCCGGCGACGGCAAGGGCGGAGGCGATGAGAGCCGCGAGCGACGTCGGAGAGCCGAGCCCGAAAGGCGCGGCGGCGGCTTCGGGCAGCGAACCCGGAGACGCCGCGCCCTGCGTCCAGGCCGACGCCCAGCCCAAGGCGACGATCATGGCGAGTTCCCCGGCGCTTGCGGCCGCGCACCAGATCACGCCGGCGAGTCCGCCCGGCGCGACGCTGAGGACGACTGCCGTCGAGACAATGACCTCGGCCCACAGGCGATTCGGCGCCGCGAACGCCTCCATGGCGGTGACGGCGACCTGGAAGCCGGCGAGCGTGGTCAATGCCGCAACCGCCCATGCGGCGATCCCCGCGACGATGGCGGCGGGAGAGCCTGAAAAGCGGGTCGCGACGACATCGTTCGGCGAGGTCGCGCCAAAGCGCCGGAGCAGGGGTCCGAAGCCGACCGCCGCGAGGGCCACTCCGATGGCGAGGCCGAGCGGAGGAGGATCGGAGAACGAGGCGAGGCCGGGGTCGAGGCAAAGCGCCATTCCTGCGACGATCGCCGCCAAGCCGAGCCCGCCGTACAAGGGAGGCGCGCTGCGCCGCGCCGCCAGAAACGAGGCGAGGTCGGCGCTGCGGGCGCCCGCGCCGAGGACGGCGAGACCGAGCAGCGTCAGGATCGGACCAATCGCTCCGACGAGCCTGGCCGGGACGCCGATCCGATCGAGCACGACGACGGTCGCCAGGCCGATGGCGAACAGAACCGCGGCGGAGATCGCCGACGCGTTGATCCGTCTGAGGGAATCTGGGGAAGACATCGGGAGCTTGAGCGGACGCTCCCGACTCTTATCGGGTTTCCGGCTTCGCGGCCAGAGCGGGTCCTGGGTCTACCTGGGGCTCGATTTTTTTATCTGATTCAATGTGTTTAAATGCCCACCGGAGAGAGCTGGGGCGGGGTCGAAGGTCCGCCAATCGCAAAAGGGTCACTCTTTCTTCCAAAACGCGCTCGGCGCGCTTCCGGAGCGCGTTATTAGCGCGGAAAAGGCCCGAATTTTCCTTCCAAATCCTTCCATCTCTGGCAGCGAATCGAGCCTTATCAGGAGCTTACCGGGGGAAAACCGGCCAAAAATTCTTTTTTGTCCCCCTTCGGCGCAGGAGCGGTAGCCTCGTTCCAGGATTCTTCCTGCTGCCGGGCTTCCGCCTCGGGCGCGGCCTCGTCCGCGCTGCGCTCGGCCTTTTTCTCCTCCAGGTACGCCTCCGCCTGCGCATAGAAGTTGATTGTGTTGATCAGCTTGTCGGTGGTCTCCGACTGGGATGCCTTCTGGTAGCGATCCAGCCGGTCGAGCACTTTTATGAGCGGCGCGATCGCCTTTGACGTCGCCCTGACCGACCGCCTCGCCCGCCGCCCTGAGCGCCGGCGCGAGCCGCGACAGTTGCAGGAGCGCAATGGTCCGCGCCGTCGTCGACCTCTCGCCGCTGCAGAGCTTCGGAGACGATCTGGCGCGCGCGCCTCGCGGTGATCCGCTCCTCGCGCGCGATCTCGTCATAGGCCCAGCCCTCGCGCAGCCGGGCAAAAATCCGCTTCCGACAATTATCCAGACGGAACATGTCTTTGCCTTCAATGCAATGGGGCACACAACTCCGTGGCCGCGTCCTCTAAAGGGTCTTCGAGAGAGGCACGGCGGTCGAACGAGGGGGGTGCGATTCAAAGCGATGCGGAGTAAGGTTCGGAGGATTTGGAACGGATGAAACAGATGACGGCCGCGGAATTCAGCGACAAGGCGATGTTTGCCTTTCTCAGCCATCCTGATGTTCGAAATCGATTCGCGTCGATAATTGAGCGATAGAGAACAGCGAGGGAAATTTCAAGGAGGCCGATGCGGTGGAGGAGCGGATCGTCGAGGAGACGCGGCGTTTGGGACGGGAGGCGATGCAGGGATGGGCGGAGAAGCAGGTGGAAGTGACGGAAAGGGAAATTCGTCAACAAGCTCAGATGCATCGCCAAGGTAAAAAAAACTCCGCTGGCATACGAAATTCGGCGAGGTCGCGGTCCAAGAGCCGCAATACCGGTTCAAGAAAAAGCGTGTTCGCCCGTTCATGCGCAGCGCGAAAGTCGTTTCTCGGGTTGTTCAGGCCCATTACAGCGCGTCATCGTCGACTTCGCCGCCGATCAGCCTTTCGCTCACGCGCGCACCAAGTTGCGCGAGCACTACGGCTTCGAGATCGGGGAGAGCACGATCCAGAGGATCACATTCGGCCATGCCGAGACATGTTCGAAGCCGGTCGAGCGGATTTGGAATTTCCCGAAGGTCCAGGCCTCAGTAAGCCGATAGTCGTGGAAACTGACGGCGGCATGATCCCCATCGTCGAGCCGGGTCGGTGAGAAGGACAAACGCAAAGGCAAGAACCTGTCGTGGCGAGAGGCGAAGCTTTCGCTCGCGCACGCCAAGGGGAGCCGGACGCCGATCTACGCCGGCTCGATCGAGGGCGGCGCGGAGCGGCCGGACGGCAACTGCTCGCATGCGCGGTTCGAGCCGGCTTCGGGGCGAACTCGCGGGTCCACGCGGTCGGCGATGGAGCGCCATGGATTGTCGGCCAGGTGGAGGCGCAATTCGGCGATCAAGGCAGTCCCTCGGCCAGCGCCAGTCGGATCGGGCGAAATCGAAAGCGCGCATCGCTACGTCGCCCAACAGCGTCTCAAGCGGCCCGGCGCCTGGTGGCGCGTCGAGCACGCGGAATACATGCTCGCTTTGCGCTTGTTCGTCGTCGACTTCAGGCGCTTCGCAATGACCGACGAGCGACCGCAATGTCATCTCGAGACGCCCGTCTCTGAGCGCGTCCTTCTGCGGATAACCCGAATAAACGGCGACTGGGACGCCTATTGGAAAAACCTCGGCCGAACAGCCGTCCCCGTAGCAAACCAGAACAGCCCCCAAAACTCACAAAAATCTCGCAGCCTGATTGCACCACTTTGGATCGCACCCCTACGCCCGCTCATGCTGGATGCGAAGACCAGACGCTTTGTAAGGGGCCAATCGGGACGCCGACGCTTTTGTCACGGCGGAAGGCGCCACGGGGGTGCGCGTCAACGCGAGCGCATCGCCGGTCCCGCGACGTCGCAGACCCTGGCATGTGCAGACGCCCCTTGTCCGGGAACCGGGAAATCTCACACCTGGCCGACGGCGCGAGCCGCCGGTCCGCATCGGGAAGGCGACGAGCCGAAGCCGATGACGCACGGGCGTGAGAAGTCAGGCCCCGCAATAGTAGCCGCGAAGCCGACGAACGAGGCCGGGCGACCTGCCGAGGAGCCGGGGAAGCCAAGGGCGGGGCCAAGGAGAACGCGGAAGGGCGGCACGCTCCGGACAGAGCCGGGAAGGCGCGTCCCACGGCCTCAGCCGCCTATGGCAAGCCGCGACTGAGCGGGCGTCACCGCGCCGGAAGGCCGACGCGCTTGGACAGGCCTACCGCGCGTTGAAGCGGGAAGCCGCCCGGGCT
The DNA here is from genome assembly GCA_963768555.1 of uncultured Alphaproteobacteria bacterium. Lineage (GTDB taxonomy): Bacteria > Pseudomonadota > Alphaproteobacteria > Rhizobiales > Beijerinckiaceae > Roseiarcus. The sequence continues at coordinate 12,900 of CAVYIZ010000028.1, forward strand.
GGATGACGGACATGGGAGGACTGGATTCGAGGCGCGCCTCGAAGACTTCATCGCCGGGTTCACAGCGGAGCGATATCGGGCGGAACCCTCGCGGCGTCGGTTCATTCCGAAGCCGGATGGAAAGCTGCGCGGCCAGCACGATGCGCTGGACGCCCTATGGGTCGCGATCCTTCTGACTTCGGCGGCGAAGCGGAATACTGGTCCGTCAGCCCGCGGCCTGCGCGGCGAGCCGCGGCTTGCGGCCGCGCTTCCCCGGCCGCGGGTCGCGGCCGGCGAGCGCCGCGAGCCGGTCGAGAAACGCCGGCGGCCCGAGCGGCCGGCCGATCGTCTCGGCGGCGCGCAACGCCGCGACGAGGGCCGCGTCCGCCTCCTCGGCGATCAGGTCGGCGAAGCGCCCGCCGCAGCGCGAAAGCAGCGGCGCGACCTCGACCAGCCCGTCGTCGCGGCCGGCCAGATGCGCCCGCACGCTCGACCACGGCCAATCCTCGGCGCGCTCGACGAGCCGCGCCCTGACCGGATTCATCGCCACGTAGCGCGCCGCCGCCATCAGATGCGCCTCGTCCATGACGGCCGAGGAAAAGCGCGCCTGGAAGAGATGGCCGGTCACGCGGTTGCGCGCGTTGACGAAGCCGGAATAGCGCCGATGGGCCTTGCCGAGCGCCCGGCCGAGCCCCTCAGGCGTTTTGGGCGTCAGGATGAGATGCACGTGGTTGGGCATCAGGCAATAGCTCCACACCGCGACCCCCTCCCGTGCGCAGGCCTCGCGAAGGAGGTCGCGGTAGAGTTCGTAATCCGCGTCGGAGAAGAACACCCGCTCGCGCCGATTGCCGCGCTGGGTGACGTGATGCGGAAGATCTGGAACGACAAACCGGCCGATCCGCGCCATGGGACGCTCCAGGAGGCTACGATGAGCCGGGAACCATAGCGGAAACAAAAAAATATGCAAGTGTCACCGTAATACCCCGTAATACCGCGCGCGCGACTGTCGAGGCGGCGCTCGCGAGGCCGGCCAATCTGGGGGAAATCATGGTCGTGGCGTCGGTCGAGTGACCTGTGGGACGCCGGGCGCGATCAATGCGAGATCGGACGCGCGCGACGGGCCGGAACAGGCGGGATCGAGCATTGTCTCGGCGGAGGTCCGGCCGGAGTCTGAGACGAGGATCACCGCCTCCGTGCTTGCGCCGATCCGGACCTCGGCGACGAGCATCGTCGTGCGCGCCAGATTGATCCTGCCGCCCATCGCTTCCGCCGCGAGCCGGATCGGCTCGACGTCCGCTCCGATCGCCCGGCCCGTTCGCAGCGCCCAGAACGACGCGCCTGCGATGGGGACGCCGACCCGCGTCCAGGCGCCGACCGGCAACTCGGGAGCGAGGACCGGCAGCCAGCGCTCGACCGCAGGCGCGAGGCAACCGAGATGAATGTGAAACTGGTCCTGACTTCGCGTAAGCGCGGAGTTGACCGCGAGCGCGAAGTCGTCGCGCGTCGGGGGCCGGCCGTCGGGACCCTCGAGCAGGCGCCGAGCGCGCCAGGCGTCGTCGAAATAGTTCGGCGCCTCGCGCGACTGCAGCCAGGGGTCCTCGATTCCGACCACTCTGCGCGTCGGCGTCGAGAATCGTGTCCGGCGGGTCGCGCAGAACGACGTAGCCGCCCTCCTCGCCGCCCTTCAAATCGACCTGGAGGCAGGGAAATGCGGCCCCGATCAGCTTGAAGTCGGCGACGCAGGCCCGAACGGCCAGCCACAGCGCCTGGCGCGCCGGCGAGTCCGCGCGCGAGCCGGGCGGCGAAAGCGCCAGCCCGCAAGCGGCCAAACCGACGAGGAAGTGACCAGGAAATTGCGCAACGTCTCGCTCCGTGCGCGCCGTCCCCTCGACGGCGGCGCGCAGCTACGAATACAACCACGACCGGCAACCGTGTACGGTGGAAATCCGATCTTGTTTCGCACGCGGCGCGGTCAACTTTGGGCCGGGATTTCAGCCTAGCGAAGCCGCATCCGTCCTTCAGGAGCCGAAAGCAGCGGACCCGATGAAAACAACGCGCAGGGACATTTCTCACTATTGCGGCCTCGCTCGCCCTCGCGGCGCGGCCGGCCGGCGCCCAGACCGGAGCCGCAGCCGCAGGGTCAGGCTCCGGCCGAACCGATCGCGCGGCGTTCGACCAGGTGTGGGAGCTCGTGCGCGACCGCTTCTACGACCCGCGCCTGCATGGGCTCGACTGGCAGGCGATGCGCGCGCGCTACCGTCCGCAGGCCGAGGCGGCGCGCTCGCGGGAGGAACTCGCCGCGGCGGTCAATGCGATGCTTGGCGACGCTCGGCGCCTCCCACACGCGCTATTACACGCCGGACGAGCCGGCCTATTACCAGCTCGCCGACATTTTCGCCGGCGCCCTTCAGCATCGAGGAGGGCTGATGCGTGTCTTTCCGAACGGCGAGGTGAGCTATCCCGGCGATCGGCGTCTTCACCGAGGCCGACGATCAGGGCCGGACGTTCGTCACCGGCGTGATCGAGGGCGCCCCGGCGCATCAGGCCGGCCTTCTGCTCGGCGACGAGATTCTGGCGGCCGACGACCGGCCGTTCCGGCCCGTCGGATCGTTCCGCGGCAAGGTCGGGACGCCGGTCGCCGCTGTCGATCCGGCGGACGCGCGACGGAGCGCCGATGACGATCGCCGTCACCCCGGCCGATCTCCATCCGGGCGCGATGTTTCTGCATGGCCTCAAGGCCAGCGCCCGCATCATTTCCGCCGGCGCCGAGCGCCCGCATCGGCTACGTGCACGTGTGGTCCTACGCCGGCCGCCAGTATCAGGGCGCGCTCGAGGACCTGATCGGCGACGGGCCCGCTCAAGGACGCCGACGCGCTGGTCTGGGACCTGCGCGACGGATGGGGCGGCGCGCAGCCGCAATATCTCGACCTGTTCAACCCGCATTCGCCGACGATGAAGGTGACGGCGCGGAGCGGCGAGACCGACCTCGTCGACGTGAAGTGGCGCAAGCCCGTGGCCGCGCTGATCAACGGCGGCACGCGCAGCGGCAAGGAGGTGCTCGCCTACGGCTTCAAGGAATATCGCCTCGGCGAGCTCATCGGCAGCCGCACGGAAGGCGCGGTGCTCGCGGCGACCGCCTTCCTGGTCGGCGACGAGGGCCTGCTGCTGCTGGCGGTCGAGGACGTCCTCGTCGACGGGCGGCGGCTCGAAGGTTCCGGCGTCGAGCCGACCATCGAGGTCGCGTTCAATTCCCGCTACGCCGCCGGCGCCGACCCGCAGCTCGACCGCGCGGTCGAGGTGCTGTCGCGCAGCTGAAGGCCCTCATCCGGCCGGCTGCGCCGGCCACCTTCTCCCGCAAGCGGGAGAAGCGGATCCGCCCCCTCTCCCGCTTGTCGGGAGAGGGCCAGGGTGAGGGCACTAAAGCGCGCCTTGCCGCAGCATCTCGCGCAGCCGGAACTTCTGGATCTTGCCGGACGGCGTCGCCGGCATCGCCTCGCGCACGATCAGCCGCTCGGGAATGTACTGCGCCGCGACTTTCTGCGCCTTGAGGAATTCGCGTCATCGCGGCGAAGCTCGAGAGTCTGGCCCGGCTTCGGCACGACGACGGCGCAGGCGCGCTCGCCCAGGCGCTCGTCCGGATAGGCCACGATGGCGGCCTGCGCCACGGCCGGATGCTTGTAGAGCAGCGCCTCGATTTCGACGACCGGAATGTTCTCGCCGCCCCGGATGATGACGTCCTTGGTGCGGCCGGCGATGCGGATGTAGCCCGTTCGCGTCCATGCGCGCGAGATCGCCGGTGTCGAACCAGCCGTCGGCGTCGGTGGCGTTCCATTGCGGGCGCTTCAGGTAGCCGCCGAAATTCGAGCAGGAGCGCACAACGAGCTTGCCGACCTCGCCGGGCGGCAGGGCGGCGCCGTCCGCGTCGACCACCTTCACCTCGACGCCGGGCAGCGCGCAGCCATCGGTCGTGAAGGCCAGCGCGTCGTCGTCGTCGAGCTTGATCAGCGTCACCGCGCCGTTCTCGGTCATGCCCCAGGCCGAAACGATCTTGGCGCCCAGCGCCTGCGCGCGCCTGCTCGACCAGCGGGCCCGGGATCGGCGCGCCGGCGCAGAGGAAGGTCTTGCAGGCTCGGCACGCCTTCGCCGCTCTCCGACACGGCGCGCGTGAGGTCGGTCAGGAAGGGCGTCGACGCCATGGTGAAGGTGACGCCTTCGTTCCGGATCAGTTCGACCGCCCTGGCCGGGTCCCAGATGTCCTGCAGCACGGCGCTGCGCCTGCAGCATGATCGGCATCATGAGGCCGTACATGAAGCCGGTCTGGTGGGCCATCGGCGAGGCCATGAGGACGACGTCGTCTCTGCCGAGCCGCAGCCGTTCCGCATAGGGAACGATGTTGGCCATCAGCGTATTGGCGGAATGCATCACGCCCTTGGGCTCGCCGGTCGTGCCGGAGGTGTAGATCAGCTGCGTGACGTCGTCCGGGCCGGGCCGGCTGCCGCGTCAGGATGGCGCGGGCATCCGGCTCCTTCTCCCATGCCGGCTTCGTCAAGAGCGCGTCGAAATCGTCGGCGCCGCCGCCGTCGACCACGATGACGCGCCTGAGCGACGGCAGCGCTCGGCTGCAAGGCCTCGCGCCATCGCCTCGTGATCGAAGTTGCGGAATCGCTTCGGAACGATCAGCACCTTCGGCTTCGCCGTGGTTGAGCATGAACGACAGTTCGTGCTCCCGGAAGATCGGCATCAGCGGATTGAGGACCGCGCCGATGCGCGAGCAGGCGAGATAGAGAGCGGTGAACTGCCACCAGTTTGGCAACTGCATCGCGACGACGTCGTTGCGCCCCACGCCGAGCCGCGACGAGCCCGACCGCGATGCGGTCGGCGAGCGCCGCGAGTTCACGATAGGTGAACCGCCGCGCCTCGCCCCCGTCGAGCCTGACGCGGTCAGCGCGAGCTTGTCGGGGCAGGCGGCGACGCAAGCGTCGAGATCGTCGATTGATCGTGCGGTCGCGCCAGTAGCCCGCGCGCGACGCTATCGGCGCGGCGCGGCGGCAAGAAGAACGGCGTCGAATTCCATGTTTCCTCTCCTTGTCGTCTGTTCGTTGCCGTCGTTCAGGCCGGGACCGCCTCGCGGCCGGCCCGGGCGCGGGCGATGATGGTCTTCATGATCTGGGCCGTGCCGTCGCCGATCTGGAAGCCGAGCACGTCGCGCAGGCGCTGCTCCATCGGCGCCGCGGTCATAGCCGCCATGGCCGAACATCAGCAGGCATTGATGAACGACGTCATAGGCGAGCTTCGGCGCCCACCACTTGCACATGGCGGCCTCCGCGCTGTGCGGCGCGCCCCTGTCCTTCAGCCACAGCGTCTGCAGGCAGAGCAGGCGGGCCGCCTCGACCTGCGTATCGAGATCGGCGAGCGGATGCGAAACGCCCTGGAAGGCCGACAGCGGCTTGCCGAACGCCTGCCGCTCCGCCACATGGGCCCAGGTCTCCTCGAGCGCGACGCGCGCCACGCCGAGCACCTGCAGTCCGATCAGGGCGCGCGAGAAGTCGAAGCCCTGCATCACCTGCACGAAGCCCTTGTTCTCCGTCGCCGAGCGATGCGCGAGCGGGCACGCGGACGTTTTCGAAGAACAGCGAGCCGCGGCCGATCGCGCGCTGCCCATGGCAATCGAACCGGCTGCGGGTGACGCCCGGCAGGTCCATCGGAACGAACAGCGCGGTGACGCCATGGGCGCCCGATTCGACCGTCCCGTGCGGCCGAACACGACCGCGGCGTCGGCCTGGTCGGCGGCGGAAATCGAGGTCTTCTCGCCGTTGACGACGTAGTCGTCGCCGTCGCGCTCGATGCGCAGGCGCAGGTTGGCGGCGTCGGAGCCGCCGCGCGGCTCGGTCAGCGCGATGCGCGAGCAGCGCCTCGCCGCGCGTCAGCCGCCGCAGCCAGGGCCGGACGACGTCGGGCTCGCCGTGCTGCGACAGGATCTGGCCGTTCAGCGACGCCAGGAGATTGATGTAGGAGATGCTGAGGTCGGCGCGCGCGATCTCCTCATGGATGACGCCGGCGGCGAGGCTGCCCATGCCGAGGCCGCCGAATGCCTCCGGCAGTTCGGGAGCGATGAATCCCATCGCGCCCATTTCCGCCATCAGCCCCCGATCGAGCACGCGCGTCCGATCGCGTTCCTGAAACCCGGGGGCGACGCGAGCGGTCGCGAAGCGGCGGGCCTGTTCGGCGAGCGCGGTGAGATCGTCGTCGAGATACGGATTCACCTGTTCGCCTCCCCAGTCCGCCGACGCTTCGCCCTTGCGTCGCCTCGCGGTCTCGTTTCGAGTCCGCGTCTCCTCACTTCACGAACTTGCGAAATTCCGGCTTCCGCTTCTCCTGCAGCGCCTTCACGCCTTCGCGCGATTCCTCGGTGTCGTAGTAGAGTTTCAGCGCGTACAAGCCCATGCCCGCGATGCCGGCCTGATGAGCCGTGTCCATGTTGAAACTGCGCTTTGCGATCGCGATCGCCGTCGGGCTGCGCTCGCACAGCTCCTCGCCCCATTTCTGCACCTCCGCATCGAGCTGGTCGTGCGGCACGCACGCGTTGGCGAGCCCCATGGCGACCGCCTCCTGGCCCGAATAGCGGCGACACAGGTACCACATCTCGCGCGCCTTCTTTTCGCCGACGACGCGCGCAAGGAACGCGGTGCCGTAGCCGGGGTCGACCGAGCCCATCTTGGGGCCGACCTGGCCGAAGATCGCCTTCTCCGAACAGATCGTCAGGTCGCAGATGGTGCACAGCACGTTGCCGCCGCCGATCGCGTAAGCCCTGCACGCGCGCGATCACCGGCTTCGGCACGTCGCGGATCGCCGCGTGCAATTCCTCCATCGGCAGGCCGATCGTGCCGCGGCCGTCATAGGTGCCGTCGTGCGCCGACTGGTCGCCGCCGGTGCAGAAGGCGCGGTCTCCGGCGCCGGCGAGCACGATCGCGCCGACCGACTTGTCGTAGCCGGCCTTGTAGAGCGCGCGGATCAGTTCGTCGCAGGTCGTGCCGCGGAAGGCGTTCATCTTCTCCGGGCGATTGATGATGATCCAGGCGACGCCGTTGCGAATTTCGTAGATGATGTCTTCGAATTGCATGGTGTTCCTCGCTCGGAATTCAGGCCGCGGCTCAGCCGGCCATCGTCAGGCCGCCGGAAACGCTCAGCACCTGGCCCGTCACGTAGGCCGCGTCGTCGCTGGCGAAGAACAGGATCGCGCCCGGCAGATCCTCCGGCTGGCCGATCCGGCCGAGCGGGATCGAGCGCGTGAAAGCCTCGACCAGCTTCTCCGGGTTGCCGGCGCCCTCCTTGTAGTCGGCGAACAGCGCCGTGTCGGTCGGCCCGGGACACACGACGTTGACCGTTATGCCGTGGCGCGCGTGTTCGCGCGCGATCGTCTTCGAGAATGCGACGAGGCCGCCCTTGCAGGCGGCGTAGACCGCCTCGCCGGAGGAGCCGACTCGGGCGGCGTCGGAGGCGATGTTGACGATGCGGCCCGACTTGCGCGCAGCCATGCCGGGCAGCACGGCATGATGCATATGCAACGCGCCGATGAGGTTGATGGCGATGAGCTTGTCCCATTGCGCCGGCTCGGTCTTGGCGAAGGGACGGAAGACGTCCCAGCCGGCGTTGTTCACCAGGACGTCGATCGGTCCGAAGGCGGCTTCGGCCGCCGCGACCGCCGCGTCGACGCTCTGCCCTCACGGTGATGTCGCAATGGAAGGCCTCGGCCGCGCCGCCGGCCTCGCCGATCGCCGCGGCGACGTTCCGCGCCGCCTCGAGATTGAGATCGAAGACGGCGACGCGCGCGCCTTCGCCGGCGAAGCGGCGACAGGTCGCCCCGCCGATGCCGCCCCCGCCGCCCGTGACCACGACCGTCTTGTTGTCGAACCGCTTCATGTCTCCTCCCGCTCGGCGGCCATCCCGGGCACATGGACGGGGCCGCATCCCTCGTCCGGACGACGACTAGCTAGAGCATTCTGCAGTTTGGTGGAATTGGCCAGGGAGCGCCAGCGCCCCCGCCACTTGGCGACGCCCTTCGTGACCTTTGTGGTGAAAAGAGCTCACCACGAAGAGCGCGAAGAGGCGGGGGTCGACGCCTCACGCCCCGAGCGAGGCGTTCTTCAGCGGCAGGGAGCGGATGCGTTTTCCGGTGACGGCGAAGATCGCGTTGGCGACCGCCGGCGCGATCGGCGGCGTGCCCGGTTCGCCGAGCCCGCCCCATTTCTCGCCGCCCGACAGGACGAAATGCGTCTCGATGACCGGCGCGTCGGCCATCCGGGCGATCGGGTAGGAGTCGAAATTGCCTTGCTCGACGCGGCCCTGGCGAATGGTGATCTCGCCGAACAGAGCGGCCGTCAGCCCATAGAGCACGGCGCTCTCGATCTGCATCGCCGCGGTCAGCGGATTGACCAGATGGCCGCAATCGACGCAGGCGACCACCCGCTCGACCTTGACCGCGCCGCCGTCCTTGACCGCGACCTCGGCGATCTCGCCGACGATCGTGCCGAAGCTCTCGTGGATCGCGAGGCCCCGCCCGACGCCCTTGGGCAGCGGCTTGCCCCAATCGCCCTTGTCGGCGAGAGCGTCGAGCACGGCGAGGAAGTCCGGGCGGTCCTGCAGCAGCGAGCGCCGGTATTCGAGCGGATCGCGTTTCGCCGCGAAAGCCAGCTCGTCGATGAAGCTCTCGACGGCGAAAGCGTTCTGCGAGGAGCCGACCGAGCGCCAGAACATCACTGGCACATGGGTGTTCTTGAGATTGACCAGCACCTTCAGCGCGTCGGCGCGATAGGGGCAGTTGGCGAGCCCCTCGATCGCCTGGCGCTCGACGCCGTTCTCGACCTTGCCCCAGCCGAGCGAGCGGGTGATCGAGCCGACGGCGGTCGTGAACTCGAGCCCGGCCGGCGCGCCGTCGTCCTTCAGCGCCGCGCGCATCCTCAGCGCCGCCTGCGGGCGATAGCGGTCGGCGCGGATGTCCTCTTCGCGCGTCCAGATGAGCTTTACCGGGCCGCCGGACGGCCCTCGAAACCTCGACCGCCTGGGTGAGCTCGTCGTTGACCGCGCGCCGGCCGAAGCCGCCGCCGAGGTAGGCGTTGTGAACGAAGACAGCCTTGGGATCGACGCCGCCCGCCTTTGCCGCGAGCGTGATCGCCGACTCGGGCGACTGCGTGCCCATCCAGACGTCGATGCGGTCCGGGCCGCCAATGGGCGGTCGCGTTCAAGGGCTCCATCGGCGCATGCGCGAGATAGGGAACTTCGTAGAGCGCCTCGACGCGCCTCGCGGGCGAGGCGAAGGCGGCGGCGGCGTCGCCATGGCCGCCGCCGTCGGCGAGCGGCCCGTCGAGCGCGGCGCGATATTCGGCGCGGAACTCTGCGCTGTCGGCGGACGCGGCGGGGCCGAAATCCCATTCGACCGGCATCGCGGCGAGCGCTTCCTTGGCGCGCCAGAAATTGTCGGCGACGACGGCGACGCCATTGGTCACCGGCACGGCGGCGATGATCCCGCGCCGGCCGGAGACGGCGGAGAAGTCGTAGGACTTGAGGGAGCCGCCGAACACGGGGCAGTTGGCGACGGCGGCGTAGACCATGCCGGGCAGGCGCGCGTCGATGCCGAAGCGCGCGTCGCCGGTGACTTTCAGCGGCGTGTCGATCCGCTTGAGCGGCAAGCCGATCAGCTCGAAATGTTCGGGCGTCTTGATCGCGGGCTCGGCGGCGAGCGCGATTTTCGCCGCGTCGGCGGCGAGTTCGCCATAGGTCGCCGAGCGGCCCGAAGCCTCGTGGCGCACGACGGCCCCCTTCGCCACGCAGGCGGAGGGCTCCACGCCCCAGCGCGCCGCCGCGGCGGCGATCAGCCGCTCGCGGGCCGATGCGCCCGCCTGCTGCAGGAAGACGCGCGAACGCGCGCACCGACGAGGAGCCGCCGGTTCCCATCGACTGGTAGACGTCCATTGTCGATCAGGTTGCGGTGGGCGGAGGCGTACTCGACCTTCACCTTGGAGAAGTCGCATTCGAGCTCCTCGGCGAGGATCATCGCCAGCGAGGTCAAGACGCCCTGGCCCATCTCGGACTTGGCGACCCGCAGCGTGATCGAATTGTCGGGATCGATCACGACAAAGGCGTTGATCTCGCCGTGCGCTTTTTTGGCGTTCGGGCTCCGGGGCCCGCCGGAAAAATGCTCGCCGCGAATTCGGGGCGCGAAGACAGCGATCGCGAGGCCGCCCGCGGCGGTAATGCCTGCCGTAACGAAGGCGCGACGCGTGAGGGCGATCGTCATGGCGCGCCTCCTTCAGATTTTCGCCAGTTCGGCGGCGCGATGAATGGCCGCCCGCATGCGCGGATAGGTCCCGCAGCGGCAGATGTTGGTCATGCCGGCGTCGATGTCGTCGTCGCTCGGATTCGGGTTCCTGGCGAGAAGCGCGACCGCGGCCATGACCTGGCCGGACTGGCAATAGCCGCATTGCGGCGCATCGTGCTCGATCCAGGCCTTCTGGACGGCGTGCAGCTCCTTTGCGCCGAGCCCTTCGATGGTCATGACCGACTTGCCTTCGATCGCGCGGACCGGCGTCTGGCAGGAGCGGGTCGCCTCGCCGTCGACGAGCACCGTGCAGGCGCCGCAGAGGCCGGCGCCGCAGCCGAACTTCGTGCCGACGAGGCCCAGTTCGTCGCGCAGCAACCACAGAAGAGGCATTTCCGGCTCGACGTCGACTGCGACCTCGCGCCCGTTGACGACAAATGCGGCCATGGTTCCCGCCTCCGCTCGTGTCTGAATGACGGCGAAGGATAAGCCCGAGTGTGGCGGAATGTCGCGTTCGGGCGATCAATTCCGCGCGAGGCCCTGAGGGCCCGTCCGCGCGCGACCGATTTTGTTGAGACCGCTCATCGGGATAGGCTCGCCTCGATACGGACCGCTGGCCTCACAAAAATTGCAAACAAGGCGTCGGCGCCGGCCGCAAGGGGCAATATGCCGCATCGTAAGGCCGCCGAAACGGGAGCAGCATGGCGCTCTCGGCGGGCGCTATCGCCTTCGCGGCTAAGGGCAGGTGTAAACCGGCTCCCGCAATTGACATTCATGAAGCCACCTTATCGCAACGATCAGCGCTGGGAGCCCGCCCCCAAGGAGGAAACAGGGAGGAGGAAAGAAGCATGAGCGCCAGCGAAGGGATGATCCGCCTACGGGCGTACGAGTTGTGGGACCGTGCGGGCCGGCCGAACGGTGGAAGCGATGAATTCTGGTTCGCTGCGAAAGCCGACTTCGAACGCAAGGAGCTGACGAGAGAGCGACGGCTGATCGCGCTTGTACGCCGGCGTGCGGAGTCGTGTCGTCACGAAACAGCCGCCGATTGGGGAAAGAGGGCGCACGCCTCGCGGCTCTGGGAGTAACGGCGACGCGTTCAATCGCGTAAGACGTCGAAGCTCGCGAACCCGGGCACGAACGCCTCCCCAATTCTTCTCGCGCAGGGCGATGGCGCGCGCGCCGCCCAATGGATCGCGCGCATGGAGGCTGCCGTGCAGGAATTCTCGCAAAGCAAGGCGCAATTCGACGACATCACTTGTCTGACGCTCAAGAGGTGAGGGGGCGCACGCACTCTAATCCCCGCACGAGTCCGACCTCTTCGGAGGCGCCCGGGAAAAGGATTACGGCGTCGATGTGCTCCTCCGCGATCCGGCGTTGCGAAGACAGATTGAGTCCGAAAAAGCTGCGGCTTCGACGAGAGGATGCGCTTCGGTTCACGAATAAACTCGCGCCAAGCGTGTCGACGCATTGGTGTTGATCAAAGGGACAATAAATAAAAAGAGAGTAAATATCGCGTAGGCCCAATCGCCGAGAACTCATACGCAATCTTGTGCTAAATATCGCTCCGCGACAATAAGCATACGCGTGTAAGCACACGCGTGGTTGTGCGGTATGCTGCGGGATGCACCTGTGCGGTTGTGGCGCTGCGGAATGTGTGCTTCGAAACTGACCAAAGCTGACGCTTGCGATTAGTGTACACGTTAGAAACACTAGGGAGGGTGCCTCATGGCGGATATTAGCACCGAAGTCGTACTCGCGGTTCATTGGGATTTTGCGATCCCTCGTCACAGGATAAGCGCGAGAGTCGACGGCGGCTGGGTTACCCTGCAGGGCATCGTCGAACGCGCGTACCAGAAGTCCTGCGCCGAGGCGGATGTGCGCCGGGTGCCCGGCGTGATCGGCGTAAAGAATGAAATCGCGGTGCGCGCGGCCGGAGAGTTCAGTCAAACGAACCTTCTTTCCTAGGCGCGCGGCGAACGCGAGCACGCAGGCCATTCTCGGCGTCGTCGGGCTCTAAATCGGTGCTGTGCCTTATGCCGAACGGACTTTACCCCCGTTGGCAGGAAGACGCCGCGCATGGAGAGGGGAGAAGCGTTTCGGCGACCAGGAGGTCCAGATCGTTACCACGCTGCTCATCAGCCACCCCGCATGCCTGGCGCATGATATGGGCGAAGGACACCCCGAACAGCCTGAGCGTTTGCGCGCGATTGAGCGGGCCTTGGAGAGCGAGGTCTTCCAGATGCTGGCGCGCGACGTCGCGCCGCGAGCTGACTTTGCGGCGATCGCACGCGCGCATCCGCTCGATTACATTGAGGCGCTCCGGGTGGCGACGCCGACGCAAGGCCATATTGACATCGACCAGGACACGTCGATGTCGCCCGGCTCTTTCGAGGCCGCGCTGCGATCAGCCGGCGGCGCCATTTTCGCCGTCGACGAGGTAATGACCCGGAAGGCGAGAAACGCTTTCGTCGCCACCCGTCCCCCAGGCCACCACGCCGAAACCGCGATGCCGATGGGTTTCTGCTTCTTCAACAACGCGGCCATTGCCGCGCGTCATGCCCAGGCGGCCTATGGCGCTGGGCGCGTCGCGATCGTGGACTTCGACGTCCATCACGGAAACGGCACGCAGCATATCTTCTGGGACGAAAAGAACGTCATGTACGCCTCGACCCACGAGATGCCGCTCTTTCCGGGGACCGGCGCGCTCGGCGAACGCGGCGAGCACGATCAGATCGTCAATGCCCCGCTTCGTGCGGGCGATACGGGCGAAGTCTTCCGGGAGGCGATGGAGGTTGCGATACTGCCGAGGGTTGTGGACTTCGCGCCAGACCTAATCATCGTCTCGGCCGGGTTCGACGCTCATCATCGCGATCCGCTCGGCAACCTCAATCTCGTCGAAGCCGACTTTGAGTGGATCACGTGGAGGCTGATGGAGATCGCGCAGAAGCGCTGCGGCGGCCGCATCGTGTCGGTTCTCGAGGGAGGCTATGACCTCCGAGCCCTCGGACGTTCCGTCGCCGCGCATGTGACGGCGCTGATGGAGGGATCAGGCGCGCGCGACCACGGGACATTCATGGAGCCAACTTATCGAGAGGGTCGGCGTTGGGAGCCCGCACTGAAGGAGGAATGAGAGCATGAGCGCCAGCGAAGAGATGATCCGCCAACGGGCCTATGAGCTGTGGGAACATGCCGGCAGGCCGAACGGTCGAAGCGATGAATTCTGGTTCGGGGCCAAAGCCGAATTCGAACGCAGGGTGCGGACGGGAGAGGGACATCTGACCGCATTCGTACGCCGGCGTGTGGAGCCGCCTCGTCATGAGACGGCCGCCGATTGGGCGAGGAGGGAGCCCGCCTCGCGGCTATGGGCGTAACGGCGACGCGTTTAATCACGGTAGACGTCGAAGCTCGCGAACTCGGACACGAACGCCTGCCCGATCTTCGCGCGCAGGGCGATGGCGCGCGC
>CAVYIZ010000029.1:0-13968 GCA_963768555.1 uncultured Alphaproteobacteria bacterium
TGGCGGAAGCGGTCGGCGTGCGCGGGATCCGGCTGGAGGACCCGGGCGACGTCGAAAGCGGAATCGCCGAAGCGCTCGCCTATGACGGCCCGGTTTTGGTGGACGCGGTCGTGAGCCGGATGGTGCTTCCCAGTTCCGCCGGCATCACGGTCGAGATGGCGAAGGGCTTCACCCTCTACATGATCAAAGCCGTGATGGGCGGCCGCGCCGACGATCTCATCGATCTCGCCAAGGCAAACCTCTGGCAGTGACGGCCGAAGGATCCTTTCGATGGACGCCACGGCCCTTCTTCTCTCGCGGCTCCAGTTCGCATTCACCGTAGCCGCACGCGGTGGGCTCGGCAGACGTGGCCAGCGGCCGCGTCTACAAGAAAGCGCCCGGTCGCCGACCGCCCGCGCCCGGGGCGCGGCCATACGGAAATTGTGCGAAATTGCGTTGCAGTACCGCTTCCTCGCGGGCTGGTCGAGCGCGGAGCGTTCTCGTAGCGGAGCCCGGCGAACGCGATCGCGGGCCGCGCCTCAGGCCAAATCCCTCTAAGCCAAACCAAGAGCTGAGACCAAGCCAAACCAAGCCAAACCAAGAAAATCTGGCTTGGATTTTCTTTGAATTCCTCGGTCCAATTCGGGGCTTTTCAATGGGTTACGGGCAATCCAAAGCAAAGAATATTTTCGACCCGTCTGGCCCCGGGCACCCCCCGCCGGATCATGCCGCCACAGGACGACCCGCAGCTTGCGCGGACCCTGGTCGCCAGTCCCTCCATGCCAACCTCGCTTTCCCTCTTGCCGCCGTGGCGGTTTATCAAAACAGCGAAGTGCCATGGATTTCGAAAAGCGTCAAGAACAAACAGAGAATATTTTGCGGCGGCCCTGTCGCCGGGCTTGTTCCCTTTGAAGCTCCCGCTCAGGCTACTCGGCGAGGCCTGGACGTTGGTCCCGTCGCCGCGGGCCGAGCAGATAGCGTCAGACCCGAGGCGCGGACGATGCGCATGACGGTGGCTGAATTCGGGATTGCCGGTTTCCCCGAGCGCCTTATACAAGCTCTCGCGGTTCAAACCGGCGATCTTCGCAATCTCTCCCATGCCGCGCGCGCGTGCGACGAGGCCGAGGGCGTCGCGCGCGAAATCCGCGTCACCGGTCTCGAGCGCCGCCGTGATACAAGCGACCCCTCTTGGTTTTGCGCATCAAAGGTCTCCGCCAGCGTCTGAGCCCGCTCGATATCCTGCCGCTGCGTGCGCTTGTCGCCTCCGCACAGCAGAAATCGCAATCTGCGCTCCATTCCGCTCCGCGACGCAAATAGCAGACGCGTAACCCGGCCCGTAGGGAATACGCATTTCCATGACGCCCTCCCCGACGCTCCTGGCGTCCCCTGGATTTCCCTGCTCCATGCGGCGAATGCGAGCGACGACGCGCGCACGCGCAAACCGCTCGCTCCCGTGGAGCGCACGAACGCATTCCCCATGCAAAGCCATGCGCGTCCCTACCATGCCGTTAAGGCTCAGCGGGGTCGACCCATCGCAACGCCCAACGCCTCCGCGACCCCGTGCAACTTCCTGTCTTTGCTCCATAGCCCGGTTCCGGCGGTCAATCGCGCCGCGGCGAGCAAATGAGCGTCGACATAGCCGAATTTCACGCCCGAAGAGCGCATGACGGTGAATAAAGGCGAGGACTTCCGCCTCCGTCGCAACGGTGGCGGAAGGCAAGTCCGAGAGAGCGGTCACCACGGCGACCCGCTGACGCAGGTCGCCCAAGGCCAGTTCGCCGATGACGAAGGGGTGCGTCAGAACCCGGCCGGCCTGGAGCGGCTGCGGCCAACGTCGCGTTTCCGGCCCGCAGGTGATCGACCCATATCGACGTATCGACCAGGATCACGCGCCGGCCGGTGGACGCCTCGGCGGCACCTCAAGGTCGGGCTCGCTGCCGACCAACCGCGCCAGTCGCCGGTGCGCTCTCCCGCTCGATGAGCGCCTTGAGCGCCTCGCGAACAAGGCTGGATTTCTCCTTCAGGCCCGTGAGGGCCTGGGCCCTTTCCACGAGCTCGTCATCGAGCGCCAGCGTCGTTCGCATATGCCGGTCTCCCACGTGGCGCCGAATTTATCATCAAACGATGCCGGTAGCCATGCCTCGACTGCGGCTGTCCCGGCGCTGCGTTCAAACCAAGTCGGATTGCACGAACGTCCCCGCGAACCTACGTCTGAGCATACCTGCTTTCCGCACCCCATCCGGCCCTCCGGGCCACCTTCCCCGCTTCGCGGAGAAGGGGTGACGCGCCGACCGCTCGACCTCGTCGATTGGGCAAGTCTTGCCGAGAAGATGCTATCTCTATTTCGTACCTTGAGGCATTGCGCCATGAACATCGCATCTCCCAAAGTCGACGAACTCGCTCAACGCCTCGCTCGCCTGACCGGCGAGGACGTGGAGACGGCCCTGGAGCGCGCCATCGAGGAACGGTTGGCTCGGGTTGCTGTCGCGGCGCACGGCGACCGCCGGTCGGCGATGCAGAGGTTCTTCGACCACGTCTCCCAAATGCCCGTCCTGGACGCTCGTTCCGCCGATGAATTGGGCACTGTTGCATTGGCGAAAGGTCGGACAAAGTGAGGTGAAAAATGCCAACAAAATCAATAGGCGATTTGGCGCATTTTCGCTCAAAGCGGCTTAATGCAACAGAGCCACGGCCCGCATACGCACCCGCCCGCGCCCCGCTTCAATTCAATGGCGATGGCTCAGGTACATCAAGCAAATCATCTGGTGCGGATACCGGCGGCAATAAGAGTCATCGAAACCGACGCTCAAACCGAACCCAACAATCTCAGGGGTAGGCTTTCCCAGGCATAAATCAGCCAGCCGCCTCACGGCGACCTCCGGGTCGGAGTTCCCTGTGTCCAAGATACCCCACATATTGGCGACCTCTTCGTCGCCAGCCCGTTTCTCAGCCCAAGCCCAGCAATTCTCGTCCGTGCGTTTGTGCGGCTTTTCAGTCAGCGCGGGCATAGTGGCCAAAGCCACGGTCGAGGTCACAAGGAAAATCAGAACAGGCAGCAGGACCTTTCGCATTGTGACTCCTCCGCATTTGGGCCGACTAAATCACAATAGCGTATTGGAGAGCGGTACGTTATGCAAAAACTCGCACTCGTTGAGCAATGGGCAAATCTCGTTGCGAGCGCTACCTCACTGATTGCCGCTTTTCTTTGGCTCTGGGCATCTCGCATGCATCTCGCACGCCGATACCCCCTTTTCCAGACGTCGGACTTAGACTCTGACTCAGCGGTCTTTGAGCCAGTCCGGAGCGCGCTTCGAAGTGCCGGGAGTCGAAATGCATCTGCAGCACTCTTTTCCGGTGTGGCTGCATTGGCATTCTTCGTTGCGTCTGTCTGTCATGGACTGCACCAGCCACCATGGTGATTGTTCCGACAACACTTGACTTCGTGCCTTGCTTGTTCGCACAGGCTGAAGAGGTTGTGAAAGATGGGCAGGAACGTGCGCGCGCTCCAAGGAGTGGCCGCCCAAAAACGGGAATCAGCACAGCCCTAATTGCGACCGCAAAAACGAGAACTCATGGACACAGCCATTCTTGATCCGCTCGAAGATGTTGGCGTCGCCTTCATCGTGCAGGGCGAGACACAGGTAATAATTTCGCTCTTATATCAAAGTCTGTTGAGAGATGAGAGAGTTGGGTCGGGCTTCGAGGGCTGCATGAGGATGGATACCGCGGCGTTTGCGACTTGGCTTGGCGGGATTGGGCTTTTGGACCCGGCGCAACGCGCCGAGGCGTTCCGGGAGTTGGCGCTGGCCGAAGCGGACGATCCGATCGACCTTTCGGCTCACCCTGTCGATGCCGCCGTGCGGCCTTCTGAGGCTGCTGTTGCGCCCTCGCTCCCGGTCGCGGAGACGGACGATGCCGCGACTGAGGAAGACCTGTTGTCGAAGGTCGGGCGGGATCGGATTGCGCGCTTTGGCTGTCCGCACTGCGGTCGGGATGACGTTCGTCCCTGGGGCAAGGCTGGCGGCAAGCCTCGGTACCGCTGCACGAGTTGCCGGAAGACATTCAACCCGCTGACCGGGACGCCGTTGGCCGGCTTGCATCACCAGGATCGCTGGCCTGACCAGGCGCAGGCGCTGATCGCCGGCGAGACGATCGCGAAAGCTGCGGAACGTTGCAAGGTGGCCTACACCACCGCATTCCGGTGGAGACATCGGTTCCTGTCCGCGCTCAATCTCGACAAGCCGCGGCGCCTGTCCGGGATCGTCGAGGCGGACGAGACCTTCATCCTCGAATCCTTCAAGGGCAAACGCCGCGATCTGCCGAGAGCATCGCGCAAGCGGGGCGGCAAGGCCGCCAAGCGGGGTCTGTCGGCGGAGCAGATCCCAGTCATCGTCGCCCGCGACCGCACCGGCGCGACCATCGATGCCGTCCTGCCGCGGCTCGACGCCGCCAGCATCACAGCCGCGCTCGGGCAGGTCATTACCCGGCCAGCGGAACTGTGCTGCGATGGAGGTGCGGCGATCACCGCATTCGCTCGGCGCGCCCGGGTCAAGTTCCATGTCTTGCCCGCACCCGGCACGCCCAAGCCGGAGGCGCCAGAATCTCCACATCAATAACGTGAACGCCTACCACGGCCGGCTGAAGGAGTGGATGCGGCGCTTCCATGGCGTCGCCACCAAGAACCTCCCGAGCTATCTGAGCTGGCGGCGAACGATCGAGGCCCTCTCAACAAACTCGGTCCCGGACGCCTGGATCATGGGCGCCGCCGGATTGGGTCCATATCAACAGAATTCGATATAAGAGCGAATAATTTTGTCCCTCATGACGCGCGTAAATGATCCACTCGCCTGTCAGGCTTTGGTCGCGAGAGCGTTCCGCGTAGAGGCCGACAACCGCCTGGGTGATGTTTTGTGAGACCACTTCCGGGCTCAGCCATCCCCTCATTTTTTCGAGGGCCAAAATGCAACTGGAGGTTGGCATTTTGATGCGGCGAGTCTCGTATGACGAGTCCTGAAGTGCGAGTTCGGGTCTCGCAATCGTCAAGAGAGAGGTCGCGCCACGACAAATGCGGGGCCTTAGGGCTTCCCATTCGCTCTACGTGAGGGCCGAAAGCGCCGAAATCAGGCCGTTCTCGAAATGAGGGGATTCCTGAGACTTCCGGGGGAAGAGCGGCCGTTGCCGGATTCCAATGTTTTTGAATGATCTGATGAAGTTTATTACGCTGTCGACCGAATCCAAGTTGGATATTCGCGGCTATGGAGGGCAGGCCGCCTACGAGGTAGTGCTTCTTCCACAATCCTTGCAACGGCGGGTGCTTAAACTGGGCCGTTGGCTTGGTGCCAACCGCGCCGCCAATACCTTCCAGTCCCCGCACCTCCGCGACGACTTTGGCGGGATCACCAGGCACCGGAAAGAATGCGCGGCAGTAGAGATCAAACATGAGGAGCATGCTGCACCGGTCCGGCGCAGCTCTGGTTAGCCCAATCGCCGCCGCAAAGTGGCGAACCTCCGCCTCGGTTATGGTAATTGGCGGGGCGATGCCGGCAAAATCGGAATTTGGCAAAGCGCAGTCTATCATGGGCTCACACTACCATGCCTTTTCGAGCGCTGTGCGGAATTAAAGGAGACAGTGCGAAAACTGGGAGCGAGGCTCAGTAAAGTTACGCGCAGACCGGTTTTTCGCGATTTTCTCCGCTCAGCGCGCCCATAGGCCTCGAAATTTCTGGCGCCGCTTAAGTCGCCACCAACTTTTCGCACGGCGTCCAAGATTTCTGCACCCTACCCTACCCTTTTAAATTCAAAGACTTGCGGAGTGCGGAATATAGGGCAGAATCCCCGACTGCTCACTCCAGCCGCACCACCACCGCGTCCGACGCGCCCTTGCCGTCGACCACCGACACCCGCGCAAAGCCCGCGCCGTCCGGCTTCCAGGCGCGATTGGCGGCGGAGGTCGGCTTCGCCGACCGGCTCGCCGTTGACGAACCAGGTGAAGGGCGGCGCGCCGCCGAGCGCCTTCAGCGCGAGGCGCGCGTCGCGCGCGCCCTCCGTGAGGCCGAGGTCGATGCGCGCGCCGTCGGGCGGAAAGGCGATCTTCAGCGCCGCGGTCTCGGTCGCGGCCATGCGTCTTCGGCGCGTCCTTCCTGCAGATGGCGCAGCGGCGGCGGCAGGTCGGCGGTGACGGAGGCGCTGAGCACGCCCTTCGGCGGCCGGATGATCTCGACGTCCCGCCCCAGCCGCTCGAAGGCGTCGAACAGGATCGGCGCCGCCGCCTGGCGGCCGATCAGGCCGGGCGTCGGTCCGTTGTCGGGCCGGCCGACCCAGACGGCGATGGTCGTCCCGCGGTCGAAGCCGACGGCGAGCGCGTCGCGGAAGCCGTAGGACGTGCCGGTCTTGAAGGCGATGCGGCCGCTCAGCGCATTGGCGGGCGGCGGCGCGCCGCGCAGGATGTCGGCGACATACCAGGCGGCTACGGGATCGGTGACGCGGCGCGGGCCGATCATCGGCGGCTTCCCGTCGAGCCGCTCGATCAGCGCCGGCGCCTCGCCGCCGCGCGCGATCCCCGCATAGAGGCGGGCGAGGTCGGTCAGCGAAACGCCGAGCCCGCCGAGGCCGATGGCGAGGCCGATCGGCGTCTCCTTCGGCAGCGCGACCTCGGCCCCGGCGCCGTGCAGCCGCGCGAGGAAGGTCGCAGGGCCGACGTCGGCCAGAAGCTCGATCGCCGGCAGGTTCAGCGACATCTGCAGCGCCTTGCGCGCCGTCACCGTGCCCTGATAGCCGAGGTCGAAATTCTCCGGCGCGTAGGCGCCGTAGCGCGCCGGCCGGTCGAACAGCACCGTCTCCGGATGGGCGAGGCCCTCCTCGAAGGCGAGCGCGTAGATGAAGGGTTTCAGCGCCGAGCCCGGCGAGCGGGGCGAACGCGACATGTCGATCGCCCCGTCGCGCGAGGAATCGTCGAGGTCGGCCGCGCCGACCCGGGCGCGGACCTCGCCGGTAAGATTGTCGATGACGACGATCGCCGCCGACAGTTTCGGCCCGAGCCGCGCGACGCTCTCCTTGGCGAGCGCCTCGAGCTTCGCCTGCAGCCGCGCGTCGATCGAGAGGCGGATGCGCTTCGCCTGCGGGTCGGCGGCGACCGCTTCTTCGGCGGCGTGCGCGGCAAGCTCGGGAAACGGCCTTCGCGTCTGAGGCACAGGCTCGCGCTTCGCCGCCGCGGAATCGTCGGCGCTGATGATCCCGCGCTCGGCGACGCGCTCGAGCACCCGGTCGCGCGCGGCGCGCGCCGCCGCGGGAAAGCGGTCGGGCCGACGGGCTTCGGGAGACTGCGGCAGCGCGACGAGCAGCGCCGCCTCGGCGACGCTGAGTTTTTGCGGCTCCTTGCCGAAATAGGCGAGCGCGGCCGCCCGCACGCCCTCGAGATTGCCGCCGAAGGGCGCCGTCGTCAGATAGCGGTCGAGCACGCCTTGCTTGCCGACCGCCCGCTCGATTTGCAGCGCGCGCGCGATCTGCCGGAGCTTCGCCGACAGAGTCCGCTCGGCGCGCGGCTCGATCAGGCGCGCGACTTGCATCGAGAGCGTCGAGCCGCCGGAGACGACATGGCCGCGCCACAGCCATTGCAGGGACGCGCGCAAAAGCGCGCCCGCGTCGACCCCGCGATGCTCCCAGAACCGCCCGTCCTCGTAAGCGACGAGCATCGCCAGATAGCGCGGATCGACGTCGTGGGTCGTCGCCGGCAGCCGCCAGCGGCCGTCAGGCAGGGTGAAGGGGCGGAGCAGCCGGCCGTCGCGGTCGACGACGACCGTCGATCCCTCCCGCGAGGCCGCGAGGTCAAGCGGGCCGAGGTTCGCCTCGTAGTTTTGCCAGGCGAGCGTCACGGCGACGCCCGCGAGCGATGAGGAGCGCGAGCGCCGCGAGGGCGAGGAGGATGGGGCGGTTGAGACGCGCGCATCGCTTGCCCTCACCCCGGCCTTCGCCTGTCATGCCCGCGAGCGCGGGCTCTCCCGCAGGCGGGAGAGCTGGCGCATCGCCGCGTCCGAAGCGCTCTCTGGATCCCGCTATGGCGCGGATGACGCGGCGCTCACTTCGCCGTCACCTCCAGCTCGCCGAAGTCGGTGCGGCCGTAGCGCTCGGGGTCGTACATGTCCTCGGCGGTCGCGGGCGGATAGACGTAATGTCCGGGCGCGACCGCCCGCGCGACATAGGCGATGGTGATGAACGCCGACTGGCCCTCGGCGCGGTCGAAGGCCGCGACGAAACGGTCGTCGCGATATTCGGCATGGGCCGGCGTCTCGTCGTTGGTGAGCCACGAGAAGCCTTCGACCGAGCCGCCGTCGACCAGCGCCGGATTGTCGATCTCGAGCCCGGCGGGCAGCCGGTCGACGATCAGCAGCTTCGCGGTAGCGCGCTTGCGCCTCCGTCACCTTCAGCGCCACGACGACGCGCTGGTTCTGGGCAAGGCTCTTCAAGTCGATCTTCGTCCCGTCGAGCTTGTAGAACGTCCGCTCGATCGCGTAGCCGTTGGCGACGGCGGGGTCGAGCGCGATCGGCGCGCCGGAGACCGTGGTCACGAGCTGGGCGGCGCTCTCGCCGGCATTGGCGATGGTCAGAAGTCTTGCCGGCGAGGGCCGCGCCGCTGAATCGCCGGTTGACCGCGCCCTTGACCGCCTGCCCGTCGACGCTGAACTGGCCGAGACTTCCATGTTCCGCCAGCGCCTCGGCGGCGAGAACCATCCAGTTCTTCTCCTGCGTGCTGGTATAGGAGCGCTCCGCCCGCGCCGCCTCGACCGCGGCGCCCGCCCGCTGCAAGGCGTCGCGCGGCGCCTCGTCGCCGCCGAGATTGGCTTCGGCGAGCAGCGCGAGAACGGCGGCCGCGTCGCGCAGGCGCGAGCCGTAGTCGGGGCGCGAGACGCCCTGGTCGCGCTCGGCGTCGAGCGCGGCCAGCGCGGCGGCGAAAACCTTGCCGGCGCGGGCGCGGTCGCCGAGCATCGCGAGCCCCGCCCCGAGCTGCGCCTTGGCGAGCGGCGTCGCGAAGGCGTCGAGCTTGGCGTCGGAGAGATAGCGCAGATCGCCGATCACCGGCCGCCCGTTGCGGGCGAGCACATAGAGCGCGTAGGCGAGCGCCTGCGCATTGTCCTTGTTCGGCTCGGGCGCGTTGACGACGGTGTTGCGCAACAGGTCGAGCGCCTGATCGAAGGCCCCCTGCGGCACGGCGAAATTCCGTTCGCGCGCGCGGGTGAGGAAGTCGGTGACGAAGGCGTCGAGCCAGGGGTCGTCGTCGCCGCTGTCGGCCGCCCACAGGCCGAAGGCGCCGTTCGCCCCCTGGCGGCTGAGCTCGCGCTCGATCGCCTGGCGAATCCTTCCGTCGAGGTCGGGATCGACCCCGAGATTCTCGAGCGAGGCCAGCCGGTTGGCGTAGAGAAGCGGCATCGCGCGGCTGACCGTCTGCTCGGAGCAGCCATAAGGGTAGCGGTCGAGCGCCTGCAACAGCGCCGGCGCGTCGAGCGCGCCGAAAGGCGAGGCGGAGATGGCGATCGAGCCGGTCCCCGGGATGAAATCGGCGAGGAGATCGCCGGAGATCGTCTGCGTCCCGCCGCCCGGCAGCGGCGTCACCGTGCGCCGGTAGACGTCGGGCGCGCCGGAGAGGATGCCGAGCCTGAAATGCTGCGCCTGGTCGGTCTTCGGGCCGGCGAGCCTGAGATCGAACTCGGCCGTCCCGACGCCCGCCGCCGTGATCGGCATCGCGACCGACGAGCCGCTGATGCGCGTCGAGCCGGACCGTCCGGCGCAGCGCGTCGGCGTCCGCCGTCAGCGGCCCGTGGATGTCGAGGTCGAGCGTGTAGTCGCCCGCGTCGCCCTCGACGTTGTCGATCTCGACATGCATCTGCGACCGGTCGCCGACGTCGAGGAAGCGCGGCAGGGTCGCCGCGACGACGATCGGGTCGCGCACGACGACGTCCGCCTGCGCCGAGCCGACCTTGTCCTTCGACCAGGCGACCGCGGCGAGCCGCACCGAGCCGTTGAACGCCGGCAGGTCGAAGGTCACCGTCGCCTTGCCCTCGTGCGTCGAGCTTGACCACGCCGGAGAACAGCGCCAGCGGCGGCTGCGTCGGCAGATTGCCTTCGAGATTGCCGCCCGTGTCGCCGCCCGTGTGGATGGCGCCGGCCGCGCCCTGCATGCCGTCGATCAGCATGCCCCAGAGGTCGCGGATCTCGACCGGAAGCTTGCGCTGGCCGAAGAAATAGGCGCCCGGGTCCGGCGTCTTGAAGCCGGTCAGATTGAGGATGCCGATGTCGACCGCCGACACCGTCACCCGCGCCTCCTCGCCCGGCGCGAGGCCGGCGACCTTGATCGGCAGGGTCATCGGCTCGCGCGGCTTGGCGAGCGCCGGCGCGTCGAGCGAGATGCCGAGCTTGCGCGCATCCGCCGCGATGCCGAACCAGGCGAGCCCGATCGCCCGGCCCGGCATGCGGCGCTGCGGCGACGTCGAGCGGCCGGTGGGTCAGCGCGACCGCATAGGCGCCCGGGCCCCAGTCGGCCGCGACCGTGAACGGCACGACATTGTCGCCGGCAACGAGATCGACGTCGATCAGGCGCTCGACGACGTCGCCGATCAGCGCGACCGTCGCCTTGCCGGCCGACGGCGAATTGATCCGGAGCTTCGCCTCGTCGCCGGGGGCGTAGTTCGTCTTGTCCAGGGTCACGACGACATTGTCGGGCGTGTCGGCGCTCGCCGTCCCCGACCAGCCGACGTCGAACGCAAAGCTCGTCTCCTCGCCGTCGAGCGTCTTGACCTCGAGCCGGTGCGTCGCCCCAGCCGATCCGGCGCCGAGAACTTCACCGGCGCGTCGGCGCCGATGTCGATCGCGCCGCTCGCGACCCGCTTCGACGACTTGACCGGCTCGAAACTCCAGCGGCCGTCGGCGTTGAACCATTGATAGTCGTTGGTCACCTGATAGAGCGACCATTCCGCCCCCTTGCGCGCGACGCGCGCGCCGTCGGGGGCGACGGCGATCGCCTCGAAGGTCGCGACGTCGCCCGCGCTCGAGCGAATCGTCGAAGTCCTTCTTGACCCCGATCATCACGCCCTTCGCCCGCACGGGCAGCGTGACCGTGCGCTCGACCGTGCGTCCGCCGGGCTCGGCGACGTCGACGATCAGTTTCGCCTCGAGCGGCCTTGTCGCGGCCGCTTCCGGCAGATCGACCGAGAGCTCGGCGTGGCCCTTGGCGTCCGTCTGCACCTTGTCGGTGAACTGGTTCTGGACGGCGGTGAACTCGTCGTCGGCGAGGCCCGCGACATAGCCGGGGAAGCCGGCGAGGCCCGCGTCCTCGACCGCCTGCAGCCGGATCGCGCCGGTGACGTCGAGCCCGCTCGCGGGCGCGCCGTAGAGGAAGCGCGCGTCGAGCGTGAGCTCGACCGGCTCGCCCGGATCGATGAAGCCCTTCGTCGGATGGAGGGTGAAATCGAGCCGCTCGGGAATATAGTCCTCGAGCAGGAACTGGATCTCGCCGATCGGGTCGCCCTTCGGGTCGGCATAAGCCTCGATCGTCCACTTTCCGGGGGCCGAGCCCGCCAGGAGCGGAACGGCGAATGCGCGCCCGCCCATGCCCTCGTCGGCAAGAGTCGCGCGCTTGTACTCGACGCCGTCCGGCCGCTTGACCACCAGCGTCAGCGGCAGGCCGGGCCTGGCGACGCCCTTGGCGTCGCGCAGCAGCGCGGTCGCGAACACGGTCTCGCCCGAACGGTAGACGCCACGCTCGGTATAGAGGAAGGCGTCGAGCCCTGCGGGCGCGTCGCGGCCGCCGACGCCGCGGTCGGTGAGGTCGAAGGCGTTCTGCGCCAGGTTGAGGAAATTGTAGTCGTCGCCGAGCGTCGCGACGAGAAGCCCAGGCGCCGAGCCGCCCTTGCCGCGCGACAGGCCCGGGTCGAAATCGACCCGGCCGTCCGGGCCGGTCGTCTTGGTCGCCAGCACCTCGTTGTTGCGCGCGACGAGCCTGAGCTCGACGCCCGCGAGCGGGCCGGCCGAACCGAGCGACTGGACGAGCGCGTGGACGCCGTCGTCGCCGGACATCGCGGTCAGGCCGAGGTCGGAGACGACCATCCACTGCGTCGCGAGCTGCACGGACTCGGCCTCGTCGGAATTGTCGGCCTTCTCCTTCCACGGCCGCGCGGTGACGAGATAGACGCCGGGCTTGAGCGGCCCGACGGCCTTCAGCACCGGAAACTCCGTCACCACGTCCTTGTTGAGCTCGCTCGCGACGTCCATCGAGCCGCTCCAAACCTTGACGCCGTCCGTGTTCTCGATGTCTGTCGCGCGCGACGAGTCGATCGGCTTGAGGAAATCGTCGCGGCTGACGGTCGCAAGCAGGTTGCGGTCGCCGATGCGGTAGACGTCGATCGCGACTTTCGCCGTGTTGACGGTGACGAGCGGCGCGCCCTCCTGGCCCTGGCGCGGCAGCACATAGGCCTTGCCGGCGAAATGGGCCTGCGGCGACCGGTCGCGCACGTAGATCTCGTAGTCGGCCGATTTCAGCAGGGATTCGCCGACCGCCGAGGGCAGGCCCTGGCGCAGCACGATCGCGTAGCGCTCGCCGTGCTTGAGGCCCTCGACGCAGATCTGCTGGTCCTCGGTCGAGATCGCCGTGTTCGACGCCCCCGACACCGCGACATAGGGCGCAAAATCCGTCCTGCGCGCGAGCTGCATCGGAGAAATTGAAGCAGACGCGCGGCGCGCTCGAATTCGTTGTCGACCTTGTAGTCGAGAATGCGGAAGCCGTGCTCCTCGCGCATCGCCTCGTAGGTCTTGCGCACGTCGATGTTGTCGCGCCGGTCGAGCGAGGCCTTGAAGGCGTCGAGCGCGCCCCGCCAGACTTCGTGCCGGGCGAGCAGGTCGCCGAGCGTCGCGAGCGCCAGGGCCTGCGCGTCGGGCGTCGCGGAATGCTGGTAGGCGGCGTAGGCGGCGGCCGCGCCGCGCGTGACGAGTTCCTAGCGATCGTTCGCCTGGGCGTCGTCGGCCTTGATCGCGACATTGGCGTAGGCGAGCCAGCTCGCCGAATCTTTCGGCGCGGCGGTCACCGCGGCGGCGGCGAGCTTCTCGGCGGCGTCGAACTTGCCTGCGGCCGCGGCGGCGGAAGCGGCCTTGCGCAGATCGTCCGGCGACTTATCCCGGGTTAGCGCGCCGATCTTGGCCGCATCGGCTCGCAGCGTCTCGGTCAGCCGCACCGCGTCGCTCGCCATGTCCTCGCGCGCGAAGGGTTTCACCTCCGCGGCGAGCGCTGCCCCCGCCGTCGCGAGCAGGAGACACACGGCGAATGCGCGCAGCCAGCAAAGCATGATTTCGACCCCCGGCTCCGTAGTCGTGAGAAGCGAAGCGACGCGGCGATCCATGGCAGTCGTGCTGCCCTTGATCCCTCGGATCGCTTCCCCTTCGCCACGCTTGCGGGCGCGATGACGGATGCTTTCCATCAATCCACGGCTTGTCTCTAGCATGGGGAACGATCCTCCGGCCAGAGTGGGCCGGAAGCCGCAACCAGGGGCGATAAAGGCGAGTGGGCCAAAAAAATGGACGGGCGCGACGGCCCGTCCGACGGACTGAGGCTGACTTCCCAAATCGGTGGACGTGCACTCCGCCGCCGCCGAAATGCCCCCCGCCGCCGGCGCAAAAGCGCTCCACCGATTCCGCCGCCGAATCCGCCGTCGCCAAAATGCGCGCCGCCGAACCCGCTGAAGTTTGCGCCGCCGAATAGCCGTAGGGCGGGCAAGACTGGCCAGGATACCAGGCGCTGGGATAGCCGTAGGCGCAATTGTAATTATACATCTGGGGGTACGCGCCAACTTCCGCCGTCGCGCCAAGGAGGCCGCCGTAGCCGTACCCGTAGCCGTACGGGCGCCGAACAACCCGCCGACGATGTCGCTCGCCAGGGCGCCGGCTCCGCCGACGATGTCGGCGGCCGCGACCGCCGGGACCGCGGCCAGCGAGGCCGCAGGCGACGCC
>CAVYIZ010000030.1:0-12449 GCA_963768555.1 uncultured Alphaproteobacteria bacterium
CAATTGCTTCGCGCCGTCTCGCGTCCCGGTCCCCGCGCCAGAGCGCCGCCGTTCAAGGGATCGACGGTTGGCTCTCCCCGCTCTTCGGCGCCGCGCATCGATCGGGGGGCCGGAATGGTTTCGACGGAAGCGGACAACTTTGCGATCTCCTTCGGGAAGGCTTTGAGAACATATATAGAACATTTGCAAGCTTGGCAAGAAATTGCTTCGCTGAGCGAGTTGCAAGTCGCCAGCCGGCGCGGCGTCGAGGAAACGGGAGCATGGCGATAAAAAAGACCGCGCTGCCACCGACCTACTTTCTCGCCAGCCTCGCGCTGATGGCGGCGTTCGCCTTCGCGCTGCCGATCGCGCCCCTCGTGTCCTGGCCGTGGCGGGCGGCGGGCCTCGTCCCGATCGCCGCCGCAACCTGGCTGAATTTCGCCGCAGACCGCGCTTTCTCGTCGAAACCCGCTTCATTCCGGTCGCGGAGCGGATGCTGGTCGAGACGTTTGGCGACGCTTGGACGACCTATCGGAACAGAACGCGGCGTTGGCTCTGACACAAAGGGGCGTTGACATCGTCCAAAAACCTTGCCCTGAGGCGCGGATCTCGAACTCGTTCGAGCGAGGGGCTCGGGGCGGTGGATTTCGGCAGGGTGACGAGGCGCGACTCGCGCAATCGTGTCGGTCCCTGCGTGCCGGCCGACGCATCGAAGGGGAGTTCGCGCCTTGAACGGGCTCGTCATACCTCCCGCCGGACCATCCGACCGCCCGGCGTTGCGGACAGCCGTCGTCGAATTGCACGAGCAGGAGCGCCGCCTGCACAACTTCCGCCGGCCCGGCGAGGAGTCCGCCGACGACTATCTCCTCTGGATGCTGGCGAGCGCCGCCCGATGGGGCCGTTCTCGTTGCGGAGGTCAACGACGCCTTCGCCGGTTGGTAGAGCAGCAGGTTCGCGTCGACGAGATCATCGATGAAGCGACCCCTCCGTCTGTTCGATTAGCTCCGCCACGTTGTCCAGGCTGAGCCCTGGCCTGAGGTTGCCGAGATCGCGCGCCGTGATCTTGAAGGCTTGCCGCTGCGCGGTGACGCGTCGGCTCGCCAACCCGCTGCGCAGCGTCTCGTTGACAATCTCCTTGAAGGGCTGGCCGGTGCAGCGCAATTCCGCCTTGAGCTTGGCCGCGATGTCGTCATCGAGGGTGAGGGTTGTTCGCATGCGTTGATGCTAGCGCACGGCATCATGATGTCAACGCGTGCGGCGGAAGCGGTGAGCAACCGCCGCTCCCGGGGGGCCCGGCAATGTGCTCCGGTTATCGAAAGAGGTAGCCGGGGCGAATTGCCGGGCCCAGGCGGCCGTTCGTCGATCTTTGGGTCCCGCGGCGCTCCGATGCGTTGTCGCCTTAAGGCAATCGCACCGTCGCCGTCGCCAGACAGGCGATCCGGTGAAGCCGAGCCGCTCGGTCGTCGTGCCTTCACCGCGACGCGGCCGACGTCGATGCCG
Source organism: uncultured Alphaproteobacteria bacterium (assembly GCA_963768555.1). GTDB lineage: Bacteria > Pseudomonadota > Alphaproteobacteria > Rhizobiales > Beijerinckiaceae > Roseiarcus. Next base: position 1,480 of record CAVYIZ010000030.1, read on the forward strand.
GACCCTTCAGGAGGCCCGTACGACCCCTGATCAGATCAGCCGCGCGTTCTGCGATCATGATCGTTGGCGCATTGGTGTTGCCGCGCACTACGCTCGGCATCACCGAGGCGTCGACGACGCGCAGCCGTTCCACGCCATGCACCCTCAATTCACTGTCCACCACCGGCCCGATCGCGCAGGTGCTGGTTGGATGATAAACGGTTTGCCCATTTCGCTGGACGAAGTCCCAGATATCGGCTTCGGACCTTGATTTCGGAACGTTGTGCGGTCCCTTGATATGCGCCTGCAAGGCAGGTTGGTCTGCGATGTGGAGGCCGACGCGCATACCCTCGACCATGCTTTGCCGGTCTTCGGCCGTCGCAAAATAATTGTGCACGATCCGCGGTTTGGATGCCGGATTGGCGGTGCGCAGCGAAAGTTTGCCGCGGCTCGTCGGTTTCAGCACGCACGGGGCGAACGAGACGGCATGGGCCGTAGGCCGACTCAGGCCGTGATCGCAAGACATCACGGGGAGGGCATGGAACTGCACGTCCGGGCGCCTCCATTCCGGCGCGCGTGCGGAAGAACCCGCCAGCCTCGGCGACGTTCGAGCTTAACGGGCCGCGGCCTTCGGCCTGCAAGAGGGCGGCGTTTTCCGCGGTTGCGGCGGTCATGAGCGTTTCCGTATCGGTGTACCAGCTCATCCAGACCATTGGGTGATCCTGCAGCCCGATGCCAACGGGCAAATCGTGGCGCACGGAAATCTGCAACGCCGCCAGGTCCGCCGCAGGCCCGATGCCGGATAGCAAGAGCAGTTGCGAGGAATTGTAGGCGCCGGCAGACAGGATCACTTCGGAATCCGCGCGAACCTCCTCGAGAGCCCGTTGCGCGCGATCTCGACCCCGCTCGCTCGGGCGCCTTCGAACAGGATTCGCGTGGCGAGAGCGTCCGTGATCACCTTGAGGTTGGGTCGACTCATGGCCGGATGGAGATAGGCCACTGCCGTGCTGCAGCGCATGCCGTTGCGCTGGGTGACCTGATACCAGCCGACGCCATCTTGGCTTTCGCCGTTGAAATCCGGGTTCTCCTGGTATCCTGCTTCGACGCCCGCGCGCACGAAGGCGTCCATCAACGGATGGCGCGAGCGCCCTTCGCAAACCGAAAGCGGCCCGAGCTTACCGTGATACTGGTCCTCGCCGCGTTCGTTGGATTCCGCCTTGCGAAAGTAAGGCAGAACCTCGTTGTAGCTCCAGCCTTTGGCGCCGTCAGCGGCCCATCCGTCATAGTCGGCGCGATGGCCGCGAATGTAGACCATCGCGTTGAGCGAACTGGACCCGCCGAAGGACTCGTCCGCGCGGAAGATAGACGAACCGGCCGTCGAGCCCCGGCTCGGGCTGGCTCAAGTAATCCCAATCATGTTGCGATTTCCACAGCTGACGCAGTGCGGCAGGCACGTGAATTTCCAGCGCGCTGTCGGGGCCGCCCGCCTCGATCAGCGTGACTTCGGCAGCGGGATCTTCCGAGAGACGAGCAGCCAGGACGCAGCCGGAAGAGCCCGCGCCAACGACGACGTAATTGGCCATGCGATCCTCCCTTTGCTGCGTCTTCGTTCTTTCTTGCTTCTCGGGGCGCAGGACCGAGCAACAGCAACGGTAGAGAACAGCCAGGAATTGCGCAACGTTTGTTGCGAAAGACTTGTTCAGCGAAGGCGGAGAAAGAATGGGTCGGACAGGGGTTGCCGTGTCCAACGTCCGCGGCAGCGTCCCTGGACCCCCGCTTTCGCGGGGGTGACATATGGCCGTGTCACGTTCGCAAATCCTACGGCAAACGCACCGTCGCCGTCGCGAGGCAGGCGATCCCCTCGCTCCGGCCGGTGAAGCCGAGCCGCTCGGTCGTCGTCGCCTTGACCGCGACGCGGCCGATGTCGAGACCGGCGATCTCGGCGACGCGGGCGCGCATCGCCTCGCGATGCGGGCCGATCTTCGGCGCTTCGCAGATCAGCGTCGCGTCGAGATGGACGATGAAGCCGGCGCGGGCGCGGACGCGCTCGGCCGCATGCGCGAGGAACACATGCGACGGCGCGCCCTTCCATCGCGGGTCGGAAGGCGGGAAATGCGCGCCGATGTCGCCTTCGGCGAGCGCGCCGTAGATCGCGTCGGCGAGCGCATGCAGCGCCGACGTCCGCGTCCGAATGGCCGCTGAGCGCCTGCGTGTGAGGCACGCGGATTCCGCAAAGCCAGACATGGTCGCCCGGCGCGAAAGCGTGCACGTCGAAACCCTGTCCGACCCGGGTCTCGGCGACCGCGCCATTGAGCCTCGCTTCCGCCGCGCGCAAGATCCTGCATCGTCGTCACCTTGAGGTTCATCGGATCGCCCTCGAAGACGAAGGCCGGCGCGCCGGCCCATTCGGCGACGGCGACGTCGTCGGTGAGGTCGCCGACGCCTCTCGCCGCCGCGCTCCGGTGCGCCTCGAGAATGAGCGGAAAGCGGAACGCCTGCGGCGTCTGCACGGCGCGCAGGCTCGCGCGCGGCGGCGTCGCCAGGACCTTGCCCTCGGCGTCGACCTGCTTGACCGTGTCGCTGAGCGGCGTTCCCGGCGCCGCCGCGCCATGCGCATCGGCCGCTTCGACCGCGCGGGCGACGAGGCCGGGGGAAGGAAACGGGCGCGCGGCGTCGTGGATGAGCACGAGGTCGGGCGCGGCCGGGGCGAGCGCCTCGAGCCCGGCAAGCACGCTCTGCTGCCGCGTCGCGCCGCCGATCGCCGGCGGCCCGATCGCCGCCCGCGCGGCCGGCGAAAGATGCGCGAGCGCCTCGTCGTAGAGCGCGCGGTCGTCGGCGTGGATCGCGACGGTCACGGCCGAGAACGGCCAGGCGGCCGCGAGCGCCTCGAGCGTATGGGCGATGAGCGGCCTGCCGGCGCAGGGCAGATATTGCTTCGGCCGCTCGGCGCCGAGCCGCGTGCCCCGGCCGGCGGCGACGACGACGAGGGCGACGGTCTGAGATTGCACGTCCTTCTGCTCCGGATGAGGCGCGCGGCGTTGTTTGGAGCGCGGCGGCGGCGGCGTCAATGCGGGCGGAGGCTCGCCGACTTGACTCGCCTTCGGAGCGCGCCGATCAATCGCGGGCAACGTGGACGGGGATGCAGGTACATGACGCTCAAGCTGGTCGTCGCCAACAAGGCCTATTCGTCATGGTCGCTGAGGCCCTGGATCCTGCTCGCCCATTTCAAGATCCCGTTCGAGGAGGTCGTCATCCCGATGGATCAGCCGGAGACGCGCGCAACGATGCTCAAATACGCGCCGACCGGGAAGTGCCCGTCGCTGCACGACGGAAGGATCGCGGTCTGGGAGTCGCTGGCGATCATGGACTATGTCGCCGAGATCTTTCCGGAGAAGGCGATCTGGCCGCGGGGCAAGGCGGCGCGCGCCCACGCGCGCTCGCTCGCCGCCGAGATGCACGCCGGCTTCACCGCGCTCCGCCAGGCCTGCCCGACCAACTTCCGCCGCAAGCCGAAGGCGATCGCGCTCAGCGACGAAGTCCGCGCCGACGCCGCGCGGATCGAGGCGGCCTGGGCGCATGCGCGCGAGACGTTCGGCAAGGCGGGGCCGTTCCTGTTCGGACGCTTCTCCGCCGCCGACGCGATGTTCGCTCCGGTCGTCAACCGCTTCCACGCCTACGCCTTCCCGGTCGCGAAGACGACGCGCGCCTATATGGAGGCGATGATGGCGCTGCCGGCCTGGAAGGCCTGGATCGCCGACGCCGAGGCCGAGCCCTGGCGGATCGAACGATACGAGGCGGTCTAGAGAGCGCGCGTTGAGCGCCGGCGAGGAAAGCGGCGGCTGGCGTCGCGGACGCCGGGCCCCGCGCCGCGGGTGCGCAGGATCGGCGGTCGGCGCATCATCGCCGAGGGCCTCGAGGGCAATTTCTGGAAGGACGTCTACTTCAACGCGATGACCGCCTCCTGGCCGGTGTTCATCGCGGCGCTCGCGGCGGCGTTCGTCGCGCTCAATTTCTTTTTCGCGCTGATCTACGACCTCGGCGAAGCGCCGATCGCCAACGCGCGCGAAGGGCTCGCCGATCTCTTCTTCTTCAGCGTCGAGACGACGTCGACTGTCGGCTACGGCGACATGCATCCGCAGACGGATTACGGCCATATCGTCGCCACGACCGAGAATTTCGTCGGCATCATGCTGCTCGCGATGATGACCGGCCTCGTCTTCGCCCGCATCTCGCGTCCCCGCGCCAGGATCATCTTTGCCCGCTATGCGGTCGTCGCCACGCACAATGGCGTGCCGACCTTGATGTTCCGCATGGCGAACGCGCGCAGCAATTTCATCAGCGAAGCGACGGCGAAGACCTGGATGATCGGTCCGAGCGTGTCGCAGGAGGGCAGGCGGATCGTCGGCTTCCAGCCGATGCGTCTCATCAAGTCGGAGAACCCGACCCTGGCGCTCAGCTGGATTTTGTTCCACCCGATCGACGCCGACAGTCCGCTGTTCGGCATGAGCGAAGAGACGCTCGCGGCGAGCGAGATCAATTTCGTCGTCAGCATCGTCGGCTTCGACGAGACGTCCGGCCAGATCGTTCACGCGCGCGACGTGTTCGCCGCCCAGGACGTCCGCTTCGGGCAGGAATACGAGGACATCGTCTGGATCGACGAGCGACGGACTGCGTCACATCGACTACTCCAAGATCGACGCGACCCGGCCCGCGCCGACCGCCAGTCGAATCGGCGGTCCGAATTCCGTTGGGTAAAGTTATCCAATTGGCAATATGTTGCCGTCCAATATGAACGCACGTTGACAATCAAAAACGTCGGCGTCTCTGCGGAAGGTCACGCTAGAGGCGCCCCGGGAAAGCGGACGAGATGACGAAGCTGAAAAGCGCGCTCGGCGCGCAAACGGAAGAGGACGAGGCGAACGCCGCGGGCTGGCGGGCGCTCCTCGGGGAGCTCGAGACGCGCCGCCGCGCGGCGGCGGAGGGCGGCTCGGCGAAGGCGCGCGAGCGTCACGTCGGGCGCGGCAAGCTGCTGACCCGCGAGCGCGTCGCCCGGCTCATCGATCCCGGCTCTCCCTTCCTCGAAATCGGCGCGCTCGCGGCTTTCGGCATGTACGAGGGCGACGTGCACGGGGCGGGCCTGGTCGCCGGGATCGGCCTCATCCACGGCCGGGAGGCGATGATCATCGCCAACGACCCGACCATCAAGGGCGGCGCCTACTATCCGATGACGGTGAAGAAGCACCTGCGGGCGCAGGAGATCGCGGCGGAGAACCGTCTGCCCTGCGTCTATCTGGTCGATTCCGGCGGCGCCAATCTGCCCCACCAGGCCGAGGTCTTCCCGGACCGCGAGCATTTCGGCCGCATCTTCTACAATCAGGCCCGCATGTCGTCGGCCGGCGTCGCGCAGATCGCCGTCGTCATGGGCTCCTGCACCGCCGGCGGCGCCTATGTTCCGGCGATGTCCGACGAGACGATCATCGTCGAGAAACAGGGAACGATCTTTCTTGCCGGGCCGCCGCTGGTGAAGGCGGCGACCGGAGAAACCGTCAGCGCCGAGGACCTCGGCGGCGGCGATCTGCACACCCGCGTGTCGGGGGTCGCCGACACGCTCGCCCGCGACGATGCGCACGCGCTTGCGCTCGCCCGCCGCGCCATCGGCGATCTCAATCGCGCGCCGAAGCGGGCGATCGAATGGGCGAAGCCGGTCGAGCCGCTCTATCCGGCCGAGGAGCTGATGCGCATCGCGCCGCTCGACCTGCGCAAGCAGGTCGACGCCCACGAGATCATCGCGCGCCTCGTCGACGGGTCGGAGTTCGACGCCTTCAAGCCGCGCTACGGGACGACGCTCGTCACAGGATTTGCGCGGCTTTCGGGCATGCTGATCGGCATTCTCGCCAACAACGGCGTGCTCTTTTCCGACAGCGCGCTGAAAGGCGCGCATTTCATCGAGCTCTGCGCCCAGCGCGGCGTGCCGCTCCTCTTCCTGCAGAACATCTCGGGCTTCATGGTCGGCCAGCGCTACGAGGCCGGCGGCATCGCCAAGGACGGCGCGAAGCTCGTCACCGCAGTCGCCTGCGCCGAAGTGCCGAAGATCACGCTGATCGTCGGCGGCTCGTTCGGGGCCGGCAACTACGGCATGGGCGGGCGCGCCTACGGGCCGCGCTTTCTCTTCACATGGCCGAACGCGCGCATCAGCGTGATGGGCGGCGAACAGGCGGCGAGCGTGCTGGCAACGCTACGCCGCGACGCAATCGAAGCGGGAGGGCAGGAATGGTCGACGGGGGACGAAGAAGCATTCAAAGCGCCGATCCGGGCCAAATACGAGACGGAGGGGTCGCCGTATTATGCGACGGCCCGCCTGTGGGACGATGGGATCGTTACGCCGGCGGAGACGCGGCGAGTTCTCTCGCTGGCTTTCTCCTCGACGCTCAACGCGCCGCTGCAGCCGACCCGTTTCGGCGTCTTCCGGATGTGAGCGGAGAGCGGGAGACGAGGCCGAAGACAGGGCTGCCGAGCTTTCAGCAGCTCATGCTGCCCGTGCTGCACCTGCTCGGGCAGCGCTACGAAGAGATCAGCGTCGGCGCGCTCGAGGACGAACTCGTCAGGACGCTGCGGATCTCCGGCGAGGAACGCGCCCGGATGCTGCCGAGCGGCGCCCAGACGGTGCTGGCGAACCGCCTGAACTGGGCGCGGGCCTATCTCTCCCGGGCCTGCCTGATCGAACTGCCGCGGCGCGGCCACTGCCGGATAACCGAGCGCGGCCGAAAACTGCTCGGCGAGGACCTGGACGAGATCGATGTCGGCGTGCTCGAACGCTACCCCGAGTTCGTCGCCTGGCGCACCCAGCAGAAGGCGGAGGAGCCGCCCGGACAGACGCAGCCGCGCGAGAGCCCCGAGGAAACGATCGCATCGAGCTTCGAATTGCTCAATTCCGATCTCGCGCGCGAGATCGTCGAACGGGTGCATTCCTTTTCGCCGGCCTTCTTCGAGCGCCTCATCATCGATCTCCTGGTGCGGATGGGCTACGGCGGCGGCCGGCAGGAGATGGGTCGGGCGCTCGGGCGGGTCGGCGACGGGGGCGTCGACGGCGTCATCAAGGAGGACGCGCTCGGCCTCGACGTCGTCTATGTGCAGGCGAAGCGCCTCGACCCGGACAAGGGCGTGCCGGTGCGCGAAGTGCGCGATTTCGTCGGCGGCCTCGAGGGCCACAGGGCGACCAAGGGCGTGTTCGTCACCACCTCCTATTTCCCCTCGAGCGCCTACGACTTCATCACCCGCGTCTCGAAGCGCGTCGTGCTGATCGACGGGCCGGAGCTCGCAAGCCTGATGATCCGCCATCGCGTGGGCGTGCGGGTGAAGGACACTTACGAGGTGAAGAAGATCGACGAGGATTATTTCGTCGAGTAGATATGCATTGTGGATTGGTCTTTCAATTTCTTTGAACTTGATTTTCCGGCGGCAAAGTAAGCTTTTCTCTGTTGGAACCCGTTCTCCTCTTCGTGCGTTGGCGCGAGAAACATTGAAAGAGGAGGCCGCCCATGGGGTTCGGCAGAGGCGCGTTGTTATGGTTGTTGGGAATTCCGATTCCAGTCATCATCCTTCTGGCGTTGTTCTGGCATCACTGAGTGTCTGTTTCGAAAGTCATGGATCTCATCCTGAGGCGCCCTTTTGCGAAAGCAACGGACATCGAAGGATGCTCCAGCGGGCGACTCCGCCCGCGTCGCCCGGATCGTCCTTCGAGGCCCCTTCGGGGCGCCGAAGGACGAGGGCGTCGGGCTTTTGAAACAGGCTCTGACGAGAGAAAGGGTCGCGATCCGCGGCCCTTTTGCTGTGCGATTGCGCGGCGCTCTGTCGCCGCCCAGATGGCGAGACGTCGTCCTATTTCTTGCTTCCCCGCGCCGAGAGAGCCAGCGCGACGCCGAGAAGCGCCGCCGTCAGGACGAGTTGCCGCGGGGCGAGGCTCGGCGCGGTCTTCGCCATCAGCGACACGAACTGCGGCAGCGCCCCCTCCTGCGCCGGTTGCGGAGCGGGGCGCCGCTTGAACGCGAGCGGCAGCAGCGCCAGGATCGCAAGAACGATCGCGACTCCGGCGCAGATCAGCGCGGCGGCGATCGACCCGAGCCCCGGCGCCAACCAAGAGAACAGCGCGACGAACAGTCCGCTGACGGCGAAGAGGATGAACACCCCTCCGACCAGCGCGAAGGCGGCCCGAACCGCGACGCGCCGCGCCTCGGCCCTCGCCTTGGCCCGAGCAAAAGCGACGAGCTCGTTGATCATCGAGGCTTATCCGCGGGTCAGCAGCGCGAGCAGCAGGCCGGCGGTGAACGCGATGCCGACGGCGGCGAGCGGATTCTTGCGGATGGATTCGCTCAGCTGGTCCTTGGCCTTGGCGAGCTCCTCGTTGTTGGCGAGGAGATCGCGCCCTTCCCGATAGAGCGTCGAGGCCGCGTCGGCGGCCTTCGTGCGCAGCTGGTCGAGGTCCGCGCCGGCGACGAGCTCCTTGGCGCTGTCCAGCGCTTGCTGGGCATGCTTGGCGGCCGCGGACAGCGCCCCCGACGGCGTCGTCCTGCCCGCATCGTCGTCTTGGCTCGTCATGTTCGCCCTCCGCCGCTTGATGCGCTTTCGCGACGCCTGGGCGACGCAATGGCGCGAGTTGAGCTCAACCGGGCCGAAAAACCTGCCCCACTTCGAGGCGTTCGGCAAGGCCGGGCCACGCCGATCGCCGGGCACGCGCGAGGCGAAACGTCCTCCGGGGCGGCCCGCACGAGCCGCCCGTCAGCATCGCATCAGGAGAAGTCACTTCGACGGAGGAGGCGGAGGCGGCAGCAGCGTGACCGTCGTCACGCCTCCTGCGATGTTGAGCCCGGTCTGGCCTTCGAGCGAAACCGGCTGCAACGAGAAGGCGCGGCCGGTTCCGCCGACGAGAACGTTCGCCCCCACGCCCGCGCCTGCGGTCGCCTGGGCCCCGACGCCCGTGTAGGTCCCCGACAGCGCCCCGCGCGGGACGCCCGTCGACGGCGCGATCACGCCCCAGACGAGGCGGCCCTGGTTCACCGCGCCGAGCGCGACGCCGAACTCGTCGATGCGTCCGAGATAGGGCTCGGGCGGCCCCCCGTTGGTCGGCGTGAAAAGGCACGTCATCGTCTGCTTCTGCGTGAGAATCATGCCGACGCCGGCGGAGACGTCGCAGGCGAGGGTGCCGACCTGCGCGTTCGACTGGGCCGGCGCGGGAGAAATCGAGAGCGCCGTCGTCGTCAGAGCGGCGGCCGCGGAAGCAGCGATTGCAGAAGCAAGAGTCCGGATCGTCATTTTGAGGACCTCATAGTGCCGGCGCGACTTGCGCCGATCACGAGACTAGCCAATCAAACCCGCGCGGCAACGCCTATCATTGACGGATGTCAAAACGGCAACGGCAAGGGAAAACGATTCTTCTGCCGCGCCTGTGGCGGATTCTCCTGTCTGAGCCAGAGGTCGGCTGCGGCGCGTCCGCTGAGATTGAGCCGCTCGAGGAACTCCCAGTCGATGTCCGCGGCGCTTTCCTCCGCTAGGCCCTCGATCTGCTCCTCGGCGGAGATCCGGCCAATGCGCAGGCGCAAGAGTTTTTCCGTCGCTCCCAGCCGCCGCCGCTGAAAGCGCCATGACGCTCGCCATTCCCGCGCGCCTTCGGTCGACGAGACGCTTGGGGACCTCTTCATGTTCGCCATCATCGCCAACCCGATCGGCCCGCCGCACACAAAATCGGATGGGGGGCTATCGCTAGCGTGCGATTTTGGACAAGGCCGGCCTGTCCTTTGGCGAATTTTCACCCTGTTATTTCCCTGTTCTGAGGAGGTTCTGCGTTTGGTCAAGGAGGGCGGCGGCCGCGTCGAGATCGTGGTGGCAGCGCTGCACCCAAGCCTCGCCCCAGTAGAAGTTGCAGCTTGTCTGGGCGCGTAGCACCCGCCACCGGGCCTGTTCAATGAGCTCCGCGGCGCGTGGCTCGCGGTCGAGCGCTTCGCGCGGGACGGCGCGGACGGCGTTGCTGAGATCTGCGACCCTGGCAAGGGCGTCGCGTTGCGCTTGCGAGCCTGTCCACTGCACGAATCCCGCGCCGTGGTGATCGCCGGTGTTCCAGGCCCCGGGGTCGACTGTGACCCAGCCGTGGGCGCCGTTGCGCAAGAGGTAGTCGCTGATGAATGCGGGACGGATGCCGCCCGACTGCCCAACGCGCGCGCGCTCGGCGAGCTCGGTGTAGAAGCCGCTCCAGAAGTTCGACCCGCGCGTGGTGTTGCGAAACCATCCGCCGTTGTCGCCGTCTGTCGTGGTCGTGACCAGCGGCGGGAAGTTGCAGTGCTGGGTGCGCGCGCGCGCCTCTTCGATGAACCAGCCGGCATCCATGCCGGACTGCTGGGCGTTTGAGAGGTCGCGGTCGCGGACCACGACGACGATTTCCGCGTCGCCTACGCGCGCACGGTGGGGGCGGTAGCGCAGCTCCTCCCAGCGCATCGGTGTAAGCGGCCGCACATGTTCGCTGTCGACGATCACCCACTCGTAGTGGTGGGCTGAGAGCGTCGGGACGAGGTCCATGCAGAAGCCGAGCTCCGGTGGCCAGAAGCCTGGAAACCGATCGCGGCAGAAGAGGTGGCGGCCGATGCCCAGCCAGCGACTGATCTGCTCGTCGCGATCGGCCGGTGGGATCAGCGGCAGCACAGGGTGGTAGTAGGCGGTGCCCAGAACCTCGATCGTGCGGGTGTTCTGCAAGTGCCACAGCAGCGAGCCGCAGTCGACGATCCCGTACGCGCGTTCCTGGAACCGCGGGTCGGCGAGGGTCTCGAGCAGGGTGCCCGAGAGCGACAGGTGCACGCGCCCGATGTCCTCGTGCTCCCACAGCGACCGCGGTATGCGGTCGAGCGCCCACAGGATCTCCTTCGCCTCCCACTCGCGCCGCTCGAGCAGATCCTCGAGATTGCCGGCGGGCTGGTGCAGGTTGAGAACCAGCCCGAAGTCGATCA
>CAVYIZ010000031.1:0-62222 GCA_963768555.1 uncultured Alphaproteobacteria bacterium
TCAAGCTCCCGTCCGAACTTGCCATCGCTATTTGAGCGGTCGGAAAAACCAACTCGACTATCGTGACGCCTTGGCCAGGGATCTGCCGATCGACTCCGGAGAGATCGAAAGCGCGCATCGCTATATCGCACAGAAGCGCCTGAAGCTGCCAGGAGCTTGGTGGCGCGTCGAGCGCGCCGACGCCATGCTCGCCCTGCGCGTCACCCGTATCAACGGCGACTGGGACGCCTATTGGAGCAAGCGCGGCCAAAACAGCTCGCCCGCAAATCAAAACCGCCCCTCCCTATCACAAAAATCCGCAGCATGATTGCATCACTTTGGATCGCACCCGACCGACGAGACCGTGATCCTGTGCCGCTCCGCCGACCGACGCAGCAAAGAGCGGGCGATGCACGACAAGTTCTCTCAACGGATCGAGCGGGCGCTCGAACGCCTCTTGGCTCGCGTCGCGCGTTCAAAGAAACCGCTCGATCCGGCGGCGGTCAATCGGCAGATTGGACGCATATTGCAACAAAACCAGCGCGCCGCCGCTCGGTTTGCGATCACGCTTGCGCCCGACGCCTGCCCGGCGGGCTTCCGCCTCAGCGTTGGTTGCAAGGCCTCATTCGACGATTGGGCCGCGCTCTCGGAGGGAGCCTATCTCTTGCGCTCGAACATCGGCGATTGGGGCGATCAACAGCCGTGGAAGGCCTACATCCAGCTGACCCAGGCCGAAGCGGCGTTCCGCATTCAGAAGGATCGGCTGAACCTGCGGCCGATCTGGCATCAGCGCGAGGACCGGGTCCAAGCCCACATTCTTGTCTGCTTCCTCGCCTTCGCGCTCTGGAAGAGCCTCGAAATGTGGCAGCAGCGCGCGGGCCTTGGAAACTCGCCGCGCGCCATCCTCGAAGAGCTGGCGCGAATCCAGTCCCACGACGTCGTCTGCCGACCGCAACGCGCGGCGAGATCCGCCTGCGCTGCGTCGCCCAGCCCGACGCCGCGCAGGCCGCGCTTCTTGACCGCCTCGGCATCGTCCTGCCCAAGCGCATGCGTCCTCCAGAAAACCAAATCCCCGCCGTCGCGCCCACCACTTGAGCCGGGCCGTCAACAAAAATGTAGTGCCGACTTTTCGGCTAAGGCATTGATTTGCCTACGCCGCACCCCCAATCTGCGCAAGTTGGGTTAGTCCTTTGGCGCACTCCGGCCTTCCATCGGACCGATCTCGAAGGGCAGGAATGGGTCGAAACGCGTCGGTTAACAATCGCCCGTCGTCGTTGACGACGGCACGGCGAGTCGGAGCTGCTGTCACTCGGGGTCCCTCACCGCGCTTCCAGTGACAACTGGAAGTCGATCAGCGCGCCGTCGCGAAACCTGTAGTCGGCCCAATAGCCCTGCTTGTGGACGCGCTGCAGAAGCGGATGCGCGGGGTCTTCGATCCGGTAAGGTAGCATCGCCTCGCCCGCGCGCCCCGCATGCTTGTCGTAGCAGGGGCCGAGCAGGGCCGTCAGCGCGCCGAGCTTCATGCCGAGCGCCACGCCACGCTCGGTCTTGAACGCGTCGAAGGAAAGATGGCTGAGGTCCGCCGGCCCGGCGAAGCGCATCTAGGAGCCTGTCCTAATAATCGAATGGCGGATCCTCACTTTTGTCGTTCGGCTCACGCTCGCAGAGTGCCGTCGGAAGCGAGTGCTTATCCGGTTAACGCCCATACCCACTACATGTAGGATGCATCCAATCGCCCGAATAGAGTTCTGCAAAGGTTGGTAACTCGACGCCACCCGCGACACCGAGCAGAGAGCGGAAGGCGTTGAACGGGTAGAAGCGGCGGTTGAACCGGAAAGTGAACTCGTTGAGGTAGGCTTGCAGATGCTTGGCGCTGACGCCGTGGTGGATGCCGTTCAGCACGTCTTCAATTAGAGAAGACGAGATGGCAGATCGGCAGGAACTCCTCGGCCACCTCCGGGTCGCCGCATTCGGCAATCGCGTGGTGGTCGTAGCCCCGCTTGCGCAGGCTGGCATAGCCGCTCCAGTCGTCGGTGATGACCAGCGTCCCCGGCATGACGGCACTCTCGACAAATCTGGCGAGCAATTCGGCGCTGCGGTCGTCAGCGATGGACAGCCAGACGCGACCGGCATAGCGACCATCCTTCCGCTTGTCCTGCGCAGTGCCCGGCTCCCGGTGGCGGACCTCGACGGCAGCCGTCACCAGCGTCTTGTGGTGGACGCCACGGCCTTCGCCACGAGTCCGGCCTCCAACATAGGCTTCGTCCACCTCAACATGCTCTCCGGCCCTGCCGCCAATCCGGTCCTGATCGGGTCGCACCATGCCCGCGCGGAGCTTGTGCAGAATGCCGAAGGCGGTCTCATATCGCGTCAGCCCAAGCTGCCGTTGAAACTGCACCACCGACATGCCCTGCGTCTGGCTGGCAACCAGATAAGCCGCCCAGAACCAAACGCTCAGCGGCGTATGGCTGCGCTCCATCACGGTTCCCACGGTCAATCCCGTGTTGCGACGGCAATGGCGGCATCGCAAAACGCCGGGACGATTTTCAAAGCGGAACGGTTCCCCAACAGACCCGCAGTGAGGGCAGACGAACCCCTCGCTCCAACGGGACTTTTCCAGGTAGGAGGCACAGGCCGCATCATCAGGAAAAAGCCCCTGGAACTCGGGGAGCGATTCCGGGAATGGCAGATTGGCCGGGCGAGAACGTCCATGGTCAGCGACCTGTATCCGCTTTACGCCCACGATCTAACTCGCCTATCTGTGGGTGTCAACCGGATAGCGCCGCGCGTCGGCCGACTCAAGATATGGTAGGTGTGGGCGTTAACCGGATAGGCACGAATCCAAGCCTCGATCTTGCCCTGCGCTTCGATCGCCGGCAAGACAAGCTCGCGCACCTTGCCCAACAAGGCCTCGTCCGACCAGGCCGCCTGCCCAACCAGATGCAGCAGCGATTGATGTTTCGCCGAGACACGAGCCGGCGCCACAACTGACGCGATCGGCTCCACGCTCTTGCGCTCGCCAGGCATCAACAGCCCCGTGCAATAATCCTTGAAAGGTCCTGCCCGATCTTCACGGCCCAAAACCGTTGCTAAGAATCGACATATTCCGCAAAACGCGCTTCATCAAGTGCCCCTCATGCCCCATCTTCGCCGCCGTCCGCCATTCAGCCAAATCAGCAAAATAGCAAATCCTAAAGCCAAGCAATTCTCCCAAAATCGTAACTAAGTAGAACTAGCCAAACATATGAGCCACTTGCAAAACGGCTCGGACGGCCGGAATTTTCGAATTTTCGGGTGATTTCTCAAGCGTCGCGAACCGTCGGCGGCCGGTTTCTGGTATGTTGATTCTGCGAGGAAAAACAAGCAGAAAGCCAGGAACCGCCGACGATGTCGCTACGAGAGACCCTATCCGTATACTGGCAGAAGTTTCAAGGAGAACTTTTCCCGTTTCTTAGGAGACGGTCGGGTTCTTGACGGAGTCGCATCGAGCGCTGGTGACGGTTCTGGACATGACGCGGCTTGAGGCTTTCGCGCCTGACTGGGGTGGTTTTCCCGGACGGCCGGCAGCCGAGCGGGCCGCATTGGCGAGGGCCTTCGTGGCCAAGGCGGTTCTCAACTTGCCGACCACGCGGATGTTGATCGAACGCGTCGAGGCCGACACGACGTTGCGGCGCTTGTGCGGTTGGTCGCGTCTGTCCGAGGTTCCCAGCGAGGCGACTTTCTCGCGCGCCTTCGCCGAGTTCGCCGACCGCGCCTTGCCGTCGCGGTTGCATGAAGCCTTGATCCGCAAGACCCACGGGGATCGGCTGGTTGGTCACATCGCGCGCGATTTGACGGCGATCGAAGGCCATGAAAAGCCGCAACGCGCAGAGAAGCCCGAGCCGTCTGCGCTCGAGCAGAAGCCCCGCAAGCGCGGGCGTCCGCGCAAGGGCGAGCGGCCCGCGCCCAAGCCGCCCAGCCGGCTGGAACGCCAGGCCGGCATGACGCTGAGCCAGATGCTCGCCGATCTGCCCCAGCACTGTGACGTCGGCGTCAAACGCAACGCCAAGGGACATCAGGAGACATGGATCGGCTATAAGCTGCATATCGACACCGCGGACGGCGACATTCCCGTCAGTTGCGTTCTCACCTCGGCTTCCGTCCACGACAGTCAGGTCGCCATCCCCCTGGCGACGATGACGGCGGGGCGTCTGGTCAATCTCTACGATCTCATGGACAGCGCCTACGATGCGGCCGAGATCAGGGCGCATAGCCGCGCGCTCGGCCACGTGCCGATCATCGATGTCAACCCGCGCCGCGACGCCTGCCTCAAGAAGGAATTGGCCGAGGAAGACAAGCGTCGAGCGCTCGTCGGCCATCGCGCCGCCGAGGATATCCGCTACAACGAGCGCAGCGGCGCCGAACGGGTCAACGCCAACCTCAAAGACAACCACGGCGGCAGAACCGTCCAGGTGCGTGGCCCCGCGAAGGTGATGTGCCATCTGATGTTCGGCATTCTGGTCATCACCGTTTCTCAGATCATCCGTCTCATCGCATAGCGAGCCGCATCGCGGCGCGAAAACGGGTCCGGAGCCTCCCAAAAAATCGGGAGGTCGACGAAACATGGCCAAAATCCACGCCAAAATGTCCGCGAAGGCAAAAAAACGGCGGAAGCGGCGTTGCAACCGTCAAAAACGACTCAAGCCAACACGTCTCAGCTATGTTCATTCGTGCGCGAGCCGACGCGCTCAGACGTTCTGCAAGTGGCTCATATTTGAAATTTCAGCGCCGCTCAGCGGCGGCAAGCAGCTGCGTCGGATAACCGATTATCCTAAATACCGCAGTTGAGATTTTGCGAGTGGATTCAAATCGCGCATTCTCAAGGGTATGACGCGCGATTCTTCCCGCTCATCGGCTCACCCACCCGGTGAACAATCCTTGGTTGTCGGGAGCGAGCCGCCCGGAGGCGTCGACATCGACAGCTTCTTTGGGCCGGTCCGTGTCGAATGGGACCATGAGGCGGCGATGACGCCGCTCGGCCAGCTCCCGTTCTTCATCCATTTCCTCAAAGCGACCGGGTTGTTCGACGCCTTCGTCGTCGACTGTCCGCTGCGCTACGGCAGTCCCAACGCCCCGAAGAAGCGCGACATTCTCGGCACGGCGATGTTCTCCATGCTCGCTGGCCACAAGCGTTACGCCCATATCGCGGCGCTGCGCTGCGACGCCGTCTTGCCCGAGCTGCTCGGCATGGAAAAGATCGTCAGCGAGGATGCGGTAAGGCGCGCTTTCAAGGCGATCGACGAGAAGGAAGGCGCGACATGGCTGCGCCAGCATCTTGCATTTTGCGTCGAGCCGCTGCTCGCCGAGCCCTGGATCCTGGACGTCGATACGACGATCAAGCCGCTCTATGGCCATCAGGAAGGGGCGGTCTTGGGCTACAACCCCAAGAAGCCCGGGCGTCCGAGCCATTGCTACCACACCTACTCGATGGCTTCGACGCGTCTCGTTCTCGATGTCGACGTCTGTCCCGGCGACGAGATGCATCCAAACATAGCGCGCCGAGCTTATGGGCGCTGCTCGATCGCTTGCCGCGCGACTTGTGGCCGGCGCTGTTGCGCGGAGACTCGGGCTTCGGCAACGAGGGGATCATGCGCGAGGCCGAGGCGCGCGGCTTGCCGTATCTGTTCAAGCTGCGCCTGACCGCCAACGTCAAGCGTATGATCGAGAAGCTCGCCGGCGCGCGCGAATGGGTTTGCGCCGGCCAAGGCTTCGAGGCCAAGAGAGCGCCGTTCGCTTGACGGGCTGGAGCCGGGAGCGGCGGGTGATGGTGCTGCGTCGGGTTGAAAGGCGCTTTGGGGCTTGCGCAAAGCGACGAAGACGGGACGCCGCAGCTTTCCTTCACCGAGATCGGCGAGGCGACAGAAGTCTACGAATATTCGGTTCTGGTCACCTCGCTCGAGGAAGAAACTGAAGCGTTCGGCCAGCTCTATCGCGATTGCGGCGATGGAGAAAATATTTTCGATGAAATGAAGAACCAATGGGGCTGGGGCGGCTTCACGATGCATGATCTCGCGCGCTGCCGCCTTGCGGCGCGGCTGCTCGCGCTGTTTTACGACTGGTGGAACATTTTTGTGCGTCTCGCCGAACCGGGTCTGCACCGCGAGGCGATCACCAGCCGGCCCCTGTTTCTTTCCGCCATCGCGACGCGCACGCGGCACGCGCGCCAAACGACGATCCGCGTGACGAGCTCGCACGCCAGGGCCAAGCCAGCCGCCAAGGCGCTCGCGGCTGTAGCCGAGTTCCTACGAGGCTTGGCTGAAAATGCGGAGCAGTTGACGCGCCTGCAAAAATGGCGGGCGATCCTCTCGCGCGCCTTCAAGGCGTTCCTCAAAGGTCGATTGTTGCGCCCGCCGCCGCGTCTCGCGCCAAGAGCATGGAGCAAGGGCCGACCTATCGCATCAGCCTGCCGAAGTATCCGAGCAAGGATCCGCATTACCGCATCCTCGCCCATCAGCGCAGCCGCTTCACACACTACGACTTCTACATCCGCGACGAGGCGCTCGGGCCGATGGTTCTGCGGGTGGCCTCGTTCTTCCCGTTCCAGACCGCCTATTACCTGAACGGTTCACAGCTTCATCGAGCAGGAACTCAAGCGGGCCGGGATCGGCTTCCGCAAGCATGACAACGCCTTTCTTGCGGTCGCCGATCCAGCGGCGCTGCAGGCGGCAACCGATCGGCTGAGCCCGGAACGTCATCCGCCGCCGGCTCGACTACTGGACCCTGATCCTCGGGCCGAAGTTCTCGAAGACGCAGCGCGCCCAGCTCAACCTGTCTCGCCTCTACGCCATCTCGCAGGTCGAGTATTGCCGCAACTTCATCTTCAAACGCCACTTTCCCATCCATAAGCTGTTCGAGCGCAGCTGCGAGCTCGGCCTGTGGCGGCTCGGCGCCGATAAGATCGCTGCGATCTTCGGCACGCGGCTCAATCGCCGCATGCGCGGCAAGCTGGCCACGGTCATCGACCAGATCGAGCACGGCCATCATGTCTTCCGCGCCGACTTCAAGAGCGCCTTCCTGAAGCAGTACGAGAAATTCTCGACCTTCCTGCGCAACGAGCTGGTCTCCAATAACCTCAATGACTTCGGCCTGAGGAAGGGACTCGATCATCTCGACGCCGTGCGCACCACCTTCCTGGCGATCACCGACCGCTTCGCCGGCTTCCAGGCGCAATGGCTCAACAGCCACGTCGACTTTCCCCTCCTTGAGCGCCTTGCGCGCCCGATCACCGTCGGCGCCGTCCGTTATCCCGGCCTCAAGATCCACGAGGCACGCATCGTGCGCTTGTTCGAGGTTCTCCTGCACGGCGGCCCTCAGATCGGTGGCTGGACGGCCCGGCAAATCCATCATGCCGTCCTCACCAGCTTCGATCTCTCCGAGAAGGCCTACCGCCTCAACCAGCTGCGCTACGACCTGCGCAAGCTCAAAGGGCATGGCCTCATCGAGCGCGACGGCTCACGCTACGCCTACCGCCTCACGCAAAAAGGCGTCCAGGTGGCCCTGCTCTTCCTGTTCTTCCACAAGCGCCTCTGCGGACCGCTCGCCAATAGTCGCTTCCACCACCGGCCAGCACCACAACACCGCCCCAATAGCCGCCTCGAAGTCGCCTATCACCGCGCCGATGCCGCAATCCAACGGGTCGTCGATCTTCTCGCCGCGGCTTGATCCCGTCACTGCATCGGCGACAAATGCTCGACTCGTTTTGTCTATGATCCTTCGAGTAAGAATTAAGCAGAGATTCGTGGCATGGCCAACGGATCGGCGATGCGCTCGCGGTTGAGATCGATGAAGGCGTCATGCATGGCTTGGTCGAGCGCGGCGATGTCTGTGACGGTCCGGTGGGCGAGTGAACCTATCCGTTGGTTAGCCAAACGGAATTTGCTTAGGCGGCCGATGTGCGCGTCAGCGGAAACATCGTGACGACCAGCGTCGAGGTGCTGCGGACGGCCGCCGTCACCGGCGCCGGCTTGTTGCTCGCTGCTCCATTCATCGTTCACGAGGAGCTTGCAGCCGGTTCGCTCGTGCGGCTCTTGCCCGGCTATCAGGCCGTCGAGTTCTCGATCACGGCGGTCTATGCGCACCACCGCCACCTGGCGGCGAAAGTGCGCGTCTTCCTCGATGCGCTAATTGCGCTCTTCGCCAAGCCGCCGTGGCTGACGGCGAACGGGTAGTTGGTGGAGGGAGGGACTCCCGCTCCCATCGGGAGAGCGGCCGGGGGTGAGGGGACCAGCGCATTGGTTGAAGGGCAAACGCAGTGCAAGCACGGCGTCAAGGTCTTCGCAGACCTCGGCGTTGGCGAAGCGCGCGACACGGACGCCCAGGCGTTCGAAAATCCTTATCGGGCCGCCGTTCCTGGGGCCGACGCCGTCCCTGAGCTCGCACGCGCGAGCGCGTGGCGAATTAGGCGATCGACCAGTTCGGGATAGCTGACGCCGATCGCCTCCATGACTTTGGGGTACATGCTGATGTTGGTGAATCCCGGCAGCGTGTTGACCTCATTGACGACCAGGCTCGCCATCCTCGCGCAGGAAGAAGTCGACGCGCGCCATCCCCTCACAGCCGAGCGCGCGGAAGGCTTCGATCGACAGCTTGCGCACCTTGTCGCTGACAGCGCGCGGCAGATCCGCCGGGACCTTGATCGCGGCGCCCTGCTCGTCGAGGTATTTGGCCTCGTAGGTGTAGAAGCCGTGGCGGTTGCTCGGGACGATTTCGCCGGGCAGCGACGCCGTGAGCGACCCATCCTCGCCTTCGAGCACGCCGCACTCGATCTCACGGCCGCGCACATACTCCTCGACGAGAATTTTGCGGTCGTGCCGGAACGCCTCGGCGACCGCATGAGCGAACTCCTCCTTCGTCCCGGCCTTGCTGATCCCGACCGACGAGCCGAGGCGCGCCGGCTTGATGAAGACCGGACGGCCGAGTTCGGACACGACCGCCTCGAAGGTCGGCGCCTCCGGGAGGCTGAAGGTCAGGAAGCGTGCGATCGGCAGTCCGGCGTCGCGCATCAGCCGCTTGGCGACATCCTTGTCCATCGCCGCGGCGGAGCCCAGCACGCCCGACCCGACATACGGCACTCCGGCAATCTCGGCCGCGCCCTGCACCGTCCCGTCCTCGCCGAACGGACCATGCAGAACCGGAAAGACGACGTCGACCGCAAGCGACGGGTCGGTCGTCGCCCCACCCAACTCCGGGATGACGGCGAGCCGCCCCGAGCCGCCAGGAAGGAGAGCGACTCGCGGTCCTTTCTCGGGAACCGCAGTGGGAAATGCGCCGCCTTGAACGGAGCAGATGAGCCATTCCCCTGACCGGGTGATCCCGATCGGCACGGTCTCGTAGCGGATCGGATCGAGCGCGCGAAATACGTTGGCCGCGGAAAGCACGGACACCTCGTGTTCCGCCGAGCGACCGCCGAACAGCAACGCGACCCGCAGTCTCTCGATCATGTCCGATCCCCTGAGTCGACCTTATCGACCCGACATCGCCGAAAGGAATGCAGTTGGTCAACAGGCGCGGCCGATGATGTCCACGTACACAGCCTCGCGCGCCCCTCTCTCAGCGAATTTCCGGCGAGAGAGGGTTTTGCCGCGGACTACGGTCGTTTGCAACAATGTCGACGGCGTCGACTGCTGCGACCCTGCGCCGGCTTGCGATGCCGATGAAAAACGGCATGATGCGCCGCGAACCGAGAGGCAGGCGCCGGGCGCGTTCAAACAGGGCTCTGCATTAACAACGCCGGGAGGAAAAGGGGTGGAGAGCGCCGCGCTGGCCCTCGAGATGCGCAACATCACGATGTCGTTTCCAGGCGTGCTCGCGCTCGACGACGTCAGCTTCGGCTGCGCGCGGGGCGAGGTCCACGCGCTCTGCGGCGAAAACGGCGCGGGGAAGTCGACGCTGATAAAAATCCTCGGCGGCGTCTACCAGCCGGACGCGGGCGCGATCTGGATCGACGGACGAGGCGTCACATTCTCACACCCGGTCGCGGCGCGAAAGGCCGGCATCAGCATCATTCATCAGGAGCTCAGCCTCCTTCCCTATCGCACGGTCGCCGAGAACATCTTTCTCGGCATCGAGCCGACCCGCTATGGCGTGCTCGATCGGCGGCGGATGCGCGTCGAGTTCCTAGCGGCTGCTCCACCGCCTCGGCTCGTCGATCGCGCCGGAGGCGCCCGCGGGAGACTTGTCGATCGCGCAGCGGCAGATCGTCGAAATCGCCAAGGCGTTCGCGATCGAGGCGCGCATTCTCGTGATGGACGAGCCGACCGCCGCGCTCGAACGCGCCGACGCCTCGCGCCTGCTCGACCTCGTGCGCCGCCTGAGCTCGGAGGGCGTGTCGATCGTCTACATCTCCCATAGGATGCCGGAAATCCAGGCCGTCGCGCATCGCGTCACCGTGCTGAAGGACGGCCGCGCGGTTTTGACCGCGCCGCTCGCGAAGGCGCCGACCAGCCGGCTCATTCATGCGATGGTCGGACGGGACCTGGCGGAATTCTATCCGCCCCGATCGTCCCGACCGCCCGGCGCGGAGGCACTGGCGATCCGCGCCGGATCGAATCGGCATTTGCGCCGCGTCGATCTCGCCGTGCGCGCCGGCGAGATCGTCGGCGTCGCGGGATTGGAGGGCTCGGGGAAGAACGAACTGGCGCGCGCCATATCGGGCGACGAGACGTTCGAGTCCGGTACGATGGAGATCGGCGGCAGAGCGGTCGTGGCCAAGAACTCCTCGCGCCGCCATCGGGGCGGGCCTCGGACGCCTGTCCGACGACCGGAAGCGCGAGGGGCTGCTGATGCAGCAGTCCTTGCGGGACAACGCCGCGCTGACGCTGAGGGCCTTCGCGGGTTCGCTTCGCTCGCCGACCGGCGAGCCCATGTCGACTGCCGCCACCGACCGCAGACTGAAGCAGCTCGACGTCCGCGCGACGAGTTTCGACGAGGAGGCCCGCCTCCTGTCGGGAGGCAACCAGCAGCGCGTGATCATTGCGCGATGGCTCGCGCTTGACCCCCGAGTGTTGATCTTTTCCGAGCCGACGCGCGGCATCGACGTCGCGGCCAAGGCCGCGATCTACAGGATCATGCGCGAGCTCGCGGATCGGGGGCGCGCGATTCTGATGATCTCGTCGGATCTGCCGGAAATCGTCGGGGTCAGCGACCGCATCATCGTGATGCGCGAAGGCGCCGTCGCCGGCGAATTGCCGGGCGGCGCAAGCGAAGAGGACGTGATGGCGATCGCCGGTCGAACACGACCACGGCCCGCGCGCGACGCTCCAGTGAGCGACGCGGGAGTCTCGAAGTCGGGGCCGGCAGGAGGGCGGGGCGTCGGCGCGCCGGCGCTGCTGCTCGTCGGGTCGGTTGCTCTCTATGTCGGCGTCGCGCTCTGGACGGGGCAGACGAAGATGCTGGAGACGGACGGCGTCATCGGACTGCTGCAAAGGATGGTCGCGCTCGGCGCCGTCGCGCTCGGCCAGACGTTCACGATCCTCGCTGGGTCGATCGATCTTTCGGTCGCCAACCTGATCAGCGTCGCAGCGGTGCTCGCCTCGTTCATCATGCAGGGCCGCACGGAAATGATGCTTCCGGCCCTCGCCATTGTCCTTGTCGTTTCGGCTCTCGTCGGCGTCGTCAACGGCGCCCTCGTCTCCCGGCTGCAGGTCAATCCGCTGATCGCGACCCTCGGGGTCGGGCTCATCCTGCAGGGAATGCTTTCGGCGAGTTTCACCGACTTCGCAGGATCGGTCCCGCGCGAGTTCCAGGCCGTCGCCTATGGTGCGTTCGGCGTCGTCCCCTATTCGGTCGCGGCGTTGTTCGTTCTCGCCGCCGTCGCGTCCATTGTCCTTCGCGCCACGCGTTTCGGCGCGCATCTCTACGCGGTCGGCGGAAACGCGGAGGGCGCGCGGCTTGCGGGCATCCGCACGGACCTCGTCACGATCGGGGCGCATGTCGTGCAGCCTTTCGGCCGGAGTGACCGGCCTCTATCTCGCCAGCCGCCTTCGGTCCGGCGCGCCCTGGATCGGACGCGACGGCGTCTATGACCTCGAGTTCGATCGCGGTCGTGGTGATCGGCGGCGCCCTCCTGGCCGGCGGCCGCGGCGGAGTTCTGGGGCACGCTCGCCGGCGTGCTGCTGTTCGCATCCCTCGACGCCGCGTTCAACATGATGGGGGTCTCGGCCTATCCGAAACTCGTGCTGCGCGGGGCGATCGTCGTCGCCGCGGTCGCGGTCTACACGGTCCGCACGCGGGATCATGTCGCATGACGCTCGCCCTGGACGAAGCCCGGCGAAGGTCGCGCGCGATCGAGGTCGCCCGTCGCATCAACATCGCGGTGGTGGTCTTCCTCGTCTTCTACCTCGCCGTCGGACTGCTGCAGCCGACCTACCTCGAGCCCGCGGGCATCATGAATTTCCTGCGGCGCGCCGCGCCTCTCGCCATTCTGGCGTCGGGCCAGATCTTCGTGCTCGTCAGCGGCGGCTTCGACCTCTCGGTCGGGTCGCTGGTGACCCTGACCGTGATCGGCGGGTCGATGCTCACCGCCAACGATCCGTCGAAGACCTGGTGGGCGATCGCCGTCCTCTACGCGATCGGCTTCCTGGTCGGGCTCATCAACGGCGCCGTCGTCGCCTTTCTCCGGACGCCCTCGATCATCGCGACGCTCGGAACTCTGCTGTCGGTCAACGGCGCCGCGATGATGTGGTGCGGCGGAGCGCCACGCGGTTATCTGCCGGACAATTTCCGGATGTTCGGCCGGTTCGTCTTCCACGACGTGCCTCTCATCAGAATTTTCCCGCTCGCGATCGTCGTGCTCGCGGCGGTCTGCGGGCTCGCCTGGTGGGGCCTGCATGGGACCGTGTTCGGGCGGCGGGTGTTCGCGGTCGGCGACAATGCGCGCGCGGCAGAACTGGCCGGAGTGCAGGTCGAGTACGTGCGCCTCGGCGTGTTCGTCATATCCGCGCTCGCGGCCGTGACGGCGGGCGTCATGCTCGGCGGATTCGGCGGCGTCTCGATCGACGTCGGGCACGGGCTCGAGCTGCAGGCCATCGCGGCCTGCGTCGTCGGCGGCGTTCAGCTGATGGGCGGGCGCGGAACGGTGGTCGGCGCCGTCGCCGGAGCGCTCACGCTGACGGCGCTCTTCGCGCTGCTCACCCTGCTCGGGCTGCCTCAGCCGCTCAAGGAGACGGCGCAAGGGATCATCTTGATTGCCGCGGTCGCGTTCGGCGCCTGGCGCCGACGCCGCGCAGGGTAGCGGGCGCGCGTCGCGCGTCCGTGGGATCGCCGGACATCGGCGACAGGGAGGTAAGGAGACTGATGATGTTGAAGCTGATCACGTCAACGATCTTGGGGGCCGCCCTGGCCAGCTTCGCCGGCGGCGCGCTCGCGCAGAATTTTGACGATCCGAAAGAGTTCCAGGCCGCCAAGACCTGCTCGCGACGACCCCGCAGGGTCCCGCCGACAAGCCCTGGGAGCAGCATCTCGACGGCAAGGAGGTCGACACCGCGCAATACAAGAAGCCCGGGCCTTACCGGATCTGCTTCTCCAACGCCGGCCTCTTCAATCCGTGGCGCGTCGTCGGCTTCACCAACATGCAGGCGCAAGTCGACGTCCTCAAGGACGACATCAAGTCCTTCACCGTCGCCGACGCGCAGGGCAAGGACGACAAGCAGATCTCCGACATCGACGCTTCGTTTCGAGCGGCAATTGCGATCTGCTGATCGTATCGCCGAACACGACTGCGGCGCTCACTCCGGCGGTCGAAGCCGCCTGCAAGAAGCTGCCCACCATCGTGTTCGACCGCGGCGTTCTGACCCAATGCCCAGTGGCCTTCATCAATCCGGTCGGTGGATACGGCTGGGGCATCTCGACCGCGAATTTCGTCGTCTCCAAGCTGCCGAAGGGCGGGAAGGTCTTGGCGCTGAGAATCTCTCCGGGCGTCGACGTGCTGGAGACCCGATGGTCGGCGGCCAACCGCAATTTCAAGGAGAACGGGGTCAATGTCGTCGGCGCCGAATTCACCGATGGCGACAACGCCAAGACGAAGTCGATCGTCGAGGACTACCTCAACCGCTTCGGCAATATCGATGCGGTCTGGATGGACGCCGGCGCAACGTCGGTGGCGGCGCTCGAGGCCTTCGAGGACGCGGGCAAGCCCTATCCGATCATCACCGGCGAGGATCAGGAGGACTTTCTCAGGAAGTGGAAGGATAAAGGCCTCACCGCGATCGCGCCGACCTACCCGACCTTCCAGTGGCGCACGCCGATCATCGCCGCGGTCGAGATTTTGAAGGGCGAGCCCGTGCCTGGGCCCAACTGGAAACTGCCGCAGCCGGTCATCACGCAGGCCGACCTCGACAAGTATGTCGATCCCAACATGCCGCCGCTGCATTACGCGATGTGCGGCTGCAAGGACTTGCCCGGCTATCCGCAGCGCTGGGGAGGAAAGTAGTTTCCTAGCCCTCGCCGGAGGGCTCGCCCCTCCGGTCGTCGCCCTCACCCCAACTTTCTCCCGCAAGCGCCGCAAGGGGGAGAGGGCGCGTTCCCTTCTCCCGCCTGCGCAGGTTTGTCCGCGCACGAACGATTTCAATCCTTTAGGCGCCATTTCCGGGGTAATTGCTGACCCCCGTTTCTTGAAAGGGTCGTGGGGCAGCGGTGTTTGGCGCCATTGACTTGAGCCATTGACCTGAGAATCAACGTATGATTCACGCTTCCGATGAATCGGAATGCGTTTAAGTCGCTGGATCGGGAAACACTGCTCGGCGTCGCGGTGGCGCAGGCGGAGGCGATCGAGCGCTTGATCGCGAAGGTGGCCAACCTCGAGGCGGCCCTGCAGGCCAAGCAGGATCGTCCGCCGAAGACGCCGAACAACTCGAGCATCCCGCCGAGCCAGGGCCACAAGAAGACGACCGAGTTCGTGAAGAGCCGCCGCAAGAAGAAGCCGCATCCGGGCGCGCATCGGCCGTTGCATCCGAACCCGACGCATCGGCGCGATGTCCTGGCGAGCGCGTGCGGGCATTGCGGGGCCGACGTCTCCGGCGTCCCCCAGGCGCCTTGCGAGGTCTACGACCGGATCGAGATTCCTCCGATCGTCCCCGAGATCACACGGGTGAGCCTGCACGGCGGCGTCTGTCCGTGCTGCGCCAGGCGTTTCAAGGCCGAGGCCCCGGAGGGGCTGGAGCCCGGCTCGCCGTTCGGCCCCAACCTGAAGGCTTTCATCCTTTATCTGCGCTTCACCCAGGGCGTTGCCTTCGAGCGGCTGTCGCGGCTGATGAAAGACCTGTTCGGCCTCGACATCAGCGAAGGCGCGCTGGTCAACATTCTCTCGGCGACGCGCGAAAACTTCGCGGCGGCCAGCGCCGCCATCCGCGACCGGCTGTTGTCGGGCAGCGTGATCTGTTCCGACGAGACCGGCTTGCGGGTCGGCAAGCGAAGCTGGTGGCTGTGGGTTTTCCATCACGATCAGAACGCGTTCTTCCTGAACTCATCCCCGCCGCTCCAAGGAGGCGGTCGAGGAGTTTCTCGGCGACTTTCGCCCCGACGCCTGGGTCTCCGATCGTTGCGGCGCCCAGGCCGGCTGGGCCAAGAAAGACCACCAAGCCTGCCTCGCCCATCTCCTCCGCGACACGCAATACGTCATCGACGCGGGCGACGCCGTCTTCGCCCGCGCCCTGCGCCACTTCATCGGCGTGGCTTGCGAGGAGGCCGGGCGGCGCGACACATGGAACGACGCCACGCTCAAAATCCACAAAAGACGCCTCGAAGCCCAGCTTGATCACATCTTGGCCCTGACCCCCGTTCATCCCGCCGGCGTCAAATGGAAAAAGACCATCGAGAAGCTCCGCCCCAACCTTCTCGTCTTCATGTCCAACCGAGCCGTTCCCCCGACCAACAACGAATCCGAGCGCTCGTTGCGGCCCTGCGCCACCTACCGCAAAATCACCAACGGCTTCCGCTCCCAATGGGGCGCAAAACAATACGCCGACATCCGAACCGTCATCGAATCCGGCCGCAGACAGTCGATCGGCGCTCTCCAAGCCATCCGAAACGTCCTCATCGGACCCGCCGTCCCCCAGACGGGGTGAGCAATTACTTTTCCGGGCCGGCCGCTTCGCCCCCCGCCGGCGCTGCGCGCCTGAAAGCCGCATTCGTCGGGCCGAGCGCCGCGTGACTTCAAAGACGCGTCACGCGCGCGTCCAGGACGCGCCCGGGAACTCAACAAGCGCTGAAAATTGCTTCGAATTCCTTCCATCACTGGTGGCGAACCGGGAGTTTTCAAAGGGTTATCGGCGACTCTCGGGCGAAATTTCTTTCTTGGCCCTCCCTGGCCGCATCCGCGTCCTCCGGTAGATCAATCGATCGCGACGGGCGGCGGGCGGAACCGCTTCGATGGAACCAGACAACTCCGCTGTCTCCTTCAGGACGACAATACAAGAACAAATATAGAACTACTTCGCCGCCTTGGCAAGGAAATTGTTTCGCTCTTATATCGAGCTCTGTTGATATGGACCCAATCCGGGGCGCCCATGATCCAGGCGTCCGGGGCCGAGTCTGTTGAGAGGGCCTCGATCGTTCGCCGCCAGCTCAGATAGCTCGGAAGGTTCTTGGTGGCGACGCCATGGAAGCGCCGCATCCACTCCTTCAGCCGGCCGTGGTAAGCGTTCACGTTGTTGATGTGGAGATCTGGCGCCTCCGGCTTTGGCGTGCCGGGCGCGGGCAAGGCATGGAACTTGACCCGGGCGCGCCGAGCGAATGCGGTGATCGCCGCACCCCCATCGCAGCACAGTTCCGCTGGCCGGGTAATGACCTGCCCGAGCGCGGCCGTGATGCTGGCGGCGTCGAGCCGCGGCAGGACGGCATCGATGGTCGCGCCGGTGCGGTCGCGGGCGACGATGACCGGGATCTGCTCCGCCGACAGACCCCGCTTGGCGGCCTTGCCGCCCCGCTGGCGCGATGCTCTCGGCAGATCGCGGCGTTTGCCCTTGAAGGATTCGAGGATGAAGGTCTCGTCCGCCTCGACGATCCCGGACAGGCGCCGCGGCTTGTCGAGATTGAGCGCGGACAGGAACCGATGTCTCCACCGGAACGCGGTGGTGTAGGCCACCTTGCAGCGTTCCGCGGCTTTCGCGATCGTCTCGCCGGCGATCAGCGCCTGCGCCTGGTCAGGCCAGCGATCCTGGTGATGCAAGCCGGCCAACGGCGTCCCGGTCAGCGGGTTGAATGTCTTCCGGCAGCTCGTGCAGCGGTACCGAGGCTTGCCGCCAGCCTTGCCCCAGGGACGAACGTCATCCCGACCGCAGTGCGGACAGCCAAAGCGCGCAATCCGATCCCGCCCGACCTTCGACAACAGGTCTTCCTCAGGCGCGGCATCGTCCGTCTCCGCGACCGGGAGCGAGGGCGCAACAGCAGCCTCATAAGGCGGCACGGCGGCATCGACAGGGTGAGCCGAAAGGTCGATCGGATCGTCCGCTTCGGCCAGCGCCAACTCCCGGAACGCCTCGGCGCGTTGCGCCGGGTCCAAAAGCCCAATCCCGCCAAGCCAAGTCGCAAACGCCGTGGTATCCATCTCACGCAGCCCTCGAAGCCCGACCCAACTCTCTCAGCTCTCAACAGACCTCGCAATAAGAGCGAATTGTTTTTTGCGCGGCTTTGGGAGCCACCGCGGAAATTTCCTTATCGCGCCCGTACCTCTGCGCGACCCGCCGACCCGACCTCACGGAAAGCCGGTTGCGACCAGGGGAATCGGGTGAAGCTTTTTTACCGCGTGATCAGGCTGGCGAGGAAGTCGTCGTCCCATCCGGCGGTCTTTCGCTTGAGCCGCAGGGAAGCCTTTCCGGGAGCCAATCGGATCAGGTTCTGCGCCATGTGCTTGATCGTACAGAAGTTGGCGGGTGCGTGATCGGTTCGCAGCCGACACTCGTCGTCGCGGAACACCATGTCCAAGATCCAGTGCAGGCTATTCTCGATCGCCCAGTGGCTGCGTACGATCGGTCCTAGCTAGCATGCACGCCATCAGCGCCAGCGACGTCAGGTAGAAGCGGGTCTCCCGCTCGATCTTGTCGCCGGTTTCCCGCTCGCTTTCGACCACCACCACGGCCTTCAATCCGGGCCAGTTGTGGCGCTCCTGCAGCCAGCCGATGTCGTGAATGACGGTCGTGGTCCTGGTCTCGATGCGGCCATGATCGCCATCCACCGTTTGGTCGCGACTGATCGTTGTGTCCCTGAAACCGGCGGGCTTTCTGCTCGGCCACGAACAGTTCCCCGTCCTCGCGCAGCGACCCCTGGTTGCCTTTCAGCGCTAGCACGTAGTCTGCTTTCTTCTCCACCACTTTCTGCGCGATGTCGCGCTGACACCCCATGGCGTCGATGGTGATGATCGCCCCCTCGATGGCCAGCAGGTCCAGCAGTTTGGGGATGGCGACGATCTCGTTGGACTTCTCGGCCACCTTGACCTGGCCGAGCACCAGGCGCTGGCGCGCCGCAAAGGCGGAAACCATGTGGATTGGCGCGTGGCCCTTCCGCTTCTGGCCGGACCGCCGGGCGGTCTTGCCATCGATGGCGATGACCCCCTCGGGAGTTCCGGTCAGCGCGGCTACCCAGGCGACGAAGCAGCGCTGGAACTGCTCGTGGTCCAGCACGGCGAGGATATCGCCAAGATGGTCGTGCGCCGGCGTGCCGTTGGCGAAGCGGCGGAAGCGGCGCAGAAGGTCCAGCTTCTTGCGGCCGAACAGGGCGATGTCGGTGATGGTCTCCGCGCCGGCCAGGACGGCGATGAGGCAGAGGAGCAGGATCTCTTCCAGCGGATAGTCAACCTTCCCCCGCTGGCGGGGATCCTTCAGATCATTGAAATGACTCAGAAAAACTACGGTTTCGTCAAACGCCGCGCAGTCCGCTGCCGCCTCCGCCATGCCTCGCCCCTCTGATGCGAATCGAGGCTCGTCATGGATTCAGCACTTTCGCCGTTTGTCACCTACTTCTTCACCCGATTACCCTGCGGTTGCGACGCCTCAGGCTTGTCAGAAAGTCAAAGTTGGGGCAATTTCCCATGGGGGGTCCGCGGTCACCCGCGAATGTCGGTCTATAGGCAGGTTGGCGAGCGACGTGGCGGCAATCCGGGAATGCGCGATCATGAACATGAAGCATGTTGCGGCAATAGCCTTTTTATCCATAGGCGCTTCGTCGCCGGTTCTGGCTGACGATCAAAAACCGGCAAACTTGCAGGAAGGCTATGCGCCGCCGTTAAACCTCATCATGGTCGCAACACAACTAAGTCATTTCAAGTTGTGGTATGCAGGCACAGCGCAAAACTGGCCGCTGGCAAATTATGAATTGGTACAAATCCGGACCGGTATTGATCGAGCAAGAAGTCTTTATCCAAATAATGTGCAATCAAACATGACGATGATGACGCCGGTGGCCGATGAAGTTGAAAATGCGATCAAGGCGAAGGACAGCGTGAAATTTTCCAAAGCCTTCAGTAAGCTAACGGCCGCATGCAACACCTGTCATGAAGCTACCGGCTTTGGCTTTATAAAAATGAAAGACCCGACATTGTCGCCGATCGAGACGTCGCCGTTCAGCGATAAGTCGATCTCAGGTTACTGACTATACTCTATCGCTTCGTGGGTATTTGTACTCCTGCTTTATGGCGGCGTCGAGCCGCCTGGCCTCGGCTGGTTCGCCTTCAAGGATGATGGTCGGTTGATCGGCGCGGCGGGCTTCGCGCTATTGCCCGCGATTACGCACGGGCAAGATTGCGCGCGCATGGCTCGAATGCGGCCCTGCGTCATGCGGTGGAAACCGCCCCCTCGCCTTGCCCTCACCCAGAACCTTGGCCTTGAAATCATCAAGCGCATCGACGGTCCATTCATATATGTGAGTAGCGCCATTAGGCGGGCATGGACCCTTGTACGACCCGTCGAACGCCCCAGCCGGTATCTTCCCGGACCCAGAATACGGAATCTGGCCCCCACCATGTACGAAGTCCAACTTGTCAAGATCGACCAATTTGAAGTCGAGGTATTTGGTCCCCTTCGGAACGTTCGCGATGGTGAACGCTGGCGGGGTTCCCGAACAAGCCGATGTTCCTGTCCAACTGAAATAAACGCCAAGCGAGGCCGCCAGTGAGGCGTTGGGCGCCAGCAATCCCATCGCCAGAAGCAATGTCATTCTATATGAGTATTGCATTGTCCCTCCCGTGCCTATCCGGTTAACGCCCATACCCACTACATGTAGGATGCATCCAATCGCCCGAATAGAGTTCTGCAAAGGTTGGTAACTCGACGCCACCCGCGACACCGAGCAGAGAGCGGAAGGCGTTGAACGGGTAGAAGCGGCGGTTGAACCGGAAAGTGAACTCGTTGAGGTAGGCTTGCAGATGCTTGGCGCTGACGCCGTGGTGGATGCCGTTCAGCCACGTCTTCAGATTCGGAGAAGACGAGATGGCAGATCGGCAGGAACTCCTCGGCCACCTCCGGGTCGCCGCATTCGGCAATCGCGTGGTGGTCGTAGCCCCGCTTGCGCAGGCTGGCATAGCCGCTCCAGTCGTCGGTGATGACCAGCGTCCCCGGCATGACGGCACTCTCGACAAATCTGGCCAGCAATTCGGCGCTGCGGTCGTCAGCGATGGACAGCCGGACGCGACCGGCATAGCGACCATCCTTCCGCTTGTCCTGCGCAGTGCCCGGCTCCCGGTGGCGGACCTCGACGGCAGCCGTCACCAGCGTCTTGTGGTGGACGCCACGGCCTTCGCCACGAGTCCGGCCTCCAACATAGGCTTCGTCCACCTCAACATGCTCTCCGGCCCTGCCGCCAATCCGGTCCTGATCGGGTCGCACCATGCCCGCGCGGAGCTTGTGCAGAATGCCGAAGGCGGTCTCATATCGCGTCAGCCCAAGCTGCCGTTGAAACTGCACCACCGACATGCCCTGCGTCTGGCTGGCAACCAGATAAGCCGCCCAGAACCAAACGCTCAGCGGCGTATGGCTGCGCTCCATCACGGTTCCCACGGTCAATCCCGTGTTGCGACGGCAATGGCGGCATCGCAAAACGCCGGGACGATTTTCAAAGCGGAACGGTTCCCCAACAGACCCGCAGTGAGGGCAGACGAACCCCTCGCTCCAACGGGACTTTTCCATCAGGCCGCATCATCAGGAAAAAGCCCCTGGAACTCGGGGAGCAATTCCGGGAATGGCAGATTGGCGCGGGCGAGAACGTCCATGGTCAGCGACCTGTATCCGCTTTACGCCCACGATCTAACTCGCCTATCTGTGGGTGTCAACCGGATAGCGCCGCGCGTCGGCCAACTCAAGATATGGTAGGTGTGGGCGTTAACCGGATAGGCACGGTCCCTCCGTGTGTTTGCAACAAAGGCGAGGCAAGTACTATTGGAATTACAAAGCCAGTAGTTCCCGCTCGACCGTTGCGCCGCCGGGTCATACTGCAACGCCGCGTTTGTCCTTCGGCTGAAGCCCGGTCCCCTCACCCTGTGCAACCGGATTGATGGTTGACACTTTGGACCGGATACATGGTTGACACTTTTGGCCACTTACGCGGCCGGCTGTTGCTGCTGCTCTTCCTGTGGGATTGTGGGCAACGCCTCAGCGTTGTCCACAAGTCCACAGGCGGGCGGCCGCGACAATTTCCGGCGGCGAAGGCGGCCGCTTTTGTCGAGGAATCCGAGTTCGACGTCGGCGTAGCGAACCCGCAATTCGCCCGCCTCGGTCTCCTCGATCGCCACGGGCTCGCCGACCAGGGCCTCGCTGACGAAGATCAGGTCGCCGGCCCATTTGATCACGCCGTTCGAGCGCACGCGCCGCACGGCGCAGTCGTCCGGATAATCGGGCTCGCGCAGGGCGCAAGGATAAGCGCGATCGGAGGCGCGATAGAGCGCCGCCGGCGTCTCGAAATCCAAGGCCTCGTGCGGCCGTTCGTGGTTGTAGACGGCGCGGAACTCGTCGAAGCGGCGCTGCTGCTC
Organism: uncultured Alphaproteobacteria bacterium; assembly: GCA_963768555.1. Lineage (GTDB taxonomy): Bacteria > Pseudomonadota > Alphaproteobacteria > Rhizobiales > Beijerinckiaceae > Roseiarcus. The sequence continues at coordinate 21,971 of CAVYIZ010000031.1, forward strand.
GGCGAGCGTGGCCGCCGGCGGGTCGGCGGCGTCCGCCTTCAGGGTCCGGTGCATGCGCTCGTGGCGGCCGTTCTGCGTCGGTTTGCCCGGCTCGATCCGTTCGGGGCGCACGCCGAGCTTGATCCACCACACCGCAAGCCGCGACAGCCCGCCTGCGCCGACCGACGCGAACGGCGGCCCATTGTCCGAGCGGATCGCAAGCGGCAACCCGAACTCGCAGAACGCCGCGTCGAACACCGGGCGCACGTGCTCCCCGTCGGTCTGCGCCACCGCCTGGCAGCGCAAGAGATAGCGGCTCATCGCGTCGCTGATCGTCAGCGGATCGCCAGCGCTGGCGGTCGCCCGTCATAAACCAGCCCTTGAAGTCGGCGCACCACACCGCGTTGGGCCCGTCGGCGGCCAGGAACGGCGAAGAAAAGGGCGGACACCGCCTGCGCGGCCGACGCGATTGGGTCAGCCCCTCCTTGCGCAGCCAGTCGCCGATCGTGCTGAGCGCCGGCGGCGCGACATCCGGCAAGCGGTCGGCGAGCGTCCTGCGCAGCTTCTTGGGACCCCAGGTCGGATGCCGCTCGCGCAGCGCCAGCGCCGCCGCCACCAGCTCCTCGTCGCGCGCCCGCCCATGGCGGATCGGCGCGCGGCTGCGCTCCTTCAACCCCTCCGCGCCTTCCGCCGCATAGCGCGCCAGCCATTTGTAGCCGGTCTGGCGGCTGATCCCGAACGCGGCGCAAACCTCCGTCATCACCGCCTCGTCCTCACTCGCCGCAATCACAAATCGCATCCGCTCGTCCATCGCGCAGGTCTCACTCCAAGGCATCGGCGGGGCCCTCCTCGCCGTGCAATAGACCTGTCAACGATGTATCCGGTCCAATCCGTCAGCGATCTTACCGGATCGTACAACCCCCGGCTCCTCTCCCGATGGGAGAGGGGAGCGCGCGCGGCCCTCGTACTAGGTCATCGATTGCGGACGGCGGGCGTAGCCGGCTTTCAGCTCGGCGATCTCGAAGCCGGCCTCGCGGATGAGGTCATCGACTTTTCGGTTGAGACGGCATCTGCCGGCAATATTGCCTCTAACTAGCTCTTCGATCCCACGTCGAACACCGCGCCCTCGCAGCCGTTAGACACTGCGAACTCGGGTTTAATTCTCCGAACCGCGTTTTCGCGCAGATGATCAAGCATCTCGTCGTTGTGAGACGGGTCGTGATGAAAAGGGACGAGCTCCTTGGCGCCAACCTGGGCCGCGAACTCGAAAGCGTGCCGATAGCTGCTGTGTCCCCATCCCAGATACTGTTCGTACTCCTCGTCGGTGTATTGAGCATCGTGAATCAACAAATCGACGCCGACCGCGAGATCGAAGCCAGAGATCCACTCCCGCCCAGGCCATCGGCCACTTTGGAGGCAAAGGGCGGGCTCGTGGTCGCACAAATAGGCGACGACGCCACCATCTCCCTCAACGCGATAACCAACTGTCGGCCCCGGGTGAGAGACGAGCGATGTCTGGATATGGAACGGTCCGATGTCGAAAGGCGGGCGCGGGACATGGTGGCAGGCCACGCTGGGGAGGTCGCGAAGGTGCACTGGAAACAGGGGTGGGGAGAGGTAGCGTGACAGGCGAGCCTCTAGGGAGAGTGTGCTACTGGCGGGTCCCCAAATGTGGACTTCGATTGCCGGGTTGTAGAGTGGCCCAAAAAAACCCAGTCCCTGAATGTGATCCATATGGAGGTGGGTGAGAAGGATGTCGATCCGGGCCGTCGCCAGCGAGACCTGCGCGCCCAGTCGACGGATGCCGGTGCCAGCGTCGAGCACAAGCACGGCGCCGTTTTTTCCACGAACTTCGACTGCTGGAGTGTTTCCCCGTAACGCGCTGTCTCCGGTCCTGGCGCCGGGATTGATCCGCGAGTTCCGAAGAGGGTGACGCGCATCATTCCGACAGTTCCCAGAAGAGCGCAACTGCGCCAAGGAAATCGCCTTGGATCCCAGCGATTGGGATTGCCGTAACCTCAAGGTGACGGCGCACTCCGTTCAGTCCGCGGATGAAGAAGCGCTGGTAGGCCGGCCGACGCTTTTCGAGCGCGATCATCAGTGGGAGTCTTGCGGGCGGGATAGGCTGTCCCTCCTCGTCGACAGGAGTGAAAACCGTCGACCACTCTTCTGCCGGCATGGCGCCCGTCTCATCAAATCGCCGACCCAACAGGGCCTCTGCCGGCTCGTTGTAGAAAATCAGGTCCCCTTTAGGGTCAACAAGGAAGAGCGGGACGCTCAGGTATCCAGCTAGCCCGCTTAATGCAGCGCTTTGAGGATTTCGCCGTCGCGGGTGTCGTGTTTTGGGCGATTTCTGAGCTGGACCCGGATTTAGGACCATTGGCTAAGGTGTGAAATGTCCTGCTCTGTCGCAACCGATGGAGCGAGGAATGACGAAGTCACGCAAGAAGTTTGATGCGGCGTTCAAGGCGAAGATTGCGCTTGAGGCGCTGCGCGAGGATGCGACCGTTCCGGAACTGGCGAAGCGGCACGGGGTGCATCCGAACCAGATTTATGCCTGGAAGAAGCAGGTTCTCGACAATGTCGCGAGCCTGTTCGCGCGAGGGGCGAGCGGTTCCGGGGATGGCGAGGAGGAGCGCGAGCGCGAGACGGCCAAGCTTTACGCCAAGATCGGCCAACTGACGGTCGAACGGGATTTCTTGGCCGGGAGGCCAGGGCGATGAGCGCGCCCGATCGAAGAGCGATGGTCGAACGGCCTGGCAAGGACCTGTCGGTGCGCCGCCAATGCGCGCTGTTGAGCTTGACGCGCTCGGGGGTCTACCGCTCAAAGCCTGTCACCGAGGCGGACGATCTGGCGGTGATGCGCCGGATCGACGAACTGCATCTCGAGCTTCCGTTCTACGGCTCGCGGCGAATGACCTTCGAACTCAACAAGGAAGGCCGTGGGGTCAACCGCAAGCGAGTGCGGCGGCTGATGCGGGTGATGGGGATCGAGGCGCTGGTTCCGCGCCCCGGCACGAGCAAAGCCGCGCCCAGGCACAAGATATACCCCTACCTGCTGCGCGGCCTGAAGATTGTCGAGCCGAACCACGTGTGGGCGGCCGACGTGACCTACATCCCGATGGCGTGCGGCTTCCTCTATCTGGTGGCGATCATCGACTGGGCCAGCCGGGCGGTTCTGGCATGGCGGCTGTCGAACACCAACGATGCGAGCTTCTGCGCGGCGGCGCTGGAGGAGGCGCTGCTTCGGTTCGGAAAGCCGCAGATTTTCAATACCGACCAGGGCTCCACTTTCACCGCCGAGGCTTTCACCAGCAAGCTTGTGACGGCCGGCGTCGAGATTTCGATGGACGGACGCGGCCGCTTCATGGACAACATTTTCATCGAACGGCTGTGGCGCTCGATCAAGTACGAAGAAGTGCATCTGAAAGCCTACGCCGATGGCTGCGAGGCGCGGTCCGGCATCAGTTCCTGGATGAACTTCTACAATTTTCGGCGCCCTCACCAGGCGATGAACAACCAGATGCCGATGGCGGTGTGGCGCGCCGGCATGGACAAAATCGAGGCGGCGGCGAGGGCTGTGGATATGCCGCTTCGCTTGGACAACGCAAACGCGTTGCCCACATACCCACAGCAGAGACAGAAGCAGCAAGAAGCGGTTTGATTCTTGAAGGACAGGAGCAGGCGAGATTACACCTTAAATCCAACCCCCCGTGGTCCCACCAATGGGGTCCAGTTCATTCTTTGGATTTCCCCTGGGCTTGGACGCGCCGCGTCGGCTCCGGCTTGGAGCCAGAGTTTGGGGCGGGGAGGGTTTGCGGGTTGAAGGGACGCTTGTGAATATTCGGGGCGCGCTCGAAGCCCCGCCCGTCAGGTGACGAGGCGCGGTATGCGTCCGAGAGCGAAGCGCAGAATATCCTGCGCGGGGCAGGAGGTCGGCAAGTGCACTCGGATCATCGTCTTCATCTCGACGACGCGGGCGGCGATCTTGATGAGGCGCAGGCGCAGCGTATCGAACTGGGCGACGCGCCACATCGAACGTTTCGGCATCGACACGCGCAGACCCCACATCAGCCAGTACGCGCCGGCGTGGAGGAACAGCCGAAGCTGATTGGCCGTGGCCTTCGTGCATGAGGTGCGATCCGCCGCCAGATGCGTCTTGAAGGATTTGATGTGGTTTTCGGCCTGGCCACGCCGACAATAGACCTCTTCATAGAGCACGCGAGCGTTTCTCTTTTTCAGATTGGTGACAATGAAGCGCGTGTCGGGCCCTTCGGCGCCAACCTCGACGCGGGCGATGATGCGCTCGACGCGGCTCCAGCTTTTGGCGCCGTCGAAGAACTCCTTGAAGCGGCGGATTTTGTCGTCTCTTGGCGCGGCCTCGAAGCGCGCCTTCGTGCTGGCCTCGAGGACTTCAATGTGTCGGCGCAAGGTCGCGGTTGGCGCGACGCCGAGGATGTAATCGAGGCCGTTCGCTCGACACCAGTCGAGAACCTCGGGGCTGCAGTAATGGCTGTCGGCCCGCAGCAGGATCTCAGTGTTGGGCCAGTTGGCGCGGATCGCGCGCAACAGACGGCGCAGGAAGGCCCTGATTTCCTTGCCGCCGGGCCGTTTGGCAGGCCGAAGGACGGCGGTGATGAAGCGGCCCTCGCCGTCGAACACGACGATCGGCTGAAAGCCATACTCGTCATAATGCGCGTTGAACAACCGCAACTGCTGGCCGCCATGCACCGCGTCGAACGTGTCGTCGATGTCGAGCGTGATTCGTTTGGGAACTGTTTGGAAGGACTCGCAATAAAGATCGACCATCGCCCGGCCCATGCGCAGCAAGGCGCGAACGTTCGGCAGATTCTCAAGCCGCGAGATCGTCGATTGCGAGCACAATTCCCGATCGGACGGCGACAGATCGAGCGCCATCTTGAACATCGGATCGCTTCGCAGACAATTGGCGTCGTTGCCGTCCTCATAGCCGGCGCTGATCATCAGGAGCCGAAAACGAATGATATCGGCCAGGCTGTGCGTCACTTGATCGGGAGCGCGGGGGTCCACGATACAGGCGGCGAGCCGGTCGGCGAGGCGAAGGCGCTGTTCGACCTCGCGCAAAGCCAGAACGCCGCCATCCGACGAAAGCAAACCACCATCAAATTTGACCACGACGGGCTTCCCGCCCGCCGGTGACAGACCAGGCAACGGCAGCATAGGATCATTCATGGCGGGGGTGGCCTAACTGAAATCGCGCAAATCGGCTTCGATAACCAAATTCTACATGACATCAGATATTTAAGCTACATCCGCCAACCCGCCGCGCATAATCCAGGCTAGTTGCCGGGTCAAGATGATTTGGATAGGGTGGGTCATCTTCCCTTCCCTCGACCCTCTTCCTCTTTAGGGCATTGCAAGCTGCTCGCCATGCGAAAGGTCTGCAGTTATCTGGTCATATGTTCGGGGCAGTCCATGTGCGTGTGATGCTGCTTGCGCCGGCGAAGCGGCCCTGGACAAACGCCATGGCGCTCATGAGCCTGTAAGGAGCCTTTAAACTGCTTTTGGACGACGCTGTCGGTCGGCAGGGGCATTCTTACAAGTTACCACGACTTAGAGGCCGTTCGCTACTAGCGGTTCGAAGGCTTCGGCCGCCCGTCTCCTCCGCCAGTTTCAGACCCCGTACTGACCTCAACTGGGTCTGAGCTTCAGCGGTAACAGGCGTGACCCTCGCCGGGGGGCCGCCTGGACGGCGAGCCCCGACGGGAGAGGCGAGCGAGCGCGCGGCCTTCGTACATGTACGCCATCGGCCGCGGACCATGGGCGTATCCGGCTTTCATCTCGGCGACCTCGAAGCCGGCCAGCGCTCATAGAGTTTCATGGCGGGGCCCGGGCCGGTCGGAAGTCAAGGATCATGCCTCGCCGTTTCGACCATCCTGCAAGTCCTGGATCTGACCATCTCCGCGGAGATATCTTTGCCCTATGAGCCTCTTGCAAAATTCAATGAGCGCGACGCAATTCGCCTTCATTAGGCGTTGTGAGCGGCCGAGGCTCAGGCCGGCGCGGGCCGAAACTGCGTGACGCGGAGTATTTGATCGACGGCGAGCGCGACGACGCCGAACATGAGGTGGCATTTGACCTTGATCGCGCCGCGCACGCGGACGGCCCGCGCGCCGAATTCGTCCTTCAGTCGGGCGTTCACGCGTTCGGCCATGGTTCGAAAATCAAAGAGCCGGTCGTCGGGGTCGGGTATGTGGATGAGTTTCATGCGCTCGACTTCTTTGGCCCATTCGGCCTTGGCTTCGTGCTGGGCGCGAAAGTTGCGATCGATGATCGGCGCATGGCCGAGCGCCTTGCTGTGGTCATGGATGGCGGCGGCGTCGTAGGCCGCATCCATTAGATCGTAGAGATAGGAGACGCGGGCGCCGGTCATGGTCATCAAGGGAATGGCGACCTGACTGTCGTGGACGGAAGCCGAAGTCAGTACGCAGGAGACCGGGATTTGGCCGCAGGCGACATCCAGATGCAGTTTGTAGCCGATCCAGGTTTCCTTGTAGCCCTTGCTGTTCTTCTTGGAGCCGACATCGCACGCGGAGGGCAGATCGGCGAGCATCTGATCGAGGTTCTGCGTGGTCTGCCGTTCGAGCCGGGTCGGCTCGGGTTTTGGCCGTTGCTCGTCCTTGCGCGGGCGTCCGCGCTTGCGCGTCGGCTGAGCGCCATCGGGCGGCGGCGGATCCTCACTTTTGTCGTTCGGCTCCGTCTTGACCGGCTTCTCGCGCGCCTCGATCTCGGTGGCGTCGCGCGCGATCACGCCGACGATGCGCCCGCCGAGCGAGCGCTCGATCAGCGCCGCGTGCATCTTGGCGGGCAGATCGGACTGCGCAAACTCCGCGAAGGCGCGGGAAAACGTCGCTTCCGACGGCACTTGCGAGCGTCGTTCCCAACCGAGAATGCGTCGCAGCGACTTGTCGACATCGAGGCGCTCGATCAGCGCGGTGGTGGTAGGAACGCCCAGCACCGCCTTGGCGACGAAGGCCCTGGCGAGGGCGCGGCGATCGCCTTGCGGCCGGCCGGGGCCTCGGGGCGGTTCGGGAACGAAGGCCTCGAGGCCGATCACGTCGAGGGTCGTGACGAGCCGCCCGAGCGCTTCGGTCATCGGGTCGATTTCCTCACGAAGCCAAGGAAACAGAGTGCCCTGGATATGGTTCCAGCGGGCTTTCATGGCGTCGAGAGGATCGTTGGTCATGCCTGTTATCGCAAATCAGGGCGATGGAACCAAAACAATATTTCAACATCCGCTAAAGACAAGGCGTAATATTTTATAGCATATCACTTGAAACGCGCCGGACTTGATCTAAATATATTGCCTCTCTACGTTAGGATGTCCGAATAATTTTGCAACTGCCTCCTATGAAATTAATACCGCTGATCGTCGCAATCCTGAGCCTCTTGCAAAAAATTGACGAATTCAGTCCAGTAAGGCGGTAATAATTATAGATGTTGTTATCGTTTTCAAGTGCTACATGGAAATAGATTTAATTTGCGGTTCAGGTGTGGCGCGGTTATTGTATAAAGCGATTCGCTTCAGCCTTGGCTGTAGACATGACGGACGACCCTCTCGACGCGATGAAGGCTCGCTGGAGCGATATCCAGGGCTTTTTGTTCCCCTGGATGCGCGAGGACAACGATCCGATCACCGAAGCGTTGGGTCGTGTCGTCACCACGCTCGACGTGATCGGCCTCGAAGCCTTCGTTCCCGAGCCGCCCAGGGGGCCAGGCCGGCCGCCCGAGGACCGTCGCGCCCTCGCCCGAGCTTTCGTGGCCAAGGCGGTCCTGGGCGTTCCCACCACCAGCGCCCTGATCGAGCGCCTCGACGTCGACAAGTCCCTGCGTCGCATCCTCGGCTGGGAGCGACGCTCGCAAGTTCCTTCCGAAGCCACGTTTTCCCGGGCGTTCGCCGAGTTCGCGCGCGGCGAACTGCCAGACAAGATCCACGCCGCGCTGATCGAGCGTGCGCTCGGGGGACGCATCATCGGGGCGATCGCGCGCGACGCCACCGAGATCGAAGCGCGCGAGAAGCCGGTCCAGAACAAGGCCAACGACGGCAAAGACGATCCGCCGGCGCCCGATAATCCCCCGCCGCGGCGCAAGCGCGGACGTCCACGCAAGGACGAACAGCGGCCGAAGGCTTCGACGGGCTCAGCCGGAGCCGACGCGTCTCGAGCGGCAGGTCATGCAGAACCTCGGCCAGATGCTCGCCGACCTGCCCACCGCCTGCGACGTCGGCGGCAAGAAAAACAGCAAGGGCGACAAAGAGACCTGGACCGGGTACAAACTCCACATCGACGTGGCCTGCGGCCAAATCCCGGTCTCCTGCGTGCTGACCTCGGCCTCCGTCCACGACAGCCAGGTCGCCATTCCCTTGATGACCATGACGAGCGCCCGCGTCTCCTATCTCTACGATCTCATGGACGCCGCCTACCACGCCGCCGCGATCCACGACCAGAGCCGGGCGCTCGGCCACGCCCCGATCGTCGACCGCAACTTTCGCGCCGACCACGAAGGCAAGGCCGAATGGGGCCGCGAGGTCGAGCGCCTGAAGCTCATCCACATGCCCGACTTCGACGACCTGATCTACGATTTCCGCACCATGGCCGAACCCGTCAACGCCCGTTTGAAAGACGAGTTCGGCGCCAGATTTCTCCGCGTCCGCGGCGCGCTCAAGGTCAAATGCCATCTCATGTTCGGATCGTCGCGCTCGCCGTCGATCAGATCATTCGCGTCGTCAACTACAGGACCGCCCCTGCCTGACCTGACGCAGCCGGGTTCGCCCCGCCCGGCCCAGGAATAATCCACCTCGCTCAGGCCGTTCTGCAAGAAGCTCATCGGGACCAGCATTGATCGAGCACAGCGTCTTTACCCAAATAACGTGGGATCAAACATGACAATGATGTCGTCTGGGGCAGATGAAGTCGAAAATGCGATCAAGGCGAAGGACAGCGTCAATTTTTCGAAGGCCTTCAGTAAGCTGACGGCTGCATGCAACACTTGTCACGAAGCTACCGGCTTTGGCTTTATCAAGATGAGAGATCCGAACTTGTCGCCCCTAGAGACGTCGCCGTTCAGCGATGAGATGTTCTCGGGCCAGTGACTATTCTCTATCGCCTCGTGGGTAGATCTACTGCGGCGTTATCGTGGCGTCGAAGGGCCAAGGCCTCGGTCTGTACGCCTTCAAGCAGGATGGTCGGTAGGTCATGATCGGCGCGGCCGGCTTCGCGCTATTAACCCGCCGAAGAAAATAAGATTGGCATTACGAGCGGCAGTTCCCGATCGATCGCTACGTCGCCGACTTCTACTGCCACGCCTCAAAGCTCGTCGTCGACCCCCGGACTGCGATCCGGGGGGACGGCAAGCAGCACGAATGGTTTGCCGACTACGACGCCGGGCGGACGGAGGTTTTCGAACGCCTGGGCGTGCGCGTCGCGCGCTTCAGCAACGCTGAGGTGTGCGAAGACCTTGATGCCGTGCTTGAGCGGATTCGAGCCGAGTTGCGCCTGCCCTTCGAATGAACGCGCGGTCCCCTCACCCTGTGCAACCGGATTGATGGTTGACACTTTGGACCGGATACATGGTTGACACTTTTGGCCACTTACGCGGCCGGCTGTTGCTGCTGCTCTTCCTGTGGGATTGTGGGCAACGCCTCAGCGTTGTCCACAAGTCCACAGGCGGGCGGCCGCGACAATTTCCGGCGGCGAAGGCGGCCGCTTTTGTCGAGGAATCCGAGTTCGACGTCGGCGTAGCGAACCCGCAATTCGCCCGCCTCGGTCTCCTCGATCGCCACGGGCTCGCCGACCAGGGCCTCGCTGACGAAGATCAGGTCGCCGGCCCATTTGATCACGCCGTTCGAGCGCACGCGCCGCACGGCGCAGTCGTCCGGATAATCGGGCTCGCGCAGGGCGCAAGGATAAGCGCGATCGGAGGCGCGATAGAGCGCCGCCGGCGTCTCGAAATCCAAGGCCTCGTGCGGCCGTTCGTGGTTGTAGACGGCGCGGAACTCGTCGAAGCGGCGCTGCTGCTCGGCGAGCGTGGCCGCCGGCGGGTCGGCGGCGTCCGCCTTCAGGGTCCGGTGCATGCGCTCGTGGCGGCCGTTCTGCGTCGGTTTGCCCGGCTCGATCCGTTCGGGGCGCACGCCGAGCTTGATCCACCACACCGCAAGCCGCGACAGCCCGCCTGCGCCGACCGACGCGAACGGCGGCCCATTGTCCGAGCGGATCGCAAGCGGCAACCCGAACTCGCAGAACGCCGCGTCGAACACCGGGCGCACGTGCTCCCCGTCGGTCTGCGCCACCGCCTGGCAGCGCAAGAGATAGCGGCTCATCGCGTCGCTGATCGTCAGCGGATCGCAGCGCTGGCGGTCGCCCGTCATAAACCAGCCCTTGAAGTCGGCGCACCACACCGCGTTGGGCCCGTCGGCGGCCAGGAACGGCGAAGAAAAGGGCGGACACCGCCTGCGCGGCCGACGCGATTGGGTCAGCCCCTCCTTGCGCAGCCAGTCGCCGATCGTGCTGAGCGCCGGCGGCGCGACATCCGGCAAGCGGTCGGCGAGCGTCCTGCGCAGCTTCTTGGGACCCCAGGTCGGATGCCGCTCGCGCAGCGCCAGCGCCGCCGCCACCAGCTCCTCGTCGCGCGCCCGCCCATGGCGGATCGGCGCGCGGCTGCGCTCCTTCAACCCCTCCGCGCCTTCCGCCGCATAGCGCGCCAGCCATTTGTAGCCGGTCTGGCGGCTGATCCCGAACGCGGCGCAAACCTCCGTCATCACCCCCTCGTCCTCACTCGCCGCAATCACAAATCGCATCCGCTCGTCCATCGCGCAGGTCTCACTCCAAGGCATCGGCGGGGCCCTCCTCGCCGTGCAATAGACCTGTCAACGATGTATCCGGTCCAATCCGTCAGCGATCTTACCGGATCGTACAACCCCGGCCCCTCTCCCGAGGGGAGAGGGGAGACCGCGACCTCTTGCCGGTTCCCCATGGATCACGACGCGCTTGCTGCGCCTCTCGCCGCTCGACGCGGTTTGTCCAGCCGCCGAGTGGCCCGAGCGTCGGGAATTTGAAAGCGTGCGGCGCGTGTAGTATTATGCATCGATAATGTGCGAGGCCGAGGTCGATCCGATCCCGGAGGCGGGATCGGATCGAATGCCGCCAGCCGCGTTGGTTGACTGAGCGCTTTCAACTCGGGATCCTTGAGTTCGTCGATCGGGGCAATGGCAGGATGGAAGCGCCGGGCATTGAGCGCCGAACTCGCCGCAATCGTTGCGACGGACGTCGTCGGATACAGCCAACTCATGGAGGTCGACGAGGAGGGAACGCTCGCCCGGATGAGGACGGTGCGGCTGGAGCTGATCGACCCTGCTATCGCCAAGTGCCGCGGCCGCGTCATCAAGACCACTGGGGACGGCATGCTCATTGAATTCCAGAGCGTCACGGAGGCCGTGCGCTGCGCGGTGGATTTTCAACAGCGCATGGCGCGGCGCAATCGGGACCTGTCCGCCTCCCGCGCCCTGCTTTATCGCATCGGCATCAATTTGGGGGACGTGATCGCGGAGGAAAGCGACATCTTCGGCGACGGGGTCAATGTCGCGGCGCGACTGGAATTGATGGCCGAGCCCGGCGGAATCTGCGTCTCCGCGGCGGTGCGCGATCAGGTCGGCGACCGGCTCGAGGTCGGATTCGCGGATCTCGGCGAACAGCAGTTCAAGAACATCACCCGGCCGATACGCGCTTTCAAGGTCTTGCTCGATGGCCAGGCCCCCGAGGGCGGCCACCCGACATCCGATCGCTCATCGACGCCTCAAGTAAAGGCTCGCAAGCCGTCGATCGCAGTTCTTCCGTTCGTCAACATGAGCGGCGACCCTGAGCAGGAGTTCTTCGCCGACGGGCTCACCGAGGACATCATCACCGAACTGTCGCGTTTCCGCCAGCTGCTGGTGATCTCCCGCAACGCCGTCTTCGCGCACAAGGGCAAGCCGGTCAAGGCCAAGCAGATCGCGCGCGAGTTCGGCGTCGACTACATCGTCGAGGGAAGCGTGCGCAAGGCGGGCGATCGCGTCAGGGTCACCGTCCAGCTGATCGACGGCGAAACCGAGACGCATATCTGGGCCGAGCGCTACGATCGCAAGCTCAAGGATATCTTCGCCATCCAGGACGAAGTGACGTCCTCTGTCGCCGCGACCCTGTTCGGCCGCGTCGAGGCTGCGGGGCACGACCGCGTCCAGCGAAAGACGACCGAAAACATGGCGGCCTACGAGCACGTGCTGGCCGGCAAGGTTTTGCACCATCGGTCAAACCGCGAGGCCAACGCCGAAGCGCTTCGGCATCTGAACCGCGCCATCGAGCTCGATCCGAACTATGCGCATGCGCACGCCTGGAAGGCGTGCGTGACCGGTCAGGCGTGGGGGTATGACTGGTGCGCGGACAAGCGCGCCGCGGAGAAGGTGATCCTAGACGAACTGCAAACGGCCCTGTCGCTCGACGACAACGACGCCGACGTGCATCGGATCCTCGCCGCCGCCGGCCTGATCTTCAACGAACACGACAAGGCGGCGTATCACCAGGAACGCGCCCTCAGCCTCAATCCGAACAGCGAACTCATCGTCGTCCAGCAGGGCGAGCTCTTGACCTGGCTTGGCCGTCCGGAAGAGGGAATCGAGTGGATTCGCCGGGCGATGCGGCTCAATCCCTATCATCCCGAGCGCTTTTGGAGCCACCTCGGCCGGGCGCAGTACAGCGCGCGCGCCTACGCCGAGGCGATCGCATCCTTCAGCAAGCTGACGGCACCGGACGCTGCGCACCATGCGTTTCTGGCGGCGTCCTCGGCTGAGCTCGGCGACCGCACCGCCGCCTCGGCCCATGCTCGCGAGGTGCTGGCGCGCGAGCCTTCCTTCACCGCCCGGAGCTTCCTTTCGACGCTCCACTACCGGCAACCCTCGGACGCCGAGCACGTGCGCGAGGGACTTTTGAAGTCGGGGCTGCCGGATTAGGCCAGCGTCGGCGGAATCCTCTCCCGATGGGAGAGGGGAGTCCCTCAGCCGAGCCCGTGCCTTGCGCGGCTCTCCTGCTCCTGCGCCTTGAACTGGCTGAAGCGCGGCAGGAACTTGTCCCAGTCGATGATGTGGGCGTCGAGCTCGGGGCCGTCGATGCAGGCGTGCTTGCGGACGAGCTTGCCGTCGATCGTCACCGGCGCCATGCAGGCGCCGCACATGCCGGTGGCGTCGACCATGATCGAGTTGAGGCTCGTCACCGTTGGCACGCCGGAGGGTTTCGTAAGTCGCTGACGGCGGCGAAACCCCTCTCCCGACGGGAGAGGGGCAGGGGTGAGGGGACCGGACGGTTATGAGTTCACATCGACGAGAGTTCGCGCACGACCTCCGCAAGCAGAAAACGCGCGCAGAAGACATCCTTTGGGCGCAGCTGCGCGGCTCGCGCTTCCACGGCGCGAAGTCCCAGCGGCAGGTCGCGATCGATCGCTACGTCGCGGACTTCTACTGCGACGCGGCGAAGCTCGTGGTGGAACTCGACGGCAAGCAACACGAATGGTTCGCCGATTACGACGCCGGGCGGACGGAGGTTTTCGAACGCATCGGCATCCGCGTCGCGCGCTTCACAAACGCTGAGGTCTGCGACGACCTTGACGCCGTGCTGGCGCGGATTCGCGCTGAACTTCGTTTGCCCTTCGACTTAAGCGTCCGGTCCCCTCACCCCGGCCCCTCTCCCGACGGGAGAGGCGAGTCGAGACCGCGCGGCCCTGGTACATGTAAGTCATCGGCCGGGGGCCATCGGCGTACGCGGTCTTCAGTTCGGCGATCTCGAAGCCCGCATCGCGAAGGAGGTCGTCGACCTTCCGGTCGAGATGGCATCCGCCGGCAATATGCCGCCATACCGGCGTCAGCCAGTGCTTCCAGCGCGCGACGGCGGGCTCCGGCGACAGGCCGTGCTCCACGAAGAGCAGGGCGCCGCCCAGTTTCAGCACCCGTCGCATCTCCCGCAGCGCCGCGAGCGGATCGGGGATCGAGCAGAGCGTCCAGGTCATCACCAGGGTGTCGACGCTGTCGTCGCCGAGCGGGATCGCGGTCGCGGAACCCTGCATCAGCTCCACCGGCGCGCCGGCCTGGTCCGCGCGCCGCCGAGCCATCGACAACAGGCGCATGGAAGGGTCGAGACCGACGACCGTGGTCACGTCTGCCCCGTAGTGCGGAAAGTTCAGGCCGGAGCCGACGCCGACCTCGAGCACCCGGCCGCGCGCCGCCGGGATCAGTTCGCCGCGATACTCTTCGATCTCCGGCTGGCGCATCCACATGTCGAGCAGCGGTGGGAGAATCAAGCGCTCATAGAGGTTCATGGCGGCGGCGCGGTCGGTCGCAAATCAAGGATCATGCCCTCTGTGTTTAGCCCGGAACGCCTGCTGCGGGAAGCGCGTCGGCAATTGGGCCGGCCCGCCACGCTCCCGCGCGCCAGCGACGCGCGCCCTGTCGCGCTGGACCAGCGCGGCGCGAACTGCGCCGTAGCGCTTGCCGGCGAACGGGGCCCAGCCGGGCCGCGAGAAGAGGGAAGTCAGGCGCCGCGGTAATCCCGCATTGGCTCGCATCCCTTGTATACCGGGCGGCAATCATGACCCGGTACCCTGGGGTCTTGCCTTGCGCGCGAGCGTTCGCCGTTCGCTCGGGTCGAGGTCCAGGACAGGCCAATGAGCTTCATCGACAACATGCTCGAAAAACTCAAGGCTGTCGGGGTGATGCTCATTTCGCCGAGCTCGACATTCTCGATATGGCAGCTGGCCTTCGCCTTCGTCGTTGCCTTCGCCTTTCTCGCCCTGCGTCAGAGACGACGGCGCGGCGGCCTGCGCCTCAAAGCGGTCGCGCGCGCCTCGTGCGCGGGACGTTTGCTCCGCAACCGCTCCACCGCGGCCGACGCCGGCTATTTCCTGATCAATACGCTGGCGCTAGGCGGTTTGATCGGCTGGGCGGTCCTGTCGGGCGCGGGGATCGCACGCGTCGCGCTGGGCGCGCTCGTCGCATGTTTTGGCGCCCACGCACCGCTCGCTCCGGCGGGCGTCGCGTCCCGCGTCGTCGTGACCGTCGTTCTGTTCCTGGCATACGAGTTCGGCTATTGGCTCGACCATTACCTGAAGCACCGCCTGCCGGCGCTGTGGGAGCTTCACAAGCCGCACCACACGGCGGAGGCGCTGACGCCGCTCACGGTCTTTCGCGTTCATCCTCTCGATACGCTGCTGTTCGCAAACGTCACCGCGATCGTCGTCGGCATTGCGACCGGCCTGTCGACTTACGCGTTCGGCGAAGAGACGCGGGCGTTCTCGTTCGACGGCGTCAACGTCCTGCTCGTCGGGTTCATGTACGCGTATATTCACCTGCAGCATTCCCAGTTCTGGATCCCGATCCGGGGCCCCCTCGGGCGCATCTTCATGAGCCCAGCCCACCATCAGATCCACCACTCGATCAGCGCCGCCCATTTCAACCGCAACATGGGGAGCTGCCTCGCGATCTGGGATTGGCTCTTCGGGACGCTGGCCGTGCCCTCCCGGGAATCGCCGCGGCTCCGCTTCGGCGTGGACGA
The DNA here is from genome assembly GCA_963768555.1 of uncultured Alphaproteobacteria bacterium. Lineage (GTDB taxonomy): Bacteria > Pseudomonadota > Alphaproteobacteria > Rhizobiales > Beijerinckiaceae > Roseiarcus. Next base: position 37,558 of record CAVYIZ010000031.1, read on the forward strand.
ACCGGACGCCGATCCGCACGCGATCAAATCGTTGTTGATCGACCCTGTGCGCAAGGCGCTCGGCGCGCTCGCCTCAGGCCGTTTCGGCGCGCCGCGGGTTTTTTATGAGAACGCTGCCCGCGCGCAGCATGATTGGCAGGGGTCGACCAGCGACCTTGACAGCCATTCGTGTCAGCCGCGATCCCGAACGGAATTTGAAATCTGACGAACATCGCCGCGGAAGACGATCCGGCGCGGATGCGTCTCGCATCCGCGCCTCCGGAAAGGGCTTTCGCCCTTCCCCCTCACCGCCCCCTCACCCGTACCCGTGCCTTGCGCGGCTCTCCTGCTCCTGCGCCTTGAACTGGCTGAAGCGCGGCAAGAACTTGTCCCAGTCGATGATGTGGGCGTCGAGCTCGGGGCCGTCGATGCAGGCGTGCTTGCGCACCATCTTGCCGTCGATCGTCACCGGCACCATGCAGGCGCCGCACATGCCGGTGGCGTCGACCATGATCGAGTTGAGGCTCGCCACCGTCGGCACGCCGTAGGGTTTCGTCAGCTCGCTGATCGCGCGCATCATCAGCGGCGGGCCGATGGCGACCACCTCGGCGATCTTGCGGCCCTTGCCTTCCTTGTTCTCCTTCAAAAGCTCTTCCAGCGGGACGGTGACGAAGCCCTTGACGCCGAACGTGCCGTCGTTGCTGGCGTAGATCACCTTGAGCTGCTCGGGATACTCCTGCTGCAGCCTGTCGACGCGCTCGCCCTTGGCGGTCCAGAAGAGCAAGTTCGCGGTGCGGAAGCCGGCGATCAGGGTGACGTGGTTGCCGAGCTTCAGATGCGCCCGCATGATCGGGTAGACCGGCGGCAGCCCGAGGCCGCCGGCGCAGAACACCACGGTCTGGTCGCCTTCGTAGCGGTGCAGCTTGCTCGGCTGGCCGAGCGGGCCGGCGATGCCGGCGAAGGCCTCGCCGACCTCCATCGCGTTGATGCCGATGGAGCTCGCGCCGACCGCCTGGATGACGAGATCGATCGTGCCGGCCTTCTCGTCCCAGTCGGCGAGCGTCAGCGGAATGAGCTCGCCCTTCGGCGTCGGCAGCACGCGGACGAACTGTCCGGCCTGGGCGGCCTTGGCGATCATCGGCGACTTCACCGTCATCTCGACGATGCCCTCGGCCAGATCGACTTTCTTGAGGATCGTCTGCGGCGCCTGGCCGAGATCGGTGTAGCGCGAGGCGCTCTCGACGAGATCTTCGATCTCGGCGCTCGAGAACGGAATGTCGCCGACGATCTCGCGCGCCGCCGCCTGTCCGTCGCCGGCGGCGAGAACGGCGGTCGCGCCGCCGCGGGTCGCGTCGCCGCCGGAATAGACGCCGTCGAGCGAGGTTTTTTGCGAACCGCCGCCGACGGTGATCGTGCCCCACTTCGTCGTCTTCAGCTCGGGTTCGCTGTCCTTGATGATCGGGTTCGACGCGTTGCCGAGCGCCATGATGACGAGATCGACCGGCATCGTCTCGGTCTTGCCGGTGACGACCGGCGAGCGCCGGCCCGAGGCGTCGGGCGGCCCGAGCTCCATCACGTCGAGGACCGTGTGGCAGACATGCGCCGATTTCTCGCTGGTGAATTCGCGCGGGGAGCGCAGCGCCATGAGCTCGATCCCTTCCTCGAGCGCGTGATGCAGCTCCTCGACCCGCGCCGGCATCTCGGCCTTGGTGCGGCGATAGACGATGGTGACGAGCCCGCCGAGGCGCTTGGCGGTGCGGGCCGCGTCCATGGCGGTGTTGCCGCCGCCGATGACGATGATCCGCTTGTCCTTCACTTCCGGCAGCGGCGTCTCGTAGTCCTCGAGCCGCGCCTGCATCAGGTTGACGCGGGTCAGGAACTCGTTGGCCGACATGACGCCGAGCAGGTGCTCGCCCGGCACGTTCATGAAGCGCGGCAGGCCGGCGCCGGTGCCGACGAAAATCTTCCAGAAGCCGGCGGCCTTGAGATCCTCGATGGTCGCCGTCTTGCCGACGACGAAATTGGTGACGAACCGGCCGCCGAGCAGCCTGATCTTGGCGACCACGTCGTCGATCAGCGCGTTCGGCAGGCGGAATTCTGGGATGCCGTAGCGCAGCACGCCGCCGAGCTCATGGAAGGCCTCGAAGATCGTGACCGGATAGCCCTCGGCCGCGAGCAGATAGGCGTTGATGAGGCCCGGCGGGGCCGGAGCCGATCACGGCGATCGGCGGCTTCTCCGCCTTCGCCCACGGACTGACGTAGCTCTTCCAGCGCTGAGCCGTTCCGCCCGGATTCCTGAGCTTCTCGCGCTCGGGCAGGAACCATTCGAGCTGGCCGATCTCGATCGGCCGTCCGGTCAGGGTGCAGACGCCCTGGCATTGCAGTTCCTGCGGGCAGACGCGGCCGGTGACGTCGGGCAGCGGGTTGCAGCTTTCGATCAGTTCGAGCGCCTGCTTGAACCTGCCCGTCCCGAGAAGCTGCAGCATCTCCGGGATGTGGATCTTGACCGGGCAGCCGCCCTTGGGCTCCTTGCCCGGTCTCGGCACGCCGAGCTCGCACGCCCGGTCCTCGCACTGCTTGTCGCGCAAGGTCTCGAGCCAGACGAAGAGGTCGACCTCGCGCGCGCTGTAGCCGAGGTTCATGTAGCCGAGGTAGCCCTGGTTGACGAGCTCGAAGTCCCTCGCCCGCTCCTCGGGCCCGCGGATGTAGGGCGGAATGCCGTTCTGCCCAGGCCAGCCCTGCGACAGGCCCTTGAACATCGGGTAGCGGTCGGACAGATGCGCGTCGATCGCGGCGATGAACTTGCGCTTGAACTTGAGCGGTACGTTCCAGATGAAGCGCAGGAGGATGGCGCTCGTGTCGTCGTCGCGCAGGAGCAGGCTCCACAGCGTCTTGGTGAAGTCGCGGCCGAGCGCGTCCTGCTTGAACTCCCACACGATGGCCTGCATGCCGTCGTCGATGAACATCTGCCGCAGCGACTGCGGGCTGTTCAGGAGCCGCCGGCGCAGGAGGCCGAGCTGCTTCTGGAAGACCTCGAAGGCCTCGGTATGCTCGAGCTCCTCGATTTCGCCCTGGGTCGTCTCGAGCGCCTGGGCCGCCTGGCGGTAGCGCTCGAGATCGTCGTGTCCGGCGCTCGACGCGCGCATGCTTCAGTGGACATGGATGATCTCCGCGTCACAGTTCGCCGCGACGCGCGCGAGCTTCGCCGTCAGCTCCGGCGTGACCTTGATCTTGGCGAGCGCGCCGGGAATGAGATGGCCGACCTCCTTCGCTGCGCCGTCGACGACGATCCGGGTCTTTTCGAACAGTTCCGGGATCTCCTGATAGCAGGTCTTGCAGTTGTTGCACTTCGGGACGTCCTCGTCGGCGTAGCGTCACAGCGCCGCTCCGTTGCCCTTGGCGGCGGGCGCCGCCGCATGGGGCGCGGCCGAGACGAGGCGCGTCGTCGGCGTCGTCGCCGTCGCTGCCGCCAGACCGGCGGAGACCGGCGCGTTGGACGATGCGGCCAGCTCGGACATCGCCTTGGCGATCGAGTTGATCGAGGATTCGCGCGCCTCCGTCGCTTCCTTGTACTGCCGCTTCAGGGTCTCCACTTCGGCGTGATGGTCCGCGTCCAGCTTCGCGACGTCGAGGCCGGCGAGGAGTTGCAGGGTCCGCCAGTTCTTGCGACGCTCCTGCACCAGGTGGACGATCGTCTGCGACGCCTCCGCCTTGACGAGCTTCTTGTCCGCGTCGGTCGTCCAGACGAACGGCGTCTTGCTCGCCCGATCGGCCATGCTGAGCTTGACGTACTCGTCGATGGGCACGCCGACCGCGTCAGCCGCGAGAGGTCGGAACTGCTTCCGGAACCGGCCTTCGATCAGCGCGAAGTCGGCCGGAGTCAGCGGCGCCTCCATGAGCTTGGTCGCGCCGTCCTCGACGTACTCGATCGTATTGGTCGTCCAGTCCTTGTCCGGGTCCGGATTGCCGTCGAGCGAGAACCGGCTGTGCAGATCGGCGCCGCGGCGCGGGTCATGCACGAACAGCGGGCTCATGCGGCTCTCGACCGCCAGACGCCCGTGGCGGCTGGCCTGGGGGTCGGCGATCCCCTGCTCGCCCTGGCAGGGCGTATAGACGTCCAGCACCGCCGGGGAGTCGTTGTGGTTCAGGAACTCGACGACGTGCTTCAGGAAGTGCGCCTGCATGCCGGCGCAGCTCTGCACCACGAACACGTTCGGATGGAACGCGGCGATCAGCGCGAGCTCCTTGCGTTCTTCCTGCTTGCCGGCATGGGCTGCGCCGAACCGGCTGAGGTCGGAGTCCTGGCCCGTCAGGCTCGCTGTGGAAGCCTGTCCGCCGGTGTTCGAATAGGCGCCGGTGTTGAGGACAACGACCTTGATCGGCGTCGACGTGCTGAGCACGCGCGACAATGCGCCGAAACCGATGTCGTAGGTCGCGCCGTCGCCGCCCATGCTGATGACGGACGGCAGCAGGCTCATCTCCTCGGGGGTGAAATCGGCCCAGGCGAGCAGCCTGAAGTAGCGGTCGTGCGTCTCGGGGTCGTATTCGTCGGCGAGGTCGAGCTTGGCGACCCGCAGCGCGCTGATGTCGCCGCTCGCCTCCGCGCTCAGGCCCTCGAACACGCCCTTGGCGACCGCGGGCGTATCCTGGAACAGGCTGTTGACCCAGGGATCGTTGTACGGATTGAACGGGAAGGTCGAAGCATAGACGCTGCTGCAGCCGGTCGCATTGGCGATGACGGCGCTCGCGGGTCCATGCCCTCTCGGGCCGCTCTCGAGCAGATAGAGGCGCTTCTCCAGGGTCGCGATCGTCTGCGTGATGCGTTCGCGCCGCTTGGGATCATGCTCTGTGTTCTGCACCGTCGGCAGCTTGGCGTTCAGCCTTTCGATCAGGCTCTCCACCTCGCGGATATGCTCCTTGCGCCGCTTGTCGTGGATGGCGTGATTGGCGCCGGTGACGAGCCGGATTGCGGTGACCTCGCCGCAGCCGCGGCAGGCGCCGTGGCCGCCGGTGGTGGCGTAATAATTGTTGCGGTCGAGCATCAGGCGCTTGGTGTCGCCGTCGGGCTTGATCGCGCCTTCGACGAAGCGCGCCGGGGTGTTGGGGGTCCGGCTGAGGAAGTCGAAGCGCGCCTGCAGCGTCTCGAGCAGCTCCGCGTCCTGCTCGCGCGCGACGAGCGCGTGCGGTCCGCAGACGTCGACGCATTCGAGGCAGCCCGTGCATTTCCACGGGTCGATGGCGGCGGAGAAGAGTCCGCCGCTGCCGGGAGAGGCCTTCTCCATCGCGTCGAAGAAGGGCCGCGTCTTGGCGACCGGGAACGCGGTCAGCGCGTTGGCCAGCCGGCCGAGATGGCCGCGCAGGACCGGGTTCTCGACGTCGAGCTCGCCGGCCGCCTCGGCCACGATCTCGTTGAGCGGCCTCGGCTCCTTTTCGCGCCGGTAGATCTCGCGCACCGCGTCGGCGAGCGCATGCGCTTCTCCGCGCAGCGCCTCGCGCTGGGCTTCGGCGATGTCGAGCTGGCGGATGGCGGTGATCAGAAGGTCATGGATGTCATGCACCGAGTTCGGAATCGCCGCGTCCGGGCAGACGAGCGCGCATTCCATGCAGCCGGTGCAGAGATCGGCGATGAACTCCGGCACGTTGCGCCGGAACAGGCCCTTGTCCTTGAAGGCGGCGCTTCCGGCCGGCAGGAACAGGCCCGCGCCCGGCATGACCGGCGCCTCGGCGATGGTTCCGTCCCGGAACGAGGCGGCCATCACGTCCTCGAAATAGTCGGCGTCTAGGAAGCCGGCCGGGGCCGGCGACCGGGCTGCGCGGCACATCGCGGCGGAAATCGCCACGGTCCGGCCGCTCGGGCGAACGGCCGACTTTTCAGTCTGCTCGAACTCGGGCGCCTCGTAGTCGACCTTTCGCGTCGCCTGAAGCCCATCGCGGATCACCGCCATGTTGCCGTCGACGACCGGGCCGCCCTTGGCGCCGAACTTCTTCGAGATTTGCTGGCGGATCTTCTTCAGCACCGCCTCTTCCGAGGCGCCTTCGGTGACGCGGTCGAAATGCCCGCACACCGCGCCGATGAAGGCGATGCCCATCATGCGGACTTCGAGCTCCGGCGTCGGCGCATGCTGCTTGGCGACGGCGAAGCCGTCGAGGATATGGAAGTGAATGTTCCTGTCGCGGATGGTCTTCCGCGCGTGCTCCGGCAGTTCCTTCCACACTTCGACCGGGTCGAGGTGCGACTGAAGGATGAAGGTTCCGCCTTCCTTGAGGCCGCGCAACGGATTGCTGTGGCTGAACACCTTGTGATCCGGCGAGACGACGAGTTCGACGTCCTCCAGCTCGGCGTTGGTGATGAGCACCGGTTCGGGGCTGAGCGTGATGTAGTAGTTGGTCGGCGCGCCGCTCTTTTCCGACCCGTATTTCGGCGCCGCCTTCGAGTGCAGCTCGAGCGCGCCGGCGAGGATGTCGGTCAGGAGCTTGCCGGTGGCGATGGTTCCATAGCCGCCGACCGAATGGAAGCGGATGCGGATCGCCGACTTCGGTAAGAGGTCCGGGTTCGGCTCGGTCTCGAGCGCCATCAACTCGGTCTCGGGATAGGCCGCCTTCAGCTTCTCCTGGAGCGCCGCGAGGCGCGGCGGCGGATTTTTGGCGAAGAACTGCGAGCCCAGATAGACGAACGGCGCGTTGACGGTCTCCATGTTCTTGAACGCGGCGACGAGGTGTCGCGGCTGCAGGTCATGCGCGCCGAGGCCGAAGATCGCGGTCGTGACCTTCGGCGCATTGTCGAGCGGCTGAATGCCCGGATGCCGGACGCCGTCGAGGTTCTCGCGCGCCTTGAACAGAGCCTGGGTTACCATGGTGGTGAGGGCAGTGACATCCGAGCGCTCGAGCACAGTGACCGCCTTCTTGCCGGCGAGCGCCGCGACGACTTCCGCCTCCGGGAACGGCTGCAGGAGCTTGATCGAAATCACCCCGACTTTCTTGCCCTGCGACGCGCAAATGGGCGGCGACCGCCTGGGCGTCGTCGGTCACGGAGCCGAGGCCGAGCATGACGGTCTCGGCGTCGTCGCACATGAAGGTCGTGATCGGAGCGTATTCGCGCCCGGTGAGAGCGGTGAATTCCTGCATCACCTGGCGGGCGATGCGCGGAACGTCCCGGACGAAATGGGTGCGGTGGTCGACCGAGCCGGCCTGGAAATCCGGCTGGTTCTGCACGCCGCCGGTCAGGCCCGGATTGTGCACGTCGACCAGGGCCGGCACGAGCTGGCGCGTGCCCTTCTCATGCGCGTTGATCCACTGCCGGCGCCATTGGCCACGCAGCTCTTCCGGGACAAACGCGAGCGTCCGCTCGATCAGCGCGCCCTCGCGGTCGCTTTCGACCGCGGCCTCGTTTTCGGCGAGGAAGGTCTTGATCTTGTCGAGGTCGCTCGGCCCGAAGTCGTCCGCCCGCCGCGTCAAGAACTGACGCAACTGAAACACGCGGCCCTTGGCGCCGAACAGCATCTCCTGGGCGACCGTCGGACATTTGATTTGGCTCGCCGGGTCGCCGAGGAACTCGCGCAGGAGCTCCGGCTCCGGCATCATGGCTTCGGACAGCATGTGGCTGGTGGCGAAGCCGTCCATCGCGTTGGCGACCGGGATCAGCGACAAGGCGCTGAGCCGGTAGGCGATCGCGGCGAGATCGGCCGCTTCCTGCGGGTTGCTGCCGAACAGCATCGTGTAACCCGACGGGAGCAGCGCGTAGACGTCGTCATGACCCGCCATCACGTTGAGCGAATGCTTGGAGACGACGCGGGCGGCCACCTGCAACACGAAGCCGCCGACCTTCTTGCCGACGGTGACATAATGCGATTCCATCCCGTAGAGAATGCCCTGGCTGGACGAGGCGTTGGAGACGTACTTGCCGCCGGTCAGGGCCGCGCCGAGCGCGCCGCTCTGGGCGGAGTGTTCGCCTTCCGGCTCGAAGAAGAATGGGTGCTTGCCCCAGACATTGCAGCCGCCATTCGCGCGGAACGCTTCGTAGATTTCGGATATTTCGGTGGAGGGCGTGATCGGATAGCCGATGACCCCTCCGCATACGCGGCTCATCACCTCGGCGACGGCGCCGTTGCCGTGGATAACGCTTGGAATCCCAGGATATCTTATGGTCATTTGTTCCCTCAAGCATCAGCGCAGCGCATCAGCGCGTCGCAGTGCTTGCTCCTCTGATTGGCCGCGGCATCCGTCCGTCAGCGCGAGAAAGGCATCTCGTTTTCCGGACTCTAGGCCTTCTCGGCCTAAGATCAAAACCTGCGCACTTTTTGTACGCAACAGCGCCTGACACGTTGGGCAGCTTACCTAGGATTCAACCCACGCCATAGGCGACCGATCGTCGCACGGCGAGATGGCGCAGGCGGTCCGTTCGGTTCGGGAGCGATCGCGGCGTCTCCTTATCTTGGCGCGTTGGACGGCATGTGTTGAGGGGGCTCTGGCGGACGGTCCGCCTGCGTCAGCGTTGCCTACAACGACGAGACCGCTTATACCGCACTGCATGGGAACAGGCGCCAACCGCAGGCCATGAACGACACAGTCTTCAGCGTGAGGGCGCGCGCCTGTGGCGGGGGCGTGCATCACAATCCTGGTGTTGATGGCCGGCCCGCGGGGCCGACGTCAACGGAGCGACCGAACCAACCAACCCGGCGGCAATGCCAGCTCAGCCAGAAAGACGTCTATCGGGAGGGAAGGCTGGACGGCGCCGTCCTGCGTCGGGCAGGGGGCATGGGGGCGAACTGGCGCCGGAGCAGCAGGGTTGGGTAATCAGTGCGCGATTCTTGTCGGCGGCCTTGGAACGAGGCTCGGCGAAAAGACCAAGACCACGCCCAAGCCCCTGCTCGACGTCGGGGGAGCGCCGTTTCTCGAGACCTTGCTGGGCGAAGCGCGGCGGCGCGGCTTTGACGACTTCCTGTTGCTCGCCGGACATCTCAGCGAGGCGGTCGTCGCCTTCCTCGCCGAGCGCGACATCGAAAGGCGGTTCGCCTGCCCGTGTCGAATTGTCGATCGAGCCGACGCCGCTCGGCACGGGCGGGGCCCTGGTCCACGCCCTGCCGCGGCTCAGGGACGAATTTCTGCTGTTGAACGGCGACACCTGGTTCGATTTCAACTGGCTCGACCTCTTCGTCCGGGCGCGCAAGGACAATGCGGTCGCCGCGCTTTCGCTGCGCGAGATCGCCGAGCCCGACCGCTATGAGACGGTCGAGCTCGACGGCGGCCTCGTCCGGGCGATCCGCCCGCGCGGCGAGAGCCTCGGACCCGCCCTGATCAATGGCGGGGTCTATTATCTTACCCGCCGCGCCCTCGAAGGATCGGCCGCGCCGTCGTCGCTCGAGAGAGACATCCTGCCGGGTCTCGTCGCCCGCGGCGCGCTCGAGGGCTACCCTTATTCCGGCTTTTTCATCGACATCGGCGTGCCGGCGAGCCTCGCCGCCGCCGCCGAGCTCGTCCCGAGCCAGCGCCGCCGGCCGGCCGTCTTCTTCGATCGCGACGGAGTCCTCAACGTCGACCACGGCTATGTCCATGCGCCGCATCAGGTCGAGTGGGTCCGCGGCGCCAAGGAGGCGGTGAAGCTCCTGAACGACGCCGGCTATTACGTCTTCGTCGTCACCAATCAGGCCGGGCGTCGCCAAAGGGACTTTACGAGGAAGAGGCGATCGGAAGCGCTCCACCGCTGGATGGCGGAGGAGCTTGCCGCCGAAGGCGCCGCGATCGACGACTGGCGCTATTGCCCTTACCATCCGGAAGGAAGCGTCGCCGCCTATCGCGCGGCGCACCCCTGGCGCAAGCCGAACCCCGGCATGCTCCTCGATCTCCTCGAGCGCTGGCCGGTCGAGCGCGAGGGAAGCTTTCTCGTCGGCGACAAGATCAGCGACATCGAGGCCGCCGAGGCGGCCGGCATGCCGGGCTACCTCTTCGAAGGCGGGGACCTGGCGGCGTTCGTGCGCGAGCGTCTGCGTCATGGGCAGGGAGGCGCCGCCGGCGCCGTCGACGAGCAAGGAGCGGAGATCGGACCTGATGAACTATTCTTACGCGGCGCCGGCGCGGCCTCCCTCGAGACGATCGCCGCGCATGCCGAGGAGTGGCTGTTCGAGGCGGCCGCCCATCTCTGGCGCGCCGAGCTCGGGGGCGAAACGCCGCTCTTTCCCGAGCGCCTGTCGATCCACGGCGAAAAGGACGCCTGCCCGCACCGCCTGTTCGTGCAGGCCCGGCATGTCTTCTCCTATTGCGAACTCGGCAGGCTGGGCTGGACGGGTCCGTGGCGGGAGATGGTTCACGCCAACGTCGATTTTCTCGTCGAGCGGGGCCGGCGCGCCGACGGCTTCTACATCCACCGCTTCGACCACAAGGGCGACGTGTTCGACGCGCGCGCCGACCTCTACGATCAGGCGTTCATGCTGCTCGCGCTCGGCCTATGCGGGCCGGGCGCTCGAGCGGCCGGAACTGTTCGCCGTCGCCGAGGAGCTCGGCGACGCGCTGGAGAGAAGCTGGCGGCTGCCGCATGGCGGCTATTTCGAGGGCGAGATCGCCGTCTGCCCGCCCTATCGCCAGAATCCGCACATGCATCTGCTCGAATGCTTCATCGCGCTCTACGAGGCGAGCGGCGCGCCGCGCTGGCGCCGCGACGCCGAACATATCGCCCGCCTCTGCGCCCGGTCGTTCCTGCACGCGGAGAGCGGGGCGCTGCTCGAATATTTCGACGTAGAGCTTCAGCCGCTCGAGGGCGAGGAGGGGCGGGTGGTGGAGCCCGGCCACTGCTTCGAATGGGCGTGGCTGTTCGAGCGGCTTGCGGACTGGGACGCGCCCGACGCGACCCTGGTCTCCGACCGCATGGCGGCGTTCGCCCGCCGCCACGGCCTCGACCCCGTCCGCGGCGTGGCGATCAACGAGGTCCTGACCGACGGGACGGTCCGCAACGCCGCCGCCCGCCTCTGGCCCCAGACCGAGCGGCTGAAGGCGGCGCTCGCACGGCTTCGCCGCACCGGCGCGGAGGAGGAGCGGGCCGAAGCGGCCGCGGCCTACGCCGGCCTCGTCAAATATTTCGAGACGCCGAGACGCGGCGCCTGGCGCGACAAGCTCAAGGCCGACGGCTCGTGGGTCGAGGAGCCCGCGCCGGGCAGCTCGATGTACCACATCACCTGCGCGCTGGCGGAGCTGATGGATACGGCCGAGGGCGGTCGAGGCGGGGCGCGGGGAGGGGGGCTGGGCGGGGCTGGGGCGGCGGGCGCGAGGGCGCTCCAGGCGGGTGAGTCCGGTCCGACGCTAAACAGGGTCGCAAGTCCCTGTCTTGATTGACCCCGTACGCTAAACCGGCGCTAAACGCACGGAGCAGCTCGTCCCGAGAATGCGGCAGATTTATCACTGTATTATCACGTATAATATCCGGCGCCGCAGTCTTGACGCGGTCGCTCCGCTAAGCTAAAAGCTAATATTTAGCAAATGTACGATGGATAACTCGTGTTTGGTTACTACCGCTCCGGTCTTATTTTGTTCTTTGAGCGACCGCGGCGCCTATCGATGGCGCCTATCGATAAAGGGCTAGGCCTCTGTTGCAGTGATCAGTCAGGTGTTTTCAGATCAGGATCTGTATGATTCTGACCGAGACCCGAGCAATCGAAATTGCGGTTCAGCGCGGTTACGGCCCACAAATCGCGCACCGCGGCGAAGTGTGCCGTCGTCCGACGCTGCCGGTGAAGAGGCAAACCGGGGGGCCGTATAAGCAATATCGAGCCCAGTCGGTAGACTTTTTACTATAGCGGGCGACTGACCTCGGCGAGCGCAGTCGCCCGACATGTGACAAAGAAGGAAAACCGTCGTGGAGATAGGTAGGGGACCGTTAAGCTACGATGAGAATGAGCGAGAAATCGTATCCGACCATTTCGACGCTACTTATTATCTGGCGGCGAATTCTGATATTAGTGAGAACGGCCTCGATGCCCTCACACATTTCCTTGCGTTCGGATGGAGGGAAGGTCGCAACCCCAGCCGTCAATTTGATGTTGCGTATTATATTCGTACCAATCCCGATGTTGCGGCTGCAGGAATAAATCCGCTGGTTCATTATATACACGAAGGTGCACGCGAAGGACGATCTCCTCGCCGCCCCCTCGACGGACTGCGACGAAGCCTCGAAGCCGCTCAGCCGGCGTACATTAGTGGCCGTGCTTGGGGTGGAGCTGCTGCAACAGCTCGGCCTTGCCCGGCCCAATAGTTTTCCAGGCTCTCGCATCAGCCCTTAAATCACATGAAAATCTTGTAATCAGCGTTAGCCACGATGACTACGAACGAAATATTGGAGGGGTTCAGAACGTCATTCGTGACGAACGAACCGAGTTCGAGAGGCTCGGTTGGGGTCCTCCACCTTTCCCCGGCGATGCCGCTGCCGGCCCTCGCAGAGGCTGGGCCGGCGGGTGCATTCCGTTTTGCGATGCGGCTCAATTCCAATCGGCTGGGCGTCGTCACTGCGGCTGATCTCATGGCCGCGCTTTCCACGCTGAGGAAGGACGAAACACGCGTCCTGCTAGTTGTTCACCATTTGATGGGCCACGCTCCAAGTCGCTGCTGTATGTTGCGGAGCTCGCAACCGAGCCGATAGTCATTTGGGTGCATGACTATTTTACGCTCTGCACCAACCATGCGCTAATGCGCAACGATATTCATTACTGTGCGGCCCCACCAATTGCGACGGCAGGTTGCATGGTGTGTGCGTACAGGGATGACAAGACGAGCAGCAACCGCGGATTCAGTCGTTTTTTGAGGCTGCAAAACCGATCGTGCTCGCGCCATCCGAAGCAGCGCTTGAGCTCTGGCGCAGCCAGAGCTCCCTGCCGTGCATGGACGCGCGCGTTCAACCATTGCGCCGCCTGATCCTGGCTCAAGAACCGGCACAAGCGATACCGCCCGGCCAAAACCCCCGTCTGCGCGTTGCGCATTTGGGACAGCGGAGTGTGCACAAGGGCTGGCCAGTGTTTGAGGAGCTCGCCCTTCGCCACCGCGGCCGGTCCGATTATGTCTTTTTTCAGCTGGGCCTCTCGGGCGGACCCGCCATGCCTGGGTGCATCCGGAACGTGCCGGTGCACGTCGATGCCGACCGGCCGGACGCGATGATCGAGGCAATTGCGGAACACCGTATCGACGTGGTCGTGAGCTGGTCGCTCTGTTTTGAGACCTTCAGCATCTCTGTTCACGAGGCGCTCGCCGGCGGAGCTTACGTCCTCGCGCGCGCCGGGGCCGGAAATGTCGGCCCGGCAATCATGCGGCACGCCCCGGAGCAGGGTCGCATCGTCGAGGACGAGATGTCCTTGTTCGCGCTGTTTGAAGCGCCAACGCTTAGGGGCCTTCTTTCATCCGCAAGTCGCTGCAGGGGTTTCCTGACCAGGGAAGGTGGCACTGCTTCATCCCTTCGGGACACGCTCACAGCGCGAGCGCGGCGGCGGCTGAAAAAGCCACATGTCGAATCGCACTTGCCGGCCAGCGGAACGCTAAGTCCGTCTTGTGTCTGAGGTCCACTGCTTCACGAGCGCGACTTTTGCCTATCTCGACCGCGTGCGCGTGCTCGCCGAAACCTTGCCGAGCCATCATCCCGAGTGGGTTTTTTGGCTGTGCCTGGTCAATTCCGAGCCGCCGGAATTCGTCTTCGATCGCGCGCAGGAAGGCATCGATCGGGTCGTGCGCATCGTAGAGCTCGGGATCCCCGACCTCTGCCGCTGGATGTTCATGCATGATGTCGTCGAACTGTGCACGGCCGTGAAGGGCCCTATGCTGTGCAAGCTTTTGGATTCCGGCACCCGGAAAGTGGTCTATCTCGATCCCGATATTGCGGTTCTCGAGAGCCTTTCGCCAATCGAGGCGCTGCTTGACCGCTATGATGTCGTCTTCACGCCGCACCAGCTCGAACCGGAGGCGGACTACCAGGCGATCTGCGACAACGAGATTGGCTCGCTCAAGCACGGCGTCTACAACTTGGGCTTCTTTGCTGTCGCAAACACCGCGGAGGGGAAGCGCTTTGCGGCCTGGTGGCGTGACCGCCTGCTGCAGTTCTGCTTCGACGACATACCCAGCGGATTGTTCACGGACCAGCGTTGGTGCGATCTCGTCCCCGCCTTTTTTTCCAACGTGCACGTGCTCCGCAACTCTGGCTACAATGTCGCGAGCTGGAATCTCAGCCGACGGCCGATTTCGATCGAGAAAGACGGCAGCCTTAGGGCCGGCGGGCAACCGCTCCGGTTCTTTCACTTCACCAAGATCACCTGGGTCGGCGAACTGATGCTTGAACGCTACGCGAACGACCGGATCGAGGTCTTCGAGCTGATACAATGGTATCGTCGGCGGCTGGCTGCACATGCACTGGCGGGGCTGCCCGACAAATGGTGGGCCTACGGAACATTTGCGGATGGCGCGCCGATTGCTCGCGAGCATCGCAGGCTCTCTATCGAGACCGCCGCGATCTCCAGGAGCGCTTTCCGGATCCATTTGAGGCTGGAGCAGCGGCGCTGACAGGGGCATGAGACGTTAAGCGGTGGGCGGGTTCCTCAGGAATCCCCTCATTTCGAGAACGGCCTGATTTCGGCGCTTTTCGGCCCTCACGTAGAGCGAATGGGGAGCCCTAAGGCCCCGCGTTTGTCGTGGCGCGACCTCTCTCTCGACGATTGCGAGACCCGAACTTGCACTTCAGGAACTTCGTCATACGGAATTCGCCGCATCAAAATGCCAACCTCCAGTTGCATTTTGGCCCTCGAAAAAATGAGGGGATGGCTGAGGATGCGTGAGGACCTGCTTCTTGAAGGCACGATCGTGTTGCGTAAGTCAAAGAGTGCTAAACTGTCTCGCTAGTCTAGCTCTAGCCAGCGACAGCCCTCACGCGAGCATGATCGGGGGGCATGAAGTGAGGTTAGGCGCTTGCCGCGGTCTGCCCTGCGACGGAAGGCACGATCTGACGCTCAGATCTGCCGATCTTCAGCAGCGGTGCTTCTAAGAAATGCCAACTCAAAGCGGCCAATGAGACGGAAGAAGCGAGAGTGCTTGCGAGCATGAGCGGCGGGGAGAGCCCAAATTTCTTCAGTGTCAAGATGACAGGTAAGTGCCAAAGGTAGATGCCATAACTGACGACGCCGAGATAGGCCGGCCATTTGGTCGCCTTGATCAACCGCGGCGAGGAGATTGAGCAGGCGATGAGCACGGCCAACGCAAAGGTCACTGCGTAGACGGCGCCCCTCACGGTGATGCTGAATTCTGCCGAGATCACCCCACCGTACAGAATAATGGAAAGATAGAAGAGGGGTGCGAAGGCCGCAGCCAATAGAATGCACCAAACAACGTTCCCACAGACGCGTTCAAAGATCCGCGACCTGACGAAAAAAGCCACGCAAATCCCTAATGCGAATTCGTCGAGGTGCCCTGGCAATTGCGTTGTGACAACGAAAACTCGGTAATTCCTGAACTCATTCCCGTCTTTCGCGATAATCGAGTTACCAAAATACCTCCATGCACCAGCAATGGCTATGCTCACCAACACGAACACGGCGATGGCGACCAATTGCGATCGAATCCGGAATAGGACGGGAGTCAGGATAGCCATCAGCAGATAGAACTGCATCTCAATACCGACCGACCAATTAGGACCATTTATTGAGCTAAACCTGTCGAACTGGAACGTAAAATAGAAAAGGACATGAGAGATAAAGCGATCGAAACACGCCACTGGAAAGCAGTGAAGGCTCCACGCAAAAAAAGCCGCTAGCGTAAGATAAAAAAGCGGAACAATTCGAAAGAGCCGATGCTTGAGATAGGGCCAGACAAAGCCAAACTTGCGACGCTCAAATGAACTAAAGGCGCTGTGCGCAATCACGAAGCCGCTAATGACGAAAAAGAGGTCCACACCCAAAGCACCACCCGAAACCAAGCGGGGGCCCCCGCGTTGGGAACGCAGTCCAATTTGAGAGAGCGATGACGTGAAGGGTCAGGACTGAGATCGCTGCGAAGCCGCGCAAGAGATCGATTAGAGGGAAATGACCTGTTGAAGTGATTCGATACGGCACCGCCGCCGGCCTTTGTCTGAGTGAAGACGCGTGAACAGCCATTTGCCCGCCCCCTGCCGGAATGCCATCAAACTATGAGAACCCGCCAAGCAGGTCCCGCTTCATCGCGGTTGAAAACCCTTGGTCGAACGCAGCCAGCGTTTCCCAGGCCCATTTCGGAAGTGCGCTTTGTCCAAGGCCGGCCACAAGTTTCAGCAGGCCGAGCGCATAGTCTTGGAACAAATTCGCGTGTGACGCGTGCGGGACAACGGTCAGCGCCGAAAAACCAGCATTTTGCGAGGCCCGGACGAGCCAGTCCGGTGAACAGCCACTTGTTATCCATGTGCCGGAAATGCCGTGCGCTCTTATCTGTCCCGGTGCGCGTAGCGATATCAAGGCTTTCAAAGCTTACGCTGGGTGCAATACAAAGTGATGCAATCATGCTGCGGATTTTTGTGATAGGGAGGGGCGGTTTTGATTTGCGGGCGAGCTGTTTGGCCGCGCTTGCTCCAATAGGCGTCCCAGTCGCCGTTGATACGGGTGACGCGCAGGGCGAGCATGGCGTCGGCGCGCTCGACGCGCCACCAAGCTCCTGGCAGCTTCAGGCGCTTCTGTGCGATATAGCGATGCGCGCTTTCGATCTCTCCGGAGCCGATCGGCAGATCCCTGGCCAAGGCGTCACGATAGTCGAGTGGTTTTTCCGACCGCTCAAATAGCGATGGCAAGTTCGGACGGAGCTGAGCGTCGGCCAACTGCGGGGGCTCCAAGTGACGAGCGAGCGCCTGCAGCGTCTTCTCCAAATGCCCTGTCTTGAGAGCCTCCTTTTGCGCCTCCATCCAGGCCTCTTTCGCGGCGGCGTCTGGCGCAATCGCCTTGACGGCGGCGCTCAAATATTCGCAAACATGATAAAAATCAATCAAATAGCCGCCTTGTGGGCCGAATTGCGCTTCCACCTGACCCACGATCCAGGCCGCTCCGTCCCCGACCGCGTGAACGCGGAAATCGGCGCCGAAGCCGGCTCGAACCGCGCATCCGAGAAGTTGCCGTCCGGCGGTTTCGACACCGCCCTCGATCGCGCCGGCATAGATTGGCGTCCGGCTCCCCTTGGCGTGCGCGAGAAATCTTGGCTTCTCTCCACGACAGCGTCTTGCCTTTGCGCTTGTCCTTCTGGCGGGCGTCCGGCTCCACGATGGGGATCATGCCGCCATCGGTTTCAGCAACAATGTCCTTGTGACGCCCTGGCGCTTCGGGAAAATCTAGCGAGATCTTGCCGGCTTCGAACATGTTTCCGGCATGGCCGAGTGTAACCCTCTGGATCGTGCTCTCTCCGATCTCGAAGCCGTAGTGCTCGCGCAACTTGGCGCGCGCCAGAGCGAAAGGCTGATCCGGCGGCGAAGTCGACGATCGCGCGCTGTAGTGGGCCTGAACAACCCCGAGAAACGACTTTCGCGCTGCGCATGAACGGGCGAACGCGCTTCTTCTCGAACCGGTATTGCGGCTCTAAGACCGCGACCTCGCCGAATTTCGTATGCCAGCGGAGTTTTTTTTACCTTGGCGATGCATCTGAGCTTGTCGACGAATTTCTCGTTCCGTCGCTTCGACCTGGTTCTCGGCCCATCCCTGCATCGCCTCCCGCCCCAACAGCCGCATCTCCTCCACGATCCGCTCCTCGACCGCATCGGCCTCCTTGAAGTTTCCCTCGCTGTTCTCTATCGCCCCAATTATCGACGCGAATCGATCGCGAAGACCAGGGTGCGCCTTGAGACTGGCCAAAATCGCCTCGTCGCTTAGTGTAGCGGCCGTCATCTGTTAAATTCCCATCCGTTTCCAAATCCGAACCTTACTCCGCATCACTTTTAAATCGCACCCGCTTACGCTTTCATTCGTAGACGAGATTCATTAATGGAATTAATGACATCCCTCGGCAACTCTATCATGAAACGTTCGCGCCATGCGACGCTATTTTCGTCGCGCATGACCCTCAGAGTTGTAGTTGGAAGGCTTTGCGGAGGTGTAACTCCGAGTTCCAGAGCAATTTTCCTCAATGTACTGAGTGGCGCAACCTCAAGATCTTCGTATAAAAGCGAAATTGGTGAGATGTTGCAGGAACTAAACAATAACTCAAATCTATGCTCACTCTCCATGAGCAATTCAAGAGCCTTTAGCAAGTTCTCATAATTATACTCTACTTGGGAAAAAGTTTGAATTTCCTCAGAAGTGTCTTGGTAACTATGAAATATACCCGATGCAATGCTCCGGTACAGCGAAATAGCCTGCGCAACGATGTCGTATCGCCTTAGATAAAAAGACGCCGTTAGACAACTGGGATCAAAGGAGGGCGCGATCATTTCTCGAAGCATGAGCGCTTGAAAAACGGAAAGCTCTAACCCGGCTACTCCTCCCGCTTCGTCGACGATTGCGTCTACATATTCGTTAATGTCTGCAATTCCACGCCGCCGGGGAGGCAGGCACCCTAGAGCTGGCTGGTCAGAATAAACAAACGTATCGTTAAACCACTCTTGTGGAGTTCCGATTCGCCGGTATTCATAGATAGTTCCGTGAGCCACGTACTGCCAGAGCGCGGCGTTAGGAATATTACGTATAGCCGTGAACGTTCTGATGCGGCGCGCAGTGTATCCGCACGAAGTATACAATCATCTGGAAAAGCGTCGCGGAGGAATATTCATGTCTCGAATACAGGAGGATGCTGCAATTCTACGCGCAACATAGTTTGATGCATTCACAATCTACTTTTGGGTACTCTTTACGCGGGATAGTAAATTTGCCCAGGCAAGCACGTTGTTATTTGTTGTCCCCAGTGGCCAAACATAATCGGCGACAATTTCGCTGCATCGCAACCTATCGTTCGATTGTGCTTGGGCGAGCGGGTAACTCTAAAGCCTCGGTCGTGTCGCCAAGGAACTTGTCAAAACGGCTTGGGCTACGCTTTTGTGCTGACCGCGCAAACCGAGCCCAATTTCGCTCAGAAATAGGCGCACTCAACGCGGCGAAAACCGTCAGCGAATAGAAACCGACAATTTCTTTAATTGGCCTCCACGGCCTTTGGTACGTCCTCTTCAGCTGTTGCGCCAGATGCGCACGCTGCTGTCTCAGCAGAGACATCATCGACAGCAGCGAAGTGCGTTCCGCCGCATGTTCCGACTTCGCTTGTGCGAGGAGTGCCGCATGCTCCGACTCAAGCGTCCCAACCGATGCAGCGTATTCTTCTCTTGCTTGCACGAGTCCGAGCTCGGCGGCTTGGAGATGTTCGCGCGTGAGGCCAATCTCCGAAAGGCGGTCCAATGCGACAGCGGTAGCGCGCGCCAGATGTTGCTCGGCGGCCTCGCGCCGTTCGCGTTCCAGCTCCAGTTGGCCCAAATGCTCGAAGGCCAGCGCTTCCGCGTGGGCGAGGCCGGCCTCAGTGGCCTCGCGCCGCTCGCGCTCCAAGTTCAGTTGGCCCAAACGCTCGAAAGCCAGGGCTTCCGCACGCGCCAGGCCAGCCTGGGTCTCTCTCAGACGACTGCTTTCCGCATCTGCTTGCGCCGTCAGAAAGGTACCGCGTTCCTGTCTCCGCAGCCCCCGGCTTGCGATGGCCGCCAATTCGACGACATCGGCATGGGCGAGCACGGCTGGCAGCCACCGCGGAGTGAGCCACATCGCCTCTTTGAGGTCGCCAACGCTCGCGATTGGGCGCAGAATGCAACGGTGCGCCACAAATTCGGGATCCAAGCAAGGCGTCGTCTTCGGCGCCGCCAGAAGACCGGCCTCGTAGGCCCAAGGCAGGATGGGCTCCGCCTCGCCGAGAAAGTTGTCTGGGTTATGAGACGGGAAAGCGAAGTAGTGCAGTTCGAGACCCCACGACAGCAACAGCTCCGCGAGCTCGAGCGACCGAGGATCGTCGTTGCACTCGACCCAGAGCGCGGCGCCGCCGCGCTTGAGATAGTCCTCATCGTCCCGAAGGATCTCATGCTCCATGCCCTCGACGTCGAGCTTGATCAGGTCGAAGTCCCCGTGCTCCGCCCGCAACTCGGCCAATGTAATGGAGCGGCCGTGCTGTTGGACTAACTCCTCGCCTGCCGCGCTTTCCATGAATGAAGTTGAGCCGAGGTTGAGCGGATCGCCGCGGCCCGGTCTGGAGGGGAAATTGGAGCTCGCAAGCATCGCGCCGACGACCAGGGCTGGGCAGTTTGCATTGCGGCGCACATTGGCTCCAAGCAACGGCAGGACCGCTGGGTTGGCCTCCACACAGCAGAGGCACCCCAGGTGTTTGCGGAGCGCGACACCAAGCCCGAATGTGCCGAGAAATGCGCCCGCATCCAGCACCCGCGCTCCCTCGGGCAAAGTCGACGCGACGAAGCACGCCTCGTCCCACGCCCACTCGCCACAACGCGCCAAAAAATGGCTGATCATATCTGCGTTATCAAATGTCGCGAGCGGGCCGTAGCGCGTTTGACGCGTGACTGGAGCCTCTTCTAACCTCATGTGTGGATCCGGATCGCCGATGGGAACCCAGATTGGATGTTGAGAAACCGGCAACTCGCGTCGTCTTGTCGGTGGGCTCAGTCTGACAGACGGGTCGATTTGAAATCGCATCGAGTGGCCCGGCCGTTGATCCTAAGTAATGTCGAAGCCATCGCGAGCCTGAGCAAACTGCTGTTGCCGTCGGGGACCGGGAGGCGTGGGCCCTCCCATGGCATTGGCGCGGCGGAATTGCAACAGAATGGTATGTCCATGTTAACATGGCCCGCCTCACCCGCCGACTTGAAAGACGTCACGAGCGTGCTGACGGGGCTCGGTGCGGACATCGGCGACAAGACGAAGAGCCGCATCGGGGCCACGCTGCGCTGAACCGGAGACGGCCTCCCTGCATCTCATCAATCAGAGCCTCTTGAAGGCGCAACGAAGGCTATCGAACCGGATCCTACTTCGGACCAGGTTCGTCCGGCGCAAACGCTCCGATCCTTGCAAACGTGTATGCGCGATGACCGAAGTAGCTGACGACCGCAGGCGCGGCGACGCCGACGAAATGGGCGACATCGTCGCCGCGCCAAGCAAAGCCGACTGCAGGAAACACGTAGCGCGCCAGGCCGACGTTGATCGACCAAACGAGAACGAGCGAGAAAAGATTGACGATGGCGAAGCACTTGGCTTCCAAGACGATGGGCTGGCCGGAGGCGGGAAAGACGAATTGACGCGCCAAAACATACGCGGTCGCCATGCCGAGCAGGTAAGACAGAAGAACGGCGATTTCGAAGCTCACAGCATTGCTGAGTTCATACCTGCTCGCCGATTGACGAGCGCAGCAAAGCCGCCAGTCGACAAGAAGCGAAGAAACTATCCCGACATCACCGCTACGCCCCGCTATACGGGATCGTCGATTGCGCGCGCCATTATCCGGCCATAGCGCACGCTTTCCGAGATGCCCGCGGTCCTCGGGATAATAGGAGCATGTATCGGCGATCTGGAGACCCCTTACAGGGGATCTTCCGGCGGGATTGTTGCGCCGAACCCTGGAGGGCAGACGGGCTGCGCGTACCGCAGTCGCCCTACGCGACTATCGATCAGGTCATCGTCGGAAAGACGAGGGTTTACCAGCTTAGAGCGGTATCCGAACGGATTAAATCGGTTGGGGGATTCCCAAATCGGTTAATTTCTGCTTCCTCATTCACGCTGCGAGAATGGGGGCGGCGGGGATGGGTCTTTCCAACGATCTTCGCGAGCGCGTGGTTGAGGCGGTGGTCTTGGGCGGGTCGTCGCGCAATCAGGCGGCCGCGCATTTCAAAGTGAGCGTAGCGAGCGCGGTGCGCTGGGTGAAGCAGTTCCAAACCACGGGCGAGATTTCGCCGGCGCCGTCTGGGGGCGACCGCCGCTCCGGCCGGATCGAGGGGCATCGCGACTATCTGTTGGGCCTGATCCGGCGCAGCCCGGACATGACGCTGCTCGAGATCCAGGAGCGCCTGATCGCCAATTGCGGCGAGCGCTTTGCGGTCTCTGTGCTGTGGCGTTTCTTCGACCGTCACGAGATCACCTTTAAAAAAAACAGCGCATGCCGAGGAACAACAACGCGAGGACGTGCACAGTCGACGCCGGGAATGGTTCGCGGGACAGCTCGATCTCGATCCGACGAAACTCGTTTTCGTTGACGAGACAGGAGCCTCCACCAATCTCGCGCGCAAAAGCGGACGTTGCCGGCGCGGGCGCCGCTTGCGGGCGGCCATCCCGCACAGTCACTACAAAACGGTGACTTTGGTCGCCGGCCTTCGCCTTCGCGGCCTGACGGCGGCAAAGACTTTCGACGGACCGATCAACGCCGCCCTGTTCGTGGATTGGGTGGAGACATGCCTCGTCCCCACACTCTCGCCCGGGGAGATCGTCGTCATGGCCGCGGGTCGAGCAACTCATCAAGGCGGCGGGCGCGGAGTTGCGATATCTCCCAGCCTACAGTCCCGATATGAACCCCATCGAAAAAGCCTTCTCCAAGCTCAAAGCCTTCCTGCGCAAACTCGCCGAACGGACCGTCGCGGGCCTCATGCGCGCCCTCGAAACCTGCGCCGAAATCTTCAAGCCCTCGCAATGTACAAATTACTTCAAATCCTGTGGTTATGAGCACGACACAGGATGATCGGATTCCGCAAGAAATCCGAAAGCCTCTTTCAAAAACTCTTCATTCGTTACTTGTCGAATTCGACATCACAACGACGCAGCAAGTGGCGAGGACATTGGCCGCGGAGAGATTTACATCCGCCACGAAGGCTTAACGGACGTGCCACCCACGAAGAGTTGCAGGACATCTCACGCATCCCCTCATTCAGGCGGGGCCGAAGGTTTGTGTGAAGACGTTGTTTCGGTTTAGGAATTCTTCGTATTTTTCGACAAGCGGTCTCAAGCGTTGCTCGGGCATGTTGGGGATGAGATCGTAGAGCAGGCAGCCCTGGCGGAACAGCGAATGGACGCGGCGTTTGACCGTGCTGGTTCTGAGCGATCGGTCCATGCCGAGGCTTTCGCGGCGGCGCCGAGCAGCGTCAGCAGGAGATCGCCAAGGCGTTGAGCAGCAGCAGACGGTCGCGCCGTTGCGGATCGCCGATGCGCAGGACGCTCAGGCCCATGCCGAACCGCAAATCCTTGGTGTCGCGGAACCCCGGCTCGATCGTCCACCGTTTGGCGTAGAGGTTGACGATCTGGGCGGCGCTCGCGGCCGCATCGCTGGCGGCCAGATGCCAAGCCTCCTTCATCCCCTTGGCGTGGACGCAGACCGCCGCGCCGACCTTGTGGCGGGCGGCGGTGAGTTCGGCGCCGCGCAGAAGGCGGGCGCGCCCTTTCTTGGCGACCCATCGGCGGCCAGGCGCGTCTCGCCGTCCGCCGCGGTCACATGGACGTTGCCGCGAAAGCGGATGACGTAGCCGAAACCGAGGCTGTTGAGGAATTCGAACAGTTTGACGTCGCCGAAGCCGCGATCGGCCAGGATCGTCACCGCCACGCCCTCGGGCAGGATCGCCTTCAAATGCGTCAGGCAGCTCAGCCATCCCCTCATTTTTTCGAGGGCCAAAATGCAACTGGAGGTTGGCATTTTGATGCGGCGAGTCTCGTACTGGCAGCTCCTGAAGTGCAAGTTCGGATCTCGCAATCGTCGAGAGAGAGGTCGCGCCACGACAAACGCGGGGCCTTCGGGCTCCCCATTCGCTCTACGTGAGGGCCGAAAAGCGCCGAAATCAGGCCGTTCTCGAAATGAGGGGATTCCTGAGGTCAGGCAGAGGTCTTCGAAGTCGTTGCGCTGGTCCTTCAGTTCGTCCTTGTCGACCGTCAGCCACAGGAGCGGCGTCGCCCGGCCGTGACGCGTGATCAGGCTCAAAGCCAGCGTCGCCTGATTGTCGGCGTCGAAATCGGTCCAGTCCATCGCCACGACGATCGCCTTGCGCTGGCCCACGACCTCGCGAACCCACGGCGCGAACAGGTCCCATACGACGACCCCGGCGTTGCTCAGCAGGCGATCGACCTGTTTGATCGCGTGTCTGTCCGCCAGACCGCGCGCTTGCGCCAGCGCATGCCCGATGACCGAAACCGCCAACGACGCCCCCGTCAGAACCCCCAGCGTCCCATTGGCCAGCGAAAAAATCCGCTTGGCGTGCAGGCTCCCCGAAAACGTGCGCTCTACAAACTCATGAACCAATTCCACCCGCTCGATCGACTTGCGCATGAGCCCCCCGCCCGGCTGATTCGTGACCTCGCCACGCGGTGACTCGCCAATTCAGACAATTTCGAGTGGATCAAAATTGAGGGGATTCATCAGGCAGGCATGAATTAATAAGCGTATTAGATCTGGTTACTCGTCGAAAGACGATTTAGATCTACAAACGCACTTGGAACAGCTGAAATTACTAATGGCATCACACCCTAGCCGCCCGGCTTTTGGACTATCATCGGTGAGAAGTAACGTTTGTCAACTAGCTCATTTTCGCAGTTGTCTTGCAAATTGCGCCGCTCACCAGCGATTTTGTCGAAAATTTTGGAGACGTTGTCCGCGTCATACTGAAGGATGTTGAAGCTTTTGACGTCACTTGGTAATGCGTTTATATTAGGAGGCAGTTGCAAAATTATTGGGACTATCCTAACGTAGAGAGGCAATATATTTAGATCAAGTCCGGC
>CAVYIZ010000032.1:0-23639 GCA_963768555.1 uncultured Alphaproteobacteria bacterium
TGATGGTCTCGGTTGACTACGTGCCGGCGATGAAAGAAGCGCTGGCGGCGGGCAACTCCAACGCTTCCGTCGAGCTGCGCTCGGCGATCGGCAAGTACATCTATCCGGTCGTCACGCAATACCTGAAAGACCCTAAGGAGCTGCCGAAGTGGGTGAAGATCCCGTCGGATCTGCACACCGCGGCGACGGCCTCCAACTGACGGCAGCGGGAGCGCCTCCCCCGGGCTCGTATGGGGAGGCGCGGAATCGCCTTCTCCGCGAAGCGGGGAAGGTGCGCCGAATGTTCGGACCGGATAGATAGGTGACAGAACGGACCGGAAAGATGGGTGACAGTTCTCTGTCGGCTGGGAGGACCAGCCGATGCCCTGGCGAGAGAGCTGTGCGATGGACGAGCGGATGCGTTTCATTTGTCGATTGCCGATCGAACGAGTGGACGATGACGGAGCTTTGCGAGCGCTACGAGATCAGCCGGAATACCGGCTACAAGTGGCTCGGGCGTTATGAATTGGAGGGGCCGGCGGGCTTGGCGGAGCGGTCGCGGGCTCCGGCGTCGCACGGCCGTGCGACGCCGGAGCATCTGGCCGAGGCGATCGTGGGTCTGCGGCGCGAACGTCCGACCTGGGGGCCGCGCAAGATCGTCGCCAAGCTTCAAGGCGCGCCAGCCGGAGGCGGACTGGCCGGCGCCTTCGACGGCCGGCGAAATCCTGAAGCGGGCGGGTCTGGTGTGCGCCCGGCGCTTGCGGCGGCGGGCGCCGCCGCGGCTTGGCGAATTGACCGTGCCGCAATACGCCAACCATGTCTGGGGCGTCGACCACAAGGGTTGGGTTCGGCTCGGCGACGGCTCGCGGGTCGAACCCTTGACGATGACCGATGGGTTCAGCCGCTATCTGATCAGCGTATCGGCCACCGCCAGCACGGCGCATGACGAAGCCAGGCCGCTGTTCGAGCGGGCTTTCCGGGAATACGGCTTGCCCGGCGACGATCCGCTCCGACAACGGCGCGCCCTTCGCCTCGACCGGGCGTATCCGGACTGACGGCGCTGTCGGCCTGGTGGATCAAGCTGGGCATCCGTCACGAGCGGATCGATCCCGGCCATCCTCAGCAAAACGGCCGGCACGAACGCTTCCATCTCACGCTTCTGGAGGCGATGCGGCCGCCCGAACCGGACCGGGCCGCACAGGAGCGCCGATTCTCGCATTTCGCCCGCGACTATAACGAAGAGCGGCCGCATGAGGCGCTCGGCCAGCGCACTCCGGCCAGCGTCTATCAGCCCTCGGCGCGCCCGATGCCCGAGCGGCTCGCCGAGCCGGACTATCCGCCCGAGGCGGCGGCGCGCAGGGTGCGCTCGAACGGCGAAATCCGATGGCGGGGCGATCTCATCGCCATCTCGACCGCGCTCGCGGGCGAGGCCGTCGCGGTCGAGGAGACCGAGGACGGTCAATGGCTGGTCCGCTTCTACGACACGCCCATCGGCCTGATCGATATGGACAAGAAAAACTGCGCCGCCTCGCCGTCCCCGCCGGCGGGGACGGCGAGGCGCAAGACAAGACCAAACCATGAACGACTGTCGCCCATGTATCCGGTCCATTTTGTCACCCATCTATCCGCTGGACACCGAAGGGCCGGATGGCGTGCGGAAAGCAGGGACGCTCGATACAGGCTCGCGGTGACGGTTGTGCAATCCAACCTCGTTCGAAGCAGCTGGCCACACCCCATCCGGCGCTCCGCGCCACCTTGTGTCCGCAAATTGTGGGAAGCTCGGCGAACGGGCGGTTGTCCAAGCAACCGCCCGTCGCGGACCTGAGCCCGTGGCCACCACAGCTGAAACCTGCGGGGAAGCGAGGGACAGGTCTGGCGTCTTCCTCAACCCGAACAGTTGCATGGGCGTGAGAGCCCGCACGAGCAAGGAAGGGAGTGGGGGTGCTGCCAGAGAAGACGCGAATTGTCGGCCTCGATGTTGCAAAGAGCAAAGCCGATGCCTGCATTCGCTCGGCGGGGCGGCGCCTGTCGGCGTCGAGCACGCCGGAAGGCCAGGCCGAGTTGGCGGCGTGGTTGCACGCGCACCGGGTCGGCCGGGCGGTGATGGAGGCGAGCGGCGGTTATGAGCGGAGCTGGGCGGAAGCGCTGCGGCGCCGGCCTCGAGGTCCTTGTCGTCGATCCGAAACAGGTTCGTTGCTTTGCCAAGGCGGCCGGGCGGCTGGCCAAGAACGACCCGATCGACGCCGAGACGATCGCCTGGTTCGCCGAGACGTTCTCCGATCGCGAGGCCCAAACGGCCGATCCGGCGCGCGAGGAGGTCGACCGGCTGGTCCAGGCGCGGACCGCCTTGAAAGATCTGGAAGGGCGGCTCGCTCAGCAGGGCGAGCATGGCCCGCCGGCCATCGTCGCCAAGGCGCTCGGCGCGATCGCCAAGGCGATGCGGGCCGAGCTGCGCAAGCTCGACGCCGCCATCGCCGCCAAGATCAAAGCCAACCCGGCGTTCGCGCGACGGGCAGAAATCATCGACAGCGTGCCGGGGCTCGGCGATCAAGCGGTCGCCGGCCTGATCGCCTGGGCGCCCCGAGCTCGGACGCATCTCCAACGAGGCCGCCGCCGCCCTCATCGGCGCCGCGCCCTACGACGACGACAGCGGCGAGCGCAAAGGCGTGCGCCGCATCAAGGGCGGACGACGCAAGCTCCGCAATCTTCTTTATATGCCGGTCATGGGCGCCGCCACCCAGCACAACCCGGTGCTCAAGGCCTACTACCAACGCCTGCGCGCTAAGGGCAAGGAAGCCAAGGTCGCTTTGATCGCTTGCATGCGCAAGCTGATCGTGATCTTGAACACCATGCTCGCGCGCGATCGAGAGTTGGAATCCACAGACTCAAGCCGCCGCATGAGCGAGGCTTCGCGGGGCCGCCGGGCGGCGCATCGCGCCGACTGCATGGATGCCAAAAAGACCGGTGAGCGGACGGGGTCAAGGCCGAAGCCGCCGAAGGCGGCGGCGCGCAGCGCCAGCCTTGAGCCCGGCCGAGCACCGGGCTACGCCGAACTTCACAGTTGCTTCCCCAGCAAGCTGGGGAAGGACCTCCTAGCGATTGTCAAGGCCAATGAGCGGGTCTGCAAGCCCGCTCGGGTGTGAATTCATGGGCCTCCTCTCCTGCACATCAGGATAGCGCCGTGCTCGCTCCGTCAACCGCGCAAGAGCGCGATGCTTCGCTTCGCTACGCCCCCTTCGGGGTGACTTCCGCTGCGCGCGGCGCTCTGCCCGGCGGCAGGTCGGGACGAAGGGATGGCCGTCGCGGTCGAACCCAGGGATGTTCAGGCGGCGGCGAGCGAGGCGGTCTCGTGGTTGGGGTCGTAGAGGGTCTGCTTTCTAAGCATGGCGCAGGCTATGGCCAACCATCGGTCGCCGAGGGTTCGCAGCGCGCGTCCATGGCTCTTGCCGCGCCGGCGCAGTGCGGCGTAGCGCTTCCGGCTTTCCGGATCGGTCTGCATGGCCACGCGGGCCCAGTGATAGACGGCCTCGCGCAGACGCTCGTTGCAGGCCGAGCGGCGCACCACCAGGCGCGCTTTGCCGCTGCGGCGGGTGACCGGGGCGACGCCGGACAAGACCCGCAAGACCTGATAGTCTCGGCGCCGCAGGGGCTCCGCGGCCTCGGCGAGCAGCGTGGCGAGATTGGTCCTTCCCACCCCCGGCAAGGAGCGCAGGATCGTCACGTCGCGCTGCCCGGACCTCTGCCCCGGCTCGCTCTCCGGTTCGCCATCGTCTTTCTGTTCGAGGCGCGCGCAGAGCGCCTCGAGCTTCTGCTCGGCCTCCTTGATCTGGCGGTTGACCAATCGCGCCCGTTCGGCGGCGATCTTGATATGGGCTGCCGCCGCTTCGGTCGCGCCGGCGGCGACTTCGAGCGGCGTCTGGCGCAGGATGCGCAGGGTCTCGGCGGCGCCGATCCGGCGAACGCGGTGATCCTTCAGGACTTTGGCGAGACCGGCCTCATCGATCCGGGCGGCCTTGGCGGGGGTGGGCGCGAATTCCCACAGCGCCAGGAAGTTCTCGGCCGTCAGGTCGTCGGCCACTTGCAGCATCTGCGGGTAATAGCGCCACAACTGCTGGCGAATCCGATTGGCGAGACGACTGCGCTCCTGGCTCAGCTCTTCGGCGATGCGCGACCATTCGCGCAACTCGACGAGCGTGGGATCGTCGACGGCCAACCGCCGGAACGCGCGTCGATCGGTGCGCAGGCTGTCGGCCAGCACATGCCCGTCGCGGCGGTCGTCCTTGGCGCCGGCGACCGTGAAGCGATCACGAAACCGATCGAGCTGCTTGGGGTTGATCGCGAACACCGCGAACCCCCGCTCGAGCAGCGTCTCCACGACCGGCCCATGCGGCGTCTCGATCGCAACGCCGATGCGGGCGGGCGGCGCTCCGCTCCTCGCGACGAGCCAGTCGCACAACTCGCTCAAGTCCGCGCCGCCATGAGCGACCTTGCGCTCCCCGACCGTCTCCCCGTTGCGATCCAACAGGCAGACGACATGGGTCTGGCTCGCCCAATCAAAACCAACAAACCATTCGATATCCTCAGTCATGACCCGCCTCCTTCGGCTTCGGGCCGCCACGACTCCGGTCGATCCCTGTACTGGCGCTCGAAGCGCGACCTCCTAACGGACCTTAAGTCGCAGCCAACCCGAGGGGGCGCATGTCCTTCCCAGGCGCTCAAAGCGCAGGGAGCCTTGGGCCGCTCCCCAAGGGCTGGCCCGAACCGATCAGCCTACCAAGGCCTCTCGGATATCGTTACTGGTACAGGGGAGCGCGGGGCGCAACGCTTGTGCCAAGGCCCGGCGCGGGCGATAGTTCCCTCATATCCGCAAGAGCGGCCTACGGGACGGAAACCTTGACTGCGCGAATTGAGATCGTGGGGGTTTCGAAGGCCTTTCCCGGCGTGCGGGCGCTGGAGCGCGTCGATTTCCAGGTCGAGGCCGGCGAAGTGCACGCGCTTCTGGGTGAGAACGGGGCAGGTAAGTCGACCCTGATCAAGATCATGACCGGCGCGTTGCGCGGCGACGAGGGCGAGATCCGCCTCGACGGTCGCCCGGTCGAGATCGGCTCGACCGGAGAGGCGCGCGCGCTCGGCATCGGCACGGTCTACCAGGAAGTCAATCTCGTCCCGACGATGTCGGTGACCAAGAACCTGACGCTCGGCCGCCAACCACGCCGGTTCGGGCTGATCGCCTGGCGCGAGGCGAAGAGGCTGGCGCGCGAGCGGCTGAAGCGGCTCAGTATCGACATCGACGTCGAGCGGCCGCTCGGCTCCTATTCCGTCGCCATCCAGCAGCTCGTCGCGATCGCCCGCGCGCTCGAGGACGACACGCGGGTTCTGGTGCTCGACGAGCCGACCGCGAGCCTCGACGCGAACGAGACCCAACTCCTGTTCGGGATCATGCGCGACCTCAAGCGGCGCGGCATCGCGATGGTCTTCATCACCCATTTCATCGACCAGGTGTATGAGATCGCGGACCGCATCTCGGTCCTGCGCAACGGCCGCCTGGTCGGGTCGGCGGCGAGCGCGGATCTGCCCCCGCTGAAGCTGATCTCGCTGATGCTGGGGCGCGAGCTCGAGCGCACCGGGGAGCGCCTGGCGGCGGCGGCGTCCACGGCGAGAGGCGAGCCGATCCTCGTCGCCGAAGGCGTCGGGCGGCGGCGCCTGATGGCGCCCTTCGACCTCTCCATTCGCCCCGGCGAGGTCATCGGGCTCGCGGGACTCCTGGGCTCCGGACGCACCGAGGTCGCCAAGCTGATCTTCGGCGCTGTCCGGCGGAATTCCGGGACGCCTCAGCGTCGGCGGGGCGCCGATGACGACCCACTCGCCGGGACAATCGTTGCGGCACGGGATGACGTTCTGTCCGGAAGACCGCAAGGCGGAGGGCCTCATCCTCGAACTCACCGTGCGCGAGAACATCATCCTGGCCCTGCAGAGCAAACGCGGATGGCTGCGGCGGCTGTCCCATGACGAGCAGGAGGAGTTGGCGCAGAAGATGATCAGGGCGCTGGGGATCGCGACGCCTGACGCGGACAAGCCGGTCGGACAATTGTCGGGCGGCAACCAGCAGAAGGTCGTGCTCGCGCGCGCGCTCGTGTCCGAGCCGCGCATCCTCATTCTCGACGAGCCGACGCGCGGCATCGACGTCGGCGCGCATGCGGAAATCGTGGCGCTGATCCGCAGCCTCTGCGCGCAGGGCATGGCGCTCTTGGTCGCGTCCTCCGAGCTGGACGAGTTGGTCGCCGTGAGCGACAAGATCGCGGTGCTGCGCGACCGGCGGAAAATCGGCGAGATTGCCGAGCGCGAGATCACCCGCGAGAACGTCATCCGCACCATCGCAGGGGCGAAAACGTGAAGCATTCCGCCAACATCGAAGCGGATGCGCCGACCGTTTCGCGATTGCGCGCGATTGCGGGGCACCGCGCGGTCTGGCCGATCGTCGCGCTCGCCCTGATCTTCGCTGTCGACGGATGGATTTCGCCCGGGTTCTTTCACATCCGCGTGGTCGAGGGCCGGCTGTTCGGCAATCTGATCGACATCCTCTACCGCGCCGTGCCGACGGCGCTCGTCGCCCTCGGGATGGCGATCGTCATCGGCACGAAGGGCATCGACCTCTCCGTCGGCTCCATCATCGCCATCGTCGGCGCGGTCATTTCCTGGCGGATCCATGCGGGCGATCCGCATTTCGTCATTCTGCTGATCGCGCTCGGCGTCGGCGTCCTGTGCGGCCTCTGGAACGGCTTTCTGGTCGCGATCCTCGACATCCAGCCGATCATCGCGACCCTGATCCTGATGGTGTCCGGCCGCGGCATCGGGCTCATGATCAATCTCCTGTACGGGGGGACCAATCCGAGCTTCACCAGCCCCTTGCTCCAGGGCCTCAGCGTCGGCCACATCGGCCTCATACCCACCCGCCTGATCCTCGGCGCCGCGATCTTCTGCGCGCTCTGGGTCCTGATCCGCCGCACCGCGCTGGGCCTCTTCCTCGAGTCGGTCGGCGGCAACTCCGCGGCGGCCGATCTGACCGGAATCAACGCTCGGCTGATCAAATACGCGGCTTATCTCATTTGCGCGCTCTGCGCGGCCTGGGCGGGCGTGATCCTCGCCGCCGACACCCACACCTCCGACCCCGTCAGCATCGGGCTCTATATCGAGCTCGACGCGATCCTCGCCGTCGTGATCGGCGGCGGCTCGCTGTCCGGCGGCCGAATCTACCTCGGCATGACGGTTCTGGGCGCGCTGGTGATCCAGGCGCTGACGACGTCCATCCTGACCAGCGGCCTGCCGCCCGAATACAACCTCGTGGTCAAGGCGGTCGTCGTCGTCCTCGTGCTCTTGCTGCAGTCGAACAACCTGCGCAGCGCCCTCTATACAAGCCTCGCGGGGAAGCCGCGATGAACGAGAAGTACCTGCCGCTTCTTGCGACGATCGCCGTCTTCGTGGCGCTGTTCGTCATCGGAGGATTGCTCTACAACAATTTCATGTCGACGTTGGTCCTCGGCGACATCCTGGCCGACAACGCCTTCATCATCACCGCCGCGATCGGCACGACGTTCGTCATCCTGTCCGGCGGCATCGATCTTTCGATCGGCTCGATGATCGGCTTCGTCGGCGTCGCGATCGCCAATCTCGACGTCCTCGGATGGCATCCGCTGGTCTCGGCCGGGATGATGCTCGTCTTCGGCCTGGCCTTCGGTGCGCTGCAGGGGCTCATCATCGATTTTTGCGAGATCCAGCCGTTCATCGTCACGCTCGCCGGGCTCTTCCTCCTGCGCGGCAGCTGCTTCATGATCAATCTCGACTTCGGTTCCGATCCGGCATCCGTTCGTTGCCTCCTACGCGGCCGCGAGCATCCCTCTGCCAGGAGGCGGCTTCCTTGCGAGCTCCGCGATCGTCATGCTCCTCTCGCTGGTCGTCGCCATCGTCCTCGCGCATTTCACCCGCTTCGGCGCCAATGTCTACGCGATCGGCGGCGACAGGACGTCCGCGGCGCTGATGGGCGTGCCGATGCGGCGCACGACGGTCGCGATCTACGCGCTCGGCGGGTTCTACAGCGCGCTCGGCGGCGTGATCTACGCCTTCTATACGTCCTCGGGCTATCCTCTCGCCGGAACCGGCAACGAGCTCACGGCCATCGCCTCGGTCGTGCTCGGCGGCACCATGCTGACGGGCGGCGTCGGGATGGTCGCCGGCACGCTGTTCGGCGGAATGATTTTCGGGTTGATCGCGACGCTCATCAATTTCAACGGCTCACTGAACGGAGCCTGGATCATGATCAGCGGCGGAATCCTCCTGTTCCTGTTCATCGTGCTGCAGCGCTCGATCGTCGGCTCGTTGCGATTGGGCGGCTCAACCTGAGGCGCCAGAACCCGTGGGGCGCATCGTCAAACCATCGACAGGCGCATTGACGCGCCACCGCTCGGCGCCCGGGCGCGCGCTGCTCGGCCGCATGGCCAGACACGGCCGCGACGATGATCCCGCGTTCGCGCGCAACATCTACAGCCAGGTCGCGGCGCGGCTCGGGCAGGAAATCGTGGCCGGCGTCTATCCGCCCGGCACGCTCCTGCCGAACGCCGCGGAGATGTGCGCGCGCTTTTCGGTGTCGCGCACCGCGCTCAGGGAAGCCTACAGCATCCTCAGCGCCAAGGCGCTGATCGTCGCGCGGCCGAAGATCGGCACGCGCGTCAGGCCCAAGTCCGACTGGAACCTGCTCGATTCGGAAGTCCTGGCGTGGCATCTGCAGGACACGCCGAACCAACATTTCGTCGACGATCTCTTCGTGTTGCGGCAGATGGTCGAGCCGGCGGCCGCGGCGCTCGCGGCCTCGCTCCGTTCGCCCGCGACCGTCGATCGCATCGCCGAGGCCTATGGCCGCATGGATAAGTTCAAGAACGGAGCGGGCGACCTGATCGGCGCTGATCTCGATTTCCACATGGCGATTCTCGAGGCGAGCGGCAACCGTTTCCTCGCCGCGCTCGGCGGCCTGATCCACACCGCGCTCGAATGCACGTTCCGCCTCAGCTGGCAGGGCGCCGCCCGCATCAAGGACGACCGGCTTTTCCAGCATCGCGGCATATTCGAAGCGATCCGCGACGGGGACGCGGAGCTCGCGAGGTCGCGCATGGCGGAGCTGCTCAGCGAACTCGATCGAGGACGTGCGGGAATATCTCAGGCAGCGCGACCGGGGCCTGCGGACGGCGCCGGAGGCGAGCCAGGAGGCTAGCTGAGCGGCCTTGAAGCTTCCCCAACTTTGCTGCTACGATACTTACATATCTAAAATCGCGGCGTGGTCCCTTCCCCAGCTCCGCTGCGGAAGGATAAGCCTGCCCGGTCTCAAGGCGATCCGAACAGGCGGCGGACGTCGACCGGCGCTTGCGCGCCGTCGCGTATGTCGAGCGCGCTTTCGATGTGCTTGAGATGGTGCTCCATGACGGCCGCCGCCCCCGGCCTCTCGCGGCGGGCGAGCGCGTCGACCATAGCGTCGTGCTCGGACTTCGGAACAGGAGCGGGCGCTCCGCGAGCCGTAGAGGCCGATGATCAGCGAGGTGCGGGGCAGCAACGGCAGCCCGGACGTTCTCTACTTCACCGACGGCATCAACGGCGAGACCGCCGGCCTGTTCGGAGCGATCGCGGCCGTCCCCGAGGCCTTGGCCCTGATGCTGGCCGGGCTCGGCGGACTGGCCTTTGCCGCGAGTCGGCGCGACCGTCAGCAGCGCGCGATCGTCTAAGGCGCCAGAGGCGGAACCACCCGAGTCCGGGCGGTTCCCACCATCCGTCGACGAGGCTATGCTTCGGCCGGCGAGTCAACACATGATGCAAGAGGGAGTCTTCGCAATGTCTCCGGAAGGGCTCATCACCGTTGCAAGCAATCTTCAGCCGAAAGAGACGATGGATCGGCTTGCGGCCGCAGTCTCGGCGCATGGCATGGCAATTCTCGCCCGGATCGACCATGCGGCTGCGGCGGCCGGGGCCGGGTTTGATCTACGGCCGACCGAGGTCCTCATTTTCGGCAATCCGCGCGCCGGCACGCCGCTGATGCAGGCGGCGCAGACGATGGGCATCGACCTGCCGCTCAAAGCGCTGGTCTGGCAGGACGAACAAGGTCGAACCTGGCTCTCCTACAACGATCCGCAGTGGCTCGCCCGCCGCCACGGCGCGACGGTCGGGATGGACCGGACCCTTTCCGCCATGGCGGACGGCCTCGCCGCTCTCGCAAGCGAGGCGACTGGCGGGACCGGAGGACGAGGCGGCCAGTGACGCCGCGTCCGGGCGACCGGCTCGAGACCCCCTTCTCGAAAGGGAGTGCGATCGGGTCGAATCACGGGACGGCCGCGAGCAGAAGGAACACGCCGAAGATCACGAGATGGACGGCGCCCTGCAGGATCGTGGCGCGGCCCGTCGCCAGGGTCAGCGAGCTCACGAACAGGGTGAGCAGCAGGATCGCCATGCCTTCGGCGTCGAGGCCGAGCGTCAGCTCGCGGCCGAGATAGAGCGAGACGCCGGCGACTGCCGGAATGGTCAGTCCGATGCTGGCGAGCGCCGAGCCGATCGCGAGATTGAGGCTCGTCTGGACGCGATTGGCGTAGGCGGATTTGACCGCCGCGACGCTTTCCGGCAGCAGGACCAGCGCGGCGATGACGACGCCGAGGAAGGCGGGCGGCAGGCCGGCCGCGTGGATGGCGTGCTCGAGCGACTCCGACAGGGTCTCGGCGAGCAGCACCACCGCGAAGCGAAACGAGCAGCATGAGCGCGCTCACCTCGGTCGCCGCGGCCGAAGGCGCGCGGGCTCGTCGCCGTCGTCGCTCCCGGTCTCGGGAATGAAATAGTCGCGATGGCGGACCGACTGGACGAAGACGAACACGCCGTAGAGGATCACCGACAGGGCGCCGATGAACACGAGCTGGGTCGGCGAATATTGCGGCCCGAGCTTCGCCAGGGTGAAATTCGGCAGGACGAGCGCCAGGACCGCGAGCGTCGCCAGGACGCTCAGCGCCGCGGCCGTGCCCCGGACGCGAAAGGCCTGCTCGTGGTAGCGCGCGCCGCCGACCAGAGGCAGAGGCCGACGACCCCGTTCAGCACGATGGCGACGGCGGAAAACACCGTGTCGCGGGCAAGCGAATTCTCGACCGCGCCGCCTGACAGCATGGCGGCGACGATCAGCGATGTCTC
The DNA here is from genome assembly GCA_963768555.1 of uncultured Alphaproteobacteria bacterium. Lineage (GTDB taxonomy): Bacteria > Pseudomonadota > Alphaproteobacteria > Rhizobiales > Beijerinckiaceae > Roseiarcus. Next base: position 11,188 of record CAVYIZ010000032.1, read on the forward strand.
GATCACCGTGACGGCGAGGGCCAGCAGCACCGAGCCGAAGGGCTCGCCGACCTTGAGCGCGACCACTTCCGCGTGATGCACGGCGGCGAAGACCGAGACGAGCAGGAGCAGCGCGGAGAGGATCGCGACCCGACGTTCTCCGGCGTGCAGCTGGCCGCCGTGTTCGAGGCCGAACAGGGCGAGGGCCGCGATCGGCGCCGCCGAAATAAGCCATGCGGAGCCGTGCGTCTCTGCGTGCCTCGGACATTGCTAAAGATTTCCCGAGATGGCGCCGGCCGCGCAAGCCTCGCCGCCGAGCTTGGGTCACGATCATGACATTCGTTGCGGAGGCGCCCGCGAGACTGCGGCGTCCGCAAGGACGGGGCTGCGCTACGATGTCGCCGGACAGGCGCTCGACGCGCCGGCGGCGCAAGCGCCCGATCGACACTACCGTATCGTTTGGACGCGACAACGACGACGGGCGCCAAGCCGTCTTCGAGCGCTATTTCCCCATCTGCCCCTTCATCTTCTGCAGCGCCTTGGCGCAGCCGACGCTCATTTCCATCTTGTGCTCCTTGAGGCAGCCGATGATGCGGCCGCCGCCCGGCTCGACCCCGGGGCAGAGCCTCGCCACGTCGGACTTGCAGAGCGCCATGGGATCTACGGCCTGCGCGAGCGATGATCCTGCGAGCGAGAGGGCCGCGAGCGAAAGCAGCGACGCGAGCGTAAGTCGGCGAACCATCATTTCCAATCCCCTCGTCTTGCCGCCCGAACGCCGGGACGACGCGCGGATGGTACAGGGCGGCTTTCGACGGTCAATGGAAAAGCGGCGTCGGAGAGCGCATCACAAAGGCGCCGCCCGCTCACGACCCACAGTCGCGGGTCGCGACGAACGCCCCCTCGGAAGGGCCGGGGCGGCCCTTCTATCTGACGTCTCGAGCTGAGCGAACGCGCCCGACCGGCGCGATTTCGGACACAAGTTTTTCGCCCGTGACCGCTAGGCTGCGACCCCACCCGCGCTCAGCGCACGCTGTCGTCGTGGCTCGACCTGCAGGAAGAAGAGGCGGTTGAGCGCGTCGGCGGCGGCCTGGCCGGCGGCGCCGAGGCCCGCCACGAAGGGCGGCGGCGGCGGCGGTCCGAGGGTCGCGGGGCGGCCGCCGATCGTCTCGACGCCGGCGACCTCCGACGCCGCGGGGATGTGGCCTCGGATCCGCGCGCAGCTTTCGTCCGGTCGCCGCATTGCGGGACGGGCAGACCCGTCGCGCCGTCCGTCGAAGACGCAGGCCCGCCGGCCTCCGCCGGGCCGATCAGGCAGATCGTGAGAAGAACCGCCAGCGGCGCGCCCGCGCCCGTCGCCGACTGTTCGAATGTTCGCCGCATTGCGAGTCGCCTCGTCTCAAGCTGGGCCGGGATGGAACCACATCATGGCGGCAACATGGCCGAGGAATGCGGCAAAGGGCTCTGTCCTCCGTCCTGCGCGCGCTCTCGCCAGTCGCCGAGCGTCGCCTGGACGAGCGCGAGCGCGGCCACCGCCGCCGTGTCGGCCCGCAGGATGCGCGGGCCGAGGCTGAGGCGCAGCGACCCGCGGCGACGGCGAGGATCGCCGCACGCTCGCGCTCGTCGAAGCCGCCCTCCGGCCCGATGAGGAGGCCGACGCCGGCATGCGCCTTCGCCTCACCGAGCGCGGCGAGCGGGTTCGCCTGCGGCGCGTCCTCGTCGCAGAAAACGAGCAGGCGCTCGGCCGGCCATTCGGCGAGCGCCCGTTCGATCGGCTCGAGCGGCCGAACTTCCGGCATCCAGATCACGCCGCATTGCTCGCAGGCCTCGATCGCATTGGCCTCGAGCCGCTCGAGGTTGAGCCGCGCGACCTGGGTGCGGCGGGTGACGACCGGCCGCAGACGGCGCGCGCCCATCTCGACCGCCTTCTGCGCCATGTAGTCGAGCCTCGCGTGCTTCAGCGGCGCGAACAGGAAATCGAGATCGGGCGCGCGCTCCTGCGGCCGCGTCAGCGCGGCGACGGCGAGCGTGACGTTCTTGCGCGCGACCGCCGCGAGCGAAGCCGCGAATTCGCCGTCGCGTCCGTTGAACAGCAGCACGCGCGCGCCAGGGCCGAGCCTCAAAACGTTGACGAGATAATTGGCCTGCTCGGGCGAAAGCGCGATCGACGCGCCCTCTTCGAGCGGCGCGGAAACGTGGAGCCGGGGCGTGTGGATATCGATGCGGGCCATGCGCGCTTTCGAAGGACAGGCAAAATCGATCGAAAGCGAAACGTCGCGCGCCAGCAGCGCTCCCTCCCCCCAAGGGGGGAGGGGATTGGCGTCCGCCTCCTCTGATCGCCCATGAGATAGACAGACCCGCATATAGCATCGCGACGGGTAACAATGGCCCCGGGAGAGCGAACATCGCCTCGAGGGCGCGGCAAGCGTCGTCTTTCGGAGAGCGAGCCCATGACCATCCGGCTGAAACTTTGCGCAAGCCTCCCGGCGCTGGCCGTCCTCGCGGCCCTGCCGGAAAACGCTTTCGCCGCCGATGCGGCGCACCCGACCGTGGTGGAGTTGTTCCAGAGCCAGGGCTGCTCGTCCTGCCCGCCTGCCGCCGCCAATGTGAGGGCGATCAGCGACCGGGCGGACGTGTTGGCCCTCTCCTTCGCCGTCGACTACTGGGACCGGCTCGGCTGGAAGGACACGTTCTCGAAGCCTGCTTGGACGGCGCGCCAATATTCCTACGCCCATGCGATGGGCCGCGCCGGCGTCTATACGCCCCAGGTCGTCGTCAACGGCCGGGTGGAAGGCGACGGGCTCGAGCCCGCCGAGCTCGCCGTGTTGATGAGCAAGGGCGACCGGGGCGCGGGCGGCCCCGAAGTTCATTTTGCGGGCCGCGCGGTTTCGGTCGGGGCGGGAGCTCCGCCCGCCGGCGGCGCCGACGTCTGGCTCGCCCGCTACGATCCACGAATCGTCGAGGTCGCCGTGAGGCGCGGCGAGAACGCCGGGCGCACGCTGCCGCACAAGGACGTCGTGCGCGAGATGATCCTTCTCGGCCATTGGCGCGGGGCGGCGGAAAATTTCCCGCTGCCGGCCGGCGGCGAGCCGGGGCTTGCGGACGCGGTCATCGTGCAGGCGGCGGGCGCGGGGCCGATCCTGGCGGCGGCGAAGGCCAATTGAGGCGATCGATCGTTCCCGCTCGCCCCGCGGCGACCTACCAGACGTAATGAAGCAGAAGGAGGGTTAGGAAAACGCACACGAGCGACACGAGGAAACCGACGCGGATGAACAGCGTCTTCCACCAAAAGATGTCCGACAGCGCTGCGCAGCGCAGGTCCAGCTGTTCGATCGCGTCCTCGGTCTGGGCGACGTTGTCGAAATCCGCGGGCGTCAGGTTGCGTGCAACGAGGAAGTTCTGGGCCCCTCGCTTGGGATAGCGGGGAAGGAGCGCCATGAACATACAAAAGTAGACGATCAGGAACGGCAGCAGGATGATCTCGACCGGCAGATAACTCGGAAGGCGCGTGTAATTATAGAGGCCTGGAGCCATCGTGAACTCCACGAACAAAAACGCGATGTTCGCCTTGAAATCGCTCGCGCGAATCGCCTCGGTATATCCGGCGATCAGAGCGCGATAGGGCTGAATAGGATCGGAAGCGGGTTTCATCCGACTTTACAACGCTCTACTGAGCCAGGCGATCCTGGCGGCGAAGCAATGACGCGCGGTCACGACTTGCTGCTGGCGCTCGCCGAAGCCTTTTGGTAACTGCCGACAAAGCTCCTCGACAGCCGCCGATCGGCGTCGGTCAGGCGCACGCGCCTCTCCCTCGCGATTTCCGAGAAGGGGCGAGGGCGTCCCGGGCGGTTGTTGGATCTTGACCAGGAGACGCCGCTATCCGTTTCCTCGACCGCCGATCCGCTCTCGCCGCTGCGCTTGTCGTTCTGTTCCTATGGCCCCTGGGCCATGCAGGCGCCTTATCGCCGGCTTGGCCAGCGCCGCCCTCGGTCGAATTCGGCGAGCTCTATCGCGCCGTCGAAATGGCCGGCGTCTTTCCCGACCAGAAGACGTTCGCGGACGCGGTTCCTCGCGAGCCGCCCGCCAAGGTGATGGCGGATTACGACCGGCAGAAGCGTCTGCCGGGATTCGATCTCAAAGCTTTCGTCGCCAGCCATTTCCAACCACCGCGTCAATTCGACGCCTTCACGCCCCAGCCGGACAGGAGCATCCAAGCCTATATCAGCGACGCGTGGCGGACGTTGCAGCGCAAGCCCGACGAGATCGAGCCCTTTTCGTCGCTTTTGCCCTTGCCGCGGCCTTACGTCGTGCCGGGCGGCCGGTTCAGCGAAATCTACTACTGGGACAGCTACTTCGTGATGCTCGGACTCGAGCAGGACGGCCGCCGCGAACTCGCGCGCGACATGCTCGACAACGTCGCGTCGCTGATCGACCGATACGGCCATATGCCGAACGGCAACCGGAGCTATTATTTGAGCCGCTCCCAGCCGCCGTTCTTTTCCTGCATGGTGGAACTCGTCGCCGCGCATGACGGCGACGAGGTTTTGGTCAAATACCTTCCGGAGCTCGAGGCCGAATACGACTACTGGATGGACGGCGCGGACCAGCTCGCGCCCGGATCGGCCACCGGCACGCGGTCCGGCTTCCCGACGGCGCGGTGCTCAATCGCTATTGGGACGACCGCGCGGCGCCGCGCGACGAATCCTACGCCAAAGACGTCGAGACGGCGCGGCACACCAACCGGGCGGCCGCCGACGTCTATCGCGATCTGCGCGCCGGCGCGGAGACCGGATGGGATTTCAGTTCCCGCTGGCTCGCCGACGGCAAGAATCTCTGGACGATCCGCACGACGGATATCGCCCCTGTCGATCTCAACGCCTTGATGTTTCATCTCGAACAGACGCTTGCGAAGGCCTGGCGGCTGAAGGGCGACGAGGGCGAGGCGCGGCGCTATCAGGCGCTTGCGGAGAAGCGCGGCGCGACGATCCAGCGGCTGATGTGGAACGCGAAGGGGTTCTTCGCCGACTATCTTTGGCGGGAGGGGCGGCAAAGCGACGCCCTGTCGGCGGCGACGGCCTATCCGCTCGCTTTCGGGCTCGCGACGCCGGATGAGGCCCATGCCGTGGCGGCTTTTCTGCGCCGAACAGCTTCTCGAACCCGGAGGACTCGGCACGACTTTTACGGCGACCGGCCAGCAGTGGGATCGGCCGAACGGCTGGGCGCCGCTGCAATATCTGGCGATCGAAGGGTTGAACTCTTACGGAGAGCGCGACCTGGCGCGCGAAATCGCGGAGCGCTGGATCAGCACGAATGTTTTGGGCTACGCGGCGACCGGAGTCCTGGTCGAGAAGTACAATGTCGAACAAGGGGCGAGCGGGAGCGGCGGTGGGGGCGGCGAATATCCGTTGCAGGTCGGATTCGGATGGACCAACGGCGTGCTCGCCAAGCTGATGGCCGAGTATCCGGATCTCGCCGCACGTGCGGTGCGACAGAGCCCATGAGGCCGGCGCCGACTGAAGGCGATCAGGCAGGCCGAAAAACGTGGGACATCCTCGTCGGTCGTGCGTTTACTCGGGCGAAGCGGCAAGGCGCCTCAACCGCGCGCGAGAGAGTTATGTGTCCCAGGAAGGATTGATCCGATGCCAGACAAAGCCCTCGACCCCGTGGAATGGGAATTGGTTCGCGCGGACATCGCCCTGGAGAAAGCGCGCCTGAAAGCGAACGGCGACTGGTCCAAATGGGAAGAGTTCCAGGCGCAGTCGAACGCGATGCGCGCCGGCTATGCTGCACCCGCTATTTGGACGTCGCGCGCCGCGAGTGCGCGGTCGCCCATGACCGACGAGGAACGCGATGCATTGTGGTGGGCGGTCCGAACGCCGGAGCTATCGTGGCTGACCCGGCGACCTCGACGGCCTCGGCGCGGCTGGCCGTTTGGTTGAGCGCAGCGTCCGCGCGCAAGGACCCCGTGATCGGGAAGGCCGAGGACGACAATGCGGGCAATGCGGGCATGAGGAGACCATCTCGTTCCGATTGCAAGGAGGTCCGGCTGGAAAACGCTGAAGCCTCAAACCGCCGCGGCCGGCTGCGAGCCGATGGGTTCCGGCCTTGACTGGAACGGCGACCGGCAGAATCCGCAGGAGGAGGGCCCGGCGCATCGGCGCCTGTCTCATCGCCGCATTCGCGGCCTCGTCGGCGTCGGCGGACGAGACCGCGCCCGCGACCGACAACGGGCTGGCGACGCTCTGCGGGATCGTCGAGCGTGCGGCCAGGCAGAGGGGCTGCCGGTCAATTTCTTCACCCGGCTCATCTGGCGCGAGAGCGCCTTCCACTCCGGCGCGATCAGCACGGCGGGTCGCGCAATTCACGCCGGGCGCCGCGTCCGAGCGCGGGCTTGTCGACCCGTTCGATCCGGCGGCCGCGATCCCTGCGTCGGCGAAGTTTTTGGCCGAGCTCGCCCGGCGGTTCGGCAATCTCGGCCTGGCGGCGGCCGCCTACAACGCCGGGCCGAACGCGCTCGCCGACTGGCTCGCGGGCAAAAGCGTCCTGCCGCTCGAGACGCAGGACTACGTGCTTGCGATCACCGGTCACGACGTCGAGGAATGGCGCGGCGCGAACCCTCCGTCTGCCGCTGCGCCCGACCCCGACAAGCCCTGCCTGACGTCGATCGGAAATCTCGGCGTTGCGCAGGGTCCCGAGGCCTCGCCCATCGTTTCCGGCCCGTTCGCGCCCTGGGGCGTGCGCGCCTCCGCCCGCCCTCAACGTGGTTATTATAGCGCTGTCGGACGCATGCAATTGCTTCGTCTTGCCGCCGACGCGCACATGACGGCGCGGGCGTACGTGCTGCTTGCGCTGAAGGATCGCGGCCTCGACGGGAAAGACGACGATCGGCTCGACCGGCGCAAGGCGCGGAGCAAGTGATCGACGAGCGGGAGCCGAAGGCGCTGCTTGTGGCGCGCGGCGACAAGGCCGAGGCCGCGCGGAAAACCGGCCAGCAATGGGATCAGCCCAACCGGCTGGGCGCCGCTGCAATATCTGGCGATCGAAGGGTTGAATTTTTACGGAGAGCGCGATCTGGCGCGCGACATCGCGGATCGCTGGATCAGCAAGAATGTGCGGGGCTACGCGGCTGCCGGAGTGCTGGTCGAGGAGTACAATGTCGAGCGGGGGGCGGACGAGAGCGGGAGCGGCGGCGGGGGCGGCGAATATCGGTTGCAGGTCGGATTCGGCTGGACCAACGGCGTGCTCGCCAAGCTGATGGCGGAGTATCCTGGAGTAGCGTCGCGACCGATGGGGCAGGAGCCGTAGAGGCGGCATGACAGAACGACACCCCTTCCGCTCCTCCCCGCTCCCCCGGCCGCGCGGATCGCAGAATCATAATGAGAGAAAATTGCAAGTGTCAGTGCGCCAGGCGAAGCTGGCGGCGTCCAGCCGGTGCAAGTCCGGCCCGAGTAAGCCGTAGCGGGCGCTCGGTAGCGAGTGTTGCGGGGCGGAAGGCGACGACCGCCGCGAAGCGTACACAGCAATCGTGTGGGGTGGGCTATTGAGCCGCGAAAGTGCTAATCTCGCAGAGGCCGAGTCCGTTGACACAGCCGAAGGCAACATGTGCGGCGCCGTTTTGCGAGGCGCTGACGCTCTGCCGTGGTCGAAGACCCCATCACGCACGAAAGGAAGCCGTCGGAACCTGGAAGACCTCATCCGGCCCGCAGTCGCGCTGGCGATCCCGGGCCGTGGCGGGAACCCTAGTGGGCAATCCGTCAGGGAACGGATGAGGAGTTGGACGCGCTCGTAGTACCGATGAAGCGCCCGAACAAGGCCGTGATGAGCGGCGGCGGAGGGCGTGGAGGGAAGGGGCGCGGCCGAAGGAAGCGAGGGTGGGGCGGCATGCTCCGGGCACAGTACCGGAACCCGCATGCCTCAAAGGCGCTGCTCTTGCACGGATCGAGTACGGGCCGGCACTGAAGGCCCCAACCCCGGTCACGTCCGACCTTCGGCAGGAGCCCGGTGCGGGAAAGCCGCACGCCGGGATCTGCGCGGGGGGCGGTGAGTAATCACCGTCCCTACCGCGACCCGAAATTTCTTGCAGTTTGATGCGCTGTTCGTGGCCGTGTACGATCTTTCCTCGAATAAATGGCGTTGGCAGTGCATGAAATGACAATACCGAGGGCACAAGTGCCAACAATTGAAATTACTAATGTTTTCAGACGAGTAAGACGAATGTTGGGGCTTGGTTTAGATGCCTGGAATGGTGTAATGCTCTTGTCACTCGGCGCAGCAGCATTGTCCGCGTTTGCGGTTGTCATTTCCACTACTGCGGTCGTAAAATTGCAAAAGCAAGAAGTGCTCGACACGAACGAGGCGCTCGAAAAATACAAACTAGACGCAGGAGCGAAGATGGCGGAAGCAAACGCCCGCACCAAAGAAGCCGAATTAAAATTGGCGGAACTACTTGACAAGAAAATTACCCCTCGAGTTATTAGAGATGAAGGGGCTGCAGAAATCGTCGAGAAAATTAGCTCATTTTCTGGAACACCATTCACTGTAGAAAGCGATCCAGCCGCTGAGTACGGCTTTGTCAACAGGGTTATCGAGTTGCTGCAGAAAGGGGGATGGAAGCTCAGGAATCCCCTCATTTCGAGAACGGCCTGATTTCGGCGCTGCTGGGTATCCATTTAACCGGACTGGACGATTTGTCTCCAAGGGCGGTTCGGCGAAGGTCGCTCCAAGCTGGGCGGATGTCCGCGGTGTCTCGGCGGCTTGGGAGGAACAGCCTTTGGGCTCTGGCTCATAACAAGGTCTTGGTAACGAACCGGTCCATGCGCGACAGCAAGCTCCAGGACCCGGTAGAACAGCATCCCTCTGCTACGTGAGCGGCGGCGATTGAAGCGGAACACGAACTCATCCAGGTAACTGGGCAAGTGTGCGGAATCCACCGCTCCCTGGTGGGTGCCCAGCAGCCATCGTTTGGCAAGGGACGCTATTCGATGCACGCCTGGCAGAAGTTCTCCGGGGTCCTCGCCTCGCGTTGATGCGGCCCGCTGGCTACGGCGGTCATGAATATACCCATGCTTCTCCAACCACCGGTAACCCTGCCAGGCATCGGTGATGACTGTCGCCCCCGGCTCGACGTTATCCAACACGAAGGAGCGAAGCGATTCTGAGGAGGCATCCGCCACGGGCGCCATTCGACAGCGCCAATCCCTTCGGCTCAAGGATCTCGATCGCGATACACGTCAGGATCTTCTTCCCTTTGGCACGGCCTCCCGAAAGTCCAGTTTCCTTGCCTCCGATGTAGGTTTCGTCCACCTCCACCTTCCCGCAAAGGCGCTCCCGATCGGGGCGAATTAGCACAGACCGCAAGCGATGAAGGATAGCCCACACCGTCTGGTAGGAGCCGATCTCCAAGGTCCGCTTCAAGCTCAGCGCCGAGATCCCATCTTTGCCACTCGCAAAATACCAACAGGCTGAAAACCAAACCGTGAGTGGAGTGCGGGTCCGGTCGAAGATGGTGCCTGCTATCACTGACCTACGGCTGCCGCATCCAGTGCACTTGAACCTGCCGTCGCCAAGCCGCCATCCTTCCGAATGGCCACAGGACGGGCAGACGAAGCCGTGAGGCCATCTCAACCATTCCAGGTAGTCGAGGCAGTCCGCATCAGTCGGGAACCAAGCCCGAAACTCCCCAAGGGACTTAGGGTAGTGGATGCTGGCGAGGGGTCGCTCCATCCACCCAGCATACGCCCAAGTCCGGTTAAATGGATATCCAAGTCGGCGCTTTTCGGCCCTCACGTACAGCGAATGGGGAGCCCTAAGGCCCCGCATTTGTCGTGGCGCGACCTCTCTCTCGACGATTGCGAGACCCGAACTCGCACTTCAGAACTCGTCATACGAAACTCGCCGCATCAAAATGCCAACCTCCAGTTGCATTTTGGCCCTCGAAAAAATGAGGGGATGGCTGAGGGGAGAAAGTGCCAGCCAGTATCTATCGTTTGAACGACTTTCTGAAATATCGGAATGACTATCGCTATGTTTTCGGAGTACGGAAATGCTTAGCAAGTCAAAGATAAAGATTTCTTGCGCTTCGGCCACTAAATAGTGTAGAAGGTTATCCAGGTGCCTATGGTGGGCCGGAGCCTATAGTGGCGAACGCCAGGAATCGCTAAATGCGCTATATCGCTCAGTCAGCTAATTCACGTTGAAATATGTTAAAAGTGACGTCAACTTCGATTTGAAGAACCATAAGTCCTTATTCCTTGCGAAGTGAGGTTTTCTATAAACGCCATTGCGGTGGGCAACAAAAAGAGTCTCTCTCCAGTGACTTTGGCTGCAAGTTTACGTGATGTTTCCACCCCTACCACTCACACTCTCGTGACGCGGACCAAATCAACGTCTCTTTATAGCCACTAACCCTACGCTATCCAACTTAACCGACAATTCATAAATTGTTTCCCGTCTCTCCGTTTATCCGGGTGACAAAAAATCGGTAAAAGCCCAGCGGCTGAGTTCCCAAAAAAAAAAATAGATAAATCGTCTTCCTGCAGCTGACTCTTATTTTCAATTCTAGCTGTCTAGAAAAAAAAGAACTTGTCTCTAAATTCAATCTTGCTCTTAACAGTTTCTATCAGGTCGCTGCATCTCCATCTAGATTCCGCTCTTAAAGCGTCTAAAGCCGAACAAGTACCACTTGTTCTGTATCTATCTTTTCCGGATCTATCTCAATATGAAGAGAAATATAGCATTATTAAGGTTTCTTTGCTTTGGCAACAAGCTCAATCTCTTCGATAGTGCCGCTATCTGCTTCTCCGCTAGGCGAACCAATTCTTGTCCAGAAAATGCCTACAAGTAAATCGCATTTATCAACTATAGCACTGTTGATAACTTCTTGAGGCCGTGATCCATACGGCCGACGCGCGGCGCTATCCGGTTGACACCCACAGATAGGCGAGTTAGATCGTGGGCGTAAAGCGGATACAGGTCGCTGACCATGGACGTTCTCGCCCGCGCCAATCTGCCATTCCCGGAATCGCTCCCCGAGTTCCAGGGGCTTTTTCCTGATGATGCGGCCTGTGCCTCCTACCTGGAAAAGTCCCGTTGGAGCGAGGGGTTCGTCTGCCCTCACTGCGGGTCTGTTGGGGAACCGTTCCGCTTTGAAAATCGTCCCGGCGTTTTGCGATGCCGCCATTGCCGTCGCAACACGGGATTGACCGTGGGAACCGTGATGGAGCGCAGCCATACGCCGCTGAGCGTTTGGTTCTGGGCGGCTTATCTGGTTGCCAGCCAGACGCAGGGCATGTCGGCGGTGCAGTTTCAGCGGCAGCTTGGGCTGACGCGATATGAGACCGCCTTCGGCATTCTGCACAAGCTCCGCGCGGGCATGGTGCGACCCGATCAGGACCGGATTGGCGGCAGGGCCGGAGAGCATGTTGAGGTGGACGAAGCCTATGTTGGAGGCCGAACTCGTGGCGAAGGCCGTGGCGTCCACCACAAGACGCTGGTGACGGCTGCCGTCGAGGTCCGCCACCGGGAGCCGGGCACTGCGCAGGACAAGCGGAAGGATGGTCGCTATGCCGGTCGCGTCCGGCTGTCCATCGCTGACGACCGCAGCGCCAATCGCTGGCCAGATTTGTCGAGAGTGCCGTCATGCCGGGGACGCTGGTCATCACCGACGACTGGAGCGGCTATGCCAGCCTGCGCAAGCGGGGCTACGACCACCACGCGATTGCCGAATGCGGCGACCCGGAGGTGGCCGAGGAGTTCCTGCCGATCTGCCATCTCGTCTTCTCGAATCTGAAGACGTGGCTGAACGGCATCCACCACGGCGTCAGCGCCAAGCATCTGCAAGCCTACCTCAACGAGTTCACTTTCCGGTTCAACCGCCGCTTCTACCCGTTCAACGCCTTCCGCTCTCTGCTCGGTGTCGCGGGTGGCGTCAAGTCACCAACCTTTGCAGAACTCTATTCGGGCGATTGGATGCATCCTACATGTAGTGGGTATGGGCGTTAACCGGATAGGCACGCGTTGATCTGACAGTCTTCAAGCTGCACTGCGGCAAGTTGACGTTGAAGATCTATTCCAAAGGCGAGCGCGTACTTCGCATTGAGGCTGTAGCTCAGAATATATTCGAGAGTTCCACTGTGGGTGCCTGCTCAGCCATCCCCTCATTTTTTCGAGGGCCAAAATGCAACTGGAGGTTGGCATTTTGATGCGGCGAATTGTCGTATGACAAGTCCTGAAGTGCAAGTTCGGGTCTCGCAATCGTGAGAGAGAGAGGTCGCGCCACGACAAACGCGGGGCCTTAGGGCTCCCCATTCGCTCTACGTGAGGGCCAAAAGCGCCGAAATCAGGCCGTTCTCGAAATGAGGGGATTCCTGAGAGGTAGGGGGAGTAACTCAAGTCTAACTTCAAGTTTTGAGCGAAAGTTTTGAGATCTGTTGTGAAGGAAATGATGAATGCCGATTTCAATGCCACCGTTCTGGCAA
>CAVYIZ010000033.1:0-14276 GCA_963768555.1 uncultured Alphaproteobacteria bacterium
AGCCGAGCGGGTAAATGCCGGCGTCGATCGAATAGTTGTCGCGCGACAGGCGGACGTAGTGGCGCACCGCTTCGGGCTCGGTGAGGCCGGGCAGATCGGGAGCGCCTTCGCGCTCGCAGGGTCCCAGTCTCGATTGCACGGATGCGGGCTCGTCGATGTCGACGCCGGAGGCGTCGAACCGGCCCGTTTCAAAGATGAGCGCCTCGTTGATGTCGAGGGCGCGATTTCCGGTGAAGGTCTTGCACGCAACGGCGGCGGCGCTTTCGGGGCGGGTCGGACGGCCTTGGCTATTCATCGGCTGGCTTTCCTTAAGGCGCTATCGCAGGCAGTCCAAGAGCGCCTCGGCGTAAGCCGCGCGGTCCTCATCGGTGTTCACTTCCGTGCTGGCGACAACCGTCAAGTCGTCGAGTCCTGCTCCGGGCAAAAGCCGCGAAACCGGCAATCCCCCGATCACCCCGCGCCGCGCCAGCGCCTCGATCAGCTCTGCGGCCGGGCGTCGCGTGCGCATCGTGAATTCATTGAAGAAGTGCTCGTTCAAGATTTCAACCCCGGGAAGGGCGGACAGCCGCTCGGCAAGTTGGACGGCGTTGGCGTGGTTGACTCTGGCCAGGCCTCTCAGCCCCTTTTCGCCGAGCAGCGTCAGGTGGATCGAGAAGGCGAGCGCGCAGAGGCCCGAGTTGGTGCAGATGTTGCTCGTGGCTTTCTCGCGGCGAATGTGCTGCTCGCGCGTCGACAAGGTCAGGACGAAGCTGCGGCGGCCGTCGGCGTCCACGGTTTGGCCAGCCAGACGTCCGGGCATCTGCCGCACGTTCTTCATGCGCGTCGCGAACAGACCTAGATAAGGTCCACCGAAACTGAGGGCGTTGCCGAGGCCCTGGCCTTCGCCGACCGCGATGTCGGCGCCCATTTCGCCGGGCGAACGCAGCGCGCCGAGCGCGACAGGATCGGTGAAGACGGCGATCAGCAGCGCGCCGCGGGCGTGCGCGGCGGCGGCGATTGGGGCGAGATCGCGCGGATTGCCGAAGAAATCCGGGCTCTGGACGATGACGCAGCTGGTGTCGTCGTCGATCGCTGCGGCGATGTCCTCGCTCACCCTGGGATCCGGCTCGAGCCGCACGATCGCGTCGTCGGCCATGTGCGTCAGCGTCGCCGCGACGTCGGCGTACTGGGGGTGCAATCCGCCCGAGAGAATCGTCTTCCGACGCTTGGTTAGCCGATGGGCCATCAGCATCGCCTCGCCGCAGGCGGTCGAACCGTCGTACATCGAGGCGTTGGCCACCTCCATGCCGGTGAGCGCCGCCACCTGGGTCTGGAACTCGAACAAAACCTGGAGCGTGCCTTGAGAGATTTCCGGCTGATAGGGCGTGTAGCTGGTGAGGAATTCCGACCGCTGGATGAGATGGTCGACCGTCGCCGGTATATGGCGCTTGTAGGCGCCGGCGCCGAGGAAGAATGGGACCGAGCCCGCTGCCAAGCTGCGACTGGCCATCGCGCTCAATTTCCGCTCGACCGTCATTTCGCTCATGGCCGGGGGCATGTCGAGCAGACCCTCAATCCTCTTGTCGGCGGGAATGTCGGCGAACAGCGCGTCGATGTCGGGAACGCCGATCCTCGTCAGCATCACCTCGCGTTCGACGGCGTCGAGCGGCAGATAGCGCATGGCTCAGCCCAGAGTCTTGAGGTAGTCGGAGTAGGCGGCCTCGTCCATCAGGCCGTCAAGCTCGGTCGGATCGGCGAGCCTGATGCGAAAAAGCCAGCCGCGGCCGAGAGCGTCTTCATTGATGAGGCCCGGCGTCGCTTCGACCTCGGAATTGACCGCGACCACTTCGCCCGAGGCGGGCGCGAAGACGTCGCTCGCCGCCTTCACGCTCTCGACCACGGCCGTCGGATCGCCTGCCTTCACCATCTTCCCGACCGGCGGCGGCTCGGCGAAAACGACGTCGCCCAGTTGGCTCTGGGCATGCTCGCTGATTCCGACGACGCCCTCGCCGCCTTCGACGCGAATGTATTCGTGATCCTTGGTGTAGCGGATCTGCGCCATGGATGGTTCCTTTGCTAGCCGCGATAATAGGCGTGAGGATGAAACGGCAGCGCCGCGACCCGGGCGCTCAGCGCCTTGCCGCGCACGACGAGGCCTACGGCCGTGCCGACGGGCGCGTGAGCGCGATCGACGAAGCCCATTGCGATCGGCGCGCCGATGCTCGGCCCGAAGCCGCCTGAGGTGACGACGCCGATCGCCGCCCCCTCGGCAGAGACGATTACCGTCCCCTCGCGCGCCGGCGCCCGCCCGTCCGGCCGCAAGCCGACGCGCAGGCGGTCCGGTCCGTTCGCCAGCGCCCGAAGGATGCGGTTCTGCCCGGGAAAGCCGCCCTCGGCGCGACGGCGCTTCTGGATCGACCAGGCGAGCGCGGCCTCGACCGGATCAACGGTCTCGTCGAGCTCGTGGCCATAGAGGCAGAGCCCCGCCTCGAGCCGAAGCGAATCGCGCGCGCCGAGTCCGATCGGCGCGACGCCGGGCTCTCTCAGCAGGACGCGGGCGAACATGTCGGCCCGCGCGGCGGGAAGCGAGATCTCGTACCCGTCCTCGCCCGTATAGCCGGAGCGGGAGACGAAGGTCTCGACGCCGGCGAGCCGGGCGGGCCGGGCGCTCATGAACTTCATGCTCTCCAGCCCTTCGCCCGGCGCGAGACGCGCCAGGGTCGGCGCCACGAGCGGCCCCTGAAGCGCGATCAGCGCCGCTTCGTTGAGCGGCGTCAGGCGCATGGCCCTGGGCAGGCGCTCGCGAATGAGGGCGAAGTCGACGGCCTTGCGCGCCGCGTTGACGACGAGCCGCAACACGCCGTCGGCGCCCGGAGGACGCGTCGCCATCAAGTCGTCGATGAGGCCGCCGCTCTCGTTCAGGAGTTGCGTATAGCGCTGGCGGCCCGGCGCAAGGTTGAGAATGTCGGCGGGAACCAGCGTTTCGAGGAAGGCGGCGACGCTTGCGTGGTCTGCGCCCTCGAGCAGCGCCTGGCCCATGTGCGAGACGTCGAACAGGCCGGCCGCCTTGCGTGTATGCAGGTGCTCGGCGAGGATTCCGGACGGGTATTGGATCGGCATGTCGTAGCCGCCGAACGGCCCCATGCGGGCGCCGAGCTCGACGTGCAGAGCGTGGAGGGGCGTCTTCAGGACCGCGTCGTCGCTCATGGGGCCACCGGACTATCAACAGGCGCCGCTCCGAGCGAGGCGCCGCGCAATGCGGCCGACGATCGGCGCGCGCCCCCTCTGTCCGATGACCTGAGAGATTTCCCGCCCTTGCGGCGGTTACCCCCGTCGGTGGGCGCCGGCTTGATCGAGCAAGCGCCGCTTTCCAGAGCGTCATCACCGCGCGGTCCTGAAGCCTGAGCGTTTCCGGGGCGGTTGCGCCTTCGGCGCCGGCGGCGGAGCCGCCGGACTCTTCCGCGAAGTGTCTTCGGCTGACAAGAGGCGAGCTAGCCCAACGGCGCGGGCTTTGTCAACGGAGCGTCAGGACCACAATTCCCGAACAAAACTCGGGCCGCGCGTGACGCTGACCGATTTTGCGGCCTGCGGCGGCTTCGAGGGTCACGATCGGGTCTTGTCGGTCACCTCCTCGTCTTCGCCTTCGCGCAAGGCGAGTTCTCGTGGGAATCGCATGCAACCGGCGCGAAGTCTTGTCGGTCTCAACCGCGCGCGGGTCATCATCGCCGCGGCATCGGAGGCGGCCGGTCATGACCTCCGGGCTGGGAAACGGACGGTTTTGGTTCATCCGGCCGGTCCGTGCGCCAGCGCCCGGACCCGTCGCCGGGCGTCGAGGATCGTCGCCAGCGCTTGCGCTCCGCCGCCGACGCGAATGATCAACTGGCGGGCATGGCTGACGACGCGTCCAGGCAGGCCGATCAGGTGGAACCGCAGCGCCTTCATGCGCTTTTCCGCCCAGCTTTCGCCGAGCGCCAAGCGCTTCAACGCCGCGTTCAGATTGAACGCCAGGATCGCCAGCGCCCACCAGGCGGCGTTGGCGCCGAACAGCCCTGACGGCATCTGTCCGCCGGCCAGATCGGATTTCATCGCCGAATGCGCCTCCTCGCTCTTGCCGCAACGCTCCCGCAACCACCAGATCACCCCGTCGCCCGGACCCTGCCGGTTGGTCCCCACGCCGAACAGCTTGTGGAGGCCCTTGCGGCCGAACGCCTGGGTGGGAAACGGCAGCTCCTTCTCGTCCCCCAGCTCCAATTGGCGCAGCGGCTCGCGGATCGCCAGGAAACGATAATCGGCGCGCTTGCGACTGTGTCCGGCCCAATCGGGGACGTAGACGACATCGGCCCATTGCTGATCGGTCGCGTAGGACTTGCCGTCGACAATCCGGATCAGCGGCCGCCACTCGCTCTCCGGCGTCGCCAGCGCGGCGGCGCGGAAAGCCTCGCTCACATCGGCCCCGATCGCAAAGTCGATCACGCCGAAACGCGAGTCCTTTCCCTCGCCGCAATAGAGCAGCAATTCTTCCTGGTAGCCCGCCGTGTCGGAGCGCAACGCAACCTTCTTCACGCTCTCCGGCAGATGGCGAAGGCTCTCTTTCAGCACCCGCAGTTGCTCGTGTCCGGCCGGCACGTTGCCGTCGCGGAACTCCGAATACAGCATCGCGCCCTGTTCCGCCCACCAGCAGTTCAGCGGTTGATAGGCCTTGAACTTCTTGTAGCAGTACAGCGCATCGCGCTTGTGGGTCTCGATCAGCGTCGCGTCCATGTCCAGCGTCGCCGACCTCGCCGGCTGGTGTTGGTGCAGGAACGCCAGCAGCGCCTGGTTCACCCGCCACAGGCCCTCGAGCTCTTCCGTCACCGCCGGAATGAACGCCGCTCCCGCCGCCGCCTTAGGCGACGCCCAGAAATACGTGAATCGGATTCGATGTTTAACTGGACTGTCGCGTTGATGGATTTATGTTCGCGAGGACATCGGTTATGTTTGGTAAATGATAGACGAATTACCCGTTCGTATCCGGTATGAAGCCGTTCGTTCCTCGCTGGATGAGCGAGGTCGACGTTTGGCCGCCGCGGCGGAGGCGAAGGCGGCGGGTTACGGCGGGATCGCGGCGACCGCGCGCGCGACGAAGGTCGCGCGAAGTACGATCGGACGCGGTCTGAAAGACCTGCGCGATCCCGCTTCGTTGACCGGGAAGATACGCCGCGCGGGCGGGGGCAGTCCTCGGTTGACGACCAAGGACCCGACTTTTTGGAAGACCTTCAAGGATTGCTCAAGCCCGCGACGATGGGTGATCCGATGCGACCGCTGCGATGGGTCTCCAAGAGCCATGAGAAGTTGGCGACGGTGCTTCGCGGGATGGGTCACAAAGTGAGTTCCTCGAGCATTCCCAAACTTCTGGCGGAGCTGAAATATTGTCGCCATTTCAACCGCAAGACCAAGGAAGGGAGCAGCCATGCCGATCGCGACGCCCAGTTCGAATACATCAACGCCAAGGTGAAAGCGTTCCAGGCCGCCGATCAACCCGTGATTTCCGTCGACACGAAGAAGAAAGAGTTGATCGGCGAATTCAAGAATGGCGGCAGCGACTATGGGCCCCAGGGCAAGCCGATCGAGGTCAACACTCACGACTTCGAGGATGCGGAACTGGGCAAGGTCATCCCCTTTGGAGTCTACGACATCGGCGCCAACGAGGGCTATGTCAGTTTGGGGATCAACCATGACACCGGACAGTTCGCCGTCAACGGCGTTCGCCTCTGGTTGGATCGGATGGGCCGCGGACGTTATACCGCGATGACCCGATTGATGATTGCGGCCGATGGAGGGGGTTCGAATTTCACGCATCCCCTCATTTACGCGAACCCGAAGGTTTCGTTGAAGACCCTGTTTTCATTTATGAATTCCTCGTATTTGACGAGGAGCGGCCGCAATCTCTTCTCGGGCATGGTGGGGATGAGGTCGTAGAGCAGGCAGCCCTGGCGGAACAGCGAATGGACGCGGCGTTTGACCGTGCTGGTTCTGAGCGATCGGTCCATGCCGAGGCTTTCGCCGGCCGCGCCGAGCAGCGTGAGCAGGAGGATCGCCAAAGCGTTGAGCAGCAGCAGACGGTCGCGCCGTTGTGGATCGCCGATGCGCAGGACGCTCAGGCCCATGCCGAAACGCAAATCCTTGGTGTCGCGGAAGCCCGGCTCGATCGTCCATCGTTTGGCGTAGAGCTTGACGATCTGGGCGGCGCTCGCGGCCGCATCGCTGGCGGCCAGATGCCAAGCCTCCTTCATGCCCCTGGCGTGGACGCAGACCGCCGCGCCGACCTTGTGGCGGGCGGCGGTGAGTTCGGCGCCGCGCAGAAGGCGGGCGCGCCCTTTCTTGCCGACCCAGTCGGCGGCCAGGCGCGTCTCGCCGTCCGCCGCGGTCACATGGACGTTGCCGCGAAAGCGGATGACGTAGCCGAAACCGAGGCTGTCGAGGAATTCGAACAGTTTGACGTCGCCGAAGCCGCGATCGGCCAGGATCGTCACCGCCACGCCCTCGGGCAGGATCGCCTTCAAATGCGTCAGGCAGAGGTCCTCGAAGTCGTTGCGCTGGTCCTTCAGTTCGTCCTTGTCGACCGTCAGCCACAGGAGCGGCGTCGCCCGGCCGTGACGCGTGATCAGGCTCAAAGCCAGCGTCGCCTGATTGTCGGCGTCGAAATCGGTCCAGTCCATCGCCACGACGATCGCCTTGCGCTGGCCCACGACCTCGCGAACCCACGGCGCGAACAGGTCCCAGACGACGACCCCGGCGTTGCTCAGCAGACGATCGACCTGTTTGATCGCGTGTCTGTCCGAAAGACCGCGCGCTTGCGCCAGCGCATGCCCGATGAGCGAAACGGCCAACGACGCCCCCGTCAGAACCCCCAACGTCCCATTGGCCAGCGAAAGAATGCGCTTGGCGTGCAAGCTCCCCGAAAACGTGCGCTCTACAAACTCATGAACCAATCCCACCCGCTCGATCGACCTGCGCATGAGCCCCCGCCCGGCTGATTCGTGAACCGGCCACGGGCTGACTCGCCAATCCAGGCAATTTCGAGTTGATCAAGAATGAGGGGATTCGTGAGGGTTCGAATGGTTCGCGGCTTCGGCTCTGGAAGGTGGCCCTTCAACAACTCGCCGACGAAACAGGCCTGACCTTACACGTCTGCCATTATCCGCCCGGCACTTCCAAGTGGAACAAGATCGAGCACCGGATGTTCTGCCACATCACCCAGAACTGGCGTGGAACGCCGCTCACAAGCGTTATCGTCGCGATCGAACTGATCGCGAACACCACAACCAAGACCGGCCTGACGATCCGCTGCGAACTCGATGCCCACGCCTATCCAAAAGGCATCAAAGTCTCCGACGAGGAAATGGCGACCCTCAACATAACCCGTGATCCCTTTCATCCCGAATGGAACTACGCTATCGCGCCGAGAAATTCGACCTGATGCGATAGTTTTTGGGCGTCGCCTTAGGCGAGTTCGGATCATGAAACCGCTCCAGCCAACCTGACAGCGCCGACGGCGAGGGCGTCGCCCGCTCGCGTTCGCGCCGAAAGCGGCTCTTCAACGACCGCCGTTCCGCGCGCGACAGCAAATCCTTCTCGATCGCGCGCAGGATCGCGGAAAATCCACTGTCGCGCTCCAACCGCTCGATGTCCTCGACGCAATCGCCGCCCGCGAGGTTCAGCAAGATCACCGCCAGGACCATCTGAATGTCGAGCCAGCCGCGGCCGCCCGCCGCCCGCACATGCCGCCGGATCGCCGCGCCGAGCCCGCTGGCCTTTATCAGGTCGAGATACAGCGCAAGACCGGCAAAAGAGGTGACCCCATGGCTCGACGAATCCGCCTCATACTGGAAATCGAGCAGCCCCTGTGCCACCATCGCGCACCCCGTTGGTGATGGTTTTCGAATCGCAATCCAAGACTATCCTCCTGATGAATCAGGACCAACGGGGAACCAAAGTTTTTCTTGAGGCGGAATCCAGGAGGACCCCGGGCGCTATCCGCTGTGATGGCGCTTGTGGCGTTTGGGGGCGGCCGCGGCGCGGCCTCCTTCGAACCCGACGGTGACCGAATAGAAATTGGCGAGCTGGAGCGTCGGCATCGGCACCAGGATCGGCTCGGTGACGAGCCGGAAGGCGCCTGAGGCGACGCCGTCGGTCGTCGCCTCGACCTTGTAGGTCTTGGAGAAGACCTCCTTCTTGTCGGCTTCGTTGGTGACGACGACTTTGAGCGGGACGCTGTAGGTCCCGGCGGAGCCCGCCGGCCCAATCACCACTTCGCCCTTGACGCCGATCTTGAGCGCGGCCTGCCCGGGTCCGGCCGGATCGCACTGCCGCGCGGTGTCGCCGATGTTGAACTGGTAGCGCACCGACGCGTTGTCGGCCCCGCCCACGCGGTAGGCCGCGCCGTCGTCGGCGACATCCACCGGCGGACAATTGATGTCGATCGAAGCGACCGGGCGGACAACAGGCTTCTCGCTCGGATTGGCGCCGGGCTGCGCGGTCTTCGGCGGGTTCGCGCCGAGAGCGATCGTGCTCGCGTTCGGATCGCCGTGGGGAAGAAAGCCCTGGACCGTGTCGCATCCGGCGAGCAGGCCGAGCGCGGCAATGGACAAGAAGACGCGGACGAACGGGCGTCCGTCCGTGGTGAACGACTTCGGCATCGGGCAGGCTCTCAGCGGTCCATGGCGGTTCGCGACCGGTGCTTACGACGGGCGCGCCCTCATGGCAATTGCTCGTAGGCTTCCTTGAAGCCCTCAAGCGGGGCAAGCACGCCGACCCCCTGCTCGGGGGTCTGGAAGACGCCGAGCGTCGCGGTCTTGCCGCCCTTCAGCTTGTCGATGAGCTTGTCGTCCATGGCGACCTGGGCGATGCAGCCGTTGGCGAGGCACTGGAGAAAGTTGAGATGGCCCATGTCCTCGCCGTCGATCCGCAAGCCGACCCCCGGGGGCAACAGCACGCCGAGCGGCGCGATGACGCGCATGAGGCGCGCCTTGCGGTCGGCTGAGTTGAGCACGATGACGACCAGCGTCAGGTTGGGCCGCTCCTGGTCGACCACGCTGAGCACGATCGCGCATTGCTCATAGGCCGCGCCGGGCGGCGTCTCGCAGCGCGTCTCCCAGTCGCCGTGCTTGTCCTTGATGGCGCCCTGCGCGTGGGCCGCGCTCACCGCGACCAGCGAAGCCGCGAGGAAGGCGAAGCCCGAGAGAAAGCGAAGAAGGGTCCGTCCGCCGTTCAAAGGTGATGCGTTCATGAACGCCGTCGTTCCCTCGTCCAACGTCGTCGGCGCGGGGGCGGCGAGCCCGCGCGACGCGAAGCAAGAATTCTCTTGGAGATGGTGGGCGCTAGAGGGATTGAACCTCTGACCCCTACCATGTCAAGGTAGTGCTCTACCGCTGAGCTAAGCGCCCATCTCCGGCCCCGGGCGAAGAGGCGCCCGGGAAGCGCGCGGCGGTATAGACGCTGGCGGCGCGGCGCGCAATGGGCAAAACGAAGCTCCTGAAGGACGCGCGGCGGCCACAAACGGCCTGGGCCGACGACCGAGCGCCGAGGCGAGCTCGCCTCCGCGCTGCCGCGCTTTTGCGGGGGCTGCAGTTTTGGCCGTGACTCAGCTTTTTCAATCGCTTAGACGCCAAGACTGTCCATCTCGCGCCCTTGTCTCAAGGAGGCCGGGAAGCCGGATCGCCAACGGAGCAGGGCGGCCTGCCGCGGCCATCGATCCTTCGAGCCCCTTTGACTACGGCAAGGGCGGCTGATGAAATGGCTCCGCATTCCCGGAGCTCGTGCGTTTCCAAGACGCGCCCGGAACGCGTGGAACGGAGAAAGGCTCGTGAAACGGCGGAAAGCGTTTCCATTTCCTTCCATCTCTGACCGCGAATGTCGAGTTTTCAAGAGGAAGGCGCGGCGGAAATTTCTCTTTTGCCGTCCCCTCGCAATGCGCCGGCGTCGTAACGCGCCGACCGATCGGAACAGGCGCGCCTCGCGTCCGGGCGCGGGCGGAAAATGTCTCTCGTTCCTCTCATTGGCTCCCGCCCTCCGCTCTGCGAACGAAACCAGATCGATAGCACGGAGCCTGCCGCTCCGGCAAGCTATGGTTCGGGAATTTTGCCGGCCTCCCCTCTCGGGGGAGGCGAAAGCCCCTCCTACCCTATCAAGGCGGCGACCGTCTCATTCCGCGCCCGGTCGTCCGAAAAACCGCAGGCGGCGAGCGTCTCGAGCATGTGCGGCGGCGCGGGCGCCTCGACCTCGATCGGCGGCTTTCCCTTCGTGAGCGGCACCACGACCTTGCGCGCCAGCAACTGCAGCGGCACGTCGGCGCGCGCGCCGTAGACGGCGTCGCCGAGGATCGGCCAGCCCTGCGAGGCGCAATGGACCCGCAACTGATGGGTGCGCCCGGTCTTCGGCTCGAGCTCGAGCCAGGCGATCGGCGCGCCGCGCCAGACGCCCCTTCCCTTGACGCGCCAGAGCGTTCTCGCCGGCTGGCCCTTCGGGTCGACCTTCATCCACCAGCCGCGCCTGTCGTCGAGCCGTCCGAGCGGCAGGTCGATCGCGCCGCTCTCCGTCTCCGGCGAGCCGACGACGATCGCCCAATAGGTTTTCGCGATCTTGCCCTGCTTGAACAGGAGTCCCAATGTCTCCAAAGCCTTGTGATGTCGTCCGAGCACCAGGCAGCCTGCGGTCTCGCGGTCGAGCCGATGCGCGAGCGCGGGCTTCCGCGGCAGGCCGAAGCGCAGCGCGTCGAAGTCGTCCTCGAGGCTCGAGCCGCCCTTGGGCCCCCGGTGCACGGCGACGCCCGCCGGCTTGTCGAGGACCAGGATCAATCCGTCGCGGTAGAGCAGCCTCGCTCTTGTTTCTTCGGGCGTCATGGCGCCATAGGTAGTCCAGAGCGGCCCCGCCCGCATAGGGCCAGGGCGATAAGGATGATGTGTTGAGCGAAGACGCCGAGAAGAAAGCGAACCCCAGCTTCATGCCCCGCTGGTTCGGCGGCGGGGCGGCCGCGCCGGCCGAGGCGGAGGCGCCGGCCGCGGCCGAGCCTGAGCAGACGCCCGCCGAAACCTTCGAGCCGGCTCCCGCCACGCCGGCGCCCGAGCCGAAGCGCACCTGGTTTCAGCGACTCAAGGCCGGCCTTTCGCTCTCCTCGACCAGCATCGGCCGCGGCGTCACCGACATTTTCACCAAACGCAAGCTCGACGCGGACTCGCTCGACGATCTCGAGGACGTCCTCATTAAGGCCGACCTCGGCCTCGGAGCGGCGACGAGGATTCGCGAGGCGATCGGGCGCGGGCGCTACGAGAAGGGCATCACGCCCGAGGCGGTGAAGACCGTCCTCGCCGCCGAAGTCGAGCGGGCGCTCACCCCCGTCGCGCGTCCGCTCGAAATCGACGAGAGCAAGCGACCCTTCGTCATCCTCGTCATCGGCGTCAACGGCTCCGGCAAGACGACGACCATCGGCAAGCTCGCGGCCAAGTTCCGGAGCGAGGGCAAGACGATCGTGCTCGCCGCCGGCGACACGTTCCGCGCCGCCGCTATCGAGCAGCTGCGCGTCTGGGCGCGCCGCACCGCTTCCGACCTCGTCGAGCGCGAGCAGGGCGCCGACGCCGCCGGGCTCGCCTTCGACGCGCTGACCCGCGCGCGCCAGCTCAACGCCGACATCGTGCTGATGGACACGGCGGGCCGTCTGCAGAATCGCGCGGAGCTCATGGGCGAGCTCGAAAAGATCATCCGCGTGATGAAGAAGGTCGATCCGGAAGCGCCGCACGCCGTGCTGCTCGTGCTCGACGCCACCGTCGGGCAGAACGCGCTCAACCAGGTCGAGATTTTTGGCCGCACCGCCGGCGTCACCGGCCTCGTGATGACCAAGCTCGACGGCACCGCGCGCGGCGGCATCCTCGTCGCCATCGCCGACAAGTTCGCCCTGCCGGTGCATTTCATCGGGGTCGGCGAGGGCGTCGACGACCTCGAGCCTTTCGCGGCGCGCGACTTCGCCCAAGCGATCGCCGGCCTCGAGAGCGCGGAAGCGCCGCAATGACGGGGACCAACGTGACCGGGACTTCCGCCACAACCCGGCGCAAGGCGCTGAACCCGATCGTCAAGCTCCTGCTCGAACTCGGGCCGCTCGCGCTGTTCTTCGCGGTCTATTCGCGGCTCGGCATCTTCGCCGCGACCGGGGTGCTGATGGCGGGCGTCGTCGTGACGCTCGGCGTGTCCTACGGCGTGCTGAAGCGCATTCCGGTCATGCCGCTGGTGACGGCGGTCATCGTCCTCATCTTCGGCTCGCTGACCCTCTTCTTCCACGACGAGACGCTGATCAAGATCAAGCCGACCGCGCTTTATCTCCTGTTCGCGGCGGCGCTGTTCGCGGGCCTCGCGCTCAAGAGGCCGATCCTGAAGATCCTGTTCGACGGCGCGCTGCACGTGACCGAGGAAGGCTGGCGGATTCTGACTTGGCGCTGGGCCTTCTTCTTCATCGCGCTCGCGGTCCTGAACGAGATCGTCTGGCGCACACAGACGACGGACCTCTGGGTCAAGTTCAAGACCTTCGGCTTCCTGCCGCTGACGCTCCTATTCGCCCTCGCCCAGGCGCCGCTCATCATGCGCACCGAGACGAAAGCCGACGAAGCGCCGGACAACGATTTCTAGCGCGACAGCCCTCGTCAGCGGTGAAAATCAAACGCTTGGCATCCGCTCAGTCAGGCAAGACATTCGGGAGACCGGCGCGCTTGCCATCCCGCCGAAGAGAGGCGACACTCCACCCGAATTCGCTCGTGGATTTCGCCTCCATGTCCCCCCGATCGCGCCGCGCAATCTCGAAGCCTTCAGCTGAACCGTCCCGCGAGGCGATGCGCAAGGCTCTGATCGCCGCGCTCGCCGAACGCGACGAGGCGATCGCGCAACAGGCCGCGACCGCCGATGTGCTGAAGGTCATCAGCCGCTCAGTGGTCGACCTTGATTCGGTCCTGCAGACGCTGATCGACACCGCCGTTCGTCTTGCGCGCGGTAGCCGAGGCACGATCTTTCTCCAAAGGGGCGACGCTCTTATTGCGAGCGCGTT
This sequence comes from uncultured Alphaproteobacteria bacterium, assembly GCA_963768555.1. Classification (GTDB taxonomy): domain Bacteria; phylum Pseudomonadota; class Alphaproteobacteria; order Rhizobiales; family Beijerinckiaceae; genus Roseiarcus. The sequence goes on from CAVYIZ010000033.1 coordinate 13,046, forward strand.
CCATAGCAACGTCCCTGACGCGCTCCGCGAGTATCTTTCCAACGCGACTTGGCAACTCGACGGGGACACCCCCCCGGCCCAGCGGCCCGCGAAGGACGGGTCGTGCATGTGCCCGACCTCTCGAAGGTCGAAGACGAAACCACGCGGGAAGTCAGGAAGCGCGCGGCCTATGGGGCGGGGTTATGGGTGCCCTTGATTGGCGAAAGGCAGACAATCGGCGTTTTTGGCGTGCCGCGAGACGAGCCGGTCGCCTTCACCGACCGGGAAATCGAAATCGTCAAGACTTTCGCCGACCAGGCCGTCATCGCCATCGAGAACGCGCGCCTGTTTAACGAGGTGCAGGCTAAGACGCGCGACCTCGAGGAAGCGCTCGCCCAGCAGACCGCGACCGCCGAGGTGCTCAAGGTCATCAGCCGGTCGACTTTTGATCTTCAACCGGTTCTGGAGACGTTGGTCGAAAGCGTGGCGCGTCTGTGCGACACTGAAATGGCGTTCATTCTGCGCCGCGATGGCGAGGTATTTCGGGCGGGCGCGCAAGTCGGCTACCCGCGCGAATACATGGAATATCTGCAATCCCACCCCCTCACCGTCGACCGCAGCTCGATAACCGGGCGCGTCGCTCTCGAGGGCCGGGTCGTCCAGATCCTCGATGTCACAGCCGATCCCGAATACACGCTTACGCAAACGACCAATCTCACGGGGCAGCGCACGGCTCTCGGCGTGCCGCTCATTCGCAAGGGAGAAGTGATCGGCGTCATTCGTTCTAGCCCGCCGGCGGGTAGAGGCCTTCACTGAGAGGCAGATCGAGCTTGTCAAGACGTTCGCGGATCAGGCCGTCATCGCAATCAACAATGTGGGGCTGTTCAACGAAACCCGGGAAGCGTTGCAGCAGCAGACCGCGACCGCCGACGTCCTGAAGGTGATCAGCCGCTCGGCGTTCGACCTGCAAACGGTGTTGCACACGCTGGTCGAGTTGGCGGCGAAACTATGCGACGCCAACGGGGCGGTTATCACCCGCGAGGTCGACGGCGTCCTGTATCGCGCCAAATTGTACGGGTGTTCAGACGAGTTCATGGCCGCAATTCGCCGCCTTCCGGTCCTGCCTGACCGGGGGACGGTGAGCGGGCGGGTGCTGCTCGAAGGCAAAGCTATTCAGATCGACGACGTCGAGGCCGACCCCGATTACGCCCTCAAAGAATACGCGAAGATGCTCGAGTTCCGCACCTGCCTC
>CAVYIZ010000034.1:0-112786 GCA_963768555.1 uncultured Alphaproteobacteria bacterium
CCTTGGGCGGAGAGCGGACGTTCCCTGGCGACGCCTTTAGGCCCGGAGTCTCGCCCATTTGCGGCGTTGCCCATGCCGCTCACCGCTCGACCGGAAGCGAGTGACGCCGCCGCTCATCCTCGTCATCCTCGCCGCGTTGCGCCTCTGAGTGCGCGACGAAGGTCCTGTTCTGGTCGCGCTCTATCTCACGCTCGCACCGCTGCGGAGGGCCGCCGCGAGGCTCCCGACTTGCCGCAAATCGACTGAGTTGGCCGGCCGCTCGCCCCTCCAGGGCGGAGCCGCCCTTACAAGGGACGGCCGACCTTTCGGCTCACAAAAGAAGCGCTGCTGTTCCTGGCGCCCCGTTGACCTCCTGCCGCATTGACACAACCTTATGACTAGTCGTGGATATTGCTGTCCCCAATGTGCAATGTGGGTTAGGCGGCGCATAAGTTGGGTTTGGGATGCAAGAATTATCCTCCCACGACCTTTCCCAGCCGAACTACGTTCAACAAACCGCCTCAGTGAGCGCGACGAGGACATTGAGCTCGTGCGAGTTCGGGCAATAGGCTTCCCAGATCAGGCCGTTAGGATCATGCCGCAAATCGATCGCACAGGCTTCGCGGTCGCCGCAGCGCGGGCAATTTCTCCTAATCTGATCAAACACTTCGGGGAATTCCCGTCCGATCGCATCGACGTCCAGCCCCAGGATTTTCATCCGACCCCGCAGAAGATCGTCGACTTCATCGGGCGTCGCGGGATTTCCACTCGAACGACCGTCGTATAATCGTTGTCAGTTCCCGTCTCGCCCGCTCCAAGATGTTGATGGCGGCGTTGGTTTCGTCGAGGTAGTGACGAAGGTCCTCCGCGCAACGTCCGCTGCCTCCCATGGCTTTACTCCGCATACTTCGCCCCGGCCGCTGAAACGCCCCGCTTAGGCAACCATCATGTAATACAATATCTGTTTCACAGTACACTGGCAATGTGGCCAGTGCCGCGGCGCTGTGGCACTTCATGCGCATGAACGGCCGCGCAGGGGTGCGATCCAAAGTGATGCAATCATGCTGCGGATTTTTGTGATAGGGAGGGGCGGTTTTGATTTGCGGGCGAGCTGTTTTGGCCGCGCTTGCTCCAATAGGCGTCCCAGTCGCCGTTGATACGGGTGACGCGCAGGGCGAGCATGGCGTCGGCGCGCTCGACGCGCCACCAAGCTCCTGGCAGCTTCAGGCGCTTCTGTGCGATATAGCGATGCGCGCTTTCGATCTCTCCGGAGCCGATCGGCAGATCCCTGGCCAAGGCGTCACGATAGTCGAGTTGGTTTTTCCGACCGCTCAAATAGCGATGGCAAGTTCGGACGGGAGCTTGATCGTCGGCCAACTGCGGGGGCTCCAAGTGACGAGCGAGCGCCTGCAGCGTCTTCTCCAAATGCCCTGTCTTGAGAGCCTCCTTTTGCGCCTCCATCCAGGCCTCTTTCGCGGCGGCGTCTGGCGCAATCGCCTTGACGGCGGCGCTCAAATATTCGCAAACATGATAAAAATCAATCAAATAGCCGCCTTGTGGGCCGAATTGCGCTTCCACCTGACCCACGATCCAGGCCGCTCCGTCCCCGACCGCGTGAACGCGGGAATGGCGCCGAAGCCGGCTCGAACCGCGCATCCGAGAAGTTGCCGTCCGGCGGTTTCGACACCGCCCTCGATCGCGCCGGCATAGATTGGCGTCCGGCTCCCCTTGGCGTGCGCGAGAGAAATCTTGGCTTCTCTCCACGACAGCGTCTTGCCTTTGCGCTTGTCCTTCTGGCGGGCGTCCGGCTCCACGATGGGGATCATGCCGCCATCGGTTTCAGCAACAATGTCCTTGTGACGCCCTGGCGCTTCGGGAAAATCTAGCGAGATCTTGCCGGCTTCGAACATGTTTCCGGCATGGCCGAGTGTAACCCTCTGGATCGTGCTCTCTCCGATCTCGAAGCCGTAGTGCTCGCGCAACTTGGCGCGCGCCAGAGCGAAAGGCTGATCCGCGGCGAAGTCGACGATCGCGCGCTGTAGTGGGCCTGAACAACCCCGAGAAACGACTTTCGCGCTGCGCATGAACGGGCGAACGCGCTTCTTCTCGAACCGGTATTGCGGCTCTAAGACCGCGACCTCGCCGAATTTCGTATGCCAGCGGAGTTTTTTTACCTTGGCGATGCATCTGAGCTTGTCGACGAATTTCTCGTTCCGTCGCTTCGACCTGGTTCTCGGCCCATCCCTGCATCGCCTCCCGCCCCAACAGCCGCATCTCCTCCACGATCCGCTCCTCGACCGCATCGGCCTCCTTGAAGTTTCCCTCGCTGTTCTCTATCGCCTCAATTATCGACGCGAATTGATCGCGAAGACCAGGGTGCGCCTTGAGACTGGCCAAAATCGCCTTGTCGCTGAGTGTAGCGGCCGTCATCTGTTAAATTCCCATCCGTTTCCAAATCCGAACCTTACTCCGCATCACTTTGAATTGCACCCGCCGCGCAGCCGAACGCTTGCAGTTTTCGCCAACGCCGTCCAAGGATGTGAGGATGCGCTTTACGGTCCGTCACGAGACGATCTACCGGTACTCGGCGCCGGTCAGCCTGTCGTCGCACCTGCTGCGGCTCAACCCTCGCGCTGAGGGCGCGACGATCATCGAGCGCAGCCTGACCGTCGACCCGAAACCGATCGCATTTCAGGAGGAAACCGACCGCTTCGGCAACAGGGTTACGCAACTGGACTTTGAAGGCTTGTCCGACCGGCTGCGCATCGAGAGCGGGTTCGACCTTGAGACCGTCGCGCCGGAGCCGTTCGCCGATTTCGGCGCGCCGCCGCTGCCCTGGGCGGGAGGCCTCGACGATCCGATGGCGCAGTATCGCTCCGGCGAGGCTCACGAGGCCGCGGTTCGGGAGTTCGCGTCGGCCCTCGCTTCCGAGAGCCGGTGGCAGGTTCTTCTCTTTCTCGACCACCTCAACCGGACGCTTTTCGCCCGGATGAGACACGAAATCCGGGCTGAGGGCGCCGCCTGGTCGCCGGAGCGGACGCTTGTCGCCGGTGGGGGCGCGTGCCGGGACGTGACGGCGCTGTTCATGGCGGCCTGCCGCAGCCTTGGGATCGCGGCCCGGTTCGTGAGTGGCTATCAGGCCGAGGCCGACACGCCCGACGGGCGGCGTCACCTGCACGCCTGGCCAGAGGCGTTCCTGCCGGGCGTCGGCTGGCGCGGCTTCGACCCGACGCACGGCCTCGCCGTGACCGACGGTCATGTCGCGCTCTGCGCCGCCCCGGACCAGGCGGCGACCATGCCGATCGAAGGCGGCTTCTACGGCGACGGCGTCGCCTCGACGCTCGAATATGACGTCCAGATCGCGATCGGCTGAGCGGCCGTCAGATTGGTGGGCCTTCTCCCAGTTGCGGTCCTTGCCGACGCCGCCGAGGCGCCTCGCGACTTCCGTCGACGAGACCTAGCGGGGCGTCGCTTGATCGCCTGCACCTCGTCGACGACGGCGAGACGCCAGCGGGTCTTGCCGGGCCAATCGAGCCTGAGCAACGCGGCGGGCTGGTCATGACGAGATCGATACCGGCGAGGTCCTCGGCCGAAGTCGACTTCAGCGGCTATAGGCCGGAGGGATTGATCTAGCTCAATGCGCCAGACATCTCCTCATGGCCTGCTTCCCATTGTCCATGGAGGGTTGCGCGATGACATCCCTGCCGCATCCCGTTGAGAGCGCCAGGCTTAACGAAACGCATCTGCTGCAACGGCGCATGGCCGCCCTTCGGCTCGATGTCGAGGCATGGCCTAATATGGAGCCCGCGATGTTCGTCGATCTGGAAAAATCATGCTCCGCTTGCGCAAGCCGTAACCAGTGCGCCTACGATCTCCTGGCCCATCTCGAAGAACCGACGTGGTCTGACTGGCGGGATTATTGTCTCAACGCGGCAAAGCTAAGAATGCTGGTTGCGCTGCAGGGCTTTCTGAAGAAGAACCTCCCGATTGAACGGCAAAAGCTGTGGATGATCGCCCAATCGTTCGATCGCCCGGTCGTGAGGGAGATGCGGGTCATTGCGACGCTGCAAGAGGCTGCACGCGCAGGCGCACCTATGCAGCCATAGCCGCCAGAGGACAAGGGCAGGGGACTCAGCTTCTTACGCGTCAACGAACGCCCTTTCCTAGCGCATCCCGGCGCGCGCATGCGGCTTCGAGCTCCGCCATCGCGCCAAAGAGCGTCTCGAGCTGCGCTGACGTCGCGATGGCAACGCTCGCCCCGCGCGCTTCGGCTTGACGTCGATTAACCCAAGCAACCGTATCGCTTCGCGCACGGGCGTGCGCGAGAACTCCGAAGCGCTCGGTCAATGCGGTCTCGTCCAGACGGAAGCCGGGCGGAAAATCGCCGGACAACACCGAATCGGCGATCGACTCTGGCAAGCCGCTCGGCTTGCGTCGCAGGCTCGAACTCGCAGTCTTTCACGGTTCCGCCGGCTCCAGCTTAGCCCGTTTCTTGCGCAGCGTTAGCACGCAATTTCAGCGCACAAAGCTACACTATGGGCATACAGAAATTCGCCTTCGCATACATAATAGTGGCCTGCGTGTGCAATCGACCCTACGTGGGTCCGAGCTGAACCCTTGCGCGCTGCTGATCATCGACATGCAGCGCGAGCAAGGCGGCATTGTCGGCTGGGTCGCGGCTTCCGGCGAACTCCTCGAGGCCCTGGAAGCGTGAATCGACTTTCGGTCGAGAACGACAAGGAGCGGAGCGATGTCAAGTCAGGCGGGAACGGCGAAGCCTACCGAACGCTTCGCTGGCGCCGAGAATCTTCGGCGGTCGGATTCTTCTTGTGGGGGCTTAAGGGCGATCGGCCTCGCAGGGCCGCGCGTCGACTTGAGCGTACCTATGGGAGTGATCAACGAGCGCTTGCTGGCCTGGGTCCGCCAGATGCGGCGGCTCTGCAAGCCTGACAGCGTCCACTGGGTCGACGGCTCGGTCGAGGAATACGACCGGCTGTGCGCGCAGATGGTCGAGTGCGGCACGTTCATCCGCCTTAATCCGGAGAAACGCCCCAACTCCTATCTCGCCCGCTCGCACCCGTCCGATGTGGGGCGGGTCGAGGAGCGAACCTTCGTCTGCTCGCTCAGCAAGGATGACGCCGGCCCTACCAACAATTGGGTCGCCGCCGGGGGAAATGCGCGCCAAGCTGCATTCCCTCTTCGACGGCTGCATGCGCGGCCGCACCATGTATGTCATTCCGTTCAGCATGGGGCCGCTTGGCTCGCCGATCGCGAAGATCGGCGTCCAGATCACCGACAGTCCTTACGTCGTGGTCAATACCCGGATCATGACCCGCATGGGGCGCGCCGTGCTCGACGCGCTCGGCGACGGCGCGTTCATCCCCTGCATGCATTCGGTCGGCGCGCCGTATTCGGAGGCGCCCTGGCCGTGCGAGGCTGACATCAGCCGCAAATATATCGTGCACTTCCCGGAGACCTACGAGATCTGGTCGTACGGTTCGGGCTACGGCGGCAATGCGCTGCTCGGCAAGAAGTGTCTTGCGCTGCGCATCGCCTCGGTGATGGCCCGCCACGAAGGCTGGCTTGCCGAGCATATGCTGATCATGGGCGTCCATTCGCCGACGGGCGAGAAGACTTATTTGGGCGCCGCGTTCCCGAGCGCCTGCGGCAAGACGAACCTCGCCATGCTGGCGCCGCCGAAAGAGCTGGAAGGCTGGAAGGTGACCACGGTCGGCGACGACATCGCGTGGATCAAGATGGACGAGCGCGGTCAGTTGCGCGCGATCAATCCCGAGGCCGGGTTCTTCGGCGTGGCGCCTGGGACGAACGAGCAGTCCAACCCCAACGCGATCGCGGCCTGCGCCAAGAATGCGATCTTCACCAACGTGGCGCTGACCGACGACGGCGACGTCTGGTGGGAGGGGATGACGGAGGCGCCGCCCGCGCATCTGATCGACTGGACCGGCGCGGACTGGACGCCCGGCTGCGGCCGTCCCGCGGCGCACCCGAACGCGCGCTTCACCGCGCCGGCCTCGCAGTGCCCATCGATCGATCCCGACTGGGAGAACCCGGCCGGCGTGCCGATCAGCGGCTTCGTGTTCGGAGGCCGGATGCGCAAGAACATGCCCCTCGTGTTCCAGGCGTTCAACTGGAGCCACGGCGTGTATCTCGCGGCCACGATGGCTTCCGAGGCGACCGCGGCGGCGATCGGCGTGACCGCGGCGCGGCGCGACCCCATGGCGATGCTGCCGTTCTGCGGCTACAACATGGCCGACTACTTCACTCACTGGCTCGACGTGGGGCGGCAGGTCGCCAACCCGCCGCGCATCTTCCGCGTCAACTGGTTCCGCCGCGACGACGACGGCAACTTCCTCTGGCCCGGCTTCGGCCACAACATGCGCGTTCTGAGGTGGATCGTCGACCGTCTGCACGGGCGCGGCTACGCAGTGGAAAGTCCGATCGGCTGGATGCCGCGCTTCGAGGACATCGACTGGCGCGGCCTCGAATTCGACCGCGAAACGTTCTACGACCTCATGGCGGTCAGCCGGGATGCGGGTGCCGAGGAGGCGCATCTTCACGAGGAGCTGTTCGATCGCTTCTTCCACCGGCTTCCCAAGGAGTTCATCTATGAGCGCGAGCTCTTGCGGTCGCGTCTCTGGCGCTCGCCTGAACGCTGGGAGCTCGCGCGCGAGGCCTGAAGAAGTTACGCCGACAGCGCAGTTTACTTCCACGCCGCGTTCGCTCGGCTATGCTTGGCGAGTTCTCCGCCGCCGCAGCGTCCATCCTGGCCCGCGACGCGGGGTTAACGCGGGGTTAACGGGCTTAACGGTGACACATGCATAATTGCCGTTTAAGGCCGCAAGGGCGGCCAAAACGTCAAATTTTCAGCCTCAACCTGTGGAGCGTTTTTCTTGATTTCTGGTGCGCCGGTAGAAACCGGCAAGGAGTAGGTGGTGCAAGTCCACCGCGATGAAGGACTAGCAATCCGCATCGGCCCCGAGCCGTGCGTCGGCCTCCGCGAGGGTGTCGACGAAGCGTCGGCAGGGGAGCGCGTAGGCCAGCCATTGAGCCGCGAAAGCTTGATAGTCCCGGGTGCCGACGTGGTCAAAATCACGGAAGGCGACATGGTGAGCGCGATATTTGCGAGCGCTCGCTCAGCCCGGCGTGGTCGAAGAACCTGGCATGCGCGGAAGCTTCTTGGACGGGAACCGGGAGGTCTCGGGTTTGGCTTGCGGCTGGACACCGTATGCCCGCGTCGGAAAGGCGAGGAGCCGTAACCGGCGATGCACGAGCCCGAGAAGTCTGACTCCGCCATAGTAGCGATCCGGATGAACGCTCTTGGCGTTCGCCGGGAGAAGCCGACGAACAAGGCGGAGCCATCCGTCGCGGAGTCGGCGCAGCCAAGGGTGGAGACCGAGGGGAACGCGGGCCAGCGAAGCACGCGCCGGGCGCAGGACCGGGAAAGCGTGTCACAGGAGCTGGAACGCGTACGGCAAGCCGCAAGGCGAAGGAAGAAGGAGAGGTTCACCTCGCTCTACTACCATATCGACTCCGCCCTGCTGAGAACGGCGTTTTACGCGATCAAGCGTGACGCCGCGCCCGGCGTGGACGGCATGACATGGGAGACCTACGAACGGGACCTCGATCGCAGGATCGAGGACTTGCACGCGCGGGTCGAACGAGGAGCGTATCGGGCGTCGCCGTCGCGTCGGACTTATATTCCGAAGGAAGACGGCAGCCGACGCCCGCTCGCGGTCGCCGCGTTGGAAGACAAGATCGTCCAGCGGGCGACGGCTGAGGTGCTGAGCGCGATCTACGAGGAAGATTTCCTCGGGTTCTCGTATGGCTTCCGACCCGAACGCAGCCAGCACGATGCGCTGGACGCGTTGATCGTGGGCATCAGCAGCAAGAAGGTGAACTTCATACTCAACCTAAATACCGCAGTTGAGATTTTGCGAGTGGATTCAAATCTGCGCATTCTCAAGGGTATGACGCGCGATTCTTCCCGCTCATCGGCTCACCCACCCGGTGAACAATCCTTGGTTGTCGGGAGCGAGCCGCCCGGAGGCGTCGACATCGACAGCTTCTTTGGGCCGGTCCGTGTCGAATGGGACCATGAGGCGGCGATGACGCCGCTCGGCCAGCTCCCGTTCTTCATCCATTTCCTCAAAGCGACCGGGTTGTTCGACGCCTTCGTCGTCGACTGTCCGCTGCGCTACGGCAGTCCCAACGCCCCGAAGAAGCGCGACATTCTCGGCACGGCGATGTTCTCCATGCTCGCTGGCCACAAGCGTTACGCCCATATCGCGGCGCTGCGCTGCGACGCCGTCTTGCCCGAGCTGCTCGGCATGGAAAAGATCGTCAGCGAGGATGCGGTAAGGCGCGCTTTCAAGGCGATCGACGAGAAGGAAGGCGCGACATGGCTGCGCCAGCATCTTGCATTTTGCGTCGAGCCGCTGCTCGCCGAGCCCTGGATCCTGGACGTCGATACGACGATCAAGCCGCTCTATGGCCATCAGGAAGGGGCGGTCTTGGGCTACAACCCCAAGAAGCCCGGGCGTCCGAGCCATTGCTACCACACCTACTCGATGGCTTCGACGCGTCTCGTTCTCGATGTCGACGTCTGTCCCGGCGACGAGCATGCATCCAAACATAGTGCGCCGAGCTTATGGGCGCTGCTCGATCGCTTGCCGCGCGACTTGTGGCCGGCGCTGTTGCGCGGAGACTTGGGCTTCGGCAACGAGGGGATCATGCGCGAGGCCGAGGCGCGCGGCTTGCCGTATCTGTTCAAGCTGCGCCTGACCGCCAACGTCAAGCGTATGATCGAGAAGCTCGCCGGCGCGCGCGAATGGGTTTGCGCCGGCCAAGGCTTCGAGGCCAAGGAGAGCGCCGTTCGCTTGACGGGCTGGAGCCGGGAGCGGCGGGTGATCGTGCTGCGTCGGCGTCTCAAAGGCGCTTTGGGGCTTGCGCAAAGCGACGAAGACGGGACGCCGCAGCTTTCCTTCACCGAGATCGGCGAGGCGACAGAAGTCTACGAATATTCGGTTCTGGTCACCTCGCTCGAGGAAGAAACTGAAGCGTTCGGCCAGCTCTATCGCGATCGCGGCGATGGAGAAAATATTTTCGATGAAATGAAGAACCAATGGGGCTGGGGCGGCTTCACGACGCATGATCTCGCGCGCTGCCGCCTTGCGGCGCGGCTGCTCGCGCTGTTTTACGACTGGTGGAACATTTTTGTGCGTCTCGCCGAACCGGGTCTGCACCGCGAGGCGATCACCAGCCGGCCCCTGTTTCTTTCCGCCATCGCGACGCGCACGCGGCACGCGCGCCAAACGACGATCCGCGTGACGAGCTCGCACGCCAGGGCCAAGCCAGCCGCCAAGGCGCTCGCGGCTGTAGCCGAGTTCCTACGAGGCTTGGCTGAAAATGCGGAGCAGTTGACGCGCCTGCAAAAATGGCGGGCGATCCTCTCGCGCGCCTTCAAGGCGTTCCTCAAAGGTCGATTGTTGCGCCCGCCGCCGCGTCTCGCGCCAAGCTGACGCAACCAGAGCGCGCAAAATCGCAGAACGCCGCTACCTCAAGCCGACCAACTGCGGTTTTTAGGCTCAACGCCGATATTCGGTCGTTCTTCACGGAAGTTTCCCAGTCCTGGGTCGTCCGCTTCCTCGAACACCGGATCGGCGACAAGCGCATCCTCCGGCTCGTCCAGAAATGGCTGCGGGCCGGCGTTCTCGAAGACGCGGTCGTGACGATCGAGGAGAAGGGGACGGGTCACGCGGCGCAGAACTGCGCGAAGCGCGGACGGTCGAAGCCGGAAACCTTCAAATTCCTCGGCTTCGTGCTCATTTGCGACAAGACCCGTCGTGGCGACTTCCGCATCAGGAGGAAATCACGCGGGGATCGCATGCGCACGACGCTGGCGAGGATCAAGGAGGCGCTGAGACGGCGCAGGCATCGGCCCCAAAACCGAAGATCCTTCATCCCTGGCCGAGCGTGCGTTTCGCCGTCAATCACCCGAGGTAGGAGCCGGATGCGGCAATTCCGCTCGTCCGGATCTGTGCGGGGGGCGCTCGGAAACGGGCGTCCCTACCGCGAACAACATGCAAAGCGCCAAGGTTCAATAGAGCCGCACCTCAGGAAAAGGTCTCTTGCCAAAGTGCCGGCGAAGCAGTGCTAGCGCCGTCCGCACGTCTCGGTGTAGCAGGTCGTCGAATGGCTGATCATGCTTGATGGAGCGCCGCAAGCTGGAGAGCTCGTGCGACGGGCTGGTCGTCCGCGCCCGCAGCATGAGGCAGGGAGAGCGGGACGCGGAGAACCGCAAAGTTCGGCCTTCGTCGCCATCCCTCGGTAAACTATTGAACGAACACAGAAATCAAGGCGCGCTCGAACAAAACGAGAACTTCTTCTTGCAAAAAACTGGACCTTGTGCCATTGTCATTCCATTGAGCCGAGATTGCGGCGCCGGACAGCCATGCTTGACCGACCAAACCTGTTCCCACTCTCGGCGCGACGAGCGGGGCCGTGGCCAAGGAGCCTCGGGCGAAGCGCAGCGAGCGCCGGGAGGCCTTTTTGGACCTCATCGCTTCCGGCTATTCGCACCGGCAGGTCGCGGCCGCGATGAAGGTCAGCCTCGCCATAGTCCGGCGCGAAGCCGACAAGGCGCTCGCCGAACGGCCGCTCCACGCGCCCGCGTCGCTTTGCCATGCCGACTTCCTCCCGGGTCCAAGCCTACGACATTCACACACGTCGAATTCGCGACGCTTTTCATGGAGTTGCCGCGATCGGCGGGTTCCCCTGTACCAGTAACGATATCCGAGAGGCCTTGGTAGGCTGATCGGTTCGGGCCAGCCCTTGGGGAGCGGCCCAGGCTCCCTGCGCTTTGAGCGCCTGGGAAGGACATGCGCCCCCTCGGGTTGGCTGCGACTTAAGGTCCGTTAGGAGGTCGCGCTTCGAGCGCCAGTACAGGGATCGACCGGAGTCGTGGCGGCCCGAAGCCGAAAGAGGCGGGTCATGACTGAGGATATCGAATGGTTTGTTGGTTTTGATTGGGCGAGCCAGACCCATGTCGTCTGCCTGTTGGATCGCAACGGGGAGACGGTCGGGGAGCGCAAGGTCGCTCATGGCGGCGCGGACTTGAGCGAGTTGTGCGACTGGCTCGTCGCGAGGAGCGGAGCGCCGCCCGCCCGCATCGGCGTTGCGATCGAGACGCCGCATGGGCCGGTCGTGGAGACGCTGCTCGAGCGGGGGTTCGCGGTGTTCGCGATCAACCCCAAGCAGCTCGATCGGTTTCGTGATCGCTTCACGGTCGCCGGCGCCAAGGACGACCGCCGGGACGGGCATGTGCTGGCCGACAGCCTGCGCACCGATCGACGCGCGTTCCGGCGGTTGGCCGTCGACGATCCCACGCTCGTCGAGTTGCGCGAATGGTCGCGCATCGCCGAAGAGCTGAGCCAGGAGCGCAGTCGTCTCGCCAATCGGATTCGCCAGCAGTTGTGGCGCTATTACCCGCAGATGCTGCAAGTGGCCGACGACCTGACGGCCGAGAACTTCCTGGCGCTGTGGGAATTCGCGCCCACCCCCGCCAAGGCCGCCCGGATCGATGAGGCCGGTCTCGCCAAAGTCCTGAAGGATCACCGCGTTCGCCGGATCGGCGCCGCCGAGACCCTGCGCATCCTGCGCCAGACGCCGCTCGAAGTCGCCGCCGGCGCGACCGAAGCGGCGGCAGCCCATATCAAGATCGCCGCCGAACGGGCGCGATTGGTCAACCGCCAGATCAAGGAGGCCGAGCAGAAGCTCGAGGCGCTCTGCGCGCGCCTCGAACAGAAGGACGATGGCGAACCGGAGAGCGAGCCGGGGCAGAGGTCCGGGCAGCGCGACGTGACGATCCTGCGCTCCTTGCCGGGGGTGGGAAGGACCAATCTCGCCACGCTGCTCGCCGAGGCCGCGGAGCCCCTGCGGCGCCGAGACTATCAGGTCTTGCGGGTCTTGTCCGGCGTCGCCCCGGTCACCCGCCGCAGCGGCAAAGCGCGCCTGGTGGTGCGCCGCTCGGCCTGCAACGAGCGTCTGCGCGAGGCCGTCTATCACTGGGCCCGCGTGGCCATGCAGACCGATCCGGAAAGCCGGAAGCGCTACGTCGCACTGCGCCGGCGCGGCAAGAGCCATGGACGCGCGCTGCGAACCCTCGGCGACCGATGGTTGGCCATAGCCTGCGCCATGCTTAGAAAGCAGACCCTCTACGACCCCAACCACGAGACCGCCTCGCTCGCCGCCGCCTGAACATCCCTGGGTTCGACCGCGACGGCCATCCCTTCGTCCCGACCTGCCGCCGGGCAGAGCGCCGCGCGCAGCGGAAGTCACCCCGAAGGGGGCGTAGCGAAGCGAAGCATCGCGCTCTTGCGCGGTTGACGGAGCGAGCACGGCGCTATCCTGATGTGCAGGAGAGGAGGCCCATGAATTCACACCCGAGCGGGCTTGCAGACCCGCTCATTGGCCTTGACAATCGCTATGTGCAACCGGATTGATGGTTGACACTTTGGACCGGATACATGGTTGACACTTTTGGCCACTTACGCGGCCGGCTGTTGCTGCTGCTCTTCCTGTGGGATTGTGGGCAACGCCTCAGCGTTGTCCACAAGTCCACAGGCGGGCGGCCGCGACAATTTCCGGCGGCGAAGGCGGCCGCTTTTGTCGAGGAATCCGAGCTCGACGTCGGCGTAGCGAACCCGCAATTCGCCCGCCTCGGTCTCCTCGATCGCCACGGGCTCGCCGACCAGGGCCTCGCTGACGAAGATCAGGTCGCCGGCCCATTTGATCACGCCGTTCGAGCGCACGGGCCGCACGGCGCAGTCGTCCGGATAATCGGGCTCGCGCAGGGCGCAAGGATAAGCGCGATCGGAGGCGCGATAGAGCGCCGCCGGCGTCTCGAAATCCAAGGCCTCGTGCGGCCGTTCGTGGTTGTAGACGGCGCGGAACTCGTCGAAGCGGCGCTGCTGCTCGGCGAGCGTGGCCGCCGGCGGGTCGGCGGCGTCCGCCTTCAGGGTCCGGTGCATGCGCTCGTGGCGGCCGTTCTGCGTCGGTTTGCCCGGCTCGATCCGTTCGGGGCGCACGCCGAGCTTGATCCACCACACCGCAAGCCGCGACAGCCCGCCTGCGCCGACCGACGCGAACGGCGGCCCATTGTCCGAGCGGATCGCAAGCGGCAACCCGAACTCGCAGAACGCCGCGTCGAACACCGGGCGCACGTGCTCCCCGTCGGTCTGCGCCACCGCCTGGCAGCGCAAGAGATAGCGGCTCATCGCGTCGCTGATCGTCAGCGGATCGCAGCGCTGGCGGTCGCCCGTCATAAACCAGCCCTTGAAGTCGGCGCACCACACCGCGTTCGGGCCCGTCGGCGGCCAGGAACGGCGAAGAAAAGGGCGGACACCGCCTGCGCGGCCGACGCGATTGGGTCAGCCCCTCCTTGCGCAGCCAGTCGCCGATCGTGCTGAGCGCCGGCGGCGCGACATCCGGCAAGCGGTCGGCGAGCGTCCTGCGCAGCTTCTTGGGACCCCAGGTCGGATGCCGCTCGCGCAGCGCCAGCGCCGCCGCCACCAGCTCCTCGTCGCGCGCCCGCCCATGGCGGATCGGCGCGCGGCTGCGCTCCTTCAACCCCTCCGCGCCTTCCGCCGCATAGCGCGCCAGCCATTTGTAGCCGGTCTGGCGGCTGATCCCGAACGCGGCGCAAACCTCCGTCATCACCGCCTCGTCCTCACGCGCCGCAATCACAAATCGCATCCGCTCGTCCATCGCGCAGGTCTCACTCCAAGGCATCGGCGGGGCCCTCCTCGCCGTGCAATAGACCTGTCAACGATGTATCCGGTCCAATCCGTCAGCGATCTTACCGGATCGTACATCCGCGCCACCTTCCCCAGCAAGCTGGGAAAGGGGAGCCCCCGGGGACCTGAGATGTGTGAATGTGGTAGGTTCAAAGCCCGGGGTCGCGCACGGTGACATTCGCGCCCCACATGAAACTCGTCGCCGCGCTCAACCGCTATTGCGGCCCTGTCGGGCGTTGGGGCCTGCCACGCGCCCCCGCAAACCGGAAACGCGCTCACCGCGCCGCCGCCTCTCGCCCTCAGCCACGCCGCTGAGCCTGCCCCCCCCGCCGCTTCCGTCGGAAGTTGCACAAACTGGTGCCCAAGACGTTGAAATCGCTCGTTACGCCTATCGACATTGCACGTTTGGTCGGATGAGACGGAGACCCGCCTCTCGCCCTCGCCGCGCCGAGCCCGCCTTCCCGCCGCTCCCGTCGGAAGTTGCGTAACTTCCAAGCCGTGAAGTGCGGCGACCCCCTCGCCCGCGAAGCGGGAGAGGACGGCGCGGCGAAGCCGCGCCAGGTGAGGGGGACGGGCAACCGACGAACCTCGCGGCCTCCCATCAACGCCCGCCGCTCCGCGTTCTCAACCCTCACCTGGCGCTTCGCGCCTGTCCTCTCCCGCTTCGCGGGCGAGGGGATTCGCGACGGCTTGGGAGTCACAAAGTTGCACAGTTCGGTGCCCAAAACATTGAAATCGCTCGCGCGCCTATCGACATTGCGCGACCGGTCGGATGAGCCCGAGACCCGCCTCTTACCCTGACCCAGGCAGCCGAGCCTGTGGTCCCGCCGCTCCCGCTTCAAAGCGGACCCGCAATTTGCCCCGGTTACTCCGGTTGCATCTGTCGTTAGGCCTCGGCCTTCTCCTTGTACGACCGCCAGCGGATCGGGCCGGCGCCGGCTTCGGCTTCGGCGGCGGCCATCGCGGCGATGCGGGCGTGGTGCGGCGACTTGTGGCAGGCCGGGTCGGTGGCCGAGGCGTCGCCGACCAGCGCCAGCGCCTGGCAGCGGCAGCCGCCCCAGTCGATCTCGCGCCGCTCGCAGGAGCGGCAGGGCTCGCGCATCCAGTCCGTGCCGCGAAAGGCGCGGAAGGCCGGGTTGTCGCGCCAGATCTCGCCGAGCGAATGCTCGCGCACGTTCCAGAACTCGAGGCCCGGGATCGATTCCGCCGCGTGGCAGGGCAGCGCCTTGCCGGACGGCGAGACGTTGATCGCGAGCCGCCCCCAGCCGCCCGCGCAGGGTTTCGGATAGCGGGCGTAATAGTCGGGCACGACCATGTCGATGACGAGCCTGCCCTTGAGCTTCGGCCGCGCCTCCTCGACCAGCCGATCGCCTCTTCCGTCTCCTTGCGCGGCGGCATCAGCGCGGCGCGGTTCACGAGCGCCCAGCCGTAATATTGCGTGTGGGCGACCTCGAGCCGGCGCGCGCCGAGTTCGAGCGCAAGATCGATGAACTGGCCGACCTGATGCAGGTTCGTCCGGCTGATGACCGCGTTGACGGTGAGCGGCAGGCCGGCCTTGGTCACCATGCCGGCGAAGGCGCGCTTTCTTTCCCAGGCGCCGTCGTAATGGCCGAGCCGGTCGTTGGTCTCCTTGTCCGCTCCCTGGAAGGAGAGCTGCGCGTGGTCGAGGCCCGCTTCGACCAGGTCGGCCCACAGCTTCTCGCTCACCCCGACGCCCGAGGTGATGAGGTTGGTGTAGAGACCGGCCTCGAGCGGCGTGCCGGGTCAGTTCCGCAATGTCGCGCCGCGCGGTCGGCTCGCCGCCGGAAAGATGGACGTGCAGCGCGCCGAGCGCGGCGGCCTCGCTGAACACGCGCTTCCAGGTCTCGGCGTCGAGTTCGGCGGCGGGGCGCTCGAGCGCCAGCGGATTCGAGCAGTGCGGACAGCCGAGCGGGCAGCGATGGGTCAGTTCGACCAGCACGCCGATCGGCGGGGCGGGGGGCGGCGGAGAATGGGCGGTCATGTTTCAAGCACCCTCTTGGCCTCGAGGTCGCTGAGCATGGCGACGACGTCCTTCTCGATCACGGCCGCGGGCGCATTGTAGCGCACCGCGAGATCGGCGACGATCGCCGCGAGATCGCGCTCGCCGTCGCAGAGTTGCAGGATCGCGGCGGCGGTCGCGTCGACTTCGAAGATGCGCTCGGGGGCGAGCAGCGTCCAGCGCCCGCGCACCTCGTCGCGCCTGAGCTTGACGCCGCGCGGCAGTCGCGGCCGCGATTTGAGGTCGATCGTCATCGCGTCAGCCGGGTCAGAATGCGCCGGGCGGAACGGCGCCGCAGACATAGGCGTGGTACAGCGCGTCGAGCTGCGCCCACAACACGTCGGTCTTGAACTTGAGCGCCGCGATCACGCCCTTCTGCTGATCGACCGTGCGCGCGTTGCGCTTGACGTATTGGAGGGCGAAGTCCGCGTCCTTGGGGGCCTGGTCGAGACGCCGGCGGAAATAGGCGACGACCTTCTCGTCGATGAACTCATAGTTCATGAGCATGCCGTCGATCCGGCGACGGTGGATCGAGGGGGAGAAGAGTTCGGTCAGGCTCGACGCCACGGCTTCGACGAGCGGCTTCTCGCGCACGAAATGCACATAGGATCCGACGGCGAATTTCGTCGCCGGCAGCGCGCCCTCCTGCGACACCACGTAGTCGCGGTCGAGGCCGAGTCCGTCGGTCAGGATCAGCCAGCGCTCGATGCCGCCCTTGTCGTCGCCGGCGCCGTCGTGATCGGTGATCCGGTGCAGCCATTCGCGCCTGAGCTCGCGGTCGTCGCAGCGCCCGATGAGAGAGGCGTCCTTCAGCGGGATGGCCGCCTGGTAGACGTAGCGGTTGAGCGCCCAGGCCTGCACCTGACCCTTGTTCAGCTTGCCGCCGTGCAGGAGGTCGTGGAACGGGTGCAGATCGTGATAGCGCTTAGGTCCGACCGCGCGCAGCGCAGCCTCGAGCGCCTCGGGGCTCATCGCTTCAGAAAACGCATGCTTGTTCACGGGGCAACCTCCATTCCGTCGAAGGCCACGTCCCATCCCGCCGCCTTCACTTTGGCTTCTTCGTCCGATCCTTCGATGAGGATCGGGTTGGAATTGTTGATGTGGATGAGGATGCGGCGCAGGTTCCCATGCCGCGCCAGCGCCTCCAGCGTTCCGCCGGGGCCGGAAACGGGCATGTGGCCCATGCGGCGGCCGGTCTTGTCGCCGAGGCCGCCCGCGATCATCTCGTCGTCGGCGAACAGCGTGCCGTCGAAGAAGAGCGCATGCGCAGCGGCGATGCGCTTGTTGAGATCGTCGGTCACGCGCGCGCAGCCCGGCGCATAGACGAGCCTGCGGCCCGCCGCCTCCACGGCGACGCCGACCGTTCCCTCGCCGATCTCGTCCGTCCTGACCTCGCCCTCCTCGAGCCAGAGCGGCACTTTCCCCGGTACCGGGAAGAGCTCGACCGTGAGCCCCGGCAACGGCTCGAACGGCTCGCCGAGCTGGACCGCCTTGCGCGGGACGATGTCGCGGCCGACGACGTCGAAGATGCGGTTGGCGCCGATCGTGTCCAGGGTCGCACGCGTGCCCCAGATCGTGAAGGGCTGGCGCTCGCGCAACGCGAGCAGGCCGGCTGCGTGATCGACGTCGGCATTGGTGAGCACCATTGCGGCGATCGGCGAATGGCGTCCCTCGCCCTTCGGCTGGATCGCCGGCGTCGCAAGAATCTGCTGGCGCAGGTCGATCGAGGCGTTGAGCAGGAGCCAGTGGCGCCCATCGGCGCTGACGGCGAGGCTCGACTGGGTGCGCGGCTTCACCCGTTTGTCGCCGCTCCAGGCGAGCCGGCAGACGCGGCAGCCGCAGTTCCATTGCGGCACGCCGCCGCCTCCGCCGGAGCCGAGCACCAGCGCCCTGAGGCGCGACGAGGCATCGCTAGCGGGGGACATAGTTGAAACTCGTCGAAACGCGGATCGAGCCGCCGGGCGGCGGCGGGAAACGCGCCGATGCGACCAGCGTGCGCGCGGCGGCATCGAGATCCTCGTCGCCGGACGAACGGGTGATGGCGAAGGACGAGAGCGCGCCCGAGGGGCCGATGGTGAACGCGACCCCGACGACGCCCTTCGCGCCGCGCGCCCGCGCCGCCGGCGGATAGAACAGGCGGCTGCGGATCGCCGCCGCCATCTCCGAGACATAGGCCGACTGCGAGGCGGCGCTCGCAGCGTGAGCCGGAGCGGACGGCCTCGCCGTCTCGCGCGCGGCAGGCTTTTCAGCGCGCGCCGGCTTCGTCTCGGTCTCGCGCAGTCTCGGCCGCGCATCCTCGGGCTTCGTCGCGGTCTCGCGCGCTCTCGGCTCGGCACGCTCGGGCTTCGGCGCGAGCCTCGGGGTCGGCCTGACTTGTGGCCTTTGCGGTTCGAACTCGCGGCGGGGTCTCGGCGGCAGGCGGCGGCGGAGGCTCCGGACCGGCGGAGGGGCCTCGACGACAGGCGGCGGAGGAGGCGGCTCGGCGGGCGCGGTCAGGACCGGCGCGGCGGGCTCGGGCGGCGGCGCCTCGACCGCGGGCGGGGCCTCAACGGCCGGCGGCGGGAGAGCTTCCTGCGCCGGCGGAGGCGCGGGCTGAGGTTCGGACGCGGCTTCAGGCGGCTTCGGCATATCGGGTGAAGGCGGCGGCGCTTCCGGCGGCGGCGCGGGCTCGACGTCGACGATCACTTCCGAAGGCGGCTCCGGCGGCGGCTTCGACGCCAAATACGGCAAGGTCGCAATCGCAAGGGCGTGCAACGCGACGACTACGGCGACCACCGCCGGGCGAAGCCAGAAGGGATCGATCGTCGGCGGCTCGAAGGTCCGCCCGCCGAGCGCGGCGTCGCTCATGGCTTCGGCGCCGGTTCGGCCGGCGCGGCGGCGCGGCGTCCGCTCGAGACGATGGCGATGCGGGTCACGCCGTTCGCTGCGAGGTCGTCCATCACCGAGACGACGTCGCCATAGGCCGCCTCCTTGTCGCCGCGCAATTGCACGACGCCGTTGGACCCGCCGAGTTTCGCCTTGACCGTCGCCGCCAATTGATCGCGCGACACGGAATCCTTGCCGACCGAAACGGCGCCGTCCCTGGCGACGACGACCACGACCGGGTCTTTGGATTCGAGCGACTGGGCGGTCCGCGCGCTCGGCAAATTGACCTTGATCCCCGTCGCCAGCATCGGCGCAGTCACCATGAAGATGATGAGCAGCACCAGCATCACGTCGACGAGCGGCGTGACGTTGATCTCGGCCAGCGGCTGGTAGAGGCCTTCGCCGATCTTGCGCGGCTTCATCGCCATCAGGGCGTCTCGGTGCGTCGGCGCCGCGGCGCGTCGTCGCGCGCCACCTCGGCCGGCCGCGAAATGAGCCTGACCGCGCGCTCCTCGACGAACGACGCCATCTCCTGGCCGAGCCGGGCGTAGGCCGCGCCGATGCGGTTGTAGCCGATCGAGGCGGGAATCGCCGCAGCGAGGCCGTAAGCGGTCGCGGCGAGCAACTCGGCGATGCCGGGCGCGACGGTGGCGAGACTCGTGTCTTGCGCCTGCGCGATCGCGGCGAAGCTCGCCATGATGCCCCAGACCGTGCCGAACAGGCCGACGAACGGCGCGACGGACGAGATGACGGCGAGATTCGGCAGCCCGCCCTCGGACCGGGTCAGGAGCTCGCGCGCGGCGCGGGCCATCGTGTCCGAGATGCGCGCCCTCACTTCGCTGACCGTCTCCCGGGAATGCGGCGGTGCGCTTCCTCGTCGCCTGCGGCAGCGACGCCCGAGAGGGATTTCGCGATCGTGCCGCCAGCGCGCGCGGCTCGCACCGCGCGGCGAATGCGCACGACCGAAATCACGCCCTCGATGATCAGCACCCAGCACCAGAGCGAGGCGATGAACAGGACGGCCATGACGGCCTTGCCGACGAGACCGGCCTCGGTGAACAGCCCGATCGGAGACAGGTCCAAACCCTGCATGCCAAGCCTCGTTTCGCTCCCTTATGCGCGTCTTCTTGCGCGGCAAATCGTCTATCTCAAGGCGGAATGCGAAGGCGTCGCGGCGAGATCTTCCGGCTTCCCAAAGAAGCGGGTGGACGTCGCCGGACACATTCACTTCAGCAGGCGCAACAGCGCGCGTCCGGCGGGGCTCCGCAGCTCCTTGGCGTCGATCGTGCCGTCGTTGTCCGGGTCGGCGCGCTTGAACGCGACTTCGACGAAGGCGAGATACTCGTCCTTGCTGATCGTCTTGTCGTTGTCCGGGTCGGCGGTCACCCAATCCTTATCCGAAATGCGGCCTTTCAGCTCCTTGCGGTCGAGCGTGCCGTCATGATCGACGTCGAGCTTGTCGAACAAGGCGCCTGCGGCGGCCTTCGCCTCCGAGAGATCGACAGTTCCATCCTTGTCGGTGTCGAGGGCGCTGAGCGCCGATGCGGCGAGCGCGGGTGACGCGCTCGTCATGAAGATGACCGGCGAAACGCAGGCCGTTACCAGTGACGCGAGCGCCAAGGCTTTCAGATTTGTGAGCTTCATGGATACTTTCCCTTCGCGGATGCCTATGACACTTCGCACAAACACGAGCAGCCGGCATCTTAAAACCCGCGCGGTTGAGTTGCTATGTGCGACACGTGTTGCCTATTCACTCAAGACCCCGGATGCGAGGGGCTCGAGGGATCAGGGCGATCGGGCGAAGGTGCGACGGTTGCGGCGCCTGGCGTTTCCCTCTCTGCTTGCCGGGCCTCGCCGCGGGAGGAGCCCGCGAGCCGGCCTCTCGGGCTTGTCGTCCCAATTCCGGGCGCCCGCGTCCGAAACGCGTCGCTCGCGCAATTTGCATGACCACGTCCTGCGCGCGAAAAGCCTGTCGGGAGCCCCGTGAACTCAGCCAATTCGCTTTCATTTCCTTTCATTTCCTTTTCCAAAATCGGGAGTTTTCAAAGGGTTAGAGCCCAATCCTGCGACCCCCTCCCCCCGGGGGCGTCCCATTGCCCCTCGCGGTCCCGAATGCATCGATTTCTACCTTTCTCATCGCAACAAGGTAGCACGGCGCCCGGCTTTCTGGGAGAAAAAGTTCTTGATATGTTCTTACAGCGCCGCCTCGGCCACAAAGGGCCCAGGCCAACCGGGGAGAGCCGATTTCGTGGATCAATCCGGTGGCGCCAAGGCGGGGATTCCGACTACCATTCGAATTGCCTCCACTCGATCGCCCTGGGCTCAAGGGCGCGTCTCACAGGCTCGGGGTTTACCCGGATATTCAGTAAGGCGCGCCGCTCATTTCCTTGAACAGGGCAAGCGCCGCATTCGCGACAATGTCCGATCGATGTTCTTGGCAATGGTCGGAAATCCATTTGCCAATGTCGACTCTGTCCCCTTCGCTCCGCACGCCCGTGCCGCGCAATCTTGTTTCCGAGCCCATGAAGTAACGGTCGATCCATTCCTCGTATTGAAAGAAGTTTGCCGTGGCGCGTCGGGAGATGTCGGCATCAGCGGTCCGGTTCGTGGACAGGCGGAACGCATCATAAAATCGAGCATATTCGCTACAGGTCGAGGCTCCTGCTCCGCGGATCGTCCTGAGCTCGCTCGAGCTGGAATGATGCTTGAACTCGTAGGATGGCCGTCAGAAGACAAGACTGCGCGTGCCTGCCTTCAACTAGGGTAGTCAATTCCGGAATCCCCGTACGATCTGCGGGCCTTCCCCGTCCGGAACGCATCACAGCGTGAGCCGCAACCCACCGTAGATGGCGAAGGGCTTCCCGGGGCCGAGGCTCGTTGGATTGGTCAAGATAGGGCGCTGTGTTGGGAAGCGCAGCAGTGTCGAACAGAGCGCCAGCGGTATAATAACGCTGATCGAAAATGTTCTGGATGAGGCCATAGATCTGCAATTGCTTGCCGATCTGGTAGGACGTGTGCACGCCGAAGACGGCATAGCCCGGGACTTGGGGAAGCGCGCCGTTTTCGTTGCCGAAGATGACCTGGCCTGACGCCGCGACCATGTCGGCGCCGACCTTCCATTTGTCGGTCACGCTGTAGTCGACGCCCACTTTCACCGTATTCTTTGGAATGCCGGCGATCGGCGTGCCGTTGGTGATCGGGATGTGACCGTTCGCGTCGGCAAACGGATTGAACGGCGACGGCTCCTCGAAGGTCGAGAGATAGACGGCGTCGATATAGGTGTAATTGGCGTAGGCGGTCCACCGGTCGCCGGTCCACTGGGCGCTGAGCTCCGCGCCCTGGCGCAAGGTCGTCCCGACGTTGGCGTAATAGCCGAAGCCGGTAACAGCGCTCTGCAGCGGCAGGATGTCGTTGGTGAGCGTGGTGCGGAAGAGCCCCGCCGACCATTGCAGCTTGCCCCATCGGCCGAAAGCGTTCTGGCCGCGGAAGCCCACCTCAAAAGTCTTGCCGACCACCTGCTTGAGTTTCGGGTCCGAAACCAGAAAGTTGTCGATGATGCAAGGGTTATTGGGGTCGGCGCAGCCGAGCTCGAGCGGCGTCGGCGCGCGGTTGGACATCGCATATCCCGCATAGAAGTTGATGTCAGGCGTGATCTTGTAGGTGAGGCCGACCGTCGGGTTGAGATGGAAGAAGGTCGAGTAGCCGTTGAGGAGGGCGCCGTTCGCGCCCTCGAGATTGATCCCGGCGAAATTGAAACGCGCGCCGCCGGTCAGCGTCAGGCGGTCGGTGGCGTTGAACGTGTCGAGCGCGTAGAGGCCGGTGTAGAGGTTGGTCGCCTGGACCGAGACCGGGCTCAGAAAGCTGTCAGGCTCGTCGATAAGGTAGGGGTAGCCGATCACGGGGAACGACGTGTTGTTGTCGGTCTCGAATGTGCCGAGCTGGCTGTTGCCGGTGAAATGCGTCCAGCCGTAGTCGAGCGACGCGCCGACGGTCAGCGTGTTGTCGTGGCCGAAAATCTTGTCGGTGTCGACAGCCTGCACGCTGCCGCCGAGCGAACGCGATTGCGTCCAGTTTCGATCGATCTCGCCGAGGTCGAGCGTCCCATTCTGCGAGATATCGGGGATGATCCCGCCCGAGCGTGTCATGCGCCGGGCTCCCGTTCAGGCACGAAAACGGCGGACAAGGGGTCACGTCGGTCGGGTTGCCGTCGACGTGCGCCTGGTCGAACGCGCGGAAATAGAGCCCGCCCTGGAAACTCAGCGTGTTCGAATAGGCGTAGCTGCCGGTCCAGGCGAGCATCGCCATCTGGTTATAGGTCGTCTGGGGAACGGTGTAGACGCTGTTCCAGTCGTTCTGCAGTTCCTGGATCGGCGTGAAAGCAGCGGCGCCGAACTGGGTGTTCCCCGCGGTGAGTTGCAGGTGCGACTCGAACGCGTTCGCCCTGTAGCCGACGTCGCCGTAGAAGTTGGTGAGTTGCGACGCTCCGTCGATGCGCCAGCCGCCGTCGTTGATCTGTGTGCCCGCCATATAGACCGACCAGTCGCCGATCTGCTTGCCGTACTGAAACTCCTCCTGCGCGCGATAGAATGAGCCGCCGCGAAGATCGGCTTCGAAGCCCTGCCAGGTGAAGCCGTTCTTCATCGTCACATTGAGGGCGCCGCCGAGCGCATTGAGGCCATAGATCGGGTCGCCCGCGACGATCGTCATCTTGTCGATCGCATTCTCGGGAATGAGGTCCCAGTTGACCGTGTCGCCGAACGCCTCGTTGATGCGAACGCCGTTCTGGTAGACGGCGAGGCCGATCGGCGTGCCGGTGACCGGCGTCGCGTCGAAGCCGCGATAGCTGACGTCGGGCTGGAAGTCGTTGCCCGAGACGTTGCCGACGGTGACGCCCGGCGCCTGACGCGCCAGCGTCTGGGTGATCGTCGTATCGTTGAAGGTCTGGATGTCCTGCGCGCCGGTCTGCCAGACGGCGCCGGGATATCTTGGCGACGTCGATCTCGCCGCCTTGCAGGGGAGTGGTCGCGACGACGTCGAAGGTCGGCAGCACGACCGTCTCGGCGCGCGCGTTCGCGGTCGAGGCCGCGATGAACGCGATGCCGAAGGCGCCGCAACGCCCGACGATCAAACGCGCCATGTTGTCCCTCCCCCTGTTTACGCCGCGTCGTCGAAGAAGTCGCGAGCCGTTCGCCGAGGAGGAATGAGACGCAAAATCTCTGCGCCTGGCCCGCGACCGCTCGAGAATACCCCCATCGCTCGCCGCGGGTTCATTTCAATTGTTCGAAAAATTCCGGACGTCAATTCTTAAATCGGCCGGGAACCTTTCCCGATCCCTGCACGAGCGCGACGACGTCGCCAAAAGGTTCCGACGCCGCCGCCGGTGGCCGCACAAGCCAGCTTTTCCGGCGTCGTAACCGCCAGAAAAGGCAAACATGTTCTGTCTTGCCGGCAAAGAGGATCGTCTCGGCGCGAATGCGCCTCAAATCGCCGTCGGCGCCGCCGCGCCCAAATCAGCCGACTTCCGGACACGTTTAAGAGCGCGAGACTTGGCCCAAGCCAGGGAACAAACGAAAACACGCGGGAGACTGAATCCCCCGCGTGCGCGTCCCGATCGACAGAGACGGAAATGAATCGACTTATGGGCTGAAGGGATGCTTGGCGAAATCGCGCTGAGCGACGACCTCGGCAGGCGTCGGCTTGCCGGCGACCGCGCGCTCGATCAATTCTTTGACGGCGCGATAGTTGAAGTCGTGGATCTTCTTGTCGTCGGCCGCCTCCCAATGGATGAAGACGCCGACGCAGATGAACACGTTGTCGGCCTCTTCGGCGGGAATCGTGCCGTCGGCGACGCTGTCGGCGACCGCCTTGGCGACCGCGTGCTGCGCGGGTCCGAACATCTGCACCGCTTGCTTGGCGCCCTTGATCGTCACCTTGTTGAACAGGATGGTCGAGGGCTTGACCGGCAGGTTGGGCGCGACAACCGCCAGGAGCGACGTGAACCCGTCCTTGTTGTTGGTCAGCGCGTTGGCGAAAGCAGATTCCGCCGCGCTGCCCCGCGGCCCCATGATGAGATCGATATGAGCGACTTCGTTGCCCTCGCCGACGAGCAATTCGCCGACCATAAGCCTGTTAATTTTGGCCATACTAATTCCTCCCTGGGATCAAGCCAAACCAAAAATCCCCGCCAGTTCCGACGAGGCGAACTGGCTATCCTTGTTGTCAGCATCCCGCCTGTTGAGCGGGATCGGTTGGCCGGATAGTCACGGGGTATGCCCCGTGGTCGCAAATCAATCATCCTTGGGCCGCGAGGGCAAGATGGTCGCAGCGCAATTGTCGCGGCGCAGCAAAGATAGACTGGATGCGAAGAGCGTCGCCACCGTCAGATCCGCGCTCGTTCCGGGGTTGATCCCGCCCGCCTTGAGCGCCGCATCCCACTCCATCAGCTCGTCGGACATCGCGTCGGGATCGCGAGCCGCCGCGAACGCGTCGCGCCAGAGCCCCGCCTTGCGCCGAACCACCTCGGCGGTCGCGGCGTCAAATTTGCGCAGGATGTGCGTGTCGGGCGCTGCGGCGAGAAACGTCAAATAGACCGCGAGCGTCGACCAGCGCGGGTCGGTTTGCCGCTGGCGCGCCGCCGCCAGCGCCGGCAAGCCGAGCGAGAAGATGTCTTCATACGCCGTGACATATTGGCGCGCGATGCGATCGCGGTCGGCCGCCTCCGCCATCGCCTCGAGCAAGGTCACGGTCGCAGGAGCGTTCACGTCGTGCCGGTTCGCGCGTCCAAGGCCGCCGGGATTGGCCGCGGCGATGGCCGAGAAGACGTCCGCCGCATCTGTCCGATCGAGGCCGTCGAGCACGCCGGCGAGCGCCGGGCGCAGCGCGACATCCGCGATCTCCATCGCCGCAGCGAGCGGCGCGCAAAGCAGGACGATGCCGAGATTGGTGTTTTGGCCGACCGCCGACAGGGTCGCGAACACGGCGTCGCGGATGCGGACGCCGACGCGCGCGCCCCTCGTCGCGATCGCGGCGGCGCTCGCTTCGGCGCTGCGAGCGAAGTCCGCCAGGCCCATGCCGTGGCCAGGCGCGAACCGATGCACGTTGCCTGGCTTGGGCGCGTCGAGCTCAGCCAGGCAGGCCTCGATATAGGCTGCCGCAACGCAATCTTCGCGACCGTTCATGTGACCAGAGATTGAATCGGACGGCGGGCCAACGCGTCCATCAGATCCAAAGCGATCGCCTCAGCGACGCTGCACGCGCTAACCCTTTGCAGGCCGCTCCACGCAGGCATGCTGTTGACCTCCAGCACGGTGGGCGCGCCGTCGCCGCCCACCAGCACGTCGACGCCGGCGATAGCGGCGCCGACCGCTTCCGCCGCCGCGACGGCGAGACGCTCCATCCCCGGATCGGGCTCGACGGCCAGCAGGCTGGCCGCCTTGTTTGACATTGGTGATCCATGTCGAGGCGCTGCGCATCATGGCGGCGACCACGCGACCGCGCAGGACGAACAGCCGATAATCCCTGAACTCCTCGGTTCCGCTCGGTTGAAAGCGCTGGAGATAGTAGACGCCTGCGACGCCTTCGGGCGCCGGCAAGTCTTCCGGCCGGCGAATGAGGCGCAGCCCCTTGCCCTGCGCGCCGAACAGCGGTTTGAGCACGAGCGGGCCGCCCGGCGCTTCACGTTCGACCAGGGCTCGCGCGGCATCCGCCAATTCCATCGTCCAGGTCGGCGGCGTCGGCAAGCCGGCGCGTGTGAGCAGGAAGCTCGTCATGGACTTGTCGACACAGCGTTCAATGGCGCGAGCGTCGTTCCAGACGACGACTCCGAGTTCAGCCAATGCGTGCAACACGCCCAGCCGTTTGGTGACCGCCTCGAACGATCCGGCCGCCAGCGTGCGAACGTGCACCGCGTCCGGCAATCGCGATCCCAAAAAAGGCAACGCCAGCCCGCTCGGGCTTCGCGTGTCGAAGTCGCATGCCGGCGAGATCGATCCGGGCGACACGCGCGCCAACAGCGGCGAACGCCGCCTCCATTTGGCGCGCGTGCCAATCGCGCTGGTCGCTGACGAGGAGAATGGTGGGGCGATCGCCGGCGCGCGCAGCCGCATCAGCCGAAGGACGCATCGAGCAATTCGTGATGGATGGCCCCCGCGTGAAAACTCGCCCCGCTTTCGATCGCAGTGACGATGACCTCGGCCGGGCTGAACAGCATCGGGTCGATGGCGTAAAAATCGCCCTTGAAGCGTTTAAAAATGTCGGCGAACGGGGCGCCGAAATCGCGCGAGCCCCGACTGGGAAGGGCCTCGGCGAGAGCCCTCGCGTCCGCGGCCGGTCCGGTGACGAAGAGGTGCGCGCGTCCACCGTAAATGATCGCGTCGTTGGTGCGGCCCATTGCGGTGACGAAATCGGGATGTGGGGGGCTAAGGGGCGCGGCGCCCATGCCGTCGACGATGCGATCGAGCGGGAACTTCAGCTCATGGGCTTTATGCAACGCCACTTCCAACACGCGCGCGACCACCTGCGCCCCGCCGGCAAGGCTTTGCGTCGGCGCGTAAATCACCGTCAATGCCGATGGCGCGACCCCGCAATCGCGGGCTACAGCCTCGACGATCTCGGGCGGCGGCGGGCGCTGGCTCTCGATGATGAGCGTCGCGACGTCGGCTTCGTCCCGATAGCCTATGTCCTTCAGCACCGTCTCCTTTTGCGCAAGCGCGCGAGCGGGGCCGGAGCCGAGCGCGAAGAACGCGTCTTCGCCGTCGCCGTGCGCAAGGCTCCAGCCCGCGTATTGGCTGCCCAGGCAAGCAATGACGGGCTGCGGCGAACTGACCGCGATCGTCCAGGGCCAGCGCGGCGTCGCGTTGTCCGGAAACAGTCGCACTTTGCCGAGTCCGCCCAAGCAGATTTCCGCGATGCGGAGGCCGGCTTCGATGCCGCCGCGCCGGCCTGCGCCGGCGTCGACCAAGGTTTCGCCGAGCGGCCCGCGCGCAAAGCCCATGTTCAACATTTCGGCGTCGCGGCGCAGCACATTCGTCAACTCGGCGGCGTGACGGTTGACGCTGATGGAATCAACGGCGCTCAATGTTTCGACTCCTGAAAAAAAGCCATGATGTGTTGCGCCCGATCGCTGGCGCAGATTCGCGCCAAGTCGACCGTCGGTCCGGACGCGAGCGTCGTGCACAGCGGATCGCCGGCCGCGACCCGTGTTCCGGGCGACGGCCGGTCGGCTGTCCAATCCGGCCAATTCAGCTCCACCTGCGATACGATGTCGAAGGGGGCGTAGACGACCTCGGCCGCCTTGAACGCCAAGTTCGTCGGAAGGGGCATCAGACGTCCTTCGCAGCCGGTAATATGAAGCCCAAGCAACGAGTCCTCGTCGGGTTCGAAAACGTCCAGCGTCGCGCCGGGCCGCGAGTTGATTTCTATAAGCCAGACCGCATCGGCCGAAACGATGAAATCGGCGCTGTTGATCCCGACGAGACAGAATTCAGAAGTGATGCTGGCGACAGCGCATGCGATTTCGTCTGCCTGGGCGGCGCCGATCTCGATGGGACCGGCAGCGCCGCCATAGCGAAACGGCGAGGCCGGCGTCGGCGCGGGCCACTGCGCGCTCAGGCCAATGATTGCAGCCCTCTTTCCGTTCGCGACGAACAGCGCCGAAATGCTTTGGCCGGTAACGCGACGCTGAAAATAGCAATCCGGTGGCGCCGCGCCTGTGGCCGTCGCCGCGCTGATATGGGCGCCCCCGGCGCCGCCCCGCCTCTTCCTGAGCCAGCGCTCGGGTTGTTCGGGCGGCGCAGACGCGATTGGCGGGTGCGATATTCCAAGGGCGTCGCAAAGTTGCGCGAGCGCGTGCGGATCCTTCACGCGTTTGATCGTTTCGGCTTCGTTGCCGAAGATGCGCGTCATGCGCCCGATCGCGGCGATTGTCTCCGGCTGGTGTTCGAAGCCAGAGCCATAGACCAGTCCAATCGGATCATAGGCGCGAACCAGAGTTTCGACCGCGTTTACAACATGATCGAGCGTCAGCCCGTGCGACAGCCCGCCTTCGAGCAATATGGCGGCGACGCTCATTTTACGTGTGTCTTCGTCGCCGAAAACATCGACGGAGAGAGGAGCGAATCCGGCGCGTTTGGCGGAGGATGCGAGCGCGCGGGCCGAATGCCCCACGACGATGATCGCGGGACGGTCGGTCATCGGCTGTGCCCCCGAATCCGGCGGTTTGCGAGCGAGAAGCGGCGTCGCGAGGACGCGCTTGACGAGACGCCGCGCACGGGGGCGGGGCAATCTCGGCGGCCAGGAGCGAGCATTTCCTCGACGTGAATCATTACTGTCGCCCGGCTACGATCGATCACGGCGCAATTGAACCCGTTGACTTGCGATCTGTCTAGCTAGCTAGTCGAAGGCGCCATAATCGTCAGCGGCGGCGCTGTGCGACGCCAACTGTTTTCTGGGGCGTCGGTGTTTATTCGTCGACGGTCTGCATCTAGGATGCGCTCCATGAGAAAAGATGGCGGGCCGACGCGTCGGTCGTCCCTGTGTTGATGATGGGGGAAGCGATGGGGGACGACGCCGCGCGCCTGAGTTGTCGGATGGAGGCGTCGGCTGGGATTGCGCCTCTTCATCGAAACGCATCAGCGATCGAGTTAGCTTCCGGGTTCGCGGCGCCAAGAAACCGACTCTACCGACGCCGCGCCAACGACATCGAGTTGAGGCGCCTTCGAATTCCGACCCCGCCTGCGATCGCTGACGTGATTTGGGCTGGCGGGACCAAATGGACGGAGCATATGGCAAGTAGAGATCAAGTCGTCGCCGAGGCTGCAGCATCGATCAACGGCGAGCCGGCGTCACTCGAAGACGCGGCCGCTGCCGCGGCTCAACTCGTGGCGCGAAGCGGTCAGCCGCTCATCGCTGGATTAGGCGTGGATATCGAGGGGGCGAGGGCCGCCATCGCACTCGCCGAGCAGGTCGGCGGCGTCATCGAGCATATGCATTCGGCGGCCTTGATGCGCGATCTAGACTGTCTGCGCGAAACCGGCGTCATGCTCACGACGCCGGGCGAAGCGCGGGTGCGCGCCGACGTCCTGCTTCTCGTGGGAAATGCCTTGGTGGAAACCTGGCCAGCTCTAGTCGAGCGGCTGTTGCGACTGCCAGCGAGACCGGAGGGCGTGGACGTGCCGCGACGAGTCATATGGCTGGCCCCACAGGCCGACGCGAAAATTCCGGGCTTTAGCGGCGAAACGACGGTCGTCGGAGCTGGCCTCGGCGCGACTCGCGCCGCCAATCTGGCCGCGCTGCGGGCTCGGGTGAAAGGTCGTCCCGTCACGCGGGCCGAGATACCTTTGCCTACGCTCGACGCGCTTGCCGCCGATTTGAAAAGCGCGCGCTTCGGCGTGGCCGTTTGGACGGCGGCGCGTCTCGGCGCGCTCGAGCTCGAAATGCTCAACGGCCTCGTGCGCGACCTGAACGATACGACGCGGTTCTCGACATTGCCGCTCGCTGCGCCTGACAATGGCGCGGGCGTGCTCGCCGCTTGCGGTTGGATGACCGGCTTCCCCATGCGAACCGGATTTGGGACCGGGGCGCCCGAGCACAATCCCTGGCGCTTCGACGCCGAGCGGCTCGTCGCGTCGGGCGAGACGGACTGCGTCCTTTGGGTCTCCGCGTTCGGCGCGGCGCCGCCAGTGTGGCGGGGCGGCGCGATTTCGGTGGCGCTATGCGATCGGGAGACGCGGCTTGCCGAAACGCCCAAAGTGCGAATCGAGGTCGCGCGGCCGGGCGTCGACCACGACGCGGTCTTGCATTCCCCGGACGCGGGAACCCTGGGCGCGGTCAGTGCGACGGCGCCCCGGACCGGCGCCCCGACGGTGGCCGAGGCGCTCGCGCACATCGCCGCCCGCCTTCGGGAATCGAGCGCTTCCACATGCTGATCCATCTCAAGGGCGGCCGCCTCGTCGACCCAGCCAACAACCGCGACGAAATCGGCGACCTCTTCATCCGCGACGATCGGATCGTCGCGCCGCCGCCAGGCGGCGTCCGGCCTGACGAAACCGTCGACGCGGAGGGCCTCGTCGTGATGGCGGGCGGCATCGACATCCATTCGCACATCGCGGGCGCCAACGTGAACCCGGCGCGCCTGCTGCTGCCCGAACAGCACCGCGCGCACGCGCGGCGCCCCTCGGCGACGCCGCTCTCGAACGCTGGCTGGTCCACTTTCGAAACCGGCTGTCTCTACGCGGAGATGGGCTTCACGACCGTCGTCGAACCGGCCATTTCCCCACACCAGGCGCTGCACGCGCATCTCGAACTCGCGGACATCCCGATCATCGACAAGGCGATTCTCGCCATTCTCGGCAATGACGATTTCGTCCTCGATCTGATGCGGTCCGGCGAAGGCGCGAGTGCGATTCGCGACCACGTCGCCTGGATCTTGCAGTCGACCCGGGCGCTCGGCGTCAAGGTGATCAACGCCGGCGGCGTCGCCGCGTTCAAGGACAACGTGCGCAAGTTTTCGTTCGACGACGTGGTGCCCTACTATGGCGTGACCAGCCGCCAAATCGTCAAGGCTTTGCAAAAGGCGGTGTGCGATCTCGGCGTGCCGCATCCGCTCCACGTCCACTGCAACAATCTCGGCATGCCCGGAAACTTCAAGACGGCGCTGGAGACGATCGCCGCCGCGGAAGACCTGCCGCTGCATCTGGCCCATCTGCAATTCTACGGCTATGGCGCCGAGGGCAAGCAGGGCTTTTCGTCCAGCGCGCCGCAGCTCGCCGAGGCGATCAACTCGACCCCGAACGTCACGATCGACGTCGGGCAGGCGATGTTCGGCCAGACGGTGACGATTTCGTCCGACGTTTTGCGCCAGTTCTCCGCGCGCGGGCAGGCGCATCCGAAGAAATACGCGATTATCGACGGCGACTCGAGCGGAGGCGGGATCGTCCCCTACGAGTACAAGGCCGGAAACTTCTTCAACGCGGTGCAGTTCGCCGTCGGCCTCGAGCTGTTTCTGCTCATCAGCGACCCGTGGCGGGTCTTCTTCACCACCGATCATCCCAACGGCGCGCCGTTCACCGTCTATCCCGAGCTTTTTGCGCTGTTGATGGACAGAGACTTGCGTGCGCAATGGCTGTCGCGAATCCCCGGCGAGGCTGCGACGATGACGATTTTGCCGTCGCTGACGCGCGAATACACGTTTTACGAGATCGCGACGATGACGCGCGCGGCCCCGGCGCGGCTGCTCGGACTTGCCGATCGTGGCCATCTGGGCGTCGGCGGTCGCGCCGACATTGCTCTCTATCGCCCCGGCAAGGATCTCGCGGCGATGTTCCGTTCGGCCGCGCGCGTTTACAAGGATGGGGATCTGGTGGTGCGGGACGGCGCGGTCACGCATTATCGTTTCGGCCGCGCGCTGCAAGTTGCGCCTGCGGTCGAAGCGACGATGCAGCGGCGCATGGCGAGCTACTACGACGCGCGATATGGGCTTCCGTCCGATTTCATGCGCGTGCCCGAAGGAGCCGTCGGCCGGCCGCAACCATTTGAGACCATCGCATGCTCACGCTGACCGTCAACGGCGTGGCTATCGACGACACATTCGCCGAAGCGTTCGACATGCGCGCGACTGCGCTCGTCATCACGGCGCCGACCGCGCGCTGGGCGGCGCAAGCGGCGGCGACGATGACAGGGTTCGCCACCTCAGTGATCGGCTGCGGCTGCGAGGCGGGCGTCGACCGCGCGGTGTCGCCGCGCGAAACGCCGGACGCGCGGCCGGGGGTGCGTGTGCTCATGTTCGCCGTCTCGACTTCGGAATTGCAGCGACAGCTTCAAAACCGCGTCGGTCAATGCGTGCTCACCAGCCCAGGTTCGGCCTGTTACGGCGGACTCGATGCGGGCGAGGACAAGCTCAAACTCGGCGCGGCGATCCGCTACTTCGGCGACGGCTGGCAGATCGCCAAGAAGCTCGGCTCCCGGCGATACTGGCGCGTGCCGGTGATGGACGGAGAGTTCGTCTGCGAGTCGACGACGTATCTGACGAAGAGCGCGGTCGGCGGCGGGAATCTGCTGATCATGGGCGCGACGCCGACCAACACGCTCTCGGCGGCAGAGGCGGCGGTCAAGGCGATGCGCGGGGTCGCCGACGTCATCATGCCGTTTCCTGGCGGCATCGCCCGATCGGGCTCGAAGATCGGCTCGAAATACAAGGGCGCCAGCGCTTCGACCAACGACGCCTACTGCCCGACCTTGAAGGGCGCGGTCGACAGCGCTCTCGGCCCCGAAATCGCCTCGGTGCTCGAAATCGTCATTGACGGCCTCAACAGCGCGGCCGTCGCCGAAGCAATGCGCGCCGGGCTCGCTGCGATTGTCGAACTCGGCCGAACGCGGCGCGCTGCGAGTCGGCGCCGGCAACTACGGCGGCAAGCTCGGCCGGCATCACTATCACCTCAAGGAGCTGCTGCCGTGAGGCCGCTGACCTTCACCCCGCGCGCGGCGCCGGCCCAGCGCCTCGATCTTTCGCCGTTGACCCCGCAGAATCTCGCTGGCAAGACGATGGCGGAAATCGCCGGGATCGAACTGGCGACGACGCGCGAGCGCATCACGGCAGGGGACGTTTTCGGCATCCGCGAGGGCGATCCCGGCTTAGTTCTCTTCGAAGGCGGCGGCGCCCGCTTCGATCGCATCGGCATGGCCATGACCGCAGGCGCCATTCGCGTCGAAGGCGAGGTCGGCGTCGAAGCCGGGCGCTCGATGTCGGGCGGACGATTGACCATTCGCGGCGACGCGGGGCCGTTCGCAGCTTCCGGAATGAAGGGCGGAACGCTCGAAATCGAGGGCGACGCCGGCGAGCGGCTCGGAGGTCCGTTGAGCGGCGAGACGATCGGCATGAGCGGGGGACTCGTCCACGTGCGCGGCGACGCCGGGCCGCGGGCCGGCGACAGGCTGAGGCGCGGCGCCATACTGATCGAGGGCCGCGCAGGCGCCTACGCCGGCAGCCGGATGATCGCGGGCACTTTGGCGATCGGCGACGAGGCGGGCGACCTGCCGGGCTATCTGATGGACCGCGGCACGATCCTCTTGGGGCGCGGCGCGACGCTTCTCTCGCCGACATTTGGCGATTGCGGCGAGCATGAGCTCGTCGCGGCGCGGCTTCTCGCCGATTACGTCGCTTCAGCCAGCGCGAAGCTGGCCCGACTTTTTCGTCGGCCGCTGAGGCGGCTGGCGGGAGATCTGGCGGCGCTCGGCAAGGGCGAGATTTTGCTCCCGCGCCTGTAGGGCGCGCGCTGGCGAATATGGCATAGCTTGTCGGCGGCACTCGCGGGCGAGGATTCCGTCTTTCCGGAACGCCCGGCGCCGTCGGGCAGCTGGCCGTGCAAAACTGGTCGCGCGCAGTCAATTTCAAAGGATTGGGTGTGAAAAACTGTCCCTTTGTAAGTCCAGTCGCCGGAGCGACGCCACCCGCAAGGGCGGCTTGTCTGCGGAAGGGAATCCAAGTTTTCAGGAAGAAATAAACATTATACAAACGTTATTACTGGAACGCTTGTGTTCGCTGGCTTGTGCCGAACGAGGCCGGCGACGAAGTCCGCAATTCCGGCAAGCTTTTGTTTCGGAATCTTATGGAGGCCGCCGCGCCTCGTCCGGCTATCGGACGAGCCGAACAGCGTCTCACTCGCGATAGGCGCGATCGAGGTGGATCGCCTTGGCGAGAAAGGGCGCGCTCGCGCTGTTGATTCGCGCGGAATCGACGTCGAGGCCGGACGTGTCGGCGCCCTCGAGAAGGGCGCCACGCAAATCCGCGCCGCTCGCGTCCGCCTCGCGCAGCGTCGCGCCCGCGAGATTGGCGGACGGTCATTTTGGCGAACTGCAAATCCGCCAGCGTGAGGTTGGCGCCGGCGAAATCGGCGCCGGTGAGATCGGCGGACTTGAACGAGGCGCGCATGAGGCCCATCGACTGATTTTCTCAAGTCCACGCTGCAATCGGCCTTTTCCAGGCGAGCGCCGACGAGGCGCGCGCGGTTCATGTCCGCGGTGATGCGAGCCTCCGCGAGATTGGCGCCGTCGAGATTCGCGCCTGCCAATTGGGTCGCGACCAAACTGGCCTTGACGAGGCTGGCGCCCGCGAGATTGGCGCCTAGCGCCCAAGCCTGGTCGAGAACTGCTCCGTCCAAGTTGGCGCCGGAAAGGTTTGCGTGGTTCAGCCGCGCCGCGCGCAGGATCGCGCCGGATAAGTCGAGACCGGAAAGATCGAGACCGGAAAGCCGCTTGCGGGAAAAATCCACCCTTTGCCCGCGGGGCGCCGCTGCGAGCTGGGCCTCCACCTGTGCGCGCGTCATCTCCGGCAGCGTCATGTCGGGCGAGGACATGTCCAGGCCGCGCAGGGCGTCCTGCGCCTCGACTGCGCAAAGCGGCGCGACCGCGAGCCCTATCGCCAGCGAACCTCCCACGAACCGCATTGCAAGTTTTCTTTTCACGGGACGACGATAGTCTCATCCCCCAGCGCGGGCAATCGATGATCGCGCCCTTTTGGAACGGAGGTGGGGACCCATGCGAACGGCGCGTGGCGAGACGTCGTCTCGCGACAGTCGGGATCGTCGATCAGGTCTTCTGGCCCTCGGCGCCGGGGTAGGCGCATCGCCACCGCGTGACGCGGCTCGTGGGATGCTCTCCGGACCAGGCGGCGACATAGGGCGGCGCCTGGTCATGCATTGCATCAGCGAGCCATGCGAAACAAACTGAAGCCGCCGCTCTTCACATTGGTCCGGCGCGTTGAGCGCGCACACCGTCAATATCAGCTCGATCATCGCCCACCTGTCTTCAAGCGAGACTCTTACCGCCGCCTCGGGGAATGTGGCATTTCCCTTCGACGACGACAACGTTTCGACGTCGCTCCGTCGGGTTGCCGGACTCGCGGCTCCGCCGACGCGCGGCCCTCCGTACGCGAACGTCTCGCCGCCAGATTTCTCGCCTCCGCCACTTGGCAAACGCCGCAAAGTTTCGCAAAATTCCGGTCAATCCGCACCATGCGAAAGCGGGCGAATGATCTTCAGCGAGGCGCGCAAGTGAAAGGCGTTTGGGTCACGACTGCTGCGCGCCTTCATTTGGGCTTTCTCGACCTCAACGGGGACCTCGGCCGACGATTCGGCTCGATCGGTCTCGCCATCGACGCGTTCGAGACCTGCGTTCAGCTTCGCGAAGCCTCGCGCTTCGAAACGTCGGGGGAGGAGCGCGAGCGGGGCGCGCGTCTGGCGCTGCGCATTGCCGAGCGTCTTGGCCTCGATACGAACAAAAAGCTCCTCATCTCGAGCGCGATCCCCCCGCATGCGGGGCTCGGGTCCGGGACTCAGCTCGCGATCGCGATCGCGTCAGCGTTTCGTCGGTTCGCCGGGCTTCCGCTCGACGCGCGAGGCGATGCGCGCCTGCTCGATCGCGGCGCGCGCTCGGGCGCCGGCGCAGCATTATTCGAGCTCGGCGGCTTGGTGGTCGACGCGGGAATTGGGGTGAACGCTGAAATCCCGCCGGTCGTGGCGCATGTCGATTTTCCTCCGGACTGGCGCGTCCTTCTGATCTTGGACCCGCGTATCGAAGGCGCGCATGGCGAGGCGGAAAAGCAGGCGTTCGCCCGCCTGCCTCGCATGTCGGCCGACTCGGCAGCCGAAATCTGCCGTCGAACGCTGATGCAAATCCTACCCGCTGCCGCCGAACGGGATCTCGCGGCGTTCGGCCAAGGCGTCTCTCGAGTTCAGCAAATTGTCGGCGATCATTTTGCTCCACTTCAAGGCGGCGGCCGATTCACCAGCGCCACGGTAGGCAGAGTCGCCGAGCGACTCGCCGCGCACGGCGCGAGCGGGTTCGGCCAGAGCTCCTGGGGGCCGACCGGTTTCGCCTTCGCGCCCGACCCCGACCATGCGGAATTTCTCGCCCGTCGCGCCGCCGCCGAATGCGAGCCCGGGGTGCATATCAAAATCTGCAAGGCGCGCGATCGCGGCGCGGAGATCCGCGAGGAAGAACACGTCTCAATTCAATGATCGCTCAGGAGGAAACATGGCCAAGAACATTCTGCATATGGTGACGCCGCTCGCGCATATGAGCCCTTTCGACGTCAATATGGCGATCGACGCGGGTTATGACGCGACGATTCCCTACGCCAACGTGTCGCTCGGTGAGATCGCGGGTCTCGTTCAGGACGCGATGTTTTCGCGTTCTCCCCGCGACGCGACGCGGACGGGCGTCTTCATCGCGGGGAAGGACGCGTTTCTCGCCCTCGACATGCTCGACGCCGCCACCAAGGCGCTCTTGAAACCGTTCGAGATTTCGCTTTTCGCCGACCCGTCCGGATCCTTCACGACGGCCGCGGCCTATGATCGCCGTGGTCGAGAAGGCCCTGCAGGAGAAGAAGAACCGGGGGCTCAAGGGCGTCGCGATTTCGATTTTCGGCGCGACAGGCGTGGTGGGGACCGCCGCGGGAGTCATCGGAGCGCTCGAAGGCGCCTCGGTCACGTTCGTGGGCCATGACGGAACGGCGCGCGTGGGGCGCCATGCCGATGAGGTCAAACGCCGTTTCGGGTTGGAGGTTGCCGTCGCCGATGGATCGACCCCCGAGAAGAAGACGGCGCTCCTCGCCTCGACTGAAGTCGCCCTCTGCGCGGCGAAAGCCGGAGTGCGGGTGCTCGACGCCTCTCAGATAGCGAACGCCAGAAATCTCCTGGCGGCGGCCGACGTCAACGCCGTGCCGCCGCTCGGCATCGAGGGTCTCGATCTCAACGCCAACGCCACGCCGCTCGGGACGCACGGCGCATTGGGCTTCGGCGCGCTCGCGATCGGCAACGTGAAGTATCGGACGGAGGCAAGTCTGTTCAAGCGGATGGCGGCCAGCAAGTCGCCGCGGCGGTTCGATTTCCGTCAGGCGTTTGAGGTGGCGCGCATTTTCGCCTGAAACGGGGGTCGCAGCTCCGGGCGCTCTCTCATTCGCTCCGATGCGACGGCGTCGCTCGGGCGACGCTGAAGGGCTGCGCCTCCGCCATGCTCGCGGCGCGCTCGCGGCGGATTTCGACGCCGACGGAGCCCTCGATGACATCGAGCTTCCGGACGTTGACGCGAACGCTTCGCACGCGAGCATGCCGCGAACACGATCGTGGCGACCTCCTCGGCGAGAGTCTCGACGAAGTCGACATGGCCGCGGCCGACGACAAGCCGAATCGCATCGAGGATGACGTCGTAGGAGAAGATCGAGCGCATGTCTTCCGCGTGCGCGCCGGCTCGGCGCACCAAAGCTTCGACCTCGAACACCACGCGCTGCTGGGCGTGGCGCTCGAAATCATAGGCGCCGATCTGCGCGTGAACGACGAAGTCACGCACGAACACCCGGTCGACCTCGCCTTCGGCGTCGCGTCCGCCGATGATGCCGCGAGCAAGCAACCGCCAATCGATCTTCGGCGAAGCGTCCGCTTCGGGCCTTTCTCGCGGGATCAGATCGCGGATCAGCGCGACGGCCTGCGGGTCGATCGCGCCTTCGCGATCGTGGGCGTGACAAAGCGCTCCGCGAAATCCGAGGACGTCGGGCCGCACGAGCAACAGTCGGGGAACGTCGGGGGCCTCGAGCGAGCCCGCAAGGCCGCTCGTGAGCCCCGCCGCGCGGCACCGCGAGCAGAAATCCTCGAGCCGCGCGACATCGAGATGCGCAAGGAGACGACCGCGAAGTCTTGTCCCGCGTGTCGAGCATCGCGCCCTTGAATCCGAGCGCGGCCAGATCGGGAAGAAGAGCGAAGTCCGGCTCTTCATCGGCGAACAATATGCCGACAAGGGCGATTTCGCGCGCCGAAAGCTTCAGGGAATCGCGGAGACGTTCGAGCGTCGGACCGTCGACTGCGAGCTTGAGGTAGTCCACGCCGATCGCCGCGAGCGCTCGCGCTCGCGCGAGAAGCGCTTCGTCATGGTAAGGCGGATCGCCGAGCGTCGCGCTCGTCTCGCATCGCCGCGCGACTGCTTGCATCGTATTCGCGCGCGGTCTCGAGCGGGATCGGCCCGAGTGCGCCGCGCCGCGGATCCTTCAGATCGATCACGTCGGCGCCGAGCCGCAATACGGCGTCCGCCTCCGCGGCAGTTCACGACGCTGGCGAGCATGCGCGTCATCGCGATCGCCTCCCGAAATTGCGCGGTCGCCGACGATGCCGTCGCGCGGACGTTTGCTCGCGCCGGACGATGCGTCGGCGAAGCTCGGCGGCTTGATTGGAAGCGTAGGCAATCCTATGATCGCGCCTCAAATGGAAACGTCCATGCATGTTGCGCTCCGCGTCGTCCTCGCGATTGCGATTGTGGCCGGATCGGCGGCGCAGGCAAGCGCGCAATCCGGGCGTGAAGGCCGATCCGGATTGGCCCTGTCCTCAGATCAAGACTCCGACCTTTTCGCTCGCCTCCGTCTGGGCCGGGCCTCAACTCGATCTGAACTCTCAAAGCTGGCGCGACGAGACCGATATTGCCGATCTGGCGGCGAAGATGTCGCAGCGGCGGGTTCCGATCGCCGACGTCGAGGCGGCGATCGCGGACTTCAAGGCGAAGGCCGGAGCCGACGCGGACGCGAAGCTGCTGCGCGCGTTCGCCGCGGCTTTCGAGGATTTGACGCAACAACGCTCTCAAATTCTTGCCGGACTGGATCGATTCGGCCGCAAACAGCGCGCCGTGGCCGATCGTATCCGCGCGGAGGCCGACGCCGCGCAAAAATCTGGCGGCCAGAATCAGGGCGGCCAAGCGCAGCCGGGCGCCGACAGCCAGGAACGGTTGCAATGGGACCTGCGCATTTTCGATGATCGGCGCAAGATGGTCGGTTACGTCTGCGAGACGCCGACCCTGATCGAGCAGCGGATTGGCGCGATTGCTCGCGCCGTGCAGAACGCGCTTTAGCGGCAGACTTCGCGCCTTGGCGCTCGCGGCCG
The DNA here is from genome assembly GCA_963768555.1 of uncultured Alphaproteobacteria bacterium. GTDB lineage: Bacteria > Pseudomonadota > Alphaproteobacteria > Rhizobiales > Beijerinckiaceae > Roseiarcus. The sequence continues at coordinate 39,594 of CAVYIZ010000034.1, forward strand.
AGGGCGTCACGAATCGCACGCTCATGATGCGTCAGCGGGTGAGCGGCTGGTCGTTCTCGTCGAGCAACGGAACGCCGTAGGACCGCAATATCGCGTCGATTTCGCTTTGATTCTCGGAAATCAGCTTGTTGAGGCTGCGCTTCCAGTTCTGATCGGAATGCCGCACGCCCATGACGATCCGATAGACCATGCGGGGGCCGTTCTGCTCCTTCAGCAGCGGCGTGACAGTCGTCGGCGTCTTCGACTTCGAGGCGTAGTAGCCCGCAATCGGACCCCAGAGCAGGGCGACGTCGATGTCGCCCTTGTCCAGATCGTCCATCATATCGTGGGTCGGCGAATAGAACCGTGTATCGACGCCGAGCTGGTAGGACTTGATCTGGCCAAGCAGCCCGTTCTGGGCGAGATAGGTCGCGGGCGGCGTTCCCGCGACGATGCCGATCTTAGCGGTCTTCAGGCGGGGGGCGTTGAGCGAGTCCAGACCTTCGAGCGGTCCCCCCTTGCGATAGGCGGCTGCGTAACTGGTTCGATAGTAGGGGCTGGTCGGCTGAACGATGTCGTCCCCTTGAGCAATTCCCAAGACGACGTCGCAACGATGCGCGTTCAGCGTATTGCGAATGAAACCGGTCGCGCCGGGATAGAACGTGTAGGCGACCGACTTGCCGAGCTTGCGCGCGAAAAGTTCGGCGATCTTGTTCTCGAAGCCTTCGCCGGCCTCGTTGGAGAAAGGAAGATTTCGCGGATCGGCGCAGGCGCGAAACACATGCGGATCGACGAGTTCGATCGATCCTCCCGACAGGGCGTCATCGTCCTGGGCCCGGCCGTCGCCGCGCCAAACCACGCACGCCAAGCCCGCCAGACCCAGCGCGAGGAGCGCTCCTTTCGCGAAGCGCCGCGAACCGGCGCCCTTCGAGTCTTCGCTGATCAGCTGGCGTTCATGCATTTGTCTTCGTTCTTATCGAAGGCCGGGGGCTTGGGCGCATGCTCGGCCGGACGGCCGCGGGGGATCGCGTTCACGGAGCGCGCGCGCAGGTAGATGTAAATGTCGGTGAGGTAGCACATCACGTTCTTGTTATCAGCAAAGGCCGGCATGACCAATTCTTTGCCGGCGCCGAGGTCTTTCTTGCCGCTGACGACGACTTCGTAGAACTCGGCGTAGCCGATCGTCTTCAACGAGTTCGCCAGCGCCGGACCGTAGCTCGACCCTTCGCCGTCGGGGCCGTGGCAGACGTGGCATTCAGAGTGATAGCGCCGAAAACCGGAGTAGGTGTACCAGTCGACCGTGCCGTCCGCCTCGATCTTGTAGGTCGGGTCTCCGGCCTTGTCGCGCCAAATTCCGTCTTCGTCCTGCTTGACCGCGGTCGGATCGCTTGGCGCCTCTGCGCGCGCGACGATCGGCGCGGCCAAGCCCAAAGTGAACGCCAACCCGATCAGTGGATAGGCAAACCGCACGTGCCCGTTCCTTGCTTTTGGGTTCCTGTCCGATTGCGGACGCAAAAAGCCCGGCGCGTGCTCATCGCGCATGCGCCGGGCCCGTTCATGCTCTTAAGTCAGCCCCGGATCAGTCCTGCGGCAGAGCGAAGACCGTCAGCGAGCCGCCGAGGTTGGTATAATTTGCCAGCGCCGCATAACCGCCGACCGCGCCAAGACCCGCGGTGCCAATGATCTTGGACTTTTCAGGCAAGTTCTTCTCGCCTGTCACCGCGTTGTGCCACTGCTGCGCGTTCTCGGGCTGAAGCAGACCGGCCGCGAGGCCGATGCCCGCCCAACCGCCGACGCCGGACAGGACCGCCACATACTGGCGGCCGCCATGCTCGTAGGTCATGACGTTACCGATGATGCCCGATGGAGTCTTGTACTTGTAGAGCTCCTTGCCGGTCTTGGCGTCGACCGCCTTCAAGTAGCCTTCCAGCGTGCCGTAGAAGACGACGCCGCCCGCGGTCGGGAGAGCGCCCGACCAGACCGAGAACAGCTCTGGATCCGACCACACGATCTTGCCGGTCTTGTTATCCCAGGCGATGAAGTTGCCCATGTTGTTTTGGCCCGGAGGCGGATACATCGACAGCGTCGCGCCGACATAGGCCTGACCCGCGGTGTAGGCGACCTTGAACGGCTCGTAGTCCATGCAGACGTGGTTGGTCGGCACGTAGAAGAGCTCGGTCTCCGGCGAATAGGCCGCCGGCTGCTCGTCCTTGCTGCCCAACGCCGCCGGGCAGATGCCCTTCACGTTGACGTCCTCTTTACCCTGCGTCGAATATTTCGGGACGAGCACCGGCCGGCCATAATCCTTGGAGGACTTGTCCATGTCGATCTTGGTCGCCCAATTGACCGCCGGGTCGTACTTCTCAGCGACGAGCAGCTCGCCGGTGGCGCGATCGAGCGTGTAGCCGAAGCCGTTGCGATCGAAATGCGTCAAGAGCTTGCGATCCTTGCCGTCGAACTTCTCATCGGTGAGGATCATCTCGTTGACGCCGTCATAGTCCCACTCGTCGTGGGGCGTCATCTGATAGACCCACTTCGCCATGCCGGTGTCGGGGTCGCGCGCGAAGATCGTCATCGACCACTTGTTGTCGCCGGGCCGCTGCGTCGGGTTCCAGGTCGAGGGATTGCCGGAACCGTAGTAGATCAGGTTGAGCTCGGGGTCGTAAGCGTACCAGCCCCAGGTGTCGCCGCCGCCGATCTTCCACTGATCGCCCTGCCACGTGCTGGTGCCGGAGTCCTTGCCGACCGGCTTGCCGAGGCTGGTCGTCTTCTCCGGATCGATCAGCGTGTCGGAGTCGGGGCCCTCGGAATAGCCGCGCCACGCCAATTTGCCGGTCTTAAGATCGTAGGCGCTCACCCAACCGCGGACGCCGTACTCGCCGCCCGACACGCCGATATATACCTTGTCCTTGACCACCATGGGCGCTTCGGTGCCGGTTTGGGCCTTGGACGGATCGCCGTCCTTGACCGACCAGACGACATTGCCGGTCTTGGCGTCGAGCGCGACGAGGGTCGTATCGGCCTGGTGCATGAAGATCTTTCCATCGGCGTAGGCGAGGCCGCGGTTGACGGTGTCGCAGCACATCACCCCGATGACGTCCGGGTCCTGCTTGGGCTCGTATTTCCAGAGGATCTTGCCGGGGTCGTTGAGGTCGAGCGCAAAGACGGTGTTGGGGAACGGCGTATGAAGATACATCACATCGCCGATGACGAGCGGCGCGCCTTCATGACCGCGCAGAATGCCGGTCGAGAAGGTCCAGGCCGGCGCCAGCTTGTGCACGTTTTCGGCGGTGATCTGCTTCAGTTCGGAATAGCGGGTATTCGCGTAATTGCCGGTCGGCATCACATATTGCTTGGCGTCCGCCGACATCTTGATCAGTTCTTCGTTGGCGGTTGCGTAACTCGCCGTCAACAAGGCCGCGACGCCAAAACAGCTTGCCAGCAAGAGTTTGCGCATAGTTTCCTCCCGGTTAAAGAATCAAGTCTACTCGGGCGCAGCACCTCACGGCACGCGCTTCACAGCGACATTCTCAGTTGGGACGGCGTCGACAGCGTGTCACGACACAGCGAAACGAGTGAGCTCCCTCTTTTGGAGAATCTCGCTTTGCCTCCGATATGTGTGCCGGAGCTCCCGTTCCCCGACACTCGTGCAGCCGAAGCCGAAAAAGAATATGTGCCTCGACTTTTTGGCGCAAGCACAAACTTCAACGAAATGCACTATTACGCGGTAGCCGCTGTCACTCGCGCCGGCGGCTCATTGCCTCTCGCTTCCTCCCTCCTTCAAATCAGACCCGAGTCGGACCTGGCCGGGGTCATGCGCATTTTGTAAACGCCCTTTTCGTCATAATTCTGGCGTTCGCCGCCCCGGGCTGAGACGCTCGCGCCTCTGCCGCCGCTAGCAGGCGAGCACATACGCAGATTGGATAACGCACGTTCGCAATACGCTACAAAAAGCAGCGCACCTCCGCCTCCGCCTGAGCGCGGCGCAGCTGCGCGAGCGCGTCGCGCGCAATGGCGGCGCCGCGGAACATGCTGCCGATCCGTCCGGCCGCCTCGCTCATCGACGCCACCGTTTCGCCGGCGACGTAGGCGTCGTAGGGCAGCAGCGAGGCGATGACGTCGATCGAACACGAGCATTGCTCGAGCGCCTCTCGCGTCTCCCCATTGGTCTTCATGCAGGCGAAGACATATTCGGCGCGGGCGGACGTCGGGTAGTCGTTGGTCGCCGCGTTTGCGGCGACGGCCGAGCCCGAGCTCGCGACATAGACGCCGGCGACGGCCAAAAATGACGCCACGCTCGTCAAGCGCATGATCGGCTCTCCCGTAGGCTGTTCAGCGTCCGAACTCTCTCGCGGCGAGCAATGCGACGGCGGCCGCGGGCGCGCATTGCGAGGCTTCTGGGGGCGCGGCGATCAGCGAAGAAAATCCGACGCAGGACCGCCTGAGGCGGCGCGCGACCTCCGAGGCGACGTCTTCCCCCACGCCGGCGGCGACCACCGGCGCCGCGACCGCCACGTCATGGCGGGAGAGGCGCAGGAAGGCGGCGTCGGCGATTTCGCGAATTTGCGCTTCCGCGAACCAGGCGGCAAGCCCTTCCCACTCCTGCGCAGGAGCTTCGTCTGCTTCGCGTCCGACCATCCGCGCGAGACGCGCCCGCGAGGCCTCGACGGTTTTTTCGCGGCCGTCTGCGGTCGGCATTTTGTCGGCGCCGTCGGGCAATGCGCCCAGGATCCGATGGACGTCGGCGGCGCTGGCGAAATATTCATTCATCAGCGGGGTCCAGGCGCCGCGGAACGGCGCCCGGGAGGCCAAGGCCATGACGAAACTGCGCGTCATTCCGGTATAGACAAGTTCGCCCGAAGCGAGCCGTTCCGCGTCGTTGTAGCCGAGCGCGGCGACCCGGCCGGCGACGATGGGGATGAGGTCGGCCGTCGTGGAGCCGATATCGATGAACAGCGCGTCGGGAATCTGGAGCGCCAGGAGCGCGGCGCTCGCATGCCAATTGGCCGAGGCGATGTCGGCGGCGTGCGAAGAGGCCTCGCCGAGCTCGACGAAGCCGGCGCGGCCCGCATAGAGCCGCAAGGACGCCGGGGCTAGATGTCTCGCCGCGATCGCGGCGAGCCCGGCGACGCCCTCTCGCCGGGAGGGAAAGGCGTCGCACAATTCGCCGGTCATGGTGATCGCGTGACGGTCGGCGCGGCCCAACTCAGCGTGAAGAGCGTCGAATGCGGCGTCGAGGCTGCCGAGCCCGAGCCAAAGCGGCGTCGCTGCCTGAACCGCCGCCTCGACGCGCCCGTCCTTCACGCGCGCCGCCTTCAGATGCGCTCCGCCGATGTCCCAACCGATGATGACGCTCACCGTTCCTCCCGAATGCGCCCGGGCGACGCAATTGCTCCGCTCGCAATAACGGGTCTTGCGGCGGGCCTGCATTTTATGAAACTTGCGACCCCGCTCGGCGTCGTCCTGAGACTCGGACTGCTTCGCCTTCCGGGGCCGGCGGCCGAGAGACTGACGAAGCATGCTCCGTCGCGCCTGGGCTTCGATCTTGCGCCTCGACCTGGGACCATACCGTCGCCAGGCGCGGATGCAACTGTTTCAGCCTCTGCTGCGGCATTCACGCGCTTCCGGGCGAACGCCGCTCGCTAGACCTCTTTCGAAGTCCCACGTCATGAAGGACGAGTCGGCCGTGTATGCCAACCTCGCCGACGACTTCGCCAGCGATGACTCATGTGAGGGTGCGATCCAAAGTGATGCAATCATGCTGCGGATTTTTGTGATAGGGAGGGGCGGTTTTGATTTGCGGGCGAGCTGTTTTGGCCGCGCTTGCTCCAATAGGCGTCCCAGTCGCCGTTGATACGGGTGACGCGCAGGGCGAGCATGGCGTCGGCGCGCTCGACGCGCCACCAAGCTCCTGGCAGCTTCAGGCGCTTCTGTGCGATATAGCGATGCGCGCTTTCGATCTCTCCGGAGCCGATCGGCAGATCCCTGGCCAAGGCGTCACGATAGTCGAGTTGGTTTTTCCGACCGCTCAAATAGCGATGGCAAGTTCGGACGGGAGCTTGATCGTCGGCCAACTGCGGGGGCTCCAAGTGACGAGCGAGCGCCTGCAGCGTCTTCTCCAAATGCCCTGTCTTGAGAGCCTCCTTTTGCGCCTCCATCCAGGCCTCTTTCGCGGCGGCGTCTGGCGCAATCGCCTTGACGGCGGCGCTCAAATATTCGAAACATGATAAAAATCAATCAAATAGCCGCCTTGTGGGCCGAATTGCGCTTCCACCTGACCCACGATCCAGGCCGCTCCGTCCCCGACCGCGCGAACGCGGGAATCGGCGCCGAAGCCGGCTCGAACCGCGCATCCGAGAAGTTGCCGTCCGGCGGTTTCGACACCGCCCTCGATCGCGCCGGCATAGATTGGCGTCCGGCTCCCCTTGGCGTGCGCGAGAGAAATCTTGGCTTCTCTCCACGACAGCGTCTTGCCTTTGCGCTTGTCCTTCTGGCGGGCGTCCGGCTCCACGATGGGGATCATGCCGCCATCGGTTTCAGCAACAATGTCCTTGTGACGCCCTGGCGCTTCGGGAAAATCTAGCGAGATCTTGCCGGCTTCGAACATGTTTCCGGCATGGCCGAGTGTAACCCTCTGGATCGTGCTCTCTCCGATCTCGAAGCCGTAGTGCTCGCGCAACTTGGCGCGCGCCAGAGCGAAAGGCTGATCCGCGGCGAAGTCGACGCTGTAGTGGGCCTGAACAACCCCGAGAAACGACTTTCGCGCTGCGCATGAACGGGCGAACGCGCTTCTTCTCGAACCGGTATTGCGGCTCTAAGACCGCGACCTCGCCGAATTTCGTATGCCAGCGGAGTTTTTTTTACCTTGGCGATGCATCTGAGCTTGTCGACGAATTTCTCGTTCCGTCGCTTCGACCTGGTTCTCGGCCCATCCCTGCATCGCCTCCCGCCCCAACAGCCGCATCTCCTCCACGATCCGCTCCTCGACCGCATCGGCCTCCTTGAAGTTTCCCTCGCTGTTCTCTATCGCCCCAATTATCGACGCGAATCGATCGCGAAGACCAGGGTGCGCCTTGAGACTGGCCAAAATCGCCTCGTCGCTTAGTGTAGCGGCCGTCATCTGTTAAATTCCCATCCGTTTCCAAATCCGAACCTTACTCCGCATCACTTTAAATCGCACCCCTCATGTGATCTCTCAGCTCACGAAGTCGGGAGTGGCGGGGTGAAAGGGCGAGCATCGCCAATTGGAGTTCTGGCGCCAATCGGGGGCTATGAGCTTACAGCTCGATCGCAGAAGCGGAACGCCATTCTCCCGTTCGATCATCATCTGGCCGTCCTGTCTGATGAGCGACAGCGAAACGGTGGTCTCGCCCTGCACGCCGGTGCGGAGGGCCGGGTTCTCCGACTGAAAGTCCATCACCAGAGTGACCTGACATCTGCCTTCGTCCTCGCTGCACGAGGTCGACACCGATCCGGGCACGACATGGTAAGTACGGACCGGCCACCGCCGGATCAAATACGACTTGTCTTGATAGACTTCGGCCTGGGTCATCTCCCGGCCGTAATAATTCACTCGGGTCGCGTAGAATTTATCCACGGCCTGGGGCGTAGCGGTCGCGTCGTTCGCCCAGACGGAGAAATAGCTGTCCCATTTTGCGTCCGTCGCGGGCGGTGAAGCGCCCCAGGCATAGGCGGACGCGAGGGGGAAGAACGCTGCTGCGGCCAGACTGCGAAGCATCTTGAGTCTCCATCCTCACGCCGCCAAGAGAACGACCCAGACCCGGTTTTGCTCCTGCCATCCAGCGAGGGGTCAACTGAGGTTCGACTTCTCGTTTCCAACCCCTACATACTGGACGCATGTGGCGTGGCTCCGCCACGGGTTCACGTCGCACGCGGCGGCTGCACGAGGTCAAGCACGATGGCGACCGGATCATTGCCCGCACGCTCTTCAGGGATCAGTGAAATGCCCGCGGCGGCAGGATGGGAAAAGACGAGAGCGGCGGCGACGATACCGGTTCTGGCGGAATGCGCCCGACGCGTCGGCGCGCCCATTTGGCCGCGCGGGCTCTTCGCTTGAGGCGCGCGGGCCGCCCATCGCGGCCGCGCCTCACCGTCGTCAAGCTCGGCGGGAGCCACGCCCATGGGCCGCATCTCAGGGATTGGCTTGCGGCCATCGCGGCCGAGGTGGGCTCGATCGTGCTTGTGCCCGGCGGGGGCCCCTTCGCCGACGCCGCGCGCGCCGCTCAGGCTTCCATGGACTTTGACGACGGCGCTGCGCATGTCATGGCGCTGATGGCGATGGCGCAATTCGGCCGCGCGCTCCAGAGCCTCAATCCCGCCTTCAGGCTGACGGCGTCACGTAACGCGATCTCGCGCGCGCTGAAAGACGGCAAGGTCCCTGTCTGGTCGCCGGAGCCGATGGCGCGCGCGGAGGCTCTGCCGGAATCCTGGGACCTCACCTCCGACAGCCTCGCCGCGTGGCTTGCGGGCGCGCTTCGTGCGGATCGGCTGGTGCTCATCAAGCACGGCCGCTTCGAGGCGGCCGCTTACGACGTCCGCGATCTCGTCGCGCAAGGCGTCGTCGATCCGCTGTTCCCGCGCTATCTCAGGCAGAGCGGCGTTCACGCCTGGCTCGCTGCGTCGACCGACAGCGCGCAGATTCGCCGAAGGGTTGCGGCGCCCGATATTTCCTGAAATCCTAGAACGAGACGAGGCGGCCGAATCGAGCGCCGACAGCCAAATGACCAAACGCCAAACGCCGCGCTGGGCCTGGGCTCTCACCGGGTCCGGGCATTTCCTGAAGGAGAGCTTGGCTTTGATCCGCGAACTCGAACACGTCGACCTCTTCGTCAGCAAGGCGGGAGCCGAGGTGCTGCGAATGTACAAGCAAGAGCTCGCGCTGCCGCAGGGGACCCGCGTCTATCGCGACACCTCGGCGAGTTCGGTGACCGTCGGACAATTCTATTACGGCGTCTATCACACGTTGATCGTGGCTCCCGCCACTTCGAACGCGGTCGCGAAGTTCGTCTACGGGATTTCCGACGATCTCGTCAGCAACGTCTTTGCCCAAGGCGGCAAGTGCCGCGTCCCGGCCATTGTCTTCGCCTGCGACACGGCGCCCGAGCTAGAGACCGAAGCGCCGAAAGGGATGGTGAAAGTCTATCCGCGCCCGATCGACCTGGAGAACCGCGAGCGTCTGGGACGCTTCCCCGGTGCGACGACGGTCGATTCGATCGCTGAGCTTCGCGAGGCGGTTGCGCGGCGGCGCAGCGAAATCGGCGCATGAAGGAGCGCATTCTTTTTTTGACCGGCCGCCTCGCGCAGAGCCGGCTCGAAAAGGTCTTGCAGGGCATGGCGCCGACGGCGTTCGATTGGGCGATCCTGAACGTCGGCGTCAAGGTTGCGGCGCTGATGACCGAACCGATCCTGATGCGTCGGCTGCCGCGCCCGCTCGACGCCGATCGCGTCGTCGTCCCGGGCCGTTGCCGCGCCGATCTCGCGCGGCTTGCTCAGGAATTCGGCGCGCCCTTCGAGCGCGGCCCCGACGAGTTGAAAGACCTGCCGGCGTTTTTCGGCAGGACCGGGGCGCCGATCGATCTGTCACGCCATGCGCTGCGAATTTTCGCCGAGATCGTCGATGCTTCGCAGATGAGCCTCGACGCGATCGTCTTGCGCGCCGAAGCCCTGCGCGCCGAGCGCGCCGACGTGATCGACCTCGGTTGCTTGCCGGACACCCCTTTCCCCCATCTCGAGCAAGCGGTGCGAGAGCTGAAGGCGAGGGGATTGGCGGTCAGCGTCGATTCGGCCGAGCCCGACGAGCTGCGTCGAGGCGGCGCAGCCGGCGCGGACTATCTGCTGAGCCTCACCGAGCACAATCTCGGGATCGCCGAAGAAACCGGCGCTCGGCCGGTGTTGGTCCCGGTCCGGCACGGCGATCTGGCTTCGCTGTTTCGCGCCGCTGAAGACGCGCAGAAGCGGGGCTTGAGCGCCATTCTTGACCCGGTGCTCGATCCGATCCATTTCGGCTTCGCCGACTCGCTGTCGCGCTATCGCGAGGTGCGCGCGCGGCTTCCCGAGGCGGAAATGCTGATGGGCACCGGCAATCTGACGGAGCTGACCGACGCCGATTCGGTGGGCGTTACGGCGCTGCTGCTTGGAATCTGCTCGGAACTCGGCGTCGCCAATGCGCTGACCGTCCATGTCAGCCCACACACGCGCCGCACGGTCCAGGAGCACGACGCAGCGCGTCGGATCATGTACGCGGCGGCGGCCGACCGCAGCCTGCCGAGGGGCTATGGGCGCGCCTTGCTGCAGGTCCACGACCGCGCGCCGTTTCCCAACTCGGCCGAGGAAATCGCGGAGCTCGCGGCGCAAGTGAAAGACGACAATTTCCGCGTCGAGACAGCGCAGGACGGGATTCACGTCTATAATCGCGCCGGCCATTTCGTCTCGGAGGACGCCTTCGCCTTGTTCGATAAGCTCGGCGTCGAAACCGACGGCGCGCATGCGTTCTATCTCGGGGCCGAGTTGATGAAGGCCGAACTCGCCTTTCGGCTCGGCAAACGTTACGCGCAGGACGAGCCGCTCGATTGGGGCTGCGCGACCGACCGGCGCGCCGAGGACGAGACCCGGCTGAGCGCGGCCGGCCACACCCTGCGCTCACGCGAGGCGAACCGATAAGTCATGGCCCTGATCCGCGAAGCCATCGTCACCACCGTCAACGCGCGCGGCGAGCCGCATCTGGCGCCGCTGGGGCTGATCGCCGAAGGCGACGGATGGATTCTCGCGCCGTTTCATCCCTCGACAACGCTCGAAAACCTGCGTCAGGCGCCGTTCGCCGTCGCGAATCTGACCGACGACGTGCGCGTGTTTGCGGGATGTCTCACCGGTCGTCGCGACTGGCCTCTGACCGCCGCGAACGTCGTCACCGCGCCGCGCCTGGCGGCGACTTTGGCGCATCTCGAACTCGTCGTCGTCGAAGTGCGCGAGCATGAGCTGCGGCCCCGCTTCGTGTGTCGCGTTGTTCATCAGGCCTCGCACGCGCCTTTTCGAGGCTTCAATCGCGCGCAAGCGGCGGTGATCGAGGGCGCCGTGCTGGTGAGCCGCTTGCATCTGTTGCCCCGCGCGGACGTCGAGGCCGAACTGGCGCGCCTCGAAATCGTTGTCGGCAAGACGGCGGGCGCCGCGGAGGCAGAAGCCTGGGGCTGGCTCAAAGACAGGGCGACGCGGGTCTTCGCTGCCGGCCCCGCGGAGGCTGGGCTTGCGCGTCATCCCGGTCATTGACCTCATGGGCGGCGAGGTCGTTCGGGCACGGATGGGCGATCGCGCGTCGTACCGGCCGATCGAATCGCCGCTTTCGCCGACCAGCGACGCAGTGGACGTCGTGCGCGGCCTTCTCGCCGTGCATCCGTTTCAAACGCTTTATGTCGCCGATCTCGACGCGATTCAGCGCCACGGCGATAATTTCCCGGCGCTGCGCCGCATTCGCGCAGAGTTTCCGGCGTTGAGCATGTGGATTGACCATGGCGCGGCGGATCTCGACGCGCTCGACGATCTCATTCGAGCCGGTCTCGGCGCGCCCGTCATCGGCAGCGAATCGCAACGGGACGGCGAGCTGGTCGCGCGGCACAGGAACTCGAGACGGATCGTGCTGTCGCTCGATTTCCGCGGCGACGCCTTTCAGGGCCCGGAAGAGATCCTGAGCGAACCGAAGCTCTGGCCGCGCCGGGTCATCGTCATGACCCTCTCGCGCGTGGGGAGCGGCGCGGGTCCCGATCTTCCGCGACTCGCCGCGATCAAAACGATCGCGGCAGATCGCGAAATCTACGCAGCCGGCGGCGTGCGCGACTCCGCCGATCTCGCCGCGCTCAAAACCGCGGGCACCGCCGGCGCGCTGATCGCGACCGCCCTGCACGACGGGCGGGTCGGCAAGGCCGACCTGGACGCAATTTGAGCCGACGCGTCGCGGCTCCTCAGATCTTCTTGCCGTCGGGGCCGAACTGCTTGAGGTAGGCGATGACGTTGGCGATGTCTTCGTCGGACGACAGGCCGGGAAACACCATCTTGGTCCCGGGAACTTTAGCCTGCGGGTTCTTCAGATAGACCTTGAGGGTCGCCTCGTCCCAGGTGATGCCCGAATTCTTGTTGGCTTCGGAGTAATTGTAGCCGGGATAGGTCCCGGCCTTCCGGCCGACCACGCCGTTCAGAACCGGGCCGACGAAGTTCTTGGCGTTCTCGCCGACCTGATGGCAGACCTTGCATTTGGCGAAGACTTTTTCGCCGGCCGCGGCGTCCTGTGCGGTGGCGGTGCCTGCCGAAGCAACGAGGACCGCCCCCGCAATCATCGCAAAACTCAACAGTCTCACATTCTCCTCCCTGCTTTTGGCGTCCTGCCGAGGCGGCTCCGGCTCGGCGGCTCTGCCCGCGAAGGGGTCGCTCAGCCGCGACTTAGCAACAGGGACGGCTAAGGGATAGAGGCCGAGCGTGCGCCGCATAGGAGGGCAGGGACCACGACGCGGGTTGGCCGGACCGCCCGCGGGCGACAGTCGGCGCACGCGCAAACAAGCGGGGCAGAGCCTTCCTTGCCGAAAGCGCGGCGTCAAAGCGGATGACGCGGCGCGCGAAGGGTGCTAATTTGCGTTTGTGGGCGGAGCCCACGAGGAAAGAAACTCAAGGAGTTAGACTCATGACCTGGAATACCCCGGTCGTCACCGAAATTTGCGCAGGCATGGAAGTTACGGCGTATCTGTCGGCGCAGATGTGAGGCAAAGCGGGTCTGTCCGCCCCAAAGGGCGGACGAAAGTGGAGGGAAGATCAGCGACCGCTTTTTGGCGTCCGTTTGTTTCGGGAACATCGCCAGCGTTCGGATAGCCGCGGACGGGCGGCGTCGCGAACGGAATTCGAAAAGCGGTTTAGCGCCACTCTCCATCAAGTCGAGTCTAGCTATCTCCGGCGGCGTTTCCGTCGGCGATGAACGCCTCGATAGACCCGCGGAGGATGGTTACGCCTCGTTCCGCGCGAGGAACGCAATGCGTCGCGGCGATCCGTCTCTGGAGGCCTCTCGAACGAGAGGGCCGGAATTTCAGTGAAGTTTGAAGAGGTCTGGTTGCGGGGGCTTCGGCCCGCGCCGGTTTCGCTATTGCCTCAGGAAGGCTTTCTGCATCACAGAGAACTCGACACCCTTGGCCTCGACCAGCCGGAGACTGAATGCAAGCTTCAATGAAGGCGCTCGCGCTTCTGGTGAGCCTTGCCGCATGTTCGCACTCGGCGATGGCTGCGACGGCTTACATCACCAACGAGAAAGGCAATTCGATCTCAGTGATCGACCTCGACAAGCTCGAGGTCGTGCGCACCGTCAAGGTCGGGCAAAGGCCGCGCGGCATTGCGCTGAGGAAGGACGATGCGCAGCTGTTTGTTTGCCTGGGCGACGACGATACGATCGCAGTTATCGACACGAAGACGCTGAAGCCGGTCGGCGATTTGCCGTCCGGCCCTGATCCCGAGCAATTGCGCCTCAGTCCGGATGGGAAGCTGGTTTTCGTCGCCAACGAGAACGATGCGCTGCTGACCGCGATCGACGCTGCGACCCGCAAGGTGGTCTATGAATTTCCGGTCGGCGTCGAACCCGAAGGGGTGGCGGTCAGTCCCGACGGCTCGATCGTCGTCAATACTTCGGAAACGACCAGCATGGCCCACCTCATCGACTGGCGGAACAAGAAGATCGTCGCCAACATTCTCGTCAACTCGCGTCCGCGCTACGCCGAATACAACAAGGACGGCTCGGAGCTGTGGGTGACCTCGGAGGTCGGGGGGACCGTCAGCATCATCGACCCGGTCAAGCGCGTCATCACGCATAAGATCACGTTCGACGTGCCGGGACTATCGAAGGAGCAGATCCAGCCGGTCGGCATCCGCTTCAGCGCCGACGGCAAGTTGGCCTTCATCGCGATGGGTCCCGCCAATCGCGTCGCGGTCATCGACCGGGCCACCAAGCAGGTGCTGAAATATCTGCTCGTCGGCCAGCGCGTCTGGCAACTGGAGCTGTCGCCGGACGGCAAGTTTCTTTTGTCGACCAACGGCGTTTCGAACGACGTATCGGTCATCGACGTGGCCGCGCTGAAGGTGATTAAATCGATTGCGGTCGGTTCGTTTCCTTGGGGCGTTGCGATCTCGAAGCAATGACTTCGGTCGCCGCCCGCGTCGTCGAGGAGACGTCGAGGCGCTTGCTCTCGCCAACCGGATATACCGAAGGCCGCGCCGCTCACGCCGCCTGCCACTTGCGCACGCCCTCGTCGCCCAGCGCCCGCGCCGCGTCCGCTACGCGCACGCCCGCAATCACGCGATCGGGCGCGATTTCGGCCAGCGGAACGAGCACGAAAGCGCGGCGGAGAAGCTCCCTGTGCGGCAGGACCAGCCGTGGGTCCGACAAGGCCTCCTCGCCGTAGAAGAGGATGTCGATGTCGATGACGCGAGGCCCCCAGCGGATCGTCTCGACGCGGCCGAGGTCGCGCTCGATCCGCTTGACGGCGTCGAGAAGTGCGATCGGCGCCAGGCGGGTCGCGCCGATCGCACAGGCGTTGGCGTAGTCGGGCTGATCGACGACGCCCCACGGCGCCGTGAGGTAGAACGACGACATCGCTCGGATCTCCGCGATTCCGCGGCTTTGCAAGGCGTCGAGCGCGGCGTCGGATGGCGGCGATCGGGTCCCCGACATTGCCGCCGAGACCGAGGCCGATCTCGACCGGCTCAGGCGCGCTCGATGGCATCGAACACCTTGAAGGCGGCGGCGTGCTCGGCGGCGTCATGGACACGGAACACGGCGGCGCCTCGCGCGAGCGTCGTGAGGTTCGCCGCGAGCGTGCCGATCAACCGGTCGTCGACGCTGTTGCCGAGGAGATCGCCGAACAGGCGCTTGCGCGACACGCCGATCAGGATCGGCAGGTCGAAGGCTGCGCGCAGCCGGGCGGTCAGCGCGAGCGCCTTGAGATTCTGCGCCTTGTTCTTGCCGAAGCCGATGCCCGGGTCGAGCAGGATGCGCGCGCGCGGGATGCCGGCGCGGTCGGCGAGCTTGAGCGAGCGATCGAAGAAGCCGCGCAAGTCGGCTTCGACGTCCAGGTCGGGATCGATGCTGTCCCGGTTGTGCATGATCACCACGGCAGCGCCGCTCTCAGCCGCCACATCCGCCATCGCCAGGTCCTTTTGCAATCCCCAGACGTCGTTGACGACGCCGACCCCCAGGGCGACCGCGCGGCGCGCGATTTCGGCCTTGTAGGTGTCGATCGAAAACGGCGCGTCGACCTCGGCCAGGAGCGGCGCCAGCAACGGCTCCAGGCGACGCCATTCCTCGTCGAGCGGAACCGGCGTGTGACCCGGCCGCGTCGATTCCGCCCCGACGTCGATGATGTCGGCGCCGTCGGCGACGAGTTTGCAGGCCTGCGCGAGGGCAAGATCGAGCGATTGAAAGCGCCCGCCGTCGGAAAACGAATCCGGCGTCACGTTGAGAATGCCCATGATGACCGGCTTCACGCCGATCAGCCGCAGGAAGGCGTCGCGACGCTCATCGAACGCTGACCGAGCAGCAGGCGGTTCATGTCCCGCCGCGGGAGCCTCCCGGGTCATTTGTCATCATATTTGACATAGGCGAACCGCTGGTCGCCGGTCGGCGTTCCCTCGAGCGCGCCGCCCTCCTTGGCGGGACGCCATGACACGAAGTCCTCGATCTTGCGCGCGAGTTCGAAGTCCTTGTCGGTGATTCCCTTCGCGGTATGGGTTTGCAATTTCACTTCGACCCATGCGTAGGACGCTTTGAGATCCGGATGATGCCAGGCCGCCTCCGCCAGGTGGCCGACCGCGTTGATCACCATCAGCGTCCCCTTCCAGCTCGCGGTGCGAAAAGTCCGTCTGATCCAGCCGTTTTCGTAATGCCAATGCGGGAGATCGCGGCGGAGCCGCGCATCGATCTCGTCCGGTTCGTAGGTGTGCTCTTTCGATTCCTGGGCCATCGGCGTTCCTCCGATCGACAGGCGCGGCGGGCGCCACGCCAGCGACGCCGCGCAGATCGCATGCCATTGATATCACAAAAGCGCCTCGGCCGCCCGCTCAAGCCAAAATCAAATCATTTCACCAGCGGGCAACCGCCCTGGTCGAGCGGACGGAAGGCGGCTTCGGGCGGAATCGTTTGCACGAGATCGTAGACGTCATACCGACTCTTCGATTGCTCCGGCGCTTTGACCCTGAACACATACATCGCGTGCGTCGCCCGCCCGTCGGGACGCACGACGACGCGGCCAAACAGCGGATCGTCGATCGGCGACTTCCGCATTTCGGCGAGCACCCGGTCGCCTTCGATCGTTCCGGCCGACTTGGCGGCGCGCAGATAGGCCAACGTCGCCGAATAGGCCGCCGCCTGGTCTTCGGTGGGCATCTTGCCGCCCATGCGCTCGGCGAAGCGCGCGCTGAAGGCGCGCGTCGAATCGTTGAGGTCCCAATAGAACGCTTCGGACAGGATCAGGCCTTGCGCAGCCTTGAGCCCGAGCGCGTCGATATCCGTGATCTGCAGGAACAGCGCCGCGAGCCGCCCGTCGGGCCCGACGCTGCGGAAGTCGCCCGCCTGGCGGATTGCGTTGATCGCGTCGGCGCCGGTGTCGGCCAGCGCAATGACTTTCGCGCCCGACGCCTGCGCCTGCAGGAGGTAGGAACCGAAATCGGTCACGCCGAGGGGATGAGCGACCGACCCGACCACCGAGCCTCCGGCCTTGACGATCGCCTCGGTTGCGTCCCGCTGCAAGGCCTTCCCGAGCGCGTATTCGAAGCTGATGAAGAACCAACTCGACCCGCCCATGGCGGTGATCGTGCGGCCGACGGCCGAGCCGAGCGCCCAGGTGTCGAGCGCCCACTGAACGGTCGTCGGCTGGCAGAATTTTCCGGTCAGGTCCGAGGTGGCCGTCGCCGAGGCGAGCATCGCCCGGTTCTTTTCGTGCATCAGCGTGTTGACCGCGAGGCCGACGCCGGAATTGGCGAGGTCGACGATGGCGTCGACGCCCTCCTCGTCGACCCATCGCCGCGCGATTGCGACCCCGATGTCGGGCTTGTTCTGATGATCGGCGGAAACGATTTCGACGCTCAAGCCGCCCGCCTCTTTGGCGAAGTCCTCGGCCGCCAGCTGCGCGCCGACGAGCGACCCCTTGCCGACCTGGTCGGCGAACGGACCGGAGAAATCCGACAAGACCCCGATCCTGATCTTGTCGCCGGGAATTCGCGCATGCGCGGCCGTGGCCATGCCGGCCAGCGCCGCGGCTGCGAACGCCGCGCAAGAGAGCGACCGCATGAACATGAGCGGCATGGACAATCCTCCCGTTTTCGTCCGCTCCCATAACCGGCCGACCCTGCGACAGCAAGCATCGGCGTCCCAGGCGGCGCTGGCTTCGACGACGACATCCATGCCCTTGCGTCAAAGCGGCCAAGGTCGGTTTTCGTGAACGCTTCGGAAGTTGAGGAAATCCCTTCGCCGCTCAAGCGCCGGGGCCATGCGCGGGTTCGCCGTCGGCTGATATCACGCCACTGACGGAATCGATGCGACGCTCTCGACCGGTTGCCAAGCAGGCCTTCGGCCTGCGAGTTTCGGCGACGGAACGCAGGGTGGGTTGAACAGCGCCGACGGAACTGACCGCCGCGCCGCTTTCGCGTCCAAGAGCGACGATACGCGTGGAGGGAAAGGAATGCGGGGCCGAGGAAACGAATGCGCGGGCTGATCGCAGGCGCCGCGCTGGCGGCGCTGCTGGCTGTGGGAGGGTGCAACCAAGCCCAAAAGGGCGACCCGGGGCCGCCCGGACCGCCAGGGCCGCAGGGGGTCGACGGGCCGCCTGGCCCACCAGGACCGAAGGGCCCGGCCGGGGCGGCCGGCTCGCAAGGCCCGAGGGGCGCCGTAGGGGCCCAGGGTCCGGAAGGACAGCATGGTCCGAAGGGCGAACCGGGCGCAGTCGGACTGCAAGGACCGAAGGGCGATCCCGGAGCCGGGCCGCCGGGGCCGCCGGGTCCGCAGGGCGATATGGGGCCGATCGGAGTTGTCGGACCGCAAGGACCGAAGGGCGACACGGGCGCAATCGGAGGCGTGGGACCACCGGGTCCCAAGGGCGAACCGGGCGCCGCCGGCCCGCCCGGGCCCTCGGGTCCACCTGGCGAACAGGGACCGATCGGGCTCACCGGATCGAAGGGAGCCAAAGGCGATCCGGGGCCGACCGGGCCCGCCGGACCGCAAGGCTCGCAAGGGCCACAAGGGACGCAGGGGACGAAAGGAGACGCAGGTCCTCCCGGAGAGGTCGGCCGTCAGGGCCTCAAGGGCGAGGCCGGAGCGCGCGGGCCCGCCGGAGCGCAGGGACCCAAGGGCGATCCAGGCCCTGCGGGACCGATCGGCCCGCAAGGCCCACAGGGGCCGCAGGGATCGAAGGGAGATGCGGGACCTCCCGGTGAGGCCGGCCCTCAAGGCCCCAAGGGCGAGGCCGGACCTCACGGCCCTGCCGGAGCGCAGGGGCCCAAGGGCGATCCCGGCCCCGCGGGACCCATTGGTCCGCAGGGCGAGCGAGGTCTCGCGGGGCCAGCCGGACCCCAGGGACCGAAGGGCGACACCGGAGTCGCCGGACCGCCCGGACCGCAAGGCGCGCTAGGTCTGCTCGGGCCAGTCGGACCGCAGGGGCCCAAAGGCGAGCCTGGCGCGATCGGGCCGCTAGGGCCCGCGCGGCCTGACCGGGCCCGCGGGACCGAAGGGCGATCCAGGTCCCGCCGGGCCGCCCGGCCCGCAGGGCGACGCTGGGTCTGCTCGGGCCAGCTCGGACCGCAGGGGCCCAAAGGCGAGCCTGGCCCGATCGGGCCGCATGGCCAGCGCGGTCTGCCCGGACCCGGGGGATCGAAGGGCGATCCCGGTCCCGCAAGGCCGCCCGGCCCGCCGGGGTTGCGGGGCCCGGCAGGGCCGGAAGGACCCCGTGGATCGAAACTGGATCTACGGGTGATCGTCGGCGACGCGAAGGCGACCTGCGATTCCTCCGAAATCATGCTCAGCGCTTATTGCGAAGACGGCGCGGGCAGCTTGCACATCGTCGGAAGGGCCGGAGCCAGTTGCGAAGGCGACGCGAACGCAAAGGCGGTGGTGGTCTGCCTGAAACGATAGAGAGGCAACTCCGTCGCACTCCGTCGCGCCCCTTGTACTGGGGGCTTTCCAGCGCCCTTTGTCCGGTCCTCCTCCTGAGGAGCTCTGTGCCGCTGGTTGTTCATCGGCGCGCAGCCCGCCCGAGGGTGGCGCGATCGGCCGAATTCTCGGCGAGAGTCTGCCTACGCGCCGTGAGTAGGAATGCTCTAACGGACCATCGCCTCGAACACGCAAACGAATCCCGGCGCCTCGACCCCTCCTTCACGGCGGACCCACTCCGGCCGGACGAGAAGGGGTTTTAGTCGGGAAGGTGCGGCCGTTTCCTCGACATAGGCGCGCGCGTGGACGAAGCGCATGGTCGGGCCGAGGCGGAAGCCGTCGCCGTCAAAAGTTTCGATCGAGAATGCGATGAGGCCCGCGCCGATCAGAGCGCGCCGGCAGCCGGCGAAGACGGGCGCGAGATCGCCGAAGTAGGGAAGCGCGTCGGCGGCGACGATGCAGTCGAACGCCCCGGGCGCCGAGCGCGTCAAATATGCGGTCGCCTCGGCGGACTCGAGGGCATCATAGACGCCGCGTCCGCGCGCCCGGGCGATCATGGCGGGCGCGAGGTCGACTCCGGTCAGCCGGTCGACGCGCGCGCGCAAAACTTGGCCCATGAGGCCGGTGCCGCAGCAGATGTCGAGCGCCGAGGCGAAGTGTCGACCCGGCGCCGCCGCGTCCAGCGCCTCGACGATCAGCGCCGGTCCGCGATAGGCGAGGTTCTCGGTCAGATGCTTGTCGAAGCGGGGCGCGTAATCGTCGAACAGGCGCGCGACATAGGCCTCGGGTAGGGCGGCCGGGGGCTCGGTCTCGCCTAGCTGCGCGAGCCGCGCCGCGGCGCCCTGCGCGTCCGACGGGTCGGCCTGGAGCGTCTTGCGGAACGCCGCAGCCGCTCCCGCGACGTCGCCGAGTTCTTGCCGCGCCTCCGCGAGGGCGAACCACGCCGGCGGCCAGTCCCGCGCCTGCTCGATGGCCTGCGCGAACATCTCCGCCGCGGCCGTCCAGTCGCCCTCCTCGGCGGCGGCCTTGCCGTAGGCGTAGCGGCGCGCGGCGATGAGGTCGCCGCAGGCGAGGGGGTCGGCGGAGTGGGCCATCGGAAACGTTGGTTAGCGCGGTTCGCCGGCCGACGCCAGCCCGCGCCCCGACATGCGCGCCGCCTGGGCGGAGCGGCGCCTCAATCCGCCGCCAATACGCGTCAAGGGATCGATGATGAGCGAGAGCGGGTTGCAGCCGTTTGAAACGTGCCGGACTGGGTCCGCACATGCCCCAAAGGCGGCAACCGAATTCGCCCATAATGCCGACGCTGCCGCGCGCCGTTATTGCTTGCTGGTGATCATCCTTGGCTCGTCGCTATTTCAAATGGGTGAATTAGCCTGGATTATGCGCGGCGGGTTGGCGGATGTAGCTTAAATATCTGATGTCATGTAGAATTTGGTTATCGAAGCCGATTCGCGCGATTTCAGTTAGGCCACCCCCGCCATGAATGATCCTATGCTGCCGTTGCCTGGTCTGTCACCGGCGGGCGGGAAGCCCGTCGTGGTCAAATTTGATGGTGGTTTGCTTTCGTCGGATGGCGGCGTTCTGGCTTTGCGCGAGGTCGAACAGCGCCTTCGCCTCGCCGACCGGCTCGCCGCCTGTATCGTGGACCCCCGCGCTCCCGATCAAGTGACGCACAGCCTGGCCGATATCATTCGTTTTCGGCTCCTGATGATCAGCGCCGGCTATGAGGACGGCAACGACGCCAATTGTCTGCGAAGCGATCCGATGTTCAAGATGGCGCTCGATCTGTCGCCGTCCGATCGGGAATTGTGCTCGCAATCGACGATCTCGCGGCTCGAAGAATCTGCCGAACGTTCGCGCCTTGCTGCGCATGGGCCGGGCGATGGTCGATCTTTATTGCGAGTCCTTCCAAACAGTTCCCAAACAAATCACGCTCGACATCGACGACACGTTCGACGCGGTGCATGGCGGCCAGCAGTTGCGGTTGTTCAACGCGCATTATGACGAGTATGGCTTTCAGCCGATCGTCGTGTTCGACGGCGAGGGCCGCTTCATCACCGCCGTCCTTCGGCCTGCCAAACGGCCCGGCGGCAAGGAAATCAGGGCCTTCCTGCGCCGTCTGTTGCGCGCGATCCGCGCCAACTGGCCCAACACTGAGATCCTGCTGCGGGCCGACAGCCATTACTGCAGCCCCGAGGTTCTCGACTGGTGTCGAGCGAACGGCCTCGATTACATCCTCGGCGTCGCGCCAACCGCGACCTTGCGCCGACACATTGAAGTCCTCGAGGCCAGCACGAAGGCGCGCTTCGAGGCCGCGCCAAGAGACGACAAAATCCGCCGCTTCAAGGAGTTCTTCGACGGCGCCAAAAGCTGGAGCCGCGTCGAGCGCATCATCGCCCGCGTCGAGGTTGGCGCCGAAGGGCCCGACACGCGCTTCATTGTCACCAATCTGAAAAAGAGAAACGCTCGCGTGCTCTATGAAGAGGTCTATTGTCGGCGTGGCCAGGCCGAAAACCACATCAAATCCTTCAAGACGCATCTGGCGGCGGATCGCACCTCATGCACGAAGGCCACGGCCAATCAGCTTCGGCTGTTCCTCCACGCCGGCGCGTACTGGCTGATGTGGGGTCTGCGCGTGTCGATGCCGAAACGTTCGATGTGGCGCGTCGCCCAGTTCGATACGCTGCGCCTGCGCCTCATCAAGATCGCCGCCCGCGTCGTCGAGATGAAGACGATGATCCGAGTGCACTTGCCGACCTCCTGCCCCGCGCAGGATATTCTGCGCTTCGCTCTCGGACGCATACCGCGCCTCGTCACCTGACGGGCGGGGCTCGAGCGCGCCCCGAATATTCACAAGCGTCCCTTCAACCCGCAAACCCTCCCCGCCCCAAACTCTGGCTCCAAGCCGGAGCCGACGCGGCGCGTCCAAGCCCAGGGGAAATCCAAAGAAATCGCCCAAAACACGACACCCGCGACGGCGAAATCCTCAAAGCGCTGCATTAAGCGGGCTAGCGAGCACGTCACCGGCGATGAGGTAGACGATGGCTTTGAGGTTTCGTTTGGTTCGGTAGCCCTTGGCCTTGCGCTTGGCGGCCTGGACATTGCCGTTGATCGCCTCCAGGGGGCCATTGGAAAGGCCGGTGGCGATCGATCTGAGGATGCCTTCCGACTTGGCGGTGATCGTCTTGGCCAGCTTCTTCATCGGCGCGAGGTCGCAGACTTGAACCCAGGCGTTCCAGCGGTCGAGGAAACGGCGAGCCGATTTGACGCTCATCGTGAACAGCTGTTGCAGGTTCATGCGGATCTGCATCGCTTGGATGGTGTCCAGGTTCTGCGCTTCCAACCGAGACAGCGCCTCCTGCGTCAGACGATCGACGTTCTTCAGGAGGATGTAGCGCCGGCCCTTGATCTGGAAGTTGTTCCGCGCCTCCTCGCGCCGCACCGGGTCGACGGCCTCGTTGGCGAGTTTGATGACGTGAAATTTGTCGAACGTGATCTCGGCGTTCGGCAAGTTCTCTTTGATCCCCGCCTCGAATGCGGCCCCCATGTCGATGCTGGCGTCGGTCACCGCCTCGCGCCGGCCGCCATGCGCCTCGAGGAAATCCGCGAATTCCTTCACCGTCGCCGCGTCCTTGCCGTCGGCGACGTAGACGACCTTGCGCCGCGCCATGTCAACGAACAGGCTGATGTAGTCGTGGCCGCGCCGCGCCGAAGTCTCGTCGGCGGCGATGCGCTGCACCCGCGACAAATCCAGCTTCTCCACCGCCCGCCAGACGTAGTGTTCGACGATGCGCCACAAGCGCGTGTCGTGCTCGCCGAGCCGCTCGGCCGCATTGGCGATCGGCATCGTCTTGGCCAGCGCCAGCACATAGGCCTCGAACAGCAACGTGAAACCCGATCCCGCGCGAGCCCACGGCGTCGCCACCTTGCGCACGCCGCACTCCGGACACGTCACCCTCGGCGTGCGCGCGTGCAACAGCGTGCGATGCTGGAAGAAATCCAGATGCCGCCAGGTCTCCTCCTTCGTGTCATGAACCGCGCACCCGTCGCGCCCGCACTGGGCACAGGCGAACCGACTCCCCCGCGGAAAATCAACGTATAAATCGAGCCGACCGTCCACCGCGTCGAACTCGCTGCGCGTCACCGTCCACGGCGACGAAAAACCAAGGGCCAACTGGAAAAGATCGGTGTCCTGCATCCCCCCAGGCTAAATGCGATCCCCCCTGAGCGATCACTAACCCGCCCCCAAATTCCGACTTACCCACTCCTTTCAGCGAGGAGCCTCATCCTTGCCCGCCGGGAGGCCCGCTGTATTGTCCCATATTGTTGAATTGTGCCTTCTGTTCGTCGCTCAGCGACGCATAGAAGGTAGCGAGTGTCGGACGCAGGCTTTTAACCGCCCGCACCATTGCATCCAGTCGAGCAGTCATCTCGTCGAGCCGCGCCACGGGCGTCTCCGCTAATTGCCTCGGGCAGGACGCGCGCAACTCATCGGCGGCTTTCGCTGACGCCTGCTTGAGGTCCTCCAAAGCGCTCTCCTGCAGCCCGGTCGGCTTGACGATTTCCTGAATGCGTTGCGACGGCAGCCTGGTGAAGTTGGTGGCTTGGTCGCCGCACAGCGAGGCGAGGTCGGTGGCTCCCAAGGAGCCGCTGGCTGCCGTCCCGCTTCCGTATTGAGTCTCCTTTGCTCCAATCGCATCCAAGCGCTGCCTCTGCTCATCGCTCAGCAATTCGTACAAGTTTACGAGCGGAGGACATACGATTTCGATCGCTTGTATCGTCGCCTCGAGGCGTCTTTCGACAGCGTCGAGCCGCGCGAGCGGCGTGAGCGGAGGTTCGCTTGGACATGAGGCGTTGAGGATGGCGCTCGCTTTTGACGACGCGGCGGCAAGGCCATCAAGGAAAGTGATCTACTCCCCAGTCGGATCGATCGCTTGGCGGATCTGATCGATTGGAAAGCTGGTCACTCCCGGGGCGATCCCGCCGCAGCTCTGCGTCACATCGGGCGGAATTCTGCGTCACATCGGGCGGAATTTGACTCGCGCGCGTGGCATAGCGGTCATTTCCGCTGCCCGTGGCATAGCCGTATATGTTGGACAGCCCATTATAGCCGTCCTGGGTATTCATTTAACCGGACTGGACGATTTGTCTCCAAGGGCGGTTCGGCGAAGGTCGCTCCAAGCTGGGCGGATGTCCGCGGTGTCTCGGCGGCTTGGGAGGAACAGCCTTTGGGCTCTGGCTCATAACAAGGTCTTGGTAACGAACCGGTCCATGCGCGACAGCAAGCTCCAGGACCCGGTAGAACAGCATCCCTCTGCTACGTGAGCGGCGGCGATTGAAGCGGAACACGAACTCATCCAGGTAACTGGGCAAGTGTGCGGAATCCACCGCTCCCTGGTGGGTGCCCAGCAGCCATCGTTTGGCAAGGGACGCTATTCGATGCACGCCTGGCAGAAGTTCTCCGGGGTCCTCGCCTCGCGTTGATGCGGCCCGCTGGCTACGGCGGTCATGGATATACCCACGCTTCTCCAACCACCGGTAACCCTGCCAGGCATCCAGGGGAATCGACTGAACGTGTCATGCGGCGATGTAGGCGGCGAGGGCGTTTTCGTCCCAGGCGGCGACTTTGCGTCGCATGCGCAGGGAGTTTTTGCCTTTGCCGGTTCTGAGCACGTTGAGGGCGATGTGCTTGACGATGGCGAGGTTGAAGGGCGCGTTGTCGGTCCGCACGCGGCATTCGTCGTCGCGGAAGATCATGTCGAGCACCCAGTGGAGGCCGTTTTCGACCATCCAATGACTGCGGATCATCGGTCCCACAGCGTTGGCGAGCAAGGTCAGCGAGGTGATGTAGAAGCGCGTCTCGGTCTCTGCCTTGCCATTGGTTTCGCGTTCGCTCTCGACCATGACCACCGACTTCAGGCCCGGCCATTGGTGGCTGTCCTGCAGCCAGCCGATGTCGTGGAAAACAGTGACCGTCCGGGTCTCGATGCGGCCGTGGTCGCCGTCGACGGTCGTGTCCTGGCTGACGGACGTATTCCTGAACGCGACCGCCTTCTGCTCCTTTGCGAACAACTCGACATCGTCGCGCAGCGTGCCCTGGTTGCCCTTCAACGCGAGGATGTAATCGGCCTTCTTGTCGATGATTGTCTGCGCGATTTTGCGCTGGCAACCCGCAGCGTCGATGGTCACCACCGCGCCTTCGATGGCCAACAGCTCGAGCAGCGCCGGAATGGCGACGATCTCGTTCGACTTGTCGCCGACCCTGGTCTGTCCGAGCACCATGCGCTGGCGCGCGGCGAAGGCCGAGACGACATGGATCGGCTCTTCCGCCCCCTTCTTCTGGTAGGAGCGCCGCACCGTCTTGCCGTCGATGGCGATCACTTCGGCCGACGTCTTCGTGAGCGCCGCCGTCCACGCCACAAAACAGCGCTGGAACGCCACCGGGTCGAGCTTGGCCAGGATGTTGCCCAACTGGTCGTGCGAGGGCGTGCCGTTGTCGAAGCGTCGAAAACGTTGAAGGAACGCCAGCTTGGCCCGGCCGAAGCGCGCAATGTCGGCCACCGTCTCCGCTCCCGCCAGCGCCGCAGCCAACAGCAAAAGCAGCACCTCCTCGAGCGGATAGGCGACCTTCCCTTTCTGTCGATAGTCCGGCAAGTCCTTAAAATGCGACAGGAAAACCGTCGTCTCCTTCAAAGCCCCGGCCGTCGCGTCCCCTTCCGTCATCGACCCATCCTCCAAGCGAATCAGAGGACTGCGACAGATTCAGACTTTCGGGCCCTTGTCACGCGAAATTTCAGTCGATTGCCCTGGCCAGGCATCGGTGATGACTGTCGCCCCCGGCTCGACGTTATCCAACACGTAGGAGTGAAGCGATTCTGAGGAGGCATCCGCCACGGGCGCCATTCGACAGCGCCCGAATCCCTTCGGCTCCAGGATCTCGATCGCGATACACGTCAGGATCTTCTTCCCTTTGGCACGGCCTCCCGAAAGTCCAGTTTCCTTGCCTCCGATGTAGGTTTCGTCCACCTCCACCTTCCCGCAAAGGCGCTCCCGATCGGGGCGAATCAGCACAGACCGCAAGCGATGAAGGATAGCCCACACCGTCTGGTAGGAGCCGATCTCCAAGGTCCGCTTCAAGCTCAGCGCCGAGATCCCATCTTTGCCACTCGCAAAATACCAACAGGCTGAAAACCAAACCGTGAGTGGAGTGCGGGTCCGGTCGAAGATGGTGCCTGCTATCACTGACGTACGGCTGCCGCATCCAGTGCACTTGAACCTGCCGTCGCCAAGCCGCCATCCTTCCGAATGGCCACAGGACGGGCAGACGAAGCCGTGAGGCCATCTCAACCATTCCAGGTAGTCGAGGCAGTCCGCATCAGTCGGGAACCAAGCCCGAAACTCCCCAAGGGACTTAGGGTAGTGGATGCTGGCGAGGGGTCGCTCCATCCACCCAGCATACGCCCAAGTCCGGTTAAATGGATATCCCAATAGCCGTAATAGCCGTAATAGCCGTTATAGCCGTAAGCGGGGACATAGGGTCCGTAGTCATAATCGAGTGCAGTACCGTAGGACCAGAACGGGTAATAATAGTCGTACGGCCAAAGCGCGTAGGAGAAGACGTCTCCTAAAAGAAACGGCCAAAACACCGGTCCGACCCAGCCACCCCAACCTCCCCAGCCGCCGCCCCAGCCGCCCCAACCGCCACCCCCACCATTCCCGGCAAAGCGATTCCATCCTCCCTGCGTGCCGAAAGCGTTGCGGTTAAAACCACTGCGGCCACCAAACTGCCGGCCCCCAGCAAATTGGTTGCGTCCACCGAACCGGCCGCCGCCGAAATGGCCTGCCGCCGAAATGGCCTCCGCCGAAATGGCCGCCGCCGAAATGACCGCCGCCGAAATGAACGCCGCCTCTCCCCGCCCGTGAACCAACGGTTGTGAAAGGCAATGCCCCGAGCCCAATGCTAATTGCTAGAATGAGAGCCAGATTAGGTTTCATGGACTCCTCCCTGCGGAAACCCGCAGGAACCCGCCGTTGGAAGTTAATTCGAGCAACGCGTGAAACGGACATACCGTTCCATGCCCGTGACTGTGATCGACGACCCCACCCACGCCGGCCCCGCGAATGTTGCAGTGCAAAGTTATCGTCGCACGGGCAGATACGCGAGATGGGAGCGCACTTGGGATTCCCCAGACAGCTCGGCGAACGCGGCTATTGACCGGCAACGCCTCTAAAACCACGTCAAAGCCCTGGCCGTCCTGATGCTCAAAGACGACGCGGATTTTCGTCCAAAAGCTGTCTTTCTTGCCGTCCTCCTCGTATCAGAGCGGCGCCTTGAAAAGGCGTTTCATGCCTCACAGCCAAGCTAATAATTGTAGCGGCAACGACGCCGGAAGTAGGGCGACGGGAGGTAAAGAAGACTTTAGAATGGATTACCCTCTCCAAATGCCAGCCAGGGCTGAGGAACCTCTTCGGTTCCAAGTTCAGCGGTCAGGCCACAGCATGCCGCGCCTTCATGGGCGCGCCGGCAATTTCGGTGAGATGATTTCGCGCCGTTCTCGTTCCGGCGGACCCTCGGACCAAGACTGATGGTAGGCTTCGGGCTTCACATGCGCTTAGCGGGATCAGCTCGCTTCGAAGCCGAGCGCCATCAATTGTCGCGCCCAACAATGGGCCGCGGAGGAGGTCTCCATCGCTGATGAGGGCCGCGGCAGCCGCTCGAACAACCTCAGCAGCCCTCACGTGACGCGATGCGGATTTCAGTGATGGCTTAGTCAATCCGGCCGAGACGATCGGCCACCCCCTCGGCTCGGCCGCCTTCCTTGATCGCCTTCTCGCCATGACTGGCCGCGACCCGCGCCCGACGCGGCGAGAGCCGAAGCCGGAAGCGATCAGATTCGGGGTTGAGTAGAGCGTCGCCGAAATATGCACTGATCGGAGCGCCTCAATGCGCTAAAAGGTCAGTCTGCTTGCGGACTGGCGCCGGGAGGCGAAACGCATGTCCAACGAACGATGGCACAAGAGGCTCCTGGGCAACCGGAAGCTGTCGCCGGAAACCTTGATGATGGGCTACGGCTACGACCCGTTCCTGTCGGAGCGGTCGTTGAAGCCGCCGGTGTTTCACACCTCGACGTTCATCTTCCGCACCGCCCAGGACGGCAAGGAGTTTTTCGAACTGGCCTATGGCTTGCGCCAGAAGCGACCGAACGAGGAACCGGGCCTCATCTACAGCCGCATCAACAATCCCGATCTCGAGATGCTCGAGGACCGGCTGGCGATCTGGGACGAGGCGGAGGACAATCTCGCGTTCGCCTCGGGCATGGCCGCCATCTCGACCAGCCTCTGGGCCTATGCGCGGCCCGGGTCGGTCATCGTTCATTCTGGCCCCGTCTATGGCGGCACCGACTTTCTGTTGACGAAGATCCTACCGCAATTCGGCGTGACCCCGATCGGCTTCCCGGCGGAGGGCGGGTGGAAGGCGATGGAGGAAGCGGTCGACCGGGCGCGCGCCATCGGCCCGATCGCGGCGCTCTATCTCGAGACGCCGGCCAATCCGACCAACGGCCTGGTTGACATCGACCGCGCCAGAGAATTGGCCGACGGCCTCGGCGGCGCCGACGGAAGACGCCCGGTGGTCATCGTCGACAACACGCTGCTCGGACCCTTGTACCAGACGCCCTCGGCCCACGGCGCCGATCTGGTCGTGACCTCGCTGACCAAATATGTCGGCGGCCATTCCGATCTGATTGCCGGCGGCTGCTCGGGCGCGGCTGCGGCGCTCGACCCGATCCGAGGCATGCGCACGATCCTCGGCACCATGTGCGATCCCCATACCGGATGGCTCTTGATGCGCTCGCTCGAAACCTTGAAGCTCAGGATGACCGCCGCGGCCGAGGGGGCGCGCAAGGTGGCGGGCTTTCTCCTCGGTCATCCAGCGGTCGCCGCGGTCTGGTATCTGGGCTTTCTGCCCGAGGATCATCCTGACCGGCCGATCTTCGAACGCCAGTGCAAGGGCGCCGGCTCGACCTTCAGCTTCGAGGTGAAAGGCGGCGAAGCGGAAGCCTTCGCCGTGCTGGACCGGCTGGAAGTGTTCAAGCTCGCCGTCAGTCTGGGCGGAACCGAGAGCCTGGCGTCGCATCCCGCGTCGATGACCCATTCCGACATTGCGCACGAGGAACAGGTGCGCCTCGGAATTACGCCGGCCTTGATCCGCCTGTCGGTCGGCATCGAAGATCCGGACGATCTGATCGCCGATCTCGACCAGGCGCTGAGGGCGGCGAGTCGTAAGTAGCGAGTAGCGAATGGGTGCAACGAGCCATTCGCTATTCGCCATTCGCCATTTCCCCGGCGCTCAGCGCTTCCTTCGCCGCAGGGTGTCGAAATAGACGACGATGATGATCAGCGCGCCGGTGAAGATGCGCTGCCAGAACGGATTGAGGTTGAGCAGATTTGCGCCGTTGTTGAACGTCGTCAGGATGAAGGAGCCGATCACAGGGCCCTGCACCGAGCCGAACCCGCCGAAAAGGCTGGCACCGCCGATGACCGACGAGGCGATCGCCTGCAATTCCCACCCGTCGCCCTGACCCGGGTTGCCGATGCCGATCCGCATCGCGAGCAAAATGCCGACGACGGCGGCGCAGAAGGCCGATATGATGTAGGCAAGATAAATCATCGCCGCGACATGGATGCCGGAGAGAACCGCGGCCTCCTTGTTTCCACCGATGACGAGGAGATGGCGGCCCCAGCGGTACTTGGTGAGGAGGATGTAAAGAGGGACTGCGACGACGATCACCATCCAGAACAGCATCGGGATCGCGAACCACGTCCCGTCCGTCCAGGGAAAGCCGAGGAAGCTCGCGCGCGAGAAGCCGGTGAAGGCGTCGTTGTCGATCGAAATCGTCGAGCCGTTGGTGATGAGAAAGCCGATGCCGCGCAAGGCGTACATCGTCGCCAGCGTCATGATGAACGGGGGCAGACCCATCTGCACGATGCCGAAGGCGTGGAACAGGCCGATGAAGACGCCGATGGCGAGCGAGATCGCGACGGCGCCGGCGACGGACGAGGCGAAGCCGAGATCATGCGCCAGCAGCAATGCGACCGTCATCGAGACGAAGCCGGCGACCGCGCCGACCGAAAGGTCGATGCCGCCGGTGATGATGGTGAACGTCTCGCCGACGGCGAGGATCGCGATCATCGCGCCCTGGCGCAGGAGATTGGCGATGTTGTTCGAGGTCCAGAAGGTCGTGGTCCCGAACGACAGGGCGAGCCACAGGATGAACATCAGGCCGAGCAAGGTGAGGCCGAGAAGCACGCTCAACGCCGCGCCGCTTCGACGCTCCTGCGGAATGGTTTGAACGGTCATGTCTGCTGCGATCCCTTACCCTGAACGCCGATGGCCTCGGTCAGTATCGTTTCTTGTGAAGCATCCGCGTGCCCCTGGCTCGCCGCGATCGTGCCGCCGTGGAAGACGCGCTGCGTGACGGCCAACCCGTACACTTCCGGCATCAAAACTTTGATGAGCGTCGGCTTGCCGGGGCCGTTCTCACCGACGGTCGCGTGAATTTCGCCCCGCTCGAAGGTCAGATCGACGGCCTTGAGGGCGTGCGTCGCGCCGAAAGGCTTGTCCAGCTTGTGTAACGCGAGCAGCGGCGCGCCATCGGTCGAGGCGGCGGTGACAACTGAGGCCATGGTCGCGCTCTTGGGCGGATCTTCTTGATTCAGGCGTACATCATCCCCCGCGCTCCGGCGTCGCGCAAGACATTCTGGCGCGCGCCTGCTCGTGAGTAAGGCTTCCTGGAGGTTCGAGGGCGCGCAGACGCCGCAGCGCTGGCGCGCCCGTCGATGCTCACTTCACTTTCGGATAGAGCAGCGCGTGCTGTTTCTCGCTGTCCATGTTGGCCTTGGTGATGAGGTTCGCGCCGGTGTCGACGAAGGCTGGAACCTTTTCGCCCTTGGAGGCCGCGAGCGCGGTCTTCACGCCGTCATAGCCCATTCGGTAGGGGTCTTGCAGTAAGAGGGCGGCGATCGTGCCGTCCTTGAGGTACCCGATGAGCTTGTCGTCGGCATCGAAGCATACGAGCTTGATCGTGTCGCCCTTCTTGTTTTCGGCGATCGCCTGACTCGCGCCCTGACACTGGATGAGATTGTCGGCGAATACGCCGCGCAGGTTCGGGTTGGCGGTGATGAGGTCGGTCATGATGTTGAGGCCGGTCGTCGCATTGCCATCGGACACCTTGTCCGCGACCAGCTTCAGGCCGGGATATTTTTCGGCCAGCTCTTCTTTGTAACCTTTGTTGCGAGCTTCGAGCGAGCCTACGCCGGGCAGATGCGTGATGAGCGCAACATCGCCCTCGGCCTTCCCGTATTTAGCCTTGATCGCCTCGGCCATGCCGTCGGCGGCGATACGACCGCCCTGCTCGTTGTCGGTTGTAAGGAACGACGTGAAGGCCTTCGAATCGGCAGCGGAATCGATGCCGATGATCGGAACTTTCTTCGCCGCCTCGTCGACCGGCTTGCCGAGCGCCTTGAACTGCGTCGGCGCAATGACGACCGCGGCAGGCTTTTCGGCGACCGCATTCTCGAGGATCGTAATCTCGCCGTTGATGTCAGACTCGGACTGCGCGCCGAGTTCGGGGACATTGACGCCGAGATCCTTGCCGGCCTGGCGGGCGCCCGCGAACACGATCTGCCAATAGAACGAGCTGGTGTCCTTGACGATGACAGGAATGGTCGGTTGATCGGCTGCGTAGCTCGGCGCGCCGAGGACGGCGGCGAGCGACGTCAGAGCGGTCGCGATCAGGAATTTTTTCATGCTTTTTTCCTCCGTTGGTGAGAGCCAGGGGGCTCTCGTCTGCTTTCGATTCCGGCGAACCCGATCGTGCTTCATGGGATGATCGTTCATCCGGCAGAGGTGAACGGCTTCTTCGTTCGAAGCGAGGGCTCCTCTGAGAAGGGGCTGGCTTACACGAAACACCAAGTTCGACCAATGCGCCGAAATGCCGCTGCTTCTTGGATTTTTGGCGAGGCGGCGATCGAGGAACGGAAGCCGGGATCGGTCGACGACGGCTCCGCAATGGGCGCACGCCTTTTCCCCATTCAAATCCCGGGGAGCCTCCATAGACCTTCATAGAAATGCAGATCCGCGCCGCACACACCGGCGCATCGTATGCGCAACAGCACCGCGCCTGGCCCCGGAGAAGGCCGCGATCGCTTGGCGCTCGCCGCTTCCCTGATTTGATGCAGATCTTCCAATATCACTACCAGTGGAACAAACAGGACGAGAGGGAACGCAATATCGTCGCCATGCGCGAGCATCTGACCTACATCGACGCCCTTCAAAGCCGTGACGCTTCGGCTGTCGCGAAGAGCTGCAACGCCCGTCTGGCGACCGCGCCGGACTTTGTTGGCCTCGATCCGTCGATTCAGCGATGCGCCGTGAGCTGGTCGCGATCGAGCGATGTCTGAGTGGGGCCATCCGGGCGCCGAGGCCGCGGCCTTGCCGTAGGCGGAGCAGCCTTCAGAAACAAGAAGGGCAGCCTTGCGGACCGCCCATCTCATTTGCGCCCCTTGCCTGATCCACGACCTCCCGCGCGGAGCGGAAAGACTGGATTGCGCTTCGGTCACGCTCGGACCCCGGGCGCCCGTTCTCGAGCTTCTCAGTCGTAAAGAACGGCCGCAATCTTCGGATCGCCGATGTTCGTCTTGTCGTACCAGTAGAAGCCGGTGTCGATCACCTTGGGAAGCTTCTCGCCCTTCAGCGCCTTGACCGCCGAATCGACGACGCATTTGCCGATGCCGATCGGGTTCTGGGTGATCGCGCCCGCCATCAGGCCGGACATGATCGCGTCCTTCTGCTCCTTGCCGGAGTTGTAGCCGATCAGAACGAGCTTCTTGCCCGATTCCTTGACGCCGATCGCCGCGCCTTCCGCCGAGCCTTCGTTGGCGCCGAAGATGCCCTTGAGGTCCGGGTGGGCCTGGATGTCCGCCTTGGCGATTTCGGCCGACTTCAGGTGGTCGCCGGCGCCGTACTGGACGCTGACGATCTTGACGTTCGGATGCTTGTCTTTCATCTCCTTGAGGAAGCCGTCGCGCCGGTCGATGCCGGTGCGGCTCGTCTGATCGTGCACGATGACGGCGACTTCGCCCGAGTCGCCGATCGCCTCGGCCATCTTGTCCGCGGCGAGCGCCGCGGCGGCGAGATTGTTCGTCGCGCAGGTCGTGAGCGGTATGTCGCTGTCGACGCCGGAGTCGAAGGCGATGACCGGGATGTGCTCGGCCTGCGCCTTCTTCAGCAACGGTATGGCCGCCTTGCTGTCGAGCGCCGCGAAGCCGATCGCATTCGGATGCTTGGCGAGGTCGGCCGAAAGCATGTCGATCTGCTTGTCGACCATGGTTTCGGATTCCGGCCCCTCGAAAGTAATCTTGACGTTGTCGGCCTTGGCCGCCTGTTCGGCGCCGAGTTTCACCGCCTGCCAGAACTGATGCTGGAAGCCTTTCGAGACGAGCGGAATGTAGGGCTCGTCGGCGCGCGCGCCCGCCGAGAGTCCGATCGCCATCAGGGCGCTGAGCGCGACGCCGATTTGCCATTTCTTCAACATGGTTGTTCCTCCGCGTTGGGTGTCGTTTCCATTGCTCTTTCCGCCTCATATTCCGCCGGGCGGCGACGGTCCGTTATAATCTTTATATTCTTTATATTCTTGATGGTACTCCTTAAGGTTCTCACCCGCGTTTGCGGCGCAGGATGTCCACGTAAACGGACAAAACGATGATCAGGCCGGTCACCACGAGCTGCCATTCCTGGGCGACCGAGAGGATGCGCAGGCCGTTGGTGAGCACGCTTATAATGAAGGCGCCGATGATGGTGCCGAGGATGGTTCCGGTTCCGCCGCTGAGCGACGTGCCGCCGATCACGACGGCGGCGATCGCTTCGAGTTCGTAGCCCTGGCCGAGCGCCGGCTGCGCCGAATCGAGCCGCGAGGCGATGAGAAGCCCGGCGACGCCGCAAATCGCGCCATCGAGACTGTAGATCGCGGTCTTCCAAAGATCCACGTTCACGCCCGAGAGCCGAACGGCCTCCTCGTTGCCGCCAATAACAAACGTGTAGCGGCCAAGCAACGTCCTGGTGAGCACAAAGGAGCCTGCTATCGCCAGCGTAAACAAGATCAGCACGGCGTTGGGAATGGGCAGTTTGGGCAAAGCGAGGCCGATCACCGAGGCCTGCGAAATCATGTAGAAGTTGGGCGTATTGTCGAAATAGATCGGCTTGTCGGCGGAAACCACCAGGGAAAGTCCCTTGAGCACCATCATCATGCTCAAAGTGGCGATGAAGGGCGGGAGTTTCATTTTCGCCGTCAAGGTCCCCGAAATGGCCCCGCTCAAGGCGCCGGTCGCGATCGCGGCGACGACGCCCGTCCACATCGGCAATCCCCAATTGGTCAAAACGACGCCGCAAATGACGGCGCAAAAGGTCATCAGCGTGCCGACGGAAAGGTCGATGCCTCCGGTGATGATCACGAAGGTGCTGGCGATCGCCAGTACGCCGTTGACGGCGGTCGCCTGCAAGATGCCCAGCATGTTTTCGGTCTGCATGAAGGCGGGCGAGAGGAAGCTGAAAACAACCAGCATGACAATGAGGCTCGCGAAGGCGAACAATTTTTGCAGCGCCAGCGGGGCGGAAAGGCGGGCCCACAGACTGGAGGCGCGCCCCTCACTGGCTAGCGTGGCGACAGCAGATCGCATCGTCATCGGTTTTTGACCTCTTGGCGACCGAACGCCCGCCGGGGCTCGCGCCCGATGAAGATGTTCTGGGCGAGGGTCAGGCGATTCATCAGCTGCAGTTCCTGATGAATGATCCCGATTCCCGCCGCCTGCGCCTCCCGCGGAATGCTAAAGGCGACCGGCTCGCCGTTGTAGAGGATGGTCCCGCTGTCCTTCGTGTAGACGCCGGCGAGAATCTTCATCAGCGTCGACTTGCCGGCGCCGTTCTCGCCCATCAGCGAGTGGACCTCTCCCGGCATCAGCTCGAACCGCACGTCGCTGAGCGCCCGCACGCCCGGGAAGGTCTTGCTGACGCCCTCGACGGAGATGACCGGAGACGGCACGACTTAACGCTCCAACTCTGCGACTCCGAGTCGCACCGAGGTCCGATTCGAGGCGGGAGAACGTTGTCCCTTGCGCGCCTCCCCCCGCCGGCGGCGGAGAACTCGCCCTATCGTCCCCGTCCCGCTCGCTGGCATGTCACCCTTTTGAGCTTCGCTCGTCAATTGTATTTTTGCCGCACATACAGGTCCGGGCGGTCGTCGGACCGCCCGGACCGGCTTAGCGCTCCGCGGCTAATGAACGAGCGGGCCGCCGTCGGCTTTCGTGCCGCAGAGCGAGACTTCGAGACCGAGTTCGGCGGCGAGCCCGGCCTTCGTCGCCAGCGCGAGGTCCGCCTCAGCGGGCGAATTGGCGTAGGCGACCTGGATGTGGTTCGCCTTGTGCCTGGCCATCATCTGGTCGCGCGTCACGCCGTGCAGCACGCCGTGCATGATCGGCCATTGCGGCGTGGTGTCGCGCCAGCGCCGCTCGGTCTCCTCCCTCGGGAGCTCCGCCACGCGGGCGCGCCCGAGATCCATCTTGAGCTTGCCCGCCTCGACGAAGACGCGCGACCAGACGATCGCGCCCGGTTTCGCGATCCCCCGCAGCGTTCCGCCCCCGAGCCGGAAATACATCGGAGGCTGGCGCATACTGTCCGTGCCGGCCCAGCCGCCGATGTGGTGGGCGGGCGGCGCCGCGCCCGAGATCTCGAACACCCAGACGTAGTCCTTCGTCGTCCCGCTCCGGTCGGCGTCGCCCCAGCGGATGTCGTGCAAAGTCGTCTCGGCCGGCTGGCCGAGCGCCCGATGCACGCGATTGGTGAACAGCGCGTCGAGTCCGGCGCATTCGTCCACTTCGTTGAAGTGCACGATCGCCCTGCCGTCGCGGATCGGTTTTCCGTCCGCGCCTTTGACGGGCGGACGGTCGTCGTTGTTCAGCATCCCCTCGGCGAGATCGGAGGCGGGCATGAGGTCCTTCAGGCCCTGCTGATACTGGATGCCGATCGCGTCGCAGCCGAACGTCTCGGCGATCCGGGCGGCGGCGACGTACATCCGGCATTGATCGAGGACCTGCTCGCGCGTGAGCTCGGTTTCCGGGTCCTTGCCGAAGTGGAAGGTCATGCCGGCCCTGGTCAGCCAGTCGAAGACGGCGACCGCTTCCGCCTCGGGGACCTCGCGGGAAGCCGCGTAGAGCGCCGACTGCGACAGGCGTTCCTTGAACACGCCGAGCGGGAACAGGAGTTCGTCCGGGATGATCGCGTTGTACATCCCCATGCAGCCTTCGTCGAAAATGCCCATGATCGCCTTGCGCCGGCGGAAATCGGCGGCGATCTCGCTTGCGACCTCGCGGGCCCGCTGTGGAGCCGCAGGCCGGATCGAAGGGGTGGACGTGCGAAGCGTCGTGGGCGACGCGCCCCTCGGTCAGCCACTGGCCGAGCTTCTGCTTGAACGGCTCGTCGGTAAAAGTCTCGCTCCACAGGGTGCTGTAGGGCACGCCGGCCTTGGTCAGGGACCCGTTGAGATTGAGCATGCCGACGAGGCCGGGCCATTGCCCGGACCAGTTCGCGACCGTCAGGATCGGGCCGCGATGGCCAATGAGGCCGGGAAGGACGTGGTTGGTGTACTGCCACACCGCCTCGGCGACGACGATCGGCAGATCCGGGTCGACCTTCGAGAAGACCTCGAGCCCCTGTTTCTGGCTGGCGATGAAGCCGTGGCGGAGGGCGGGATCGTAGGGGTGCGCGCGCTCGACCTCGACGCCGAACCCGTTAAGCGCCGCGACGACCTGCTTCTCCATCGCTTCCTGCGCGGGCCAGCAGGTTTCGTTGGCGCTCTGGCGCAAATCGCCGCTCGCCGCCATCAGGACTTTGTTTCGCGGGGCCATGATCGTCCCTCCCTTCGTTATGCTGATGGTGATCGTTATGCTGATTGCTGAACCTTCGCCGCTCAAGGCTTGGCCATTGGTCGTGAAGCGTTTGTCGGACGGCCGGCGGGTGGGCCAAGCCGGTCGTCCATAGCAACAAACCTGCAGCTCGGGGTCAAGCCGCAGCGCGTCGCATAACGGCGCCCCGCTTGGAGCGCGTGCTTTGTAGACGCGGCCGCTGGCCGCGTCAGGCGCGCGCATCGCGCGCCTACCGTCCTGAGAGATCGCGCCAGCCAGAGGAAGACGAGGACAGCCTGGTTGAGGCGCAGTACGTCCTCTTCGTCCAGGCATCCGATCCGTGGGCCGACTTTGGACTTCGGGACGGTGGTGATCTTGTCCACCATCAGGCGGCATGTTGTGCGCAGCCCGTTGCGCTCGTTCGGCTCCACGCGCAGGCGGAACAGGGGCGCTTCGGTCTCATCGGTGGTGAAGGCGCAGATCGTGATCGAATCCGTGGCGTCGAAGCTGTCGTCCTGCACGATGAGCAAAGGACGGGGCTTGCCCGCGTAATCCTTGCCGCCGGCGAGGGTCCAAATATCGCCGCGCCTCATTCATCGCCCCAGTCCGACACCGCCTCGATGGCAAGCGACTGGCGATGGGCTTCCGCGCGGAAGGGAGGCCCGGGCACGTTCGGGACCCAAATCTGGATGGGGTGCAATCCGAGCCCGCGCAGGCGGTCGCGATGTTCACGCACCTTGACTTGGGAGGGTTTAGGCTTCGATGACGAGGCCATGAACGTTATCAACAATAATTACATGTGTATCTATCATGGACAGCAGGGGTTCGGCCAGCGTCACGCGGCCCTTCGTCGGGGGAGCGCTGCGACAGTTCGCCGGGGAGCCGCGGACGGAGAGGCCGCCGCCGACCGCGAGTTGAAGCAAAAGCAGTTGATTTTTTCGGCGGTCTCTGGTTGAACCGTCGCCCATGCGAACGCAGTCGACGACCCTGCGACTTACCCGCCCGGCGCACTAAAGCGCGCCGGGACGCATATCTTTTCTTTCCGATTTTCGAGACAACAGGCTAGGTCCTCGCATCCGTCGAGGCCGCCGCAACGTTTCCAGGGTTCGTCATGACAGCCATGCCCGTGTCCAAGTACCGCGCCTTCCAACCGATCGTCCTGCCCGATCGCCAGTGGCCCTCGCACGTCATCGACAAGGCGCCGATCTGGTGCTCGGTCGATCTGCGCGACGGCAACCAGGCGCTGATCGAGCCAATGGGCGTCGATCGCAAGAACCGCATGTTCCGGCTGCTCGTGAACATGGGCTTCAAGGAGATCGAGGTCGCCTTTCCGTCGGCGTCGCAGACCGACTTCGAGTTCGTCCGCTCGATCATCGACGAGGGGGCCATCCCCGACGGCGTGGCGATCCAGGTCTTGACCCAGTGCCGCCCGGAGCTGATCGAGCGCACGTTCGAGGCGGTGAGGGGGGCGAAGAAGGTCATCCTCCACTTCTACAACTCGACCTCGACCCTGCAGCGCGACGTCGTGTTCCGCACCGACCGCAAGGGCGTGACCGACATTGCGGTTGCGGCGGCGAAACAAGTCAAGGCGCTGGCGGACGCCTCGTCCGGCACAGACTTTGAGTTCGAATATTCGCCCGAGAGCTTCACCGGCACCGAACTCGAATTCGCGCTGGAGATCTGCGAGGCGGTGAAGGAGGTCATCAGGCCGACGCCCGCGAAGAGGCTGATCCTGAACCTGCCGGCGACCGTCGAAATGGCGACGCCGAACACCTACGCCGACCAGTTCGAATGGTTCGGCCGCCGCGTCTCCGACCGGGGGAGCGTCATCCTCTCCGTCCATCCGCATAACGACCGCGGCACCGCGGTCGCAGCGGCGGAGCTCGCGCTGATGGCCGGGGCCGAGCGCGTCGAGGGGACGTTGTTCGGCAACGGCGAGCGGACCGGCAACGTCGACATCGTCACCATGGCGCTGAACCTGTTCACGCAGGGCGTCGATCCCGAGCTCGATTTGCACGACGTCAACGCGATCAGGGAGATCGTCGAACACTGCAACCAGCTCCCGGTGCACCAGCGGCATCCTTACGTCGGCGAGCTCGTCTACACCGCCTTTTCCGGGTCGCATCAGGACGCGATCAAGAAGGGTTTCGAGGCGCAGGCGAGGCGCAACGATCCGATCTTCCAGGTGCCCTACCTGCCGATCGACCCGAAGGACGTCGGGCGCGATTACGAGGCGGTGATCCGCATCAACAGCCAGTCCGGCAAGGGCGGCATGGCCTATATTCTCCGGGCCGACTACGGGCTCGACCTGCCGCGCTCGCTGCAGATCGAGTTCTCCAAGATCGCGCAGGAGCAGATGGACGCGGACGGCAAGGAGCTCACGTCGCCCGAATTGTGGGCGCTGTTCCGCCAGTCCTATCTGCTCGACGGGGCGCCGATGACGCTCGTCAAGCAGCAGATCGTTCCGACCAGCCCCGACAATCGCGAGCTCTTCGCGGTGTTGCGCAAGGCGGACGGCTCGACATTGACGATCGAGGGGGAAGGCAACGGGCCTATCGACGCTTTCGTGGATGCGCTGAAGAAGGCGTTCGGGGTCGAGTTCTCCTTCATCGACTATCACGAGCACGCGGTCGGCCGCGGCGCCAACGCGACCGCC
Source organism: uncultured Alphaproteobacteria bacterium (assembly GCA_963768555.1). GTDB lineage: Bacteria > Pseudomonadota > Alphaproteobacteria > Rhizobiales > Beijerinckiaceae > Roseiarcus. The sequence goes on from CAVYIZ010000034.1 coordinate 79,364, forward strand.
GCGAGCTATGTCGAGATCCACGACGCCGAGGACCGGGTGCTGCACGGCGTGGGAATGGACCCGAACATCGTGATGGCCTCCCTCAAGGCGACGCTCAGCGCCGTCATGCGGCTGATGCGGCGCGAGGGCGGGGTGTAGTCGCGGGCTGCCCGGGCGAAAAGTGCAATGACGGGCGCGTCACTGTAATTCACGTCGACCTGATGAAGATTACTTCGTCCGATTCGGGGCTTTTCAATGGGTTACGAGCAATCCAAAGAAAAAAATATTTCGGCCCCCGGCCAGGCGACGATCCTCTCCTCGCGCAAGCGGACCCGCTGCCCTCATTCTGCCACAGGCGTTGAGCCGCCGCTTGCGCGGACTTTTGCCGCCAGTCCCTTCCATGCCAGCCTCGGTTTCATTTCCCGCGATTATTCACTAGGTCTCTTACCTCCATGGCCAAACGCGCGTCCGCAGTTTCGAGGCGCTATGTGAGATGCCACAAATTCAGCAAGAGATAAACCGTTCGCGCTCGGGTCGCGCACCCACTCCGTGATCTCGGCCTTCGCGGCGAGCGTGATCGTCCGCGGGCCCGCAACTTCGGCAGCAGCGGATAAACATCGCATTTTGTGTGACTGGTATTTTTTCAGGAGATCACTTTATCCCTTTCTGTTCTCATTGGAATATAGCGATAGCGCAGGTCAGCAACGCTTTGGGCGCCCCCGTCGTGCGGCCGTCGGCGTGCGAGGAGTGAGACGGGCGCCGGTTCGCGTTCGGCGTCTACCCTGCGTGATGGTGGCGCGGCCTGAGATGGCGTCGGACGGGTGGCGGCGACATGCCGACATAAACGACGATCGGATCGGAATAGACGGGCGGCTGGTGGGGGACGTGAAAAGCGTCCCCCAGAAGGAGCTGCAGCTTGTGGCGCCCTTTCGGAAGGGTGACGGTCGCCTCGGTCTGGCCACCGCCGAAATGCAAGTGATTTTCATCATTCGGGATTGGCTGATCGAACGACGGCAGCGGCGCGTCGACCAGAAGATGGTGATGACCGGAGTTCGGTTTATCCACCCCGGCTGGGGCGACGCCCATCTTCTCCAGTCCGAACCGAACCGCGAAAGTGGTCGGCAAATAAGCGCCGTTCGCAGGGGAAATGATATAGACACGGGCTCCCGGTGGGGAGGGATGACGAGTCCCAGGGGCGGAGGCCTGCGCGGCAGCAACCGGCGGCGGCGCTGACTCCACGACCATCACGTGAATCTTATCTGAATAGATAGGCGGCGTATGTGGAATATGGTCAGCGTCACCCAGCAGCAATTGCAGCGTATGCGGCCCCGGCGGCAACGACAGCTCGACCTCCGTCTGGCCGCCGCCAAAGTGGAGATGGTTCTCGTCATTCGGAATCGGCTGGTCGAGAGGCGGCAGATCCGTATCGATCAGCAGGTGATGATGGCCCGAATTGGGCCTCTTTGTTCCCGCAGGCGCGATGCCCATTCCGTGCAGCCCGAAATGAATTGTCGTCTTGGGACCGATGACCGCGCCGTCCTTGAGGTCGATGAATTCGACCTTCGCGCCGGGGGGCGACGGAGTCGGCCCGCCGGTGGCCGTCGACTGGGAGAACGCGCTCAGGGCGAAAAAAAGGGTTGCGATCAGTGCGATCATCGCCCCGACGTTCAGCTTCATGCCGCCCTCCCAACCAATCAAGAGGCAAAGCCAAAAAGTTGACGGATTGCTCCCGGGACGGTCGCGCGAGGACGCTTTGATCCCCGCTCCGCTACGGGGCCCTCCAACCGAACGCTTTGGAGGATTGTGATCCGGACCGATGCGATTGTAAAGCGAAAGGTGAAGCTCTGTTCGCTTTCCGTAGCTGGCCGTCTTGTTGGAGGGAGCGTTAGTTGGTATTCGCAGGAATTCGCCTCGAGATCGTTCGACGCGAATTGTGGAGGCCGCGCATCGTGCGGAGCCGGTTCAGGGGTCGTTCGGCGTGGGCCGCCGCGGCGATCGTCGGCGTCGCGTTGTCGGTCTGTGCGGCAGGTTCGTCATCAGCCGCAGGGTCCGACGAGGTGCGGCTTCCGGGCGAGCGGTTTCGCGACTGCCCCGACTGCGTGGAGCTTGTCGTCGTCCCCTCGGGCGAATTCGACATGGGGTCAAACGCAAAGCCGGCCGAGCAGCCGGTTCACCACGTTAGCATCCGGAGGCCGTTTGCCATAGGCCTCCGCGAGGTGACGTTCGCTAATTTGGATAAATGCGTCGCGGCGGGCGGCTGCAAGTTCAGTCCGCCCGATCGGGGTTGGGGTCGCGGGGATCGCCCGGTGACGGACCTCAGTTGGGACGACGCCAAGGAGTTCGTCGCGTGGATGTCGAAAACGACGGGACAGTCCTATCGGCTGCCGACCGAGGCGGAGTGGGAATATGCGGCGCGAGCAGGCTCGACGACTTCTTACTGGTGGGGCAATGAGGTCGGGACGGGCAATGCACAATGCGCGCAGTGCGGCGGGATAGAGAGCGGCAGGACCGCGCCGGCGGGCTCGTTCCGGCCGAACGCCTTCGGATTGTACGACATGGCCGGGAACGTGGCCGAATGGGTGGAGGATTGCTGGAACCCGTCGTACCGCGGCGCGCCGACTGATGGATTAGCCTGGACGAGCGGCGACTGCTCGCTGCGAGTTCTCAGGGGAGGTTCGTTCGCAGATAAGGCAATCGCCGTCCGCTCCTCGGCGCGCTTTCGCTACGATGAGGACGTCCGATATTACGCCAACGGTTTTCGGGTAGCGCGAGACGTCGTGGCGCGCGATCAGAGCGCGAGCGCGGCTCCGGCCCATCCGGCAGTCTCCGTCGCTCCCGCCCCGGGTCCTGCTTCATCGCCGACGGCGCCCGTGGCGTTCGAGGAGGCCCTCTTGCGGGCGGCCAACGACCTTTTCACAAAGGCCGATCTGGAGGGCCAGCCCGCCAAGGCCCCGTTGGTCATCGACCCGGTGATCGACGGCGTCACTGGCGTGCGGACCAATGCGACCGTGTCCGAGGAAAAACGGATCGTCAAACTGGTCGAGGCGAACTTTCCGCGATTTGAAATCGCGCCCTTCACGGCGCAGTCCATCGCCAAGTCTCCCCTTCTTCTCATCGGCACATTGACCGCCCTGAACAGCGCAAGCGAGACGACCAGCGGCCCGCGCGACACCTACCGGATTTGTCTTACGCTGGCGAACCTGGCGACCGGAAAGGTCATCTCGAAGGGCGTCGGCTGGGCGACGCCGCAGAGCGTCGACCTGACGCCGACGCCGTTTTTTGCCGACAGCCCAGCCTACCTCAAGGACGCCTCGACCGACAGCTACATCGACACCTGTCATTCCACCAAAGTGGGCGATCCGATCAACCCTGTCTACGCAGGTCGAATCCTGGCCGCCTCCCTGGTCAATCAGGCCATAGAGGCCTACGACGGCAAACGCTACGGGGATGCCCTCGACCTCTACCGCAGCGCGCTGCGTATCCCCGGGGGAGAGCAACTTCGCGTGCTCAACGGCGTCTATCTCGCGAACGTGGCTCTTCACCGTCGCAAGGACGCGGACGAAGCCTTCGAGAAAATCGTCGACTTCGGTTTTAGCGGGGATCAGCTGGCGGTCAAATTCCTCTTCGAGCCTGGCTCGACCATTTTCGTCGCCGATCCGAGAATACGAGATCAATACGATTCCTGGCTCTCCACGATTGCTCGCCGCACGGTCTCCACGCAATCGTGCCTTGAGATCGTGGGCCATACCAGCGCAACTGGCATTCCCGCCGTCAACGACCAGTTGTCGGTCTTGCGCGCTCAATACGTCAAAGACCGACTTGAGGCCGAGGACGGTTCATTGCGGGAGCGGATGATCGCGACCGGCAAGGGATCGCGAGAGCTGATCGTCGGCACGGGGAGAGACGACGCCAGCGACGCGCTCGACCGGAGGGTCGAGTTCGATGTCATCAAGTGCGGAGGTTGAGCCCTACGGTTCGAATTCCCTCACGACGCGAAAGCCGACGTCGTCGAAGCGATCGTTGACCGTCGCCTTGGTCCTGGCGGCCGGTCGCAACAACATCGCAGGGCTGGACCATGATCCGCCGCGCACCGCCCTCTCCACGCAAAGACTCGCTGTGTGAACTACGCCCTCCGACCAGGCGGTCCGGTAATCATCATGATAACAATCGGCCGTCCACTCCCAAACATTGCCCAAAAGGTCGGACAGGCCGAAATCGTTGGGGGGAACGCGTCGACCGGGGCGGTGTGGGGATATCCGTCCGCGCAATCGAGGAAGTTTAGATTGCTCGGCAGGCCTGCCTGTTTGGCCGATTGATCGGCTCCATTGACGAACCTGCACAAATCGGTCGCGTCGCCTCTGGACCCAAATCTCAATTCGCTTCCCGCCCGCGCCGCGTATTCGTACTCGGCTTCAGTGGGGAGGCGGTAAGTCTTGCCGGTCCTGCGAGACAGCCATTCCGCGTAAGCCGTCGCATCCAACCAACTGACACAGACCGCAGGATGGTCGCCTGCTTGGGCAAAACCGGGGTTGAGGAAGGATCGGCCGTCACGCTCTTGCGGTTTGCCGTCCTCGAGTGTATAGCAGCTTTCGCCGATCCGCGGTCGAGAAGCCGCAAACTCGTCTCTCGTCACCTCATGGCGCGCCAGAGCAAAACGCCAGTGGATGAGAACGTGATGCTGCGGACCCTCGTTCGGGAAGGCGTCGCCTTTCTGAATATCGGATGCGCTCGACCCCATCGTGAAAGGGCCTGACGGGACGACCACCAATTCCGGACATTCCGCGCATTCCTTGAAGACGTCCTTTGCCTGGAGCTCTTCCTCGCGCTGTGGCGTCAGCGTCTCAACGGGTACAGTTCGCGAAGGAGCGGGCTTGGGCGCCGCTGGCATTGGCGCCAGGGCCAGCGTTGAAGGGGCAGCCGGCGTCTCAGGCGCGCCGGCTTGCGACGGAAGCGGAATCTCCGACGACGGCTTTGGCGCCTCCAGCGAGGCGCGCGGCATAGGGGCCGGCGCCGGCGTCGTCATCTCGGAGGACGACCGTTCCGGCCTTGGGGTTCCGAAGTCTGGGGCGATGGGAGCCGCCGACGGGCCGGTCGGTTCGGAATGCACGGCCGCGTTGGGCGCCGGCGGAACGGCGGTAGCGGCCGCGATGGCGCTGCTCGGCGCGGTCGACGTAGCAGCCGGTTCGGGCTGAACAACCGACTTCGGCATCGGCGCAACCGCGGGAGCGGCCGCGATGGCGCTGCTCGGCGGCGCCGTGAGTGGCGGTCGGTTCGGGCTGAACAACCGCCTTCGGCGTCGGCGCAACCGCGGGACGGGCCGCGGTCGGATTGCTTGGCGCCGCCGGCGCAACGGTCTCGGACGGCGCGGCGGCCTCCGGCGTCGGCGCAACCGCGGGAGCGGCCGCAATCGCATTTGTTGGCTGCGCGGCGGGCGCATTTGACTGGACCGCCGGCGTGTTTCCGTGTCGCGAACCAAACTCCGCAATCAGCAGCGCCGCCCCTAGAATCGCCGCGCCGACGACCGCCGCCAGAATTGGCCAGTTCCGACCGTCGCGCCGCCGCGCCGCCGCCGCGAGCGCACGATCCGGCGCGTCGCTTTGCGATGGCTTGAGGACAGCGTTGCCGATGTCGCCAGTCCACTTCGCGGTCGCCGCGCCGACTTCTCTCGCCATAGTCGCCTCGGCTTCGGCCCGAAGCCGTTCCCGCTCCGCTTGCTCCGCGGCTTCCTGCTTTTCGCGCTCTTCCCGCGCCGCGCGTTCGGCTTCAGCCGCTTCGCGGGCGCGCCGTTCCTCGTCCTGCCGCTGTGCTTCGGCCTCCGCCAGTTGTCGGGCGCGCTCGGCCGCTTCCGCCCCGAGTTTTTCCCGCTCCGCTTTCTCTGCAGCTTCCCGCTTCTCGCGTTCCACGCGCGCCGCGCGTTCGGCTTCCGCTGCTTCGTTGGCGCGACGTGCTTCCTCCTCCCGCTGCGCCTCGGCCTCCGCCAATCGTCTGGCCTGCTCCGCCTTTTCCGCCGCCTCGGCGGCCTCCCGTCGCTCCCGTTCCTCGCGCGCCGCGCGTACAGCCTCGGCCGCCTCGCGCTGGCGAAGCTCGTCTTCGAGCAAAGAGAGGGCGCGCGTCAGTCGCTCGACGTCGGAATTGAAGCGGGTGTGGGATATTTCGATTCTTTGCCGGCGAACCAGCTTCTTCAGGCACTCCGGCAAGTCGTCAGCCCGAGGCATGGCCGCGCCGTCGACAAGGACCGGAATGACGCGAATTCCGCGTGCGAGCGCCGCCTCGATCTCCACACGGACGAAATCGTTGGGATCGTCGAGACGGGGCCGGTTGTCTTTGTCGCTGACCGGATTCCAAGCCCTTCCGATGACGGCGACGAGGGCGTCGCATTTGCCGACGCGCTCGGAAAGGACGTCGACGAAGTCGAGCCCGGCCGGGATGTTGTCGACGTCGAAAAAGACGCCGTCCCGCCCGAGCCGGTTCGTCAGGCGATCATAGATCCGTCCTGCGAATCCGCCGGTGTCTTCCCGTCGATAGCTGATGAAGACGCCGCCCAACACGTCGATGTCCTCGCGCCTATAGGTAATTAGCGCGAAAGGCAGGGCGTCGCAAACCCTTGCGGAACTCTGGCCGCGAGTTGTCGCGGTCGGGCGTCCCGCCCTTCCTGCCTGCAAAGCTAACCATGTTGTTCGGCTTTGTCCGTGATCGACGTCACACAACTGAAAAGTGTGAGCGAATCATTGTGAGCGTTTTGACGGGTCGATGTATCCAGAAAAAGATCAGCCTACAGTAGCGTAAACAGTGCAACCCATTGCGCGTGTCTGCAAATCTGATTGGCAGCGAAGCTATCGCCGCTGATTACGGTTACGGCGCTCCCGGTCCAGTCGATCTTAACCACCGGCATTTTCTGCTCGTTGAGCCGTTCCAGCACATCGAACGTGATGCTGCCGCTGCCGTCCAAAATGATGATGAGGCCCTCGGGAAACTTACGCGCATGACTCGGCTCGGCCTATTGTGCGTGCGGTTTGCCGTTTTGTCTGGGCGGCTGAGAGCTATGACACCTTGGTTCAGCAGCAGGCCGCAGAAGCAGGCTACACGTGCGAGGGCTCTGAAGGACGGAACCGTTCGTTGCCTTGGTAAGCCGTTTGACGACGGCGATCTCGTCGGTTGCATCCGGAAGGCTGTCAATGGCGGCAAGCTGCCAGCAGAGAATTCATGAATCCTTGTTTCTTGCCGGCAGGGTGAAACGGAATTGCTTCAACTATGGGTCACCGTAAATCCCGTAATTCCGGTCGTTCTTGTCCGGGCGCACACAAGGCTTCACACGCGCAGGCGGGATCAACCTCGCTTCGAAGCCGAGCGTCATCACTTGGGGCGCCGGCTATCTCCCGCCGGGCGGAGGCGCAGCGGAAGCGCGCACGATCAGTTCCGGCGAGGTGCGGATCTGGACCGGCGGCGCGTCGGGGCGGGCGATCCGATCCAGGAGCAGGCGCGCCCCCTCCCGGCCGATCTCGTCGTGGAAGATGCGGATCGTGGTCAGCGGCGGCTGCACCATGTCCACGAGCGGCATGTCGTTATGGCCGGTGACCGAAACGTCGTCGGGGCAGCGGAGCCCGCGCGCGGCGAGCGCCCGCATCGCCCCGAGCGCGAGCAGGTCATTGGCGGCGGCGATCGCCGTGAGACCGCTGCCGCAGGCGAGCAGCCGCTCCGCGGCTGCCTCGCCGGCCTCCCGCGTATAGGCCTCGGCTTGGACGACAGGGCCCGGGGTCAGTCCGGCCTCCGCCATCACGCTGCGGAAACCCTCGGCGCGGAGCAAGCCGGTCGAGACGTCCTGCGGCCCTGCGATATGGCCGATACAGCGATGCCCGAGGTCGACGAGGCGCCGCACGGCCAGGCGCATGCCCTCGCGATCGTCCGGCGTGACGGCGGACAGGCGCCCCTCCAGGTCGGCCCGGTTGACCAGCACGGTCGGCAGGCCGAGCTCGATGCATCGGGCGAGGACCGGATCGCGCGCGTGCGCCGTGGCGAGGATCAGGCCCTCCACGCGACGCGCCGCAAGGCCGTCCACCAGCCCCAGCCCGCTTTCGTCGTTGCGCGCATGGGCGACGAGAACGGCGTAGCGACGCTCGGCCAGCGCGGCCTCCACTCCGGCGAGGATCGGGGCGAAGACGGGATTGGCGAGGTCTGGCACGAGCATGCCGACGAGGCGGGTGCGGCTGGTGCGGAGCGAGGCCGCGAGAAGGTCTCGCCGGTAGCCGAGGCGCCGGGCGGCCTCGGCGGTGCGGGCGACGACATCGGGCGAGATCATGCCTGCGGTCTCGGGGTTCAGCGCGCGCGAGGCGGTCGAGCGATGCACCCCGGCCGCGTCGGCGACCTGCTGCAGGGTCGCGCTCGCTCCCCGCCCCCCTTTGTGGGGGCGGGCCGGGGTGGGGGGTCGCGCCAAACTCAAATCGCTAAATCCTCAAAAAGTTGTCTCAGGTCCCTCAACCGGATCCCGTAGCGCTCCTGAGGAGCGACAATCTCCCCGGTATGGCGCGACCCCCCACCTAACCCGCCCCCGCAAGGGGGCGGGAATCCGCGGAGCAGGGCAGGCCAGGCGTCGTTCTTGGAGGCCCTGAAAATTTCATACTCTTTATGCTGGCGCAGGCGGCCGAGGATCGGATGGCCATGTCCGGAAATCAGTTCGGACTCGGGCGTGATGGTGAAGCGCACGTCGCGCGCGGCGAAGCGGCTCAATTGTTCGTCGCCGAGGTCGTTGCCGTGCACGATGTTGACGAGCCGGTTCAACAGGCCCTCGGCCTCCAGGCGCCGCCACCCTTCCGGCCCTGGTGCATCGAGACGATCAGCCCGAACTCATGCGCCAGGCGGAAGTCCTGGAGAGTGACGTCCAGGGTCGCGTAATGCGGCCCCAGGATTTCGCGAACGCGACAACCGAACCGCCGCTCGAGTCGTCATCGCAAGCGCAGCCGACGCGATCCAGAGGAAGGGCTGCGGCGCCGCTCTGGATCGCCACGTCCCCCCGGGCTCGGACCCGGAGGTCCTCCCCATGGGTAGCCGCGTGGCCTTTCCCACCCGGCCTTCGCCGCGCGCGACGCGCACTTCGCTAAAGATCAAGCGGCTGCAAGCGGCGGCAGGCGGAACGGCTGCGACGGAACCGGACAATTCGGAGGCCTCCTTCAAGACGGCGGTTAGAACAAACATAGAACATATCTTGCGGGCTTTGTCAAGAGAATGTTGGTTTTTCAAATGAGCGCGAATTTCGCATGTCCCGCTCCGTCATGACCGGTCGCTGCTTCCTGGCGCAGGATGCGGGCGGCGGCAACGGGACATCGCGCCGATGCGGGCCACTTCGATTCAGGCGTCGAGCCAATGCTGCCGAAAGCCGATGAGAGACGCCGTTCGCGCAGCTTCAACGTCTCGAGGGCGGCGGACGGGGATTTATCCGGCTGGCGAGCAGGGAATTCTTTCGCGCTTGCAGGGAATTCATTCGCGGTTAACAGGCCCGGAACAGGACGATGAAATATCCCGACGCTTCCATCGGCGCCGTCGACCCCATCGCGGGAACGCGGTCTTGCCGGGCGCGACGCGAGACTCGTCGATGTCCGGCCGCTGCTCGACCGCACGCCGCGTCTCGCCCGAACCCATCGAGGTCGAAGCCGACGACGACGATGCATTCCCTTCGGCCCCCGCCCTTGGCTGCACCGACTCCTCGGCCGGTCGCCCGGCCTCGTTCGTCGGCTTCACGACTACTATGGCGGGGCCTGACTTCTCACGCCCGTGCATCATCGGCTTCGGCTCGTCGCCTTCCCGACGCGGACCAGAGCGGCACAAGGCCTGTGGTCAGGCGTGAGATATCCCGGTTCCCGGACAAGGACCATCTGCACATGCCAGGGTCTGCGACCTCGCGGGACCGGCGATGCGCTCGCATTGACGCGCACCCCCGTGTTGCCTTCCGCCGTGACAAAAGCGTCGGCGTCCCGATTGATAATTTCGCGGCTCAATGGCTGGCCTATGCATTCCCCTGCCGACGCTTCGTCTCCGGCCTCGCGACCGAAAACGCACGGCTCGGGGCCAGTGCGGATCGCTACTCCTTCACTGCAGTGGACTTGCACCACCTACTCCTTGCCGGTCTCCCGGCGCACTGTCACCGTAACCCCGACGCGATGATCTCTTCGATCGGGATCGTGGCCGCGAGGAGAACTTCCTCCAGCTCCTCGATCGCACGCGGGAACTCGCCGGCCAGAATGGATTTGGCATGGTTGTGGAATTCGACCTGGAGCCGCGTTCGACCAGGGAATTGAGCATGTAAGCTATCTGGCAAGGCGCCACGGATCCATTGCAAAGGGCTTGTAATGCAAGGATCCTCCGTCCAGGATTGCCGAGACCCCGAAGCCGCTTTGCAGGGCAAGGTTGATGGCGGACGATGACGAGACTTGGAAGCCGGGCAGTTTCACCAAGAACTTCTCTTGGGAAAGCCAGCGCGGCTTCGTCCAGTTACACGAAAGCATCCGGATTGGCTTCGACAACAAGCTGGAGGACGTACCGCGTGACAAGTTTCGCGAGCGGATCGCCGACAGAGGGCGTCCAGATTACATTCCGATCAACTTCTTCCTATTCAATCGAATGAAGAATGGAAGGGTCGAGATCGTCGTCGACGAGTTGGTGTTCCAGGCGCTGACTGCGCCGCATTCGGTCCGCTTCGACAAGCTGGCATTGTTCGCATTCCACCTCAGTTACGTCGGCAAGTTCGAACGGGCCTCACCCGCACAACGTCATCCGGCGGCCTGGGCGCACGACTACGTCAAGACGAGGCTCGCCGCCGATTTCAAGTGGGACACGAGTAAGGTCACGGCCGACGACTTCGAAAAGTTCCTACAGTCGAATCCGAGGTATAGGGCCAAAACGGCGCGCAAGGTAGCGACGAACGTTATGCACCTGTACCGGATTGGTCGGCTCAGGGACACGGCGATTCAGCGCGTTGAGCGTTGGTGGGTCGACGCGCTGTTCCTCACGCTAGACCGCGTGATCGAGGACCGCAGACTAGATCGGCTACCGACCCCCAATTCACAACTTCCGGCATTCCTCGAACAAGCGGACTTCATCGCGATTTCGGGTCCTCAAAGCCTGGAAAAGAACCTAGCTGCCGCCCACCTCGTTCGGCTCTACGCCGCCTGCGGTGGTCGCGAGAGGTTCTCTGACGATGCGGTCCGCAAGCGAACCATGGTTCGGATCAAGGACCTCGAACAGTTCATCAACCCGAACGACGACGCTCCCATCGGCGCCGTCCACCCGACGAACTCGCGCATCCTGAAGAGCATCCCAGCCTTGTGTGCGATGCTAGCGTTGTACGCGGGCTTTGACATTGTGTCAGCCCTCCATCTGGAGGACTTCGATCCAGACAACTTCTCGCGCCAGGGCACGCGGAAAGCGCTCGAAGAGCTGAAAGAGGCGGGGATTGAGCCAACGATCAGCGTCGAGGAACTACTTAGATTGACGAGGAACGGGTGACGACGTTCATCGATACATGCGTGCTCATCTCCGGCCTGAAGAGCGACGACAAGAAAGAGATCCATACGGATTGGAGTAGGGCCAAGCTGGTGGAACTCAAGGCGCAGGGGCCAGTGATCATAGTGGATCTGGTCTACGCCGAACTCTCTGTCGCGATGGCGTCAAAAGGCGACGTCGACAAAACCGTCAAAACGCTTGGGCTCGAACGCTTTCCCAACGACGATGATGTTCTGTTCAGGGCGGGACAAGCTTTGAAGCAATACCGAAGTAATAAGGGCGAGAACAAACGCGTTATGGCAGACTTTATAATCGGCGCTGCGGCCGAGCTGAACGATTGCGCGTTAATCACGACCAATGGCAAGGACTTCAAGACCTATTTCCCGAGGCTCACGTTAATCGAACCCTGAAAGCACAGAAGGCCGCGCTATCGCCCACTCGCCATCGATGGCCGCGCATTGGCAAGTGAGGCCGCGCGATCTCGGATAAAGACGGCGGCGGATTTTTGGCGACGGTCCCCCGATCTTCCCGGCTGCATGTCGGACGGCGCCACACGAGAAGCCGCAGCGGGGAATATCGAGGACGCCATCGCCTGTTGGCTGGAAGAAGCGAAGGCCGTCGGCCGCGACATACCGGAGCCGAAACCGGCCCTGCGGATCGCCTGAGGCAGCACCTTCGGCATGCGCAGCATATTAAGCGTCCTCACGCCGCGCTGCGCGGTTCGATCGCGGTTAGTTCCGACTTCAACCGCTCGCCTGGACGTGCAGATCGTATTTCGGCCGCATGTTCATGAACCATTGCGGATCGACGTTGAAAGATCGGCCGAGGCGCAGCGCGGTCGCCGCGGTGTATGGCGAGCAGACGTCGCGACGGCCATTCCCACTTGACAACCTGCTACAAATGTTCTCTATTCGTTCCCATAGAAAGGGAAGACGACAGGAGCAGCGCAAAGCGTCGGCTGGCGGGCGCGAGTGGGTCTAGGCTGGTATATCCAGCTTCCGGACCTCGACAAATAACCGTTCTATTTGCGCCGCCCGCCCGTGCTGGAATTTTGAAGGTGGGGAGTGATCCCTTCCACCTTCCCCGCTGCGCTTTGTGGTCTAAGATCGGACATCTCAGGTGGGAGGCAATTCGTGCTTGCAAAGGTGGATGTGTTCAGCCCGTCGGACGAACTCCTAAGTATTGTTGGCGGGCGTCGCTTCAGGACCATTTTGGCGGACCCGCCGTGGCGGTTTCAGAACTCGACGGGGAAGGTCGCTCCGGAGCACAGGCGACTCAGTCGCTACGGCACGATGACGCTTGCCGACATCCAGTCTCTGCCGGTGGGACAACTCGCTCATGAGACATCCCACATCTATCTTTGGGTGCCGAACGCCCTCTTGCCCGACGGTCTGGCCGTTCTCTCCGCTTGGGGCTTCACATACAAGTCCAATGTCGTCTGGCATAAGGTTCGCAAGGACGGCGGTTCCGATGGTCGAGGCGTCGGCTTCTATTTTCGCAATGTGACCGAGCTGATCCTGTTCGGGGTCAAGGGGAAAAATGCCCGCACACTCCCTCCCGGCCGAAGTCAAGTGAACATGATTCAGACGCGCAAGCGCGAACACTCTCGGAAGCCGGATGAGCAGTACGAGCTCATTGAAGCCTGTTCGCCCGGGCCGTATCTGGAGCTATTCGGGAGGGGCGTTCGGAAAGGTTGGATGACGTGGGGAAACCAGGCCGACGATAGCTACGAGCCGACTTGGAAGACTTACGCTTACAATTCTCGAGCCGACCGGAACAACAGGGAGCTAGTCGATTGACTGCCCGCCTTCCGCGACGAGGCTGTCAACGACAGCCCGAGGCTCGCCGAAGGTGACGAGGCTAGCGGGCAAGCCGATCAACAACAGCGGGCACGGGTTTCCGACGCCGCGATGAACTCGATCCTCGAGTTTGCGCCAGTGCGTAGTAGCGGCTCCGAATTTGTCCTGGACGAATGACGCCGCCCAGGCATGCCCATAGGACGTTTCTCCCCGATGGCGTCGTGCGTAGTCTGCGAGCTGTCGGCGCGTCGGGATTCAAGCCAATCCTCCGTAGATCGGCCTCCTCGTTGATACCGTTCTCCTCGGCAAACCTAATGACCATTGAGCGCATATTGTCTTGAAGCGAGATGCCGCGCGTAATGAGGATGCCCAGCGAGATCGCGCCGTCGGCGTGCAAGCGCTTGTAGTTCTCCAGGTCGCGGTCGAAAAAGGGGTCTTTGTTGTTCCATTCGATCTCCAGCGCAACCGTGCCAGCCGGAAACCGGGCAATATGGTCGACTTCATGAGATATCAATTCCCGCGCGACGCCGTCGATTGTCCGTTGGATCTCGAATTTGTGCTTGCGCCACCCCTGTTCATGGAGCGCCCGCCTCAGCCGTTGGGTTCCCTTGGTCTCTCCGCCGCCCGATCCGACAATCTCTTCGATTGGGATCGTTGCGTTCAGCAGTATTTCTTCAAGCTGCGCGGCAACATCCGCGAAATCGACGCTGAGAATCGCTTCGGCGTGCGAATGGAATTCAACCTGAAAGCCGGCGGCGCGGAGCGATTCGAACATCAAGCGAGGATAAACAATGAAGCGGTCTTGTCACCGGCCACACCACTTTGAGACTATTTGAGGAAGTCAGCGGGTCTCCCATTGGAGAGGTTGGCGCGCGCTTGCGCACGCCAACAGGCATCGGGTTACGGCGACGGGGCGCTGGGAGGCCGGCGAGGAGTAGGCGGCGCCAGTCCACTGCGGTGAAGGAGTAGCGATCCAGACCGGCCCCGAGCCGTGCGTTTTCAGTCGCGATGCCGAAGGCGAAGCGTCGGCAGGGGAATGCATAGGCCAGAATTGCCAATCGGGACGCCGACGCTTCTGTCACGGCGGAAGGCGAGACGGGGGCGCGGCGCCAGGATTGAACTGCACCCCTTGGCTGAGACAGCAGGGAATTCGGTCGCCAAAGGGGGGCCCGGCTATTAGTCCCGATTGCTTGGCTATCGGCGATGGCGCTGCGCCCGCGACGACGTTCCGCGACTCGCACGACCGCGCGTTGCACGGCGTGGGATGGACCCGAATATCGTGATTGCCTCGCTCAAGACGACGCTGGGGGCCGCGCTCAGGCTGATGCGGCGGGGGGGGGCAGGATTTAGGCGAATGCGTCAGCAAAGCCAAAAGGAGGTTCGCATGCTTCGCGACGCTTCGGCGGAGCGCATTGACCGGCGGCCCGTTTGGCGAGGCCGCGCGAATTATTCGCGCCGCGCCGCTGTCCATTTCCCGCGGCATTCGCCCGACGTTGTAGGAATTGTCCGGCTGAAACGCGAAGGGCGCGGCGATCAGGCCGCATCCCACATTGGGTCGTCTTGGAGGGCGTGGAAGCTCGTACTAGTTCAAGCCCGCCGCTCAATTCCATGACGGCGTTGCGAATTCGAAGTCGTGTGAATTGGGTAGACGGCGGGGGCGCAGGCGGCGCCAAAGTATGTGGGTCTCAATCGCCTTCGGCTCGTTCAACGGGCGCGACGGACAATGATCGCACCCCCTGCGCGCCATGGATCAGCACGCCTTCGATATCCGCCGTCGCCGACGGCCCGGTATGGAAGGCGGCGTAGTTCCGCTCGCGAAACTCGGGCCGGCGATAGGCGTGATGGAGATTGACGACGATGTCGGCCGGATCGAGCAGGACGATCAGGTGCTGAGCCAGATAGGCGACGGCGTTGACGCCGAGATCCGCATCGCCGAGGAGCACGGAGCCGGTCTCGGCGACGGCGAAGGCTGCGCGGACGATGGCGAAATCGATATCCGCCAGCTCCTGTGTCGCCTTGACCTCGCTGATCTTGCGATTGCCGACGATCTCCGGCACGAGCGAGCAGATGACCTTGGCGTTCGCGATCTTCGTCTTGACGGGCGCGAGCGCATCGCCGGAGGCCGGCGGATCGAGGAACACGCCGCCCATGAGCTCGAGGCTCTCCTTGAAGGCGGCGAGCAGCGACGCGGGCGGGGCGCCGTCGAACAAGGGAACCTCGGGCAGCGGCCGATCCAGGCGAGGTGAATTCGCCCGGATCGAGGCAAGAATGTCGTCGCGGCTGCTCATGTCTTTCCTCCGCGATTGGCTTCGTGCCACGCGTGAAACGTCTGCTTGGGCGGGTGGGGGACCTCACGGCCTCGCCCCCAGGCGTTGAGGCCGTTGTAGACGACGAAGCGCGGCAGATGGGCGAGCGCGACGTCGGCGGCGGCGATCGCGGCGCGATAGGCGGCGGGCCTAGAGAGGAGCTCGCCTGCCGCCTTCATCGCCGCCTTCTTCGCGAACGGGACTTCGTGGCGCTTCACCAGTTCTCGTCGCCACGCGTAGATCTGCTCGTGGATATTGATCTTCACCGGGCACACGTTGCTGCAGCTGCCGTTGAGCGTCGAAGCGAACGGCAGGTTGCTGTATTTGTGCGCGTTGAAGGTCGGGTCGATGATGAGGCCGATCGGGCCGGAATAGGTGGCGCCGTAGCTCAAGCCGCCGCTGCGCCGATAGACCGGGCAGGTGTTCATGCAGGCGCCGCAGCGGATGCATTTGAGCGACGTCCAGAATTCGGCCATGCCGAGCCGCTCGGACCGGCCGTTGTCCACCAGCACCACATGCATCTCGCCGCCCGCCCGGGGCCCGCGGAAGTGCGAGGTATATTGCGTGATCGGCGAGCCCAGCGCGCTGCGCGACAACAGGCGGATGAACACTGCGAGGTGTTCGAGGCGCGGGATGATCTTCTCGATGCCGATCGAGGCGATGTGCAGCTTGGGCACATTGGCTGAAAGATCGGCGTTGCCCTCGTTGGTGCAGACGACGAAGGCGCCCGTCTCCGCGACGACGAAATTGGCCCCGGTCATGCCGGCGTCGGCCGCGAGAATGAGCGGGCGGGTCGCGTCGCGCTGCGCTTCCGCGAGATAGTGGACGTCGCTGTTGCCGGGGTCGGTTCCGATCGTCCTGGCGAACACCTCAGCCACGTCGGTCCTGAGCTTGTGCACCGCCGGCACCACGACATGGCTCGGGTCTTCGTTGTCGAGCTGCTGGATGCGCTCGCCGAGGTCGGTTTCGATCACCTCGATTCCGACCGAGGCCATATAAGGCCGGAAGCCGCATTCCTCGGTGAGCATCGACTTGCTCTTGATCAGCGACTTCGCGCCGTGATCCTCGAGAATGCCGTGGACGATCCGGTTGTGCTCGGCGGCGTCGCGCGCCCAATGGACATGGACGCCGTTCGATCGCGCGTTGGCCTCGAACTGGCCGAGGTACTCGTCGAGATGGGTGAGCGTGTGCTCCTTGATCGCCGATGCCAGCGACCGCAGCTCCTCCCATTCCGGAATGAAGTGCATCTCGCGGTCGCGCTTCTGCCGAAGGTCCCAGAGCCGCTCGTCGTGCATCTTCTCGTGCTCGGGGGCGGCGATGAAGCGCGCAGCCGCCTCGGCCTGGTCGATCGGCCGGGCGCCATGGACCTTGGCGCCCCGCGGCTGCTTCTCGCGAGGCTGCGGCCGCAGCGGCTTCGAGGTTCCCTCGGCATGATCGAGGCGGCGCCCGCCCCGGACGATCGCGTCGGGGTCGTCCGCAGCCTTGAGCTCCGGATGAAGGATGGGCGCCTCCGAGGGCTCTTGTGGGGCGCTCATGCGCTGGCTCCATTCAAGATCTGGGCGATATGGATGAATTTGATCGGCACGCCGATGCGTTCGGCGCAGCCTTGCTGGTGCATGAGGCATGAAGTGTCGGCCGATACGATGTACTCGGCCCCGGCGCGCGCGTGGTCGCTGACCTTGTCGTAGCCCATCTTGGTGGAGACCGCCTCCTCGAACACCGAGAAAGTTCCGCCGAAGCCGCAGCATTCGTCCGGCCGCGCCGGCGTCACGAACTCGATGCCCGCGACCTTGGAGAGCAGATCCATGGGCTTGGAGAAGAACGGTTCGTTCAGCTCCGAAGGCGCCGCATGCTTGAGCTGGCGCAGCGTGCCGCAGCTGTTGTGCAACCCGACGCGGTGCGGAAATCGCGCCCAGGGGAACGCTTCCGCCTTCTCGATGTCGTGCAGGAACTCGACCAGCTCATAGGTTCGCGCTCGGACCTCCTTCACCGCGTCGGTCTGCTCGATGGCGTCGAAATTGTCCCGCACATGGTGGACGCAGCTGCCGGAGGGCGCGACGACAGCGTCGAAGCCGGAAAAGTTGCGCACGAAGAGGGCCTCCGTTGCGGCGCAGTCCGCATTGAAGCCGCTATTCGCCATCGGCTGGCCGCAGCAGGTCTGGTCGCGCGGATAGACGACTTCGTGACCGAAACGCTCCAGCAGCTCGAGCGTCGCGATGCCGACTTCGGGAAAGAAGGCGTCGATGTAGCAGGGGATGAAAAGCCCGACGCGCATGCGCCCACCTCTCTGTTCCACTGGCCCGATCATCCCCTGCTGGGTTCAGCGAGACTTTCGGCTTTTAAGCCCCCTGTGCCTTATTCTTCTACTCTAGACCGAGGCGGCGCTTCGGAGAAGACCCCGATGAGGCGCCGTGTCGGAGGCGCAAGGCGCGACGGCGCGCTGCGCCTGCCGCGCGTCAATTGCACAATTCGACAGCAAGGAGAATGCACGGCCCTACTGTCCCCATCTCGATCCCATCGAACGGTTGTGGGCCTTGATGCACGAAAACGTCACCCACAACCGGGACTACAAGACCTTCGCCGAATTCCGCCGCGAGATCATCAAGTTCCTCCGGCATACCGTGCCCAAACAATGGAAGCGGTTCCGCGACCGAACCACGGACAATTTCCGGGTGATCCAGCGCGCCGATTTTCGGGTTATCGCTTAGCCGGCGATAGCCGACAAAAAATTCCCTGCTCCCCTGTGCAGGGAATTTTGTGGCAACATGCCGGAATTACTGGTATTTTCAGCGCCGTTTTGGCCAAAAAAACGAGAAATTCCCTGCTCTTTTCCTGTCAGTAGGGAATTCGGCTGCCGCGGGGCGGGAAAACGGCATGCTTGCCGCGTTGGTCTCGCCGCAGACGACGCTCGGCGCCGTCTTGCGGCTGATGCGGCGCGAGGGCAGGATTGCGAAACGCCTCAGCAAAGCGAAAAGGAGCTTCGCATGCCTCTCCACCCGGCCCTCGGCCCCGGTCGGGTCGCGGTCGTCACCGGCGCGGCGAGCGGCATCGGTCTTGCCGCCGCAATGAAGTTCGCCGGCCTCGGCATGAAGGTCGTGATGGCCGATTCCAACGCCGCGGTGCTCGAAGCGGCCGAGGATCGGGTGTCGCGGCTCGCGGCGCATCCGGGCGACATCCGCCTCTGCGTCGTCGACGTCGGCGAGGCGGTCGACGTCGAGCGCCTGAGGGACCTCACCCTCGCCGATTTCGGCGAGGTCGCGCTCCTGATGAACAACGCCGGGATCGGCGGCGGCGCGGGCGTCCTCGGCGATCTCGAGAAATGGCGCCGGGTCATCGACGTGAACCTCTGGGGCGTGATCCACGGCGTCAATATCTTCGCGCCGGAGATGATCAGGCAGAGCGCGCCCTCGGCGATCGTCAACACCGGCTCGAAGCAGGGGATCACCTGCCCGCCGGGCGACACGGCCTACAACGTGTCGAAGGCCGGCGTGAAGGTCGTGACCGAGGCGCTCGCCCACGAATTGCGCAATATCAACGGCGCCCATGTCAGCGCGCATCTTCTGATCCCCGGATTCACCTTCACCGGGATCACCGGCGCCGCCGAGAAGCCGGCGGGCGCGTGGACGCCGGAGCAGGTGATCGAGTTCCTGATCGACGCCATGTCGGCCGGCGATTTTTACATCCTCTGCCCCGACAACGAAGTCACGCGCGCGATCGACGAGCGACGCATCCTGTGGGCGGCGGGCGACATCATCGAGAACCGCCCGCCGCTGTCCAGATGGCATCCCGACTACAAGGAGGCCTTCGCCGAATTCGCCAAGGACGCCGGCCGTCGCTGAGGCCTCGGGCGATTGCAAGGCGAGAGGACCGACCTCCCGCCTTCACGCCGTCGGCAGCGTCACCGTAAACGTCGTCCCCTCGCCGGGCCGCGAGCGAACGCTCATCGTCCAGCCGTACCGGTCGGCGATCGCCTTGCAGATCGCGAGCCCGATGCCGGTGCCGGAATATTCCGTCATGTCGTGCAGCCGTTTGAACGGCTCGAAGATCTGCTTGGCGAACTTCTCGTCGAAGCCGACCCCGTGGTCGGCGATCGAGAGCGTCGCTTGGGCGCGGCCGACAGACGTCGCGCGGATCTCGATCGCCGGAACGGTCCCCGGCTCATGATATTTGATCGCGTTGGAGACGATGTTTTGAATAAGCCGCCCGAGTTGCGCCCGGTCGGCCGGGACCACGATCGGCGGGATGTCGATGTTGATCCGCGCGCCGGTCTCCTCAATCGACGCCGACAGGTCGCCGAGCGCAAGGTCGACTTCGGTGCGCAGGTCGAGCGGCTCGGGCGTCGGTTTCGCTCCCCGTGATCCGCGAGAAGGTGAGGAGGTTCGCGACCATTCGGCGCGCACGAACAGCCGAGTTTTTGATGACGGAGGTGGCGCGCGCGATGTCGCCGGCGTCCGGCTGCGCGACCGCTTTCTCCAACAGGTCGGCGTAGACCGCGATCTTGCGCAACGGCTCCTGCAGATCGTGCGAGGCCAGGTAGGCGAACTGGGTCAGGCGCTCATTGGCGATTTCGAGGTCCGCCGCGCGTCGGGCGAGCTCCTCTTCCGCTCTTCGCCGGCCGGTGATGTCGACGATCGTCGCTAGCGCAATCAGACCGTACTCCGCCTCGATCGGCGTCAGCGCGATCTCGACCGGAAACTCCCGTCCGTCCTTGCGCGCCCCGTAAAGATCGCGGCCCGCCCCCATTGGCCGGGCGCTCGAATTGGCGAAAAAGCTCCGGCGCAAGCCGGCGTGAGCTGCACTCGACCGGGCGGGAACGAGAATATCGATCGACTGTCCGATCAGCTCGAAGATGGCGTAGCCGAACATCCGCTCGGTCGCGGCGTTGGCGAACTCGATCAAGCCGTTCGCGTCGACCATGATCATGGCTGCGGGAGAGGCGTCGACCGCCAGCCGGAAGCGGTCGTCGCCTTGCGTGCTCGTCGGCATGGTCTGCCTCACTCCAGCCTCTTGCGGCTGTTACGGCCGCTTTGACACCGCGAGCCGCTCGCTGTGATATAGTGTTCCCGCATGACTTTTCAGTTGACCACGCCGATGCCCGATGAAACCGCGAAGCCCAGACCCTGTCGTGTCATGTTAATTGAGGACGATCCGGACGACGTTTTTCTTTTCGAGCGCGCGTTGGACAGCGTGAAGGCCGGATTGCGGCATGAAGTCGCTCTCGAACGCGCGGGCGACGGCCTCGACGCCGCCTACCGGGTGTCGCTCGAGGACCTGACCAACAAGCTTCCGGACGTGCTGGTGCTCGACCTCAACATGCCGCGGCTGAACGGCGTCAAGTTCCTGCACGCCTTGCGCGCGACGTTGGGACTGAGCGAGCTGCCGGTGTTCGTCTTGACGACGTCGACCGCGCAGCCGGTGCACGAGGAAGCTTTGCGCGCAGGCGCCGACAAGGTCTTCGTCAAGCCCGACAGCGCCGACGCCCTGTCGGCGATCGCCGTCGAGATCGTCGAGCGCGGCATGGCGTTCGCGCAGTCTCGCCGTTTGACCTCGCCGGCCGCCGGATAGTGTTCCGGCCGCGCCGGAACTTGAAGGTGTTCACAGAAGTTATTTCCGCGCAGAGTTTCGGGCGTTAATCGACAAGGTCCGACGTCGCGACATTTCCGGCCGCCCTGTTGGCTTGCGAGGACGCGGTGACGCCAACTCGCGTATCGCGCTTCAGCGTTGTTGGACGTTGGCGCGGGCAGAGGAGTATGGACATGTCTCACGCTTTCCACCTGACGTCGCCCGGCCAGCTTCGGCGCGACGCGCGCCTCATCGGGCTTCTGTTCGCCAGCACGACCAGCATTATCGGGTCGGGCTGGTTGTTCGGCGCCTTTCACGCGGCGAAGATCGCCGGTCCGCTCAGCATCTGGAGCTGGGTCTCGGCGGCTTCATCATCGTGCTGATCGCGCTCTGCTTCGCCGAGCTCGCGGCGCTCTTCCCGAAGAGCGGCGCGCTCGTGCACATGAGCCACGCGAGCCACGGGGAGGGGCTCGGCCGCATCTGGGCCTGGATGCTGTTCCTCGCCTATGTGGCGGTGCCGTCCGTCGAAGCGGAGGCGGTCGTCACCTACGCCAACAATTACCTTCCCTACTTCCTCCAGCCGAACACATCCGGCCTCCTGACGACGGCCGGGTTCTTCGCCTGCGCCGCGTTGCTCTTGATTTTCGCCTGGCTCAACCTGCTCGCGGTGCGCACGCTGCTGACCGTCAACTCCGCCGTGACATGGTGGAAGATTGCGGTGCCGGTGCTGACGCTCATCGTCCTCATCCTGGCGAGCTCGCATTGGAACGTCTGGGCGGCCGATCCAAAAAGCTATCGCTTCTCGGGCATCTTCACCGCGCTGCCGGCCGCTGGCATCGTGTTCAGCTACCTCGGGTTCCGCACAGCGATTGACCTCGGCGGCGAAAGCGCCAATCCTGGTCGCGACATTCCCCTTGCGGTCGTCGGCTCGGTGGTGATTTCGGGCGTCATCTACGTCCTGCTTCAGGTCGCGTTCCTGATGGCGCTGAGGCCCGAGGATCTCGCTCACGGTTGGGCGCAGCTCAACTTCGCCGGCGCAGCGGGACCGTTCGCGGGGCTGGCGGCGACGCTCGGGCTCGGCTGGCTTGCGGCCTTGCTCTATATAATCGACGCCTACGTCTCCCCGAGCGGCACCGCGCTCATGTACATGACCGGCGGCTCGCGCATCCTGTTCGCGACGGGCGAGACCGCCGCGGGCCCGCGCTGGCTCGCCGCGCTCAACGCGGCCCGCGCGCCATGGGCCGGCGTGGTGGTCATGTGGGCCGTCGGCGTCCTGTTCCTGCTGCCGTTCCCGGCGTGGCAGCTGATGGTCTCCTACATCACCTCGGTGACGGTCATCACCTATGGACTCGGGCCAATCGTGCTCCTGGTTCTGCGCCGTAACCAGCCGACGCTTCAGCGGCCGTTCCGCCTCTGGGGCGCCGAGGTTCTGGCGCCGATCGCTTTCATCTGCAGCAATTGGATCCTCTACTGGACCGGCTTCAGGACGGACAGCTTCCTGTACATTATTATGATCATCGTCTTCGTGCTCTACGCCCTCTACTACCACCTCATCGCCAGGATGCCGGCGGCCGAGTTCGGCTGGCGCTACATCGCCTGGCTGCTTCCGTGGTTCGGAGGGATGTGGATCATTTCGGCGATCGGCGACGTCGACGGCGGCGTCGGCTGGCTGACCTTCTGGCCGGGCGTGATCGCCGTGGCGGTTTGGAGCCTCATCGTCATGGAGCTCGCCATCCGGTCGGCCCTGCCTGCGATCGAGACAGCGGAGATGACGACGAAGATGGGGTCGACGATCTGAGGGGCCGCGGCCCAGCGGGGGGCCGGCTCAGGCTTCCGCGCCGCCCGCCAGCCGCTCGGCGAGCGACTCGAGGCGCGCGCCGAGCGCGTCCATGCTGGCCGCCGCCGCGTCGGAGCGCTCAATCGCCGCGCGGGCGCGCTCCCGTTCGGCTTCGAGTTCGTTCCGCGCCTCGGCCAGGCTGTCGGCGATCGTCAGCGCGGCCATGACGACGAGCCGCTGGTCGCCGATCTCGCCGAAGGCCGTGCGCAATTCGGCGATCTTGCCGTCGATCATCGACGCCAGCTGCTTGAGCCGCTGCTCCTCGCCCTCGTTGCAGGCGAGGCGATATTTGCGGTTGTCGATCGTCACCGATACCTGCGCCATGGCGCGAACCTTTTCCTGTCGGCGCCGGGCTCTAATCCGCCGGCGGATCCATCCGTTCGATGATCGCGCCGATCGCCTGCGCGGCGTGCGCGAGCCGCGCGCCCGCTTCGGCGTTGGCGGCCTCGAGCGCGCGGGAACGATCGAGCGCGGCGTCGAGTTCGACCGCCAGTCGCGATCGGTCGTCCTGCATGAGGGCGTATTCCTCTTCCGCATTGGCGCGCGCCTCGTCGTGACGCATGCGCCGCTCGGCCGCCCGCTCGAGCGAGTCAACGGCGCAGGCGAGCCGTTTCAGGGAGCTCTCCAACGCGTCCGGCATGGTTTCGCGTCCGTCCATTGCGACATTTTGTTTACGCGATGCTTGAAAGCGGCGTCAACGCGCAGCGATATGGAAAGCTGTGTAGATTGACAGGCCGGCGGACCCGTCCGTAACTGGCGGGAGGTTCGCCCGGGGGCGGGCGACCGAGCAAAGGCACAGGAGACCCTCCATGGCGACGATTCCGAGCCACGATTCCATGGCCAACGCCATCCGATTTCTCGCCGTCGACGCTGTGGAGAAGGCCAAGAGCGGCCATCCAGGCCTGCCGATGGGCGCAGCCGACGTCGCGACGGTGCTCTGGCGCGATGTCTTGAAATTCGACGCGGCCGACCCGCACTGGCCCGACCGGGACCGATTCGTGCTTTCGGCCGGGCACGGCTGCATGCTGCTGTACGCCTTGCTCTATTTGACGGGCGTGGGCGGCGACAAGGGCCTAACCATCGAAGACCTCAAGCAGTTCCGGCAGGTCGGCTCGCGCACCCCCGGCCATCCCGAACGGGGGTGCGCGCCGGGCGTGGAGACGACCACCGGGCCGCTCGGGCAGGGGATCGCGACCGCGGTCGGGATGGCGATCGCGGAGCGGATGCTCGCCGCCCAGTTCCCGAGCGTCGTCGACCACCGCACCTACGTGCTCTGCTCGGACGGCGATCTGATGGAGGGCGTCAGCCAGGAGGCGATCGGCATCGCCGGCCATCTCAAGCTCAAGAAGCTCATCGTCTTCTACGACGACAACGGCATCTCGATCGACGGCAAGACGTCGCTCTCCGACTCGGTCGATCAGGTGATGCGCTTCGAATCCGCCGGCTGGAACGCGAGCCGGATCGACGGGCATGATCCAGAGGCGATCCTCAACGCCGTGCGCGCCGCGCAAAACTCCGACCGGCCGACGATGATCGCCTGCAAGACGACGATCGGCTTCGGCCTGCCGACCAGAGCCGGGACCAACAAGGCGCATGGCGAGGCGCCGGGCGCGGCCGAAGTCGCGGGCGCGCGCAAAAATCTCAATTGGCCTTATGACCCGTTCGTCGTACCTGACGACATTCTTGCCGCCTGGCGGGGGGTTGGCGCGCGCGGCAAGCCGCAGAACGACGCCTGGCGAGCGAGGCTCGCGGCGCTCGAGCCGGAGCAGCGGGCCGAGTTCGAGCGGCGCATCCGCGGCGATCTTCCCAAAGACTTCGACGGTGTGATCGACGCCTACAAGCGCAAGCTCGCGGAAGACGCGCCCGAAATAGC
This sequence comes from uncultured Alphaproteobacteria bacterium, assembly GCA_963768555.1. Taxonomy (GTDB): domain Bacteria; phylum Pseudomonadota; class Alphaproteobacteria; order Rhizobiales; family Beijerinckiaceae; genus Roseiarcus. Next base: position 104,213 of record CAVYIZ010000034.1, read on the forward strand.
GACCCGCAAGGCGGGCGAAGCGGCGCTGAACGTGATCGCGCCCGCCGTGCCCGAGCTCGTGACGAGTTCCGCGGACCTGACCCCCTCCAACAACACCAAGGTCGCCGCGACCCCGGAAATCACCCCGGAAAACTTTTCCGGCCGCTACATCCACTGGGGCATCCGCGAGCACGGCATGGCGGCGGCGTGCAACGGCATATCGGTGCATGGCGGCTTCATTCCCTCGGGCGCGTCCTTCCTTTGCTTCACCGACTATTGCCGTCCTTCGCTGAGGATCGCGGCGCTGATGGACGCGCGGGTCGTGCATGTCTTCACCCACGATTCGATTGGGCTCGGCGAGGACGGACCGACCCACCAGCCGGTCGAGCACTTGGCCGCCCTCCGTGCGATGCCCAACCTCTACCTCTGGCGCCCGGCCGACAGCGTCGAGACGGTCGAGTGCTGGCAGGCGGCGCTCGAAAGGCCGCACTCGCCCTCCATTCTCGCCCTGACCCGCCAGAACTTGCCCGCGCTGCGTCGGACGCATGTCGCCGAGAACCTTTGCAAGAAAGGCGCCTACGAGATTTCCCCGGCCGAGGGCTCGGCGGCCGTGTCGATCTTCGCATCCGGGTCGGAGGTTTCGCTCGCCGTCGCGGCGCAACAGCTCTTGAAGGGCAGGGGGATTGCGGCCCGCGTCGTCTCCATCCCCTGCATGGACGCGTTCTTCGATCAGCCGGAGGACTATCGCCGTTCGGTGATCGGCTCGGCCAAGGTCAAGGTCGCGGTCGAGGCCGCGGTGCGCTTTGGCTGGGACGCGATCATCGGCGACGGGCCGTTCATCGGCATGACCGGCTTCGGCGCGAGCGGGCCATACAAGGCGGTTTATCAATACTTCGGCATCACGCCCGAAGCCGTCGCCGAGGCGGCCGTCGCGAGGCTCGAAGCTTAGGCGACGGGCGAGGGCGAATTGTCGCATTCGCCCAATGCCCTGTAGACTTTGGACTAGCGAAGGCGCATGTAGCTGGCGATTTCAACGTGCGGCTGTTTGCATGGGACGGGTCCGCCGGCGGCCGCAAATTCCGGGCGGGCAAGAGGAGAGGGTAACGATGGTCACAAGAGTAGCGATCAACGGCTTCGGACGCATCGGGCGGCTCGTGTTGCGCGCGATCGTCGAGTTGGGCCGGAAGGACATCGAGGTTGTCGCGATCAACGATCTCGGCCCGGTCGAGACCAACGCGCATCTGCTGCGCTTCGACAGCGTGCACGGGCGCTTCCCGCATGAGGTCACGGTCGAGGGCGACACGATCCATGTCGGGGGTCACAAGGTCAAGGTGACCGCGATCAAGAATCCGGCCGAGCTGCCGTATAAGGATCTCGGCGTGGACATCGCGATGGAGTGCACCGGCATCTTCACCGCGCGCGACAAGGCCGCCACGCTCCTGACCGCCGGCGCCAAACGCGTCCTGGTCTCTGCGCCTTCCGACGGCGCTGACCTCACCGTCGTCTACGGCGTCAATCACGATAAGCTGACCAAGGACCATCTCGTCGTTTCCAACGCCTCCTGCACCACCAACTGCCTCGCGCCGGTGGCCAAGGTGCTCAACGACGCGATCGGCATCGAGCACGGCTTCATGACGACGATCCACGCCTACACCGGCGACCAGCCGGCGCAGGACACGCTGCACAAGGACCTCTACCGCACCCGCGCCGCGGCGCTGTCGATGATCCCGACGACAACCGGCGCGGCCAAGGCAGTCGGCCTCGTCCTGCCCGAACTCAAGGGCAAGCTCGACGGCTCGGCGATCCGCGTGCCGACCCCGAACGTCTCGGTCGTCGACCTCGCGTTCGTCGCCAAGCGCGCGACCACTAAGGACGAGATCAACGACGCGGTGAAGAAGGCCGCGAACGGGCCGCTCAAGGGCATTCTCGGCTTCACCGACAAGCCCAATGTCTCGATCGACTTCAACCACGACACGCGATCGTCGGTCTTCCACCTCGACCAGACCAAGGTGATCGACGGAACCTTCGTCCGCGTGCTGTCTTGGTACGACAACGAATGGGCTTTCTCGCTCCGGATGGCCGACACCGCCGCCGCGATGGCGAAGCTGATCTGAGCGTCTAGCGCTTCGGGACGAAAACGATCGACCGCCGGGGTTTGAGCCCCGGCGGCGTAAAACATAGGCTCGAACTCGAAAAAACTGCAGTTTCGCAGGGGAGCGAAGATGAGCAAGCCATTCCGCACGCTCGACGACGCCAGCGTTTCAGGCAAGCGCGTCCTCTTGCGAGTTCGACCTCAACGTTCCCACCGAACACGGCAAGGTGACCGACACGACCCGCATCGAGCGCGTCGCCTCCACCATCGAGGAAATCGCGAGCAAGGGCGGCAAGGTCATCCTGCTCGCTCATTTCGGCCGTCCCAAGGGCGGGCCGGACGAGGCCAATTCCTTGCGGCCCGTCGCCGCGGCCGTGGCCGACATCGTCAAGCGCCCGGTCGACTTCGCACCCGACTGCATTGGCAAGGTCGCGGCCGACGCCATCGCCAAGATGAAGAACGGCGACGTCCTGCTCCTGGAGAACACCCGCTTCTACAAGGGCGAAGAAAAGAACGACCCGGCCTTCGTCGAGGAGCTGGCCAAGCTCGGCGACATCTATGTCAACGACGCCTTTTCCGCCGCTCACCGCGCCCACGCCTCGACCGAGGGCGTCGCGCACAAGCTGCCGGCCTATGCGGGCCGCGCCATGCAGGCGGAGCTCGAGGCTCTGACGATCGCGCTCGGGACGCCGGAGCGGCCGGTCGCGGCGATCGTCGGCGGCGCGAAGGTTTCCACCAAGCTCGAACTGCTCGGCAATCTCATCAATAAGGTCGACATCCTCATCATCGGCGGCGGCATGGCCAACACCTTCCTGTTCGCCGAAGGCAAGGGGGTCGGCAAGTCGCTGTGCGAGAAGGACATGGCCGACACCGCGCGCTCGATCATGGCCGAGGCTCAGAAGGGCAAGTGCCGCATCGGGCTGCCGGTCGACGCGGTGGTCGCCAAGGAGCTCAAGGCGCATGTGCATGCGCGCGTCGTCGACGTCGACCATGTCGCCGAGGACGAGATGATCCTCGACATCGGGCCGAAGTCGGTCGTCGCGGTCGAAGAGATCCTCGGCCAGATCAAGACGCTGGTGTGGAACGGGCCGTTCGGCGCGTTCGAGACGCCGCCGTTCGAGGAGGCGACTTTCGCGATCGCCAGGACGGTCGGAAAGCTGACCCGCGAAGGCAAGCTCAAGGCGATCGCCGGCGGCGGCGACACGGTCGCGGCGCTCAACGAAGCCGGCGTCGCCGACCAGTTCACCTATGTCTCGGCCGCCGGCGGCGCGTTCCTCGAATGGATGGAAGGCAAGGCCCTTCCCGGCGTCGAGGCGCTGCGCGCGAAGTGATCGATAGGTTCGCGTGAGCGGGCTTCCTTCTCCAAGCTCGGCTAAGCTCGGCTGGGGAAGGTGGGCGCGGAGCGCCGGATGTGGATGTGGCCCGCTGCGTCAACCGAAGTCGGGTTGCGCGAGCGTCACCGCGAATCCGTACCGCGTGCTGCGGTTGAACAAGGTCTGCGGCTGCCGGTTCGAGTCCACCCGCAGCTTGGGGCTCTTAGCGCGCTCGAGGCGTTGGGGCCGTCTCGACGAGATGCGCCAGGACCCGCGCTCAGCATCGGTCGTGATCCCGCTCCCGTAACGATAACCGCCGAAACACGCGTCGGCGGCAAAGTTCACGCACTGAGCTTGGTGCTGCCCGTACAAGACCACTGCGTTTCGTTGCCCCGCTTCAGCACTTCCTCTACGAGCGCGATGATCGCCTGACGGAGAGCCGGCTGTCGAACGCTTAAGAATGAGCGGATCAGGCAATGCCCCTCTTCAGGATCTGGCCGTGAGAAACAACTTTCCTGATGGGAAAGCGCGCGGCCTGTGTCTGAATGATCGGCTGAAAAGTTCTTGTTCTTGTCCACGACGACGACCCTACCTCCCAGCCGGCGCGAATGCGGCGACCGCGTGCGCACGTGTGGTTGAGGTGTGAACAAGCGTCAACAGAATATTTATTACCTCCTGAATTGTCCTTTCGAATAACTTGGAGACAATGTCGATAAACGAAGGAGACCCATCATGACCCGTGAGTTTGCGATCGTCGCCGCAGGCGCCATGGGCAGCGCGGTGGCGCGCCGCCTGATCGAGAACGGCGCGCGCGTCCTGACCTTGCTGGACGGGCGCAGCGCCTCGACACGCCGCCGCGCCGAGGCGGCGGGCATGATCGGCGCCGACGAGGACCAGATCGCGGGGCAAAATATGGTCTTGTCGATCGTCCCGCCGGCGGAAGCGCTGGCGCTCGCCGAACGCCTCGCGCCGGCGCTGACCCGCAGCCCCTTGAAGCCGATCTTCGTCGATTGCAACGCCATCGACGTTGGGACCGTCAAGCGGGTCGCCGGAATCATCCGGCCGAGCGGCGCGCGCTTCGCCGACGGAGCGATCATCGGCGCCCCGCCGAAGCCGGGCGAGGCGAGTCCGACTGTCTACGTCTCGGGCGAACTCGCGGCGGACCTCGAGGTCTTGCGCGACTATGGGCTGATTGTGCGGACCATCGAAGGCCCGATTGGCGCGGCCTCCGCTCTGAAAATGTCCTATGCCGGCGTCACCAAAGGGCTGACCGCGATCGCCGCGGCCATGGTCTTGGCCGCGACCCGGGCCGGCGCCGCCGCGGCGCTGCGCCAGGAGCTCGCGGCGAGCCAGCCTCAGCTGCTCCAGCGTTTCGCCAAAACGCTGCCGGACATGGTTCCAAAGGCCTACCGATGGGTCGCCGAAATGCGCGAGATCGCCGCCTTCGTCGGCGAAGATTCGGCCGCCAGCCGGATGTACGACGCGTTCGCCGACTTCTACGAGCGACTGGCCGCGGACGAGCGGGGCTCGAAGGCCGAGATCGAGCTTATCGAGAGGTTTCTGCATTCGGAATGAGGTCCGCCGCGCCGACCGCCGGCTTGCGATGCAACGGAATCCGTCCCCCCTTGTGCCCCCTTGTCGGGGAGGGCGAGGGAGGGGTCGCGCCAAGCTTTTCCAGCTGTCCTCCCAAATGGCCAAATCGGAAAACACCGCATGACCGCCCACTGCAACCCGCCCCCACCATAGGGCGTCCGGAAGGACGCCCGTCTCTCGACGGGCTACCGGGAGCGGGGCGCTGCGGCGCCTGTTGGCGTGCGAAAGGCGCGTTCCCTTCCGATTACGGCGACCGCCTCCGCACCGCGAGACTCTGGCTCGCGCGGCCTATGAACCCCGTCTCGTCGTAGAGCGCCGATTCCGCCAGACCGCATCCGTTGCCGCCGAACCAGCTCGCCGACTGCAGGCAGATCCATTCGCCTGCTGGACGGCGGAAGTGGTTGATCGTCAGGTCGCAGTTGACGAAGAGATAGAGCTTGAAATCGAGCGCCGCGCTGATCCCGTTGCCGGAATCGACGGCGACCGCGTCAGCCTCAGAGGCCGTCCTCCCAATAGGGCTTGCGCCCGAAGCATCGCGCGAAATGATCGACGAAGGCGGCATGACGGAGTTTGAAAAGCTGGCGGCCATTGCCGCCAAATATGGCGTCGCCATCGAGCCGCCGGCCGCTTGAGCCGTGGAACGCCCGATCGCGCGCGGGCCTGCTGCGATCCCAAACCCGCGGGGACCGCAATATTGCGAATGTAACGCAAAACTGAGTTTGGAAATTCTCCTGTAGCGAAACAGATGGAGCATGCGTTCATCCAAAGGCGCAGAGGTCCGAGATGGCCCTCTGCGGCAGGGTCGCATTCGTCATCTCTCGCTCACTGAAAGGATCTTCAAAAGACAAGGAGGATGACATGACCAGTCCAAATATGGGCGGCGATCAGGTGGACGTCGCAACCCGGGTCCGCGCAAATCAAGAAAAGTTGGTGGCGGAGCTTGGGAAGCGGTTCGACTTCATTGTTTGCGGAGGAGGAACTTCCGGTTCGGTCATCGCTGGAAGGCTTGCCGCCAATCCAGACCTGGAGGTGCTGCTGCTCGAGGCTGGAGACAGCGACGAGATGGCGTTGGTCATGGATCCCGCCCTTTGGGTAAGGGCTCTCGGCGGCGAACTCGATTGGCGCTTCGTCGCCGAGCCCGACCCTCAGCTGAACGGGCGCGCCATCCCCTATTCCATGGGTAAGGTTTTGGGCGGCGGTTCGAGCATCAACGTTTCGACCTGGTCGCGAGGTCATCAAGTGGATTGGGATGCTTACGCCGCCGAGGCGGATGATCGGTCCTGGGGATACGACGCGATCCTCGACTTGTACCGCCGTCGCATCGAGGATTGGACGGGAAGTTCGGATCCGAAGCACCGAGGCTCCGGCGGTCGGGTGCACGTGCAGCCTGCGGCCGACTCCCATCCCTTCGCCATCGCTGTCCTGGAAGCAGCCGAATCGGCAGGATTGCAGCGATTTGAGAATTCCGGCGGTCGCATGATGGAGGCCGGCGGAGGCTGCGCCATCGTCGACGAGACTGTCCGAGATGGAAGACGGCAATCGATCTTTCGCTCCTATGTCTATCCGCTGATGAATCGGCCGAACCTGACCGTCCTCACGGGAGCGTTGGCGACATGCATCGTATTTGAACGGCGCCGCGCTACGGGCGTGGAGTTCCAGTAAAGGGAGAGCATAGCCGCGCCGACGCAACGCTTGAAGTCGTCGTCTCTCTCGGCGCCATTCAGACGCCGAAGCTGTTGATGCAGTCTGGAGTTCGGCACCCAAGCCGAACTGGGAAGGTTCGGTATTCCGTTGGTGCAGCACCTGCCTGGCGTAGGGCGCAATCTTCACGACCATGTTGCGTTGGGTTGTGTCTGGGGGGGTCGGGAGAGCCGTTTCCCACTGCGCCAAGAAGTCAGGCGGTCTGCTTCTGGAAGACGGACCCGGCGCAAGAGGCGCGGAACTACTTTACTTACGCGCGCGGCGGCGCGGCCGTCACGCCCGAAAACCAAGCCGAGTTCAGGCCTCCCGCGTCGTCATGGCTCTCTCCACCGGCATGAGACCCATGAGCCGAGGAGCCATTCGCCTGACCGATCCGAATCCATCCGATCCGCTCAAAATCCAGGCGAACTACCTGGCCGATCCGCAGGATTTGAAAGATCTGATGATCGGGATTGGACAAGCCCGCGAGATCGGCAACGCGGCAGCTCTTCAGCCCTATGCAAAGCGCGAGGCAGCGCCCCGGAACCTCAACAACGCGGATCTGGAGCGCTTTATTCGCAATGGTCTGACTACGTTCTGGCATCAGTCCGGCACAGCGAAGATGGGACGCGACGCCCTGTCGGTCGTAGACGGCAGGCTCAAAGTGCATGGCTTGGACGGTCTCCGTGTGGCGGACGCCTCCGCGATGCCTCGCGTAACGACGGGAAACACAATGGCGCCTTGCATCGGCGCCTTGGGTCGTCATCGGCGAACGGGCCGTTGCCATCCCGCAAGGCGAGCACACGCTTCGCCATTACGCGCCGGCTGGATCGCTCCGTCTGTCCTGCGGGCGCCGATTGGATGGCCGACGCCGAGGAGAGCGACGACGCTCTGATCGTGAGCGTCGATCCTGGCTGGCTCGCGTTGGCCGCCGCCGAGGAGTCGGCGCTCGATGCGCAAATCACCGAGCGTCTGTCGGGCTACGACGGAACGCTGCTCGAACTTGCTCGCACCCTCGTTGCGGAGAGCTCGGACTCCTACCCCAACGGACCGCTTTTCTGGAACGACGTCGCGAGCGCCCTTCTCGATCGCCTGATCGCCCGCCACACACGCGGTGTGGCGCCGAAGCCGCGCGGCGCGCTCGACAAGGCCGTGCTCGATTGGCTCAGAGACTATGTGATGGAGCATCTCGACGAGCCGATCGAGGTGGCCTCGCTCGCAAATATAGCAGCGCGCAGCCCGTTCCACTTTACGCGCGTCTTCACGCGCTCGGTCGGTTTGAGCCCGCATCGCTACGCCGTGCACCTCAGGCTGAACCGCGCGCTCGAGTTGGTCCGCGAAGGACGAACCAGCCTCGCGGTGATTGCGGCGTGCACGGGCTTTGCCGACCAGAGCCACCTGTCCCGCTGGGTGCGGCGCGTGAAGGGTGTTTCGCTCACGCAGCTGGCCGCCTGAGCGAGAGCGAAAAAGCAGGAATCTTCACGACCGCGTCCCGCCTGCCTCCGTACCTTGGCGCCTCGGAGCCAACTCACAGGAGAAGGAAATGACTGATCGGATCGAATCGACGCTTCGCTGCCTCGGCGAGCAGATGCCGGGAGGTATTTCGCGGCCGGGCGATGACCGCTACTCTGCCGCAACGGCTATCTGGTCGAAGCCGGTCGGCCGCTTGCCGCGCGCGATCTCCCGCTGCCGAACGACGGAAGACGTCCAGTCGGCGATTCGCGCCGCACGTGATTGTGACCTCCCGCTGTCGGTGCGCGGCGGGGGCCACGATTGGGCCGCGCGGGCTCTGTGCGAGGGCCTCGTTATCGATCTTAGCGGCATGAACAGCGTGGGCGCATATCGGGAGAATTGCAGCGCGAGAATCGCGAGGGGCGCCCGCGCATCAGACGTTGTCAAGAAGACAGACCCGCTCGG